>JAJDVZ010000094.1:0-77307 GCA_022825835.1 Candidatus Latescibacterota bacterium
TACTGGCAGTAATCTAAGCGCGTCGGTTGGGCCATAATTCCCTCCAAAAAGGCAAGGCTTTAGCTACGCAGGCAGGGCCAATACCCCACTGATTGACCAACAGTAGAATACGCCTGTTGAGCTCTGTGCGTAAGTCCTAAAGAATAATTATCGAGAGAATAATAATGAAATTCCAAAGGCACCTGCCGCCCACTCGGCTTGGGCAACGCGCATGTCGCAGGTAGAGTGCGCCTTGCCGCCGGGCGGCTGCGGAATGTGAGCCACGACGCGAAAACCCACTTTGGCAAACGCGGCGCGGCTGCGGGGATTGTAGTCGGCAATGTCGCAAGCGAAGATAAAATCGGCCTTCTCCTCGGCAAAACCAAAATCGACCAACGCGCAGATTATTTCCGTCCCCAAGCCTTTATTCCAGTATTGCTTCTCGCCAATCGACACGTCAATGCGGCGGCAGTCGCAGCCGGGATGAGCCTCGATAATGCGAGACAGATTCATGGCCTGCAACCAAGCCTCGGCAATGGGCTGGCCGTTGAGTTCGGCGATAAAGCAGAAGGCAGCTTGCGAAATGCCGCCATAAATGCGCTTGATCTGGTCGAGTGTATAGGCCGTTACATCCGCGCCATCGGCATAATACAACACGTCGGGATCTTGGTTCCAGCGCAGCAAGATGTCCCAATCGGCGTCGGTCATGGGACGCAGGTGCAGGCGGGGCGTGTGCAGGTGGACGGAGTGGGTTTTGATGGAAGGCGGCATGGTGCCTGTGAAGCCCAAACTGATCGGGCTAGGCAGCTCTACGTCCCCGTCACTCTGTCGGCATCGGCGATAGGACGACGAAGATACTTTGGATCGGCGATAGTCTTGATCAATTGCTGGGACCACGCCTTCTGTGGATCGTTTACGTATTCCCAGAGATTTCCGGGCAGCCAGCCATTCACGGTCTGGGGGTCCATTTCTGCGACCATGAACCACACGTTGGGCAGTCGCTCGCGAAGAATGGCACTGAGGTCCTGGGCATTGAGTCTGGAGACGAGGATGGCGGAGTACGGAAACGGCGCAATCCACGTTTGAACTCCCTCAGTGTTGTTGAGAACATCGTGCGCCTGCGCCTGTGTGCAGGGTTGGCTGAACGTAAAGAGATAGGATTTCATGCGATCTTTTCCTCATCTGTATTGGTTGAGGCTGGTGGTTCGTCTCCTTCAGACGACGGTCCAGGCGCGTCCGGCTTTTCCTTCGGGTCTGGAAGCTCATCTTCGGGAATTGGATGCCGTAACTCCTTAGCTGCGATCATCCGCATCTGCTTCGTTTTGTATCTGTACTCCTCCGACTGCAACCTATCGGGATCGTTCTTTGCAAAAAACGCGTAGCGGCGGTGGTAGTCAATCACGATCCCGAGGGCTGTGATCACGAACAAGACACTAATGAGAGGAACACCTTTGATCATAGCTGTTGATCGAAAAAACCAAGCCGCAACGATAAACCCTGGGACTAGCACGATGATCGAAGGGACCAGCGGCCCCATGGCTGAGCCTCGCTTGATCAGCAGTTCACCGACAGCTTGAAGACCTTCCAATACTCCGTGAAACGACATCTGCTCATTTCCGGCGGTAAATTAGCCGTCTGACGTTATTATTTTTGATCACTTCTCACACGCCCCAGCGGCTGCGGCCTGTTCCATTTCCTCCACAGTGACGGAGGGACCGTCGTGCTGGAGCGCACCGAACAGCCGACGGATCGGGCGCACGGGTAGCATTCGCACCTCGCCGTCGGAAATGACGTAGCGCACCCGGTCCCCGGCCTTTAGACCAAGCGTCTCCCGCACGGGCTTGGGTAGTGTCGTCTGCCCTTTTTTTGTTATAGAGGATTCAATCATAATAGTGCCTCCAGTATTCTTGTAATATAGGGTAATGTCGCCGCCGCTGATACGCCCGATCCAGAACGCCTTGAAGGACCTACATTCGCCTAATGAGACACGGCCGACGGCCACATACCCTCGACCGGGTAGGCTTCGTCTTCGCCGGGCCACGGGGGCATGGTAACGGCAATCGCGGCGAGCGGCTCGTCGCCCAAGGCGCGGAACTGGAAGTGGGTGCCCAGCGGAATGGTCAGGCAGACGCCCGGCTCGACTGCCACGACTTCCTCGCGGTCGTCCTGCCGCCGCCACATTTGGCCGCGCCCGGCGAGGAAAAACCAGATCTCTTCGACCGTGCGGTGAGCAACGGCTTTCGACGTCTGGCCAGCTTGAAGTTCAAAATGCGCCATGCCGCCGCCTTGCAGGCCCAATAGAATACGCACATCCGAGCCATCGGGAGCGGTCACGTCAGGGGTGATGGGCAGTTTTTTAGTGTCGAATTTCAAGGTCGGATTCTCCTCGATGGTTCATCTTGTTCGGACGACGGGGCGCGTCCGGATTTTCCCTCGGAATTCCCAAGAATTTTACTTTTTTTGTCTTGACAGAGCTATCATTTTCGTTTCCGTTTATAAACACCCTAAACTTAAGGGAGAGGAGTCGGTGGCGTGGGATTTGGTGAGGGCCGTTGGATTTTGAAAGGAGGTTGTCATGATTGATTTAGGCACTGGGATTACCTTAGCCGGAATAGCTGCTGTTCTGGCTTTTTTGTGGAAACTGACTAAGGATATTTCGGGCGTTGAGTTGCGTTTAAGCGAGAAAATAACGGCAGTAGATAGGCGCGTATCAAGTTTGGCAGAACGCGTAGCCCATATAGAAGGATTACTGGAAGGAGCCCGAACTAAAGCGAGTGATATAGATAACTAGTAATAGGGAGGTCGGCAGCTACGTGCCCTCGACCCGGTAGGCTTCATCCTCACTGGTCTCGCTATTAATTCTCGACTCCCAAAGCCCCCGATGCCGCAGTAGCGTCGGGGGCTTTTTGCATTTCTTTTTACTATTTTCCCGCAAGAAGCCGTTATACAAATGCCTGCCGACGAGCTTGACCCCCTGCCAACAATACCCATTTATTTCTCCTATACCATTTGGAGACGATCCCATGCCAAAGCTAAACATTGTCGGTGCCGGTACGCCCACCCCCACTCGCGACCGCTGGGGCACCTGTTTCATTCTCGAAATCTGCGGCCAGCGGCTGATGATCGACTGCGGCCCCGCATCGACCTTTAAGATGCACCGCCTAGGCATCCCCTGCACCTCGGTACACAACCTGTTCTTTACTCACCTACACTCCGACCACATCTCCGATTATCTCTGCTTCCTGATGACGCGCTTCGACCAGTGCATCGGCACCGAGCCGGACCTGCACGTTTATGGACCTCCTCCGATCAAGCGCATCACCGACGGCATCTGGAGTCCCGATGGCCTCTTCTGGTACGACGTGATCGCCCGCACCAATCATCCCATGAGCGTCCACGCCTACCAGATGCGCGGCGGCGTGGGCGATTCCAGGCCGGAACCAGTGGTTCACACAACCGAATACGCCGAGGGAAAAGTAGCCGCAGGAGAAGGCTGGACCTGCTATGCGCGCGAGGTCAAGCACGCCCAGCCCTACATCGAATGCTATGGCTTCCGCTTCGAGACCGAAGAAGGCGTCGTCGCCTTCAGCGGCGATACCGCGCCGGTCGAGTCCGTAGTCGAGCTAGCGCGGGACGCGGACCTATTCGTGATGGAAGCCGTGCATCGGGAGGAGAAGATCCAAACCTTCCCCAGCGTCATCTCCGAAACCGGCACCCTAAATGCCGGACGCATGGCCGCCGAGGCCGGTGCCAAGCGCTTGGTAATCAACCACCAGTCAGTAACCCTCGATCCCGCAGAAGAGACCACCGAGGGAATCGCCGAGGTAAAAAGCGTCTTCGACGGGCCGATGTACTGGGCGCGGGACATGATGGAAGTGGCCTGGTGATCGGTTCAGAGTCATGGCGTCCTTCCGCTTCGTCCGCCTCAACGCCACCATGTACCCAGCCGGCGAGCTGGAGCGATCGCTGTACGCCAAGTTCGGCATCGAACCTGAGTACGTCGAGGAAGAAGACCCGCAGGAACTCATTCGCCATCTATCCGGCTGCAACGCCGTCGCCGTCATCTCGACCGGATTGCCCGCGGCCGTGGTCGCATCACTGGACCGCTGTCGCCTGATCTCTCGCCTCGGCAACGGCACCGATAAAATCGCCGTGGAAAAGGCCACGGAATGCGGCATCGTCGTCTCCAATGCCCCCTTCTTCTGCGCCGAGGAAATGACCGACCACATCATGGCCATGCTGCTGTCCCTAGCCCGCCAACTGCCGAGGATGGAGCAATTCATGCGCGCTGGCCGCTTCCGCCAAGCCCGCGCCGAGTCCACCCAATTGCAGCGGCTCTCCACCTGTGCGCTGGGCATCGTCGGCTTCGGAGCCACCGGCGAGATGGTCGCCCGCCGCGCCAGGGCCTTTGGCCTCCGGGTCTTGGCCACGCGCAGAAACTTGCAGGCACCCCTACCGTCAGACTTGGAAGTCGAAATGGTGGACCTGGAAACGCTATTGGCCGAGTCCGACTTCGTCTCCCTGCAGGTGCCCCTAAACGCGGATACCTACCACATGTTCGACGAAGAATTGCTGCGCAAGATGAAGCCGGGCTCCTACCTCATCAACACGTCTCGTGGCGCCTTGGTAGATGAAGATGCACTGGTGCGAGTGCTGCGGGAGGGGCCATTAGCTGGTGCAGCACTAGACACCTACGAGTGGCTCAACGTGTTCACGGACGAAGATCAGACCTTGCAGCATCCCCTCATGGAGCTGGACAACGTCCTGATGACGTCTCACGTCTCCGCTCACTCAGTGCAATCTGGCGAAGACGTGGCGCGCACTAGCGTCTGCAATCTGGTCTCCGTCCTCAAGGGCCACTGGCCAGCGCCGGAAAACATCGTCAACCAAGGTGTGGTGCCGAGGTATCCACTAAAACCGCACGCTGCGGAACTATACGCGTAAGGCGCGAACACCGTCCCCAAAGAAAGGAATCCCATGTCTCCACAACGCGTCATCCTCTTTGTCCTCGACGGCCTGCGGCCCGACGGCTTGCAACAGGCCCCCACTCCCCACGTCGATCGCTTGATCAGCCAGGGCGCCAGCACCTATACGGCCCGCACCGTAATGCCCTCATCCACCTTGCCCTGCCACACCTCCATGTTTCGCGGTGTGCCCCCACAACGGCACGGCATCCTCACCAACACTTGGGTGCCCCAAGTCAGACCCGTGCCCAGCCTCGTCGACGTGCTGCACCAAGCTGGCAAGCGCACGGCCTTCTTCTACAATTGGGAGCAACTGCGCGATCTGGCCGATCCAGGCTCGCTGGACCGCTCGTACTATATGAACAATTGCCACGAGCCAAACGGAGATTTGGAATTGGCCAGCTTGGCCGCAGCGACCCTGCGGGAATGGACGCCCGATTTCGCCTTTGTCTACCTAGGCTGCACTGATATAGCCGGCCACAACCACGACTGGATGTCGGCCGAATATCTGGCCACTATTGGACGGGCCGATACAGCCATTGGCACGGTGTTGGAGGCAGTCAACCAAGAAGAGACCGTGGCCATCGTCACCAGCGACCACGGAGGACACGAGCGCACCCACGGCACGGAAATGGACGAGGACATGACCATCCCGTGGGTAATCTCCGGTCCTGCGATATCCCCCGGACGGAGCTTGCAGGAGCCGGTGAGCATCATCGACAACCCGACGACTATTGCCGCTTTGCTCGAAGTGGCCCCGGCAGAGGATTGGGCCGGACAAGTGGTGCGGGAAGCCCTCGCATAGCGAACTAATCTCAGCGGTAAAAGGGCGGCGGCCTCAGCCGGCACTTGATGACGTGGGTGTCGGCGCTCATGTAGAGCACGCCGGGATCCCCTTCGGTCAGAGCGTAGAGTTCGGGCAGGGGCGGATCGTTGAGATAGGTCAGGACGCGGGACGAGCCGTCTATGCGGAACAGGTCAAAGCGCGTCAGGCCATAGATAAAGCCGTCAGAGGCGCAGATCAGCGGGAACATCTCCACCCCTTCGGGCACGCCCATCAACCTAGTGCCCTCCGAGCGCAGAGGACCTATCACGTCTTCTACCACAAACCGCTCCGGGTCGAAAGCGAACAAGCGGCGGTTATCCGTAGTGCCAAAAACCAGCCCCGAGAGATGAACGGCCAAGCTGGTGACCGTGTTGGCCCCTTCGACCGGACGCAGTTCGCAAATGCGCTGTTTTGTCTGGGGGTCAAAGACGAACAACAAGCCATCGCGGGTAGTGATTTCCGAGCCGCGCCCCCCGTAAATGCTGGTGCCACCGTACACATAACGCTGGTCCGCGGCCACGCACTGCACGCTTTGTTCAGGGTCGAGATAAATTTCCCTATCATCGAGACCGGTATCGGGATCGTACGAGGCCAAGGAGCCGCCGGGAATGCCGTAATTGCTGCGATTGGCCACGTAAATGCGCCTGTCGGGGCCGGTCACCGCTTCAAAGGGTCGGTTCTGGTTTTGTCCCAACGGCCCCCAGTTGCGTGGATTGCTGTCGCGCTCTGAGCCGGGATTCCATGGCTGACTTGGGTCGTACACGCCGATGTGGGAGCCGCCGTAGCTGCCGACGTAGAGCTTGTCTTGGTGGGCGTGGACGTGGTAGAGTTCGCCGCCAGACCAAGTGTAACCCAAATCGTCTATGGCATCCGTATCGGGATCTATGGCGCACAGGTGCATGCCGTAAATATTGGTGCCGTAGATTTTGCCCTCCGGCCCTCTACCTAAGGCGCACACCGCACTGCCACGGCTGCCTTGATAGACTTCAAAGCTGCGTTCTTTCCTTTCGCCGGTATCGGGGTCTACAATAGTGGCGCGGCCCTCCCCGACTTGGGCGAAGACCAAATGGCCGTCTTTGCTCAGCCCCGATATGCCGGCGAACGGACCTTGGCAAATGGAGCGGATGTCCAAGGTCTGGGCGTCGATGGCCACCAATTGCTCCCCAGCCCAGGCGTACACCACCCCGCGATCACTGGCGCGATTGTTGCGACCCAAGGCTAAGGGCGCAAGCGCTTGGCCAGCAACGGGGCTGTCGAGGCGGGTCACTTCGGTAAAATCGGCGCTGAGGACACGCACTTGCTCGCCAACCGCCAAAAACAGGCGATCCCCTTCGGATACAGCGCCGGCAATCCCCTCGGCTCCGGGCGGTACATCGCTCAACTGACCGCTTTCCACATCGTAAATTTTGGCCGGGACAGCCGGATAGCCGCTCAGCAGCAGTCGGCCATTGGGCAGCAATTGGATATTCACTAGGCGATCAGTAGGCGGAGCAAACGGGCGGCAGAGTTTGTCAAAGCACCGCTTTTGCGGGTCGTAGCAGAACAGCTCGGCCAGTTCGTGGCCACCCATGTACAACAGACCGTCGCGCTCCTCCACGCACAGAAGGCGCTGATCGCCGGGGGCGGGACGCCCCAGACTGCTGAAGCTGCGGGCCTGAGCGTCAAAGACCATGAGATGGTGGCCGTGGTCGGCCGACAAGCCGGACATGATCAGGGCGTAAATGGTCCCATCTGCGGCTTGGAAGACGGGGCCGTGCTCGCGGCAGGGCATGGGAAAGACTTCCAAGCTACCGGTGTCGAGGTCGTTGCAAAAGTAGTGCGCCCCGTCCTGAGAGAATTCGGCACCCCAAGCCAAGGTGTGCCCATTGGCAGGGTCATAGGTGATGGAAAAGCCGTTCCACACAGCCCCGACAAAGGGGATGCCCAAGTCGTAATAGGCCACGCGCGGGCGCAGAGTCGGCGGCAAGGTGGGAGCGCGAGAGGTGAGAGCTGGCATAGAGGCTCCTATGGTTCTGGCGGATGGTAGGATTGGTCGCCCAAAAAAACTGCCAAAATCCCCCACAAGTCCACCCCCAGAGTCCGCGACGAACTTGACCCACTGTCGACAAAATCCCTTTATTGAGCCCTACATCCCGACCACATGCTGGCCTCTCCAGCAAAAAGAAGCTAGCGGTAACAGTATGCGAGCAATGACGAGGCGATCGCTGCTCCGTGCCGGCCTTACCGGTTGCTTGGTCGCCCCTTGGTGGCACGCGGTGCGGGCCTTTGCCGCCCGTCCCGCTGAGTCGCCGACAAAATCTGGCGTGACCGATACCGAAATCATCCTCGGCACGTCCGCCGCTTTCTCCGGCCCCTCCCGAGGGTTGGGCATCGAACTCTATCGGGGAGCCGGTGCGTATTTTACCCACGTCAATCAGCAAGGTGGCATAGCTGGCCGCACCGTGCAGGTCAAAGCCTACGACGATGGCTACCAACCCGGCCCCTCGGTCAAAAACACCATGCAGCTGATGCTCGACGATCAGGTGTTTTTGCTGTTCGGTTACGTTGGCACGCCGACGGTGACGCGCGTGTTGCCCATCCTCAAAAAATTCCAAGACCGGAACATTCTGCTATTCTTCCCCTTCACTGGCGCACAACCCCAACGCGAACCACCCTACGGTGCCTTCGCCTTTAACCTGCGCGCCTCCTACCGCCAAGAAACAGCCGGTCTAGTCGATAACTTCGTCCGCATCAACCGCCGGCGCATTGCCGTATTCTATCAGGCCGATGCATACGGCCGCAGCGGCTGGGCCGGCGTGCGCAGCGCCTTGAAAAGGCACGGCGAACAAATCGTCGGCGAGGCCACGTACCGGCGCGGCGAGCGGTTCACCGGTACAATGCGCAAACAGGTCGAAATCCTCAAGGAAGCCAAGCCCGAAGCGGTAATCTGCATCGGCGCCTATGCAGCCTGCGCGGCCTTTGCCCGCGATGCCGTCGATCTCGGTCTACAGGTACCCTTTGCCAACCTGTCGTTTGTCGGCAGCGAAAATCTCCTCAAGCTGCTCACCGAGGGGCGCGACGACAGCCAGCGCTACACGCAATGGCTGGTAAACTCCCAAGTGGTGCCCAGTTACGAGGATACATCCATACCTGCGGTCCAAGAGTACCGCGATTTGATGACTCACTACGCCCCACAGCCGCCCGCGGAGCTGTTAAAAGACCCCTATACGCCCTTTGAGCACAGCTTCGTCAGTCTCGAAGGCTTTCTCAACGCCAAGTTGCTGGTCGAAATTTTGCACCGCCTCGGGGCCGAGCCGCAGCGCCACCAACTCGAAGAGGCCGTGTTCTCCGTCGCGGACTTCAATCTGGGCATTGGCGAACAGGTCTCCTTTGGTCCCGACCGTCGCCAAGGTCTCCAGCGAGTGTACTACACAGTGGTCGAGGAAGGCCGTTTTGTCCCCCTGGACGATTGGCGCGCTAGGTTTGCCTGATGATAAAAGTCCAAAAGCTATTTAAGAAAACGCTGTTCGGCGTCTTTGCCTTATTCGGCTTGATCGGCCTATCGACCTCCATTCTGTGCGTCTATACGGTCGATACGCACCTGTCGGCCGAATACGAGAGCAACAGCCGCGACATCGCCAAGACCATCGCCGATTCCAGCGTCGATATCCTCTTAAATCGCGACTTGTCGGCGTTGCAGTCGCTCATCGATCAGTTCGTCGAGATTCAGGGCATCAAGTACATCTACATCACCGACGAATCCGGCGAGTTCCTCGCCCACACCTTTGTGCCGGGCATTCCCGCAGAAATTCGCGCCAGCGATCCGTTTAATATGGAGACGGTAGAGCGCAGCTTGCCCGGGATGGGCGATTTCGTCGAGGTGGGCAGCCCGATTCTCGCCGGCGTTGCCGGGACGGTTCACGTGGGCATGGACACTGGTCTGATTGCGCTAAAAATTCAACGCGCAATCGGCCAGCAGGTGTACCTCTTCTCCATCATCCTCGTCGTCGGCGTCTTTGCCGCCATTTGGTTGGTCAATCTGGCGGCTAAGCCGTTGGGCGCACTCTTGGGCTACGCCGTGGGCATAGCGCGCGATGAGAAGCCCACCGACGACAACCTGCTGGCGCGCGACGACGAAGCTGGACACCTAGCCCGACTCTTCCTCTACGTTGCCGACAAAGGCCAGCGCTCGCCCGAAAGCGTGGAATAGATTCGACTCCCCGGCGGTAATGTATCCGCAGATGAACGCAGATTAGCGCAGAGGTGGATTGAGGTCGCTCGATGCGAGTACTTGGTGATTGAGGTCTAGAAAAAATGGCGCAACAAAGAGTACTGATTCCGCGCTCACTTATGGCGTTGTTCTGCACGGTCCTACAGGTCTGTTTTGGGACGGTGTACGCGTGGAGTTTCTTCCAGACGCTCCTAGTTCGGCAATTGGGTTGGACGTTCACGGAAACGGCTTGGGCTTTCAGCCTGACGATCCTTTCGCTGGGCACCTCGGCGGCTTGGGCGGGCGCGCTGCTGCCGAAGGTCGGACCGCGGCGCTTGGCCGTGACCGGCAGCGTCATGTTCTCGGTCGGCTATATGCTGGCGAGTCTGGCGCTAAAGTGGGACATGCTCGCGCTGTTCTACGTGGGGTACGGCGTCATCGGAGGAGCAGGCATCGGGCTGGGTTACGTCACGCCCGTGGCCACGGTGGCCAAGTGGTTCCCAGACAAGAAGGGGTTGGCGACCGGCATCGTCGTGATGGGGTTCGGAGTGGGTGCTTTTCTGTTGAGTAAGGGTCTGGCACCCCTGCTCGTATCCCACCTAGCAGGCGATCTGTCCCAAGTCTTCCTGGGCCTCGGGGTGATCTTCGCCTGTGTCCTAATCCCCTGTAGCTTGCTGTTGAGCAATCCCCCGGCCGCCGCTGAAGCTGTTGCCGAACAAACGCCCGCCGACGAGTCCGACTCGGTTACGCCGTATCTGCGCTCCTCTGAGTTCGCCCTCATGTGGATCGTCTTCTTCTTCAACATCGCCGCTGGCATCTCCGTCATCAGCTTTCAGTCGGAACTTCTCCAAGAAGTCTGGGGCCTAGCCGATCCAACTGTAGAACCAGCGACGCTGGCCGAGTATGGAGCCACGCTGATCGCCGTCAGTTCGCTGTGCAATGGCGTGGGCCGGCTGTTTTGGGGCTTGCTCTCGGATCGGCTGGGGCGCGTCAAGGTTTTCAGAATTCTGCTCGCCAGTCAGATGGTCGTGTTTGGCATTTTGATGACCGAGCGCAATCCCTATGTCTTTTCGGTCCTCGTTTGTTACATCCTCTTGTGCTTTGGCGGCGGCTTTGCCACCATGCCCTCTTTCGTGCTCGATGTTTTTGGCCCGCAAAAGATGTCGACGATCTACGGGACCATCTTGACGGCCTGGGCAGCGGCGGGGATTTGCGGGCCACTGTACGTGGGGTATCTCAAGGATCAATATCCCGACCGGGCGTTCATCTATTGCTTCCTAATCGGCATTCTGATGTTGGGGCTTGGCTACGTGTTCTCTTATCTGCTGAGCGACGATCGCATTCGCCTCCGTCGGCCGACCTTGGAGGATACGCTGCGTCAGTATGGCATTTTGCCCGTACGTTGATACCTCAATGTGACTGCGTGGTGGCCGCCCGAATTCGCTGTGCGGCCTTGCGGTTAGCAGTTGCTCTTCCCCCCTTTTTTCTATATATCCCATAGTATAGTCTGTCCAAGATCATTCACGCCGCCCGAAGGGGGCCGTTCAGATGAGCCGAAGTCTGGTATTGCCGCTGATAGCCTTAGTATTTTGCGCCATTCTGACTGACGGGAGCCATGCGCTGACCATCTACCGCATCGGCGGCTCCGACCTGCCGCCGCCCGAGCGCGACGCGCCTTTCGACTTCATCCAGCTAGAATGGGCCGATATCGACGCCAAGCAGCATGGCAGTACCCTGCTGACGGAGATCAGCACGACCCTCGCGCCCGAGCAACTGGACCCCGCAGTCAACCTGACACCATTGCTAGACGAACGGGGCGGAAAAATCGAAACGCTGCGCTCGATCGTGGGCTGGGCCGATTTTCCCGCCCGCGACGCGCCGATGTTCGACGGCGATCCCACCACTCATTTTCTCGGCGACGGCGATTGGGGCGGAGACTACGGCGCAATAGAAAACAAAGTGCTGGTATTCGATCTGGGCGGGCTATTCAACATCGACCGAGTGCGCTTCTATCCCCGCGAAAAGCACCTTGTAGATCGCTTTATTCAGACTTGTATAGTCGGCATCAACGACGGAGACCCGCTCAAGGACGGGAGCCGGGAATACCTAGTGGGCGAGAAGTGGGCAAGGCGACCGCCAGGTGCTCGGAAAGACTTTGAGGTAGTCCTCAACGCCACCGAGAACACCCGCTCCGATATCGTCATCGAAATGCCCGATCGGCCCATCCGCAACATCCTATTTGAAGCACCGGCCAACATCCGCGGCGTCTGGGAAATCGCCGAATTTGAAATTTACGGTTCCGGCTTTGCACCACATGCCACCTATGTCTCCAATGTGATCGACCTAGGCCAGCCCGTCAGCTTGGGCCGACTCAACTGGTCTGCGCAGGAGGACGAAGGCGCGGCGATTGATCTGACTATGCGCAGCGGCGACGATTCCGATCCCAACACCTACTGGCGCAAAACCTTCCGCGGCGACGAGACCACGCGCTATAGCGATGGCAAAGCCTTGGTGTTGTCCACGTACAACAGACTGGACAAAGGAGAGCGAGCCGGAATCACACCAGACACCGAAAACTGGCAAATTTGGAGCCCTCCGTACGATTTGCCCCTCGGCCGCGGCGACCTCGCCGGCAACAAGCCGCGGCAATTCGTCCAGTTTGCCGTCCAGTTCTCTTCTACTTCGGCAGCGGGCGGGTGGCTGCATTATCTGCAATTTGAAGTATCCGATCCGCCGGTGGCGTCTCAAGCGTTGGCCGAGATCGTCCCGGTGAAGGTGTCGGCGGGTGCAGTAACGCAGTTCACCTACAAGATCCTGCCGCGATTAACCGGCACTGATCTGGGTTTTGACAGCATTGAGATCAAAACGCCAGCTCGGGTCGCCAGCATCGATCAGGTCCGCTTGGAAGGCTTGCCAGTGGACTTCACCGAGGTCCGAGTGGAAGAAAATGAATTTGAGTTGCGAATTCCCCGCATGGACCTGCAGCGCACCAACGAATTGCTGGAAGTGGATTTCCAAGCCCAAGTCTTCCAGTTCGGCACGGTATTCGCGGCGCGGATTTTCGATAGCGAGCAGCCCCACGAAGTGCATCAGGAGGTCACGGCAGGAGATGCCGATCAATTGGTCGATAGCAACACCTTGCGCGTCGGTCTAATAAATATCGACAAAAAGGCGGTCAATGACCTGCGCTTGACCTCGCGGTCATTCACACCAAATGGAGACGGCGTCAACGATCAGCTAAAAATTCAGTACGAATTGCTCAATCTGGGCGCTGTGCCGGTAGCTATTGATCTGTACGACCTTTCGGGGCGGCGCATCAGCGAGCTATACCACGGCACCGCGACCAGCGGCCGTTTTGCAGTAACTTGGGACGGCCGCGACGCCCAAGACAAATTGGTGCCGCCGGGCCTCTATATCCTGCGCCTAGAAGTGGACAGCGACGGGGGGATAAAATCGGAGCAACGAGTAGTTTCACTGGTTTATTGATCTGAACACTTAGCGAGTGGTACGAGATATGGAACGGATTCTGCGGTACATACGTTGGGCGGCCTGGTCGGTGGTTTGCTGTACGGCAGCGTACGGTCAGGGGGCGGGCCACCGAGTGACGTCCGATCAAGTAGTGGTCAACAGCGCAGCGCACTGGCGCAATTGGACCTTTCCTCAAGGGGTAGTAGAAATTTCGTCCAGTGGCACCTTGACGCCGCACCAGTTGCACCGCGACATCAACGCGGTCCGGGACATTGCCGCTTATCTGCAAGCCCGCCCGCCCGATGAAATAAAAAAGGCCCCTGAAGAAATTACCGTCCGAGACGGCATCCAAGCTGGAACCGCTGGCAATCGGGCGGACGTGGTCAACCTTTTCGACGGCGACTTGGCAACGTACTGGCAGCCCGACCCGCCCACCGGAGAGGGCGAACTAGCTGGCCAGTGGTGGTTTACCGTTGATCTGGGGCGGCTAGTAATCGCCAAGAGCATCGTGCTGAAGTTCGTCGACGAGGCATTGGGCGATCCCTTCCTGCAGTTCGACGTGCTGGTGTCCCAGGGCAACAAGCCCACGGGTAGTCGTGGGCCCTCTCTCGAATACACCACTATGTGGCGGACCCTCAAGCCCAACAAGGAACAGCGGCTCTTCGAGATCGACATGGACCTAGAGCGCGAGTTCGAGGGCGTCGGCATTCGCTTCGTGCAGGTGGTGGTGACTGGCAGCAATTTCGGTCGGGGTCGAGAAGTCACTCAGGCCGAATACGATCAGTTCGCGAGCGGCGAGCGGGGCGAGGTCGATTACTTTAAGCTCCATGCGAACGGGCGCGAGACCCTAGTGCCCCAAGAGGTACACCGCCAACTTGAGCCTGAACAACAAGGCTCGGTGCGCTATTACCGGATCGAGCGTCCGCGGCTGGCCGAGTTGGAAGTGTGGGCAGAAGGCGACGAGATCCTCACCGGAGCGTTGGACCGGGGCGGTTTTGGCACGGCTTCCCAGACGGCATCGATCAATAGCTTGATTGACGGGCAGATCGAAAGCAAAGTGCAGTTCATTTACACCTACGGTCGGGGATCGCTCAAGTCGCCCGAAGGGCAGGTACTTTTCGATTTGGGTGCCTTTTACTGGATCGACGCCTTCAGGATGGCCTACGGCGGGTCTAGGTTTTCCAATTACCGGCTGGATTTTTCGGACGGCACGCTGGCCGCCGACGGCAGCATCAAGTGGAATACCGCGGTCGATCGCGAGCAGCGCGGCGGCGGCGGGATTTCGGCCTTGGGCTTCGGCTTTTACGAAGGCAACGATTTCGCGCGGCTCAAAGCCCGTTTCTTTCGCTTCGTCTGGAGGCAGTTCGAAAGCACCAGTTCCACGGGCAAAGGCGGAGCCACTGGGCAGCCAGCAGAGCTACAGCTATACGGGCGAGGTTTCCTGCCGGAAGTAACGCTGACCTCCGATCTGATCCGTTTGGGAGGCAGCCGCAACCTGCTCTCTGTCGAGTGGGATGCTGACACGCCACCCGGTACGAGCGTGCTGATCCAGACCCGCACTGGCAACGAGTTGAGTGAAACCCTGCATTACTTTAAAAAAGACGGCACGGAGGTATCCAAGGAAGACTACGACAAGCTGCTGTCGATCTTCCGCGGCGAAATCGTCGCCGAAGAAACCGCCGGTTCCGACTGGGAGCCGTGGAGCCAGCCGTACGAAGACCCGACCGGTTCGCTGGTGACTTCGCCCAGCCCGCGCGAGTTTCTGACTTTGCGGGCGACCTTGCTATCGGACGATCCAAAGGTCAATCCGACCTTGCGCTCAATTCGGCTCAACTTTAGCAATCCCGTGGCGCAGGGCCTCACCGGTGAGATCTCGCCGTTTCAGGTGGACCAACTGGGCCAGGAGCAAATGTTTTCGTTCTATGTGCGTCCAGACTTCGGGAGCCGGGATCCGGGCTTCGACCAGTTGCTGTTGGTGGCACCGTCCGATATGCCGCTGCGCTTCGTGGGACTATATGCCGGTGCCGAGGACGCCTTTGATCCCAGCGCCGACTTGTCCAGTCTGGCCATGGCCGACGTGGAGGTGATGCAAACGAGCGCAGACAGTCTGCAACTGGCCTTTCCATCGGTGGGACCAGGCTCAGACGTAGAAGTGCTACGGCTAGATTTCGCCACGGCGTTGTTTTCGACGGGCGCAGTGATGCGGGCACTATTAAAAAATAGTGACGCTAGCGAGGGCAACTGGCAGCGCGTCGATGCCGGCGAGGCCTTAGTCGGAATCGAGAGCAACACTACGACGCTGGTCGGTGCGGTGCAGAGTACCTCGCTGTTGACAGAGGTAGAAGTGATCCCGCGCGTCTTCACACCCAACGGCGACGGCGTCAATGACCAAGCTCAATTCGCCTTCAAGGTAGTGCGGGTGGGCGACGATAGCCCGGCGGAAGTGGAAGTTTTCGATCTGGCGGGCCGTCAGGTGCGCCGGTTAGTGGAGCAGCGGGACCTGAGCACCGGCTCCTATTCCATCGGCTGGGACGGCAGAGACGACGCAGGGGCCTTGGTGCCGCCCGGAGTGTATTACGCTCGTTTGCGGATCGACACCGACACCGAGGGTGCTGGCATCGATGGCGAGCAGGTCCTGAAAACCATTGCCGTCGCGTATTGAGGGATCGGTCCAAAATGAATGAAGAACAACGCTTCGCTTTTGACACGTGGGGTTTTCTCACCGTAGAGGATGCAATTACCCCCGAGCAGGTTGCGGACCTCAAGGCCACCGTCGATGCAAAAGGCCCGGAACTTCACTCGCAACACGCGGACCGCGGCGGCTTCTGGTCGCAGGCTTTCGTCGATTTGCTGGACGTTCCGGCAATTTCGGAAATCCTAGCAGAGATCTACGGCGACCAACGGGCCGGAGAGCTTCCGCCCTTCCGCATCGACCACATCAACGTCCACACGCACGGTACCTTCAACAAAAATCTCGCCGGGGGCATCATCCACGGCGGCAACGGACGCTTGCTAAATCCCAATCGGCCGCACGAGCTAGTCACTCATTACTTTGAGCGCGATCCCGCAAACGGAACGTTCTCCAACGGTCTGGTCACCGTGGCGTACGAACTGGAGGACACCGTTTGTAACGGAGGTGGGTTCGGCTGTTTGGCGGGCTCGCACAAAGGGCATTACCCCGTCCCAGAAGCGTGGGTCGATTTGTCCAAGGGCGTGCATCCCATGGTCACGCGCGTGCCGGCCCGCGCTGGCACGGCCATCATCTTCACCGAGGCCCTTTTTCACGTCACCCTGCCGTGGACGGCACCGAGCACGCGGACCACGCTCTTTTACAAATACATGGAGCGCGGGGAGACCTATTCCGGCCCGGATAATTTTTTCAGTCCAACAGACGCCGACCAATGGGCAGGAATCGACGAGCGCAAACGCGCAATCCTCACACCCCCACCCCAAGCATTTGTCGAGCGCAAAGCCGAGCTAGCCAAGGCCGCTGCGCAATAATCGTCGGATCGCACCTCACGCCACCGTCTGAAACCGCTCCCACGCCTCACCAGCGGCCGCCGCTTGGCGCTCCAGTTCACTGCGCCAACCCACGACTTCCCCCGCTTTAATGCGCTGGACATCAAACCCCGCGTACCGATCTTCGAGCGTATCCCCCAACCTCTGGGTCTCAGCCCAACGGTCCCACGCGGTCTGCATCCACTCGTGCGGCAACGCCTCGCGCACCGCAGGATCGAGTTGCCACGCACTGCGCGCGTCCGCCACCGCTGGCTCCCCGGTGAACGGACCCGACCACTTCGACCAGCCGATGGACAAGGTGTTGCGCTCGCGCTCGGGGACGGTGTGCCCGGTGTGGATCGTGACCCCATTGCGGATGAGGGCTTCCCCGGGCTTGAGCCGGATCGACACTTGGCCCGGCAACGGGTCCTTCCTGTTCCAACTGGGCGTGTACGGCACCCCTTGGTCCTTCATGGATTGCGGCAGCAGCACATCGTGCTCAAACGGCGTGCGCCAGCGCTCGTGGCTGCCGGGGATGAGTTCGTGGCACTCGTCGTCAACCAGCGCCAAGAACATGCTCACGCCGTTCCGCTCGGTGAGCGACTTGGCGTTATTGGCGCGGATTTCTGCCCAGCGGACTTTTTCGACTTCCTCGGAATAATCCTCCGGGCTTTCCCCTCGATTGTCCCGCTGCGAAAAATAGGGCTTGCCCTCGCCCCACCACGTCGTGTCGCGGTGCCAACTCGGCCCATTCTCGTGGTGCCGGGGATTGCACCACAGCAGCATCCCGCTCAGCGTCATATCCTCAGGCCCAAGCCCGTCGCACCACGAGGCGACGAAATTGAGGAAATCGTCCGAGCCGTGGAACTCGGCAAAGCAAGGCTCCTCAAAGGCGGGATGGATGAGGCCCCGAATCGCCCACGGCTCATTGCCGCCGGCGCGATGCACGTAGCCCTTTGAGCAGTCGATCTTGCTGTAGCCATGCTCGGGCGCACACGCTTCGGTGACGCGGCGGCCGGCCTCGCGGAGCACGGGGATCCACGGGTTATCGACAAAATCGGTGATGATGACGAAGCCATGCTCTCGCAAGTGTTCCAACCGCTCGGGCGTGGCCCCAGGAGCGGCGAGTTCGGGCTTGGAGTCGGCAAAAGCTGTGGCGCGGTAGGTCTCCTGCGCCGGAGATTGATCGGTAGTCATTTTGCACCCCCTCTTTCGGCGGATGGGAAGGTTGGCCCTGTTGTCGGGGTTAAGCTACGTTTGGCCTCATTAGCTTGTCAATAAATTTTAACCACTGGAAGTTTTTTCGATAATTTAGATATATCTGACTGAACAAATCGCAAAGGCAACGAGATGCACAAAATCGCCTCTCTATTCCTCCTAGTGCTATGCAGCGCACCGCTCCACAGCGACGAGATTTTGCACCGAGCCGCCGTGGAGACCATGGCCAAAGCGACGCGCTACTTTCGCAGCCAAGTGGCCACTAACGGCGGCTATCTCTGGCTCTACCAAAGCGACTTCACCCGGCGCGAAGGGGAAGGTATCGCGTCGCCGACCACCATCTGGGTCCAGCCCCCGGGCACCCCGTCGGTCGGCACGGCTTTCCTCCAAGCCTACGACGCTACCGGCGATACCCTCTTCCTCAACGGCGCAGTCGAGGCAGCTCAAGCCTTGGTCTGGGGGCAACTGGCTTCGGGCGGTTGGGATTACCGGATCGACTTTGACCCAGAGGCAAGCAAAAACTGGCATTACCGGCGCGATGTCGAACAGGGCGACCACACCACCGGCCAACGCCGCAACCGCACCACCCTCGACGATGACAATACGCAAAGCGCCCTGCGCTTGCTCATGCAGGTCGATCAGCGCCTCGATTTTGCCAATGCGGACCTACACCGCGCCGTCCTCTACGGACTGGAGTCTCTGCTCAAAGCCCAATACCCCAACGGCGCTTGGCCCCAGCGCTACAGCGAATGGGCCGATCCCAACCAATTCCCCGTCAAAAAGGCGCGCTACCCGGAAAGCTGGTCCCGCCAGTATCCCAAACAGCGCTACCTCGCGCACTACACCTTTAACGACAACGCCATCGCCGACGTCATCGAAACCATGATCGAAGCGCACAAAATCTACGGCGACCAGCGCTGGCGCCGGGCGACCGAACGAGGCGGCGACTTCATTATCCTAGCCCAGATGCCCGATCCGCAGCCAGCTTGGGCGCAGCAGTACAACTTGGCGATGGAGCCAGCTTGGGCGCGCAGATTTGAACCGCCCGCCATCACCGGCGGCGAGAGCTTTGGCGTGATGCAAATCCTGTTGGAACTCTATCTCGCCTACGGCGAGCCGCGCTTTCTCGAACCTATTCCCCGCGCCCTAGCTTGGGCCAAAGCAGCGCAATTGCCCGATGGGCGCATGGCCCGGTTCTACGAATTGCAGACCAACCGGCCGCTCTACTTTACCAAAGAATACGCACTCACCTACAGCGATGCAGACCTGCCGACGCACTATGCCTTTAAAGTGGGCAACCGCACGGATCGTATTGAAAGCCTGTACCAGCGCATCCTCAAAGAAGGCCGCGAAACCATCCTAGCCGAACGCGCCCAAGTGCGCCCAGTCGCTGCGGAACGGATCCAAGCCATTATCGACGCCCTCGACGCAGAAGGCCGCTGGCTAGAAGAAGGCCGCCTGCGCAACCCCGCAGACCGCCACACACCCATCGTCGCCGAGGTCATTTCCTGCCGCACCTTCAACCGCAACCTCACCCTGCTAGCGCAATACGTGGCCAGTCAGCATCCGCCGTGATGTATGCTGGCACCCGCTTTTAGGGCGGTGAAGCGGCGGATGCTGATAGATTTTTTGTAGGCTCGGGCATATCTTAACCCTATATCGTTCACATCCTCAATAGAGCGGAGGCCATTATGAAATGCTTGACCGCAGTAACCCTTCTCGGGCTGGCCTACATCTTGCCCGTCGCACGTCCCACCGCAGCCCAATCGCCGGAGACAACCGCTAGCGAGGTGGTGGACGCAGCAACGCTGCAAGCCTTTGTCGAAGGCGCAAAAGCATGGTCGGCGACCTTTACCGATCCGAACGACCTCGCGTCTTATACTACCGCTATCAGCACCGAAGGCGATTGGAAGCACGGCAAAACCTACCTTATCCTCATGCAGCCAAACGGCACGGCAATTTTTCACACGCATGATCCGAGTGTCAACGGCCGAGACCTGCACGACACCGAAGACGAGCGCGGGAATAAGATTGTGCAAGCCCTCATCGAAGCCGCCAATGCCGGCGGCGGTTTTGTCGAGTATTACTGGGACGATCCCGCCCAAGAGGGCGACGAAGACACCGCCAAAATCGCCTACGCCACCAGCTATATTTCCGGCATAACCGGAGCGCCGATAATCCTAATCGGCGGCTATTATCAGGACGTCGCGCAAGCCAGCTTCCCTTCGCTCGATCCGTCTATGGTTCCCACCCCCGAGATCACCGCCGACGACGTAGTCGATCGGGAGACGCTCAAGGCTTTTGTGCAAGGTGCAAAAGACAACTTTCTCACGCTCTTGGACCAAATAGGGCTCGAACAATTCTTGCAACACATAGATATCTTCAGGGAAGAAGGCGGTCCCTATAAAAAAGGCTCTGTTTACTTCTTTGTGTTCTCCACGGACGGTTACGTGTTGTTTCACGCGGTCGATCGGTCGTTAGAGTTCAATACGAGCGACCTCGATAAGACGGATGTAAACGGCGTTAAGTACCTGCGGGAACTTATTAGAGTGGCCAAAGAGGGCGGTGGTTTTGTCCAGTATCACTTCGACGATCCGGCGGTGGAAGGAGACGAGGACACTGGTTCGCCCAAAATTAGCTACGCCGAGCTCGCAACGTACCAAGGCCAAGAGTATATCTTTGGTTCCGGGTTATATACGGGTACCGCTACAGCGGTGAAAGGCCAGTCTTGGGGACAACTCAAAAGCGGCTTTTAGCTAGTAGGACACGCATTGCAAAACGCACTCAGACACCCAGACGAAGGGCAGGGATATGACAGAGGGAGCGGCAGGAAAACGAGAAGCCAATGTAGTGAGTAACGGCCTCCAAATGGCACCTGAACAGATGCTCGACCTCGCGCGCAAAGCCGCAGAACTCGTAGTGGAGCGGATCGATGGCCTGCCCAGAGAAAATGCTTGGGAAGGAGAATTCCGGCGCGAACTCGAGAATTGGCTGCTGGAGGAGCCGCCCGAGGCTGGTCGGCCAGCAGCAGAGGTCATTGAGCAAGCCGCGCGCGATATCCTCCCAATTGCGACGAGGTTAGACCATCCGCGTTGCTTTGGCTTCGTCCCAACAGCGCCCACTTGGCCTGGAGTGCTGGCCGACTTCATGGCCGCCGGATACAACGCCAACGCCTGCACTTGGCTGGTCGCCAGCGGTCCGAGCCAACTGGAACTGGTCGTCATCGACTGGTTGCGGCGCTGGCTCGGCTACCCGGAGAGCGCCGGCGGACTATTGACCAGCGGCGGCTCGGCAGCCAGTCTCGACGCCTTTGTCGCGGCGCGAGAAGCAGCGGGCCACCCCGAGCGGATGACGGTGTACATGAGCGACCAGAGCCATAGCGCACACATCCGTGCGGCCAAGATCATCGGCGTGCGGCCGGCGTGCGTACGCTTGCTTCCGAGCGACGCTCAGTTCCGCCTAGACATAAAGGCGCTCGTACAGGCTGTGGCCGACGACCGTGCGGCGGGGTTCAATCCCATCGCGATATGCGCCAACGTCGGCGCGAGCAGCACCGGAGCCATCGATCCGATCGGAGCCATGGCCGATTACTGCGAGGGGGAAGGCATCTGGCTGCACATCGATGCGGCGTACGGTGGCTTCGCAGTCGTGACCGAACGGGGCAAAAAGCTACTGCGCGGAATCGAGCGCGCCGATTCGATTGGACTAGACGCCCACAAATGGTTCTTCCAGCCTTATGAGGCCGGTTGCCTACTAGTGAAGGACCTGAGCACGCTTGAGTACGCTTTCGGCGTTCACCACGACATTCTCCAAGACACAATATGGGGCGCGAACCACCCGAACTTTTCGGATCGCGGCCTGCAACTGAGCCGCTCGGTGCGAGCGTTGAAAATTTGGATGTCGGTGCAGACCTTTGGCATGGCTGCGTTCCGGCAGGCCGTGTCAAAGGGCATGGAGTTGGCCGACCGGGCCGAGGAATACATCCAAGCGAGCCAGACCCTAGAGATGTTGACCCCCGCGTCGCTGAGCATCGTATGCTTCCGGGTCAACCCCGCCGACACGGACCTCGACGAGGAAGCCCTCGAAGCAATCAACAGGAAGGTGCTCGCCCACGTCTTTTGGGACGATCAAGCCTTCGTATCATCGACCCTTCTGCATGGAGAGTTTGCGCTGCGGATGTGCATCGTCAATCACACTACTACTTGGGACGATGTGCGCGAGACCTTGGAGGCTATCGAGCGATTCGGGCAGGAGGCGTTGCCCTAAGTTCGCTGAAGTTGCGAAAAGACATAGGATTAAGTATGTCTTTTCGCATGTCATTCACACGTATCAACAGAAAGGAATCATCGTGAAGCGTCTAACCGCAGTACTCATGCTGACGCTGGGCACCCTCTTACCCACCGTGCATCCCGCCGTCGCCCAAGACGCGGAGATAACGGCTGAAGATGTGGTGGACCGGGAAACCCTGGAGGCCTTTGTACACGCGGCGAAGGCGTACGGGGATCAAGCCTCAAGCCTTCCCGAGTATCTGGCTATCTTGCAGGAATTCAGAACCGAAGGACCTTGGAAACAGGGATCCATCTACCTCTTTCTTTTTACCACTGAAGGTCTCTTCATCCTGCACGGAGCGGATTCAAGCCTCGAAGGCCAAAACTTGATTGACCTCGAAGACGCCAACGGAGTCAAAATTGTCCAAGAGCTCATCGCAGTGGCGGCCGAGGGAGGCGGCTACGTCGAATATCTTTGGCCCGATCCGCAGATAGAAGGAGACACCGGCTCGCCTAAAGTGAGCTACGCCATTCCCTACTCCGCTCTCGGTCAAGATTTTGTCTTGGGCTCTGGCTTTTTTCCAGAATCCGCTTCTACGGCGGTTGCAGACCAGTCCTGGGGACAGCTCAAAAGTCAATTTTAGCCAAACGCACTTGAACTTGAACAGGGGGCATCCGGTGTGGCTTGCAACAGCCTGCGGATGCCCTCAGTCGTTCTGCTAGTACCGCTCCCCCACCTCTAGCAGGGTTTTCCCTTCCATCATCGCTTCGAGGTATTCCACGGTCCGCTTGACGGCTTCTTCGGACAAAATCCTGCCCTTTTCCGCATCGGCCTCCAAGGGTGTCTTGTCCTCCTGGTCCTGCATGGCGTCCCGCCGGACTTTCTCCGGGAACATGTGCATGGCCAGTGAGGTTTCGAATTCCGTGGCGTGTCCCGGCGCGCTTTTGGTGACCATGTGCTCGTCGATGAGCACCCTTGGAATTAAGTTCCAATAGGGGTGGAAGTGCAGATTGACCCCCGGAGCTGTGGACTCGAAAAACAGACGCCACTGACGGAGGATGCTATTCACGGGTCGCACATTGCCGCCGTGACCATTGAGGATTAGGATGTTGTCAATGCCGTGGCGAGCAAAACATTCCACCACGTCGAAGAGTACCGCCAGCCACGAGCCCGGCTTGGCCGTGAGACTGCCCTTGTGTTTCATGTGGTGCTCGGAAATGCCCACGGCCATGGGCACGGCCACGATCACCTTTGGGTACATGCGCAGGGCCGCTTGTCGCGCCACCCAAGTTGACGAGGCGATATCGTGATCAAAGGGCAGGTGTTCGAGGTGCTGCTCGATGCTGCCGGTGGGGATGATCGCGGCTTGGAATTTCCCGGCCTCAAGCCCTTGGCGGAATTCGCGCCGGGTGTAATTCTGCAGCATAACTTCCCTGTTATCAGTCACAGTGGACCTCCTTTTAGTGTGTGATCAATGCCCGAGGAACATGGATCGAGTCCATCTCCGATTCACCTAGAGCACTCGAAGCGAAATACGAAATTTAACGCCCGTACACAAGCCGCATCCCCGAGGCACCACCGGACAAACTCTCGACACCCCTAAAAGAGCGCAAAACCGGGCACTACCCATCCGTTTCTTCTATATTTACTCGCCCAATCACAGCCAATCACATCTCCCAAGGAGACTCCATGTCCACCCAGACCCTCACCTCTACCCAAGAACAGTACCAGACCGACGGTTTCTATATACCCCAAGAGCCCATTTTGCCCCCCGAGGTAGTCGAGCGTGCTGTTGCCGGTATGGACGCGGTGCGCCGAGGCCGCTACGATACTGGCCAGCCACCCCAGCCCTCGCGTTGGAATCCGGGCGACGATCTCAATGAACTGTGCAAAATAGAATTGCCCCAGCAGGCCGACCTCGGCATCCGCGCCTTGATCAGCCATGCCGATTTGGGTCAGTGGGCCGCTCGCGTCAGTGGGGCACGCATGGTGCAGGTGTGGTGGACGCAATTGCTGTACAAACCGCCCCAGCCTGAGGACCGGAAGGCCGACCTCAACATCGGCTGGCACCAAGACCGACACTACTGGCAGGTGTGGGAGGAGGGCAGCGAACTATTCACCGCTTGGGTAGCCTTGAGCAATGTGACCGCGGATGCGGGTCCCATGCGTTTTGTGCAAGGCTCGCACCAGTGGGGCCTGTTGGACGACGGCGGTTTCTACCGCCAGGATCTCGACGACCTGCGCGCTGCCATCCCGATCCCGGACAGCCAAATTTGGCGGGAGCAGCCGGCTCTGCTGCCACCGGGCGGTGCCAGTTTCCACCACTGCCTCACCTTTCACGGCAGTGGCCCCAATCGCTCGGCTGGTCCCCGGCGCAGCCTAGCCATCCACATGCGCACGGAAAAGTCGCGTCCGGTCAATGACCGCCGCGCCGGCCTTACCGCGTTTATCGACGATCCCGAGCGCAACCCCGTCATCTACCAGGCATAGGTATGAATGCTAGACAACAAAGAGAAGAGATTCCATGGCACCGCTTCCCACCCGCGTCACCGCCACGCTAGCCAATGCTTCAGAGCGCCGCAGCATTTTCGGCCAGTACGCGCAAACGCCCATCTATCATAAGCCTGTCAAGCCTGTCACCGTCGAAGCCCCCTCGACGAAAAGGGCTGCCTCGCAGTGGAACTGCCGTTCACCGAGGCGAAAGTGCTCTCAGTCGGCCCCCAGCGCGAGGTCAAGCTCTTCTTGGAACCGGGCGACCAATTGCACATTGACGCGGACTTGCTCGACCTGCCTCAGTCCCTCCGCTTTTCCGGCCAAGGCGCGGCCAACAACCAGTTCCTCGCCGCCCTGCGGACCCACTTTTCAGATTACCTACGCATCAACTACAAAGACTTGGAGGTCGATGCCTTTCGCCAAATGATCGATCAGCGGCGTTTGGAAATGACTTGCTTCCTAGACGAGGGATGCTCCCAAGGCGGACTCACCCCGGCCTTCGTCGATTACTACCGCGCTGAAATCACTTATGAATGGGCCGAAGACCTAGTCGCATATCCGCGTAGCTACGAGAGGCAAAACGGACGGGAGAACGAAGCCATACCCGCTGACTATTTCGACGCCCTCGAACAGGTTGAACTAGTTGACGAAACAGCTATCGGCACCTCCCATTACCGCACCTTTCTGTCGCGCAATTTCTTCCGTCTTTGGCAAGAGTGGCACAACCATCCCGACACTAAGCAGATGGCCGCTGAGGAACGCCGAGCCTTGGTTGAAACCTACGTTCCCTACAATCATGCCAAGCGGCTCTTGCGCGGCAAAGTCCTGTATTTCTTTCTCGCCGGGGAAATCGTCCTGGACTTCCAATACGGCCTATTTAACATAGGCGAACAACGCTGGGCCGAGTTCCTGCAAGACAATCCCTATCCCGAATACACCGAAATGGTAGAGGAGGTCGTGCGGGAAGCATCCAAGATCAAACCCGGCCAGCCCGCCCCCGACTTCACTCTCGACGATCTCCAAGGCCAAAGCGTCTCCCTGAGCGATTTCAAAGGTCAGGCGGTTTTCCTGGACTTTTGGGCGAGTTGGTGCGGTCCCTGCATCGAGGCAGTACCCCATCTGGAAGAGCTCAAACAGCAGACCCGAGACCAGAAGGTGGTCTTTTTGAACATCTCTTTGGATCCCGCCGACGAGTGGCACCAAGCAGTCGATGAGCACGGCCTGACCGGCGTCCATGTCCACGCTCCGGGCGGCAGGCAATCAGCGGTGGCCCAGTTGTACCAAGTTAGCGGCATACCCTCCTACTTCTTGGTAGGTCCAGACGGCCGCATGGACGGCCACGTCAGTCATGTTTCCGATGTCGAGGAGGTGGTCAGCCGCATTGAGAAGGTGGCGTCTGGACAGATGCCGTCGTCATCGCCAAAAAGCATCCGCTCGGAGATGCACATCAGAGGCTAGCTGCATTGTTTATCTGTGGAGGGCGACTTTTACAGTGACCGCTAGGCCGCTACATTCTGGATGATAATGAGAGGAGATTTTCATGACACCGCCCTCGACCCGCGTCACTGCCACGCTAGCCAATGCCTCAGAGTGCCGCAGCATTGCCTTCGAGTACCAGCAAACGCCCATCTATCACAAGCCCGTCACCGTCGAAGTCCCTCTCGACGAAAAGGGTTGCCTCGCGGTAGAACTGCCATTTACGGAAGCGCAAATGGCTTCGGTAAATCTCGACAAGAAGGTCAAGCTCTTTCTGGAACCGGGCGACCAATTGCACATTGACGCGGACTTGCTCGATCTGCCTCAGTCTCTCCGCTTTTCTGGCCAAGGCGCGGCCAACAACCAATTCCTCGCTGCTCTGCGGGCCCGCTTCCCCGATTACCTAGACATCGACTACGGAGACTTGGAGGTTGATGCCTTTCGCAAAATAATCGACCAGCGGCGAGTGGAAATGACTCGCTTTCTGGACGAGGGGTGTGCCCAAGGCGGACTCACACCGGCCTTCGTCGCCTACTACCGCGCTGAGATCACTTATGAATGGGCCAATTTAGTGGTCTCCTATCCCACTAACTACATGTTCGCCAATGGAAGCAGAAACGAGGACCTCCCCGCGGACTATCACGAGGCCCTCGACCAAATTGATCTGGTTGACGAAGCGGCTATCGGCACCACCGATTATCGCACCTTTCTGGAGCGCAATTTCAGTCGTATACAAGACGGTGCCAATGATCGAGTACAACTGAAGCAACTATCCGACAGCCAACGCCAAGACCATATTGAAACCTACACCCTCTACAATCAGGCCAAGCGGACCTTGCACGGCAAAGTTCTGTACTTCTTTCTCGCCGGGGAAATCGTTTGGGACTTTCGGCGGAGCTGGTTTGACCACGGGGAACAACGCCTAGCCGAATTCCTCCAAGACAATCCCTATCCCGAATACATCGAGGTCGTCGAGGAGGTCGTGCGGGAAACATCCAAGCTCAAACCCGGCCAGCCCGCGCCCGACTTCACCCTCAGTGATCTCCAGGGACAAAGCGTCTCCTTGAGCGATTTCAAAGGGCAGGCGGTTTTCTTGGACTTTTGGGCAAGTTGGTGCGGTCCGTGCATCGGGGCAGTACCCTATCTGGAAGAGATCAAACAGCGGACCCGTGACCAGAAGGTGGTCTTTTTGAACATCTCTTTGGACCCTGCCGACGAGTGGCACCAAGCAGTGGAAGAGCACGGCCTGACCGGCGTCCACGTCCACTCTCCGGGTGGCTGGCAGTCGGCAGTAGCTCAGTTGTACCAAGTTCAGAGCATACCCTCCTATTTCCTAGTGAGACCAGACGGCTGCATGGACGGCCGCGTCGATATACCCTCCTTCCTAAGGGGTCCAGACGGTCGGATGGCCGGCCGCAAGGTCTTCAATGCCATTGTCGAGGAGGTGGCCTTCCGCATTGAGAAGGTCGCGTCTGGAAAGGTGCCGTCGTCAAAAAAAACAGGCTATATTATTAAGAGAAGGAGGCGATGAGTACAGCTAAATGTCGAATTCGCGCTATCCCTCGCTCCGCACCATCGACTGACGACAGGTTCCCATGCCAGCCCCCAATATCGTCTATATCCACTCGCACGACACCGGCCGCTACGTCCAGCCCTACGGCCACGCCATACCCACGCCGCATATCCAGCAGCTAGCCGAGGAAGGCGTCCTCTTCCGCCAAGCCTTTTGCGCCAACCCCACCTGCTCGCCCAGCCGCGCCTGCTTGCTCACCGGCCAGTGGGCCCATTCCTGCGGCATGACCGGCTTGGTCAACCGAGGCTGGACCTTGCCCCATCCCGAACGGCTGCTGACCCATACCCTGCAAAAAGCTGGCTATACCACGGCCATGGCCGGCTTCCAGCACGTGGTAGCGGACCTCGACGGCGGAGGCTTCACCCGCCTGTTGCCCCAAGAGGCTCCCGATGCCCAAACCGAAGACCGAGCCGCCGCCTTCTTGGCCGAAGATCACCGCGTGCCCTTCTATTTAGACGTGGGCTTTAGCGAAACCCATCGCCAGCGACGCGGTTTTGCGCCCCAGCCCCAAGACGAGGATCCCACCGATCCGCGCTACGTGCGACCATCCGCGCCTTTTCCCGATACACCTGAGACGCGCCGTGACATGGCCGAGTACATCGACGCGGCCCGCACCCTCGACGCCAAAATGGGCCGCGTCTTCGCCGCCCTACAAGACAACGGCTTGGCCGACAACACCCTCGTCATTTGCACCACGGATCACGGCATTGCCTTCCCCACCATGAAGTGCAACCTCACCGACCACGGCCTTGGCGTCATGCTGGTGCTGCGCGGCCCCGGCGGCTTCAGCGGCGGCCAAGTACTCGATGCCTTGGTCAGCCAAATCGATATCTATCCGACGGTCTGCGCCCTAGCCGGAATCGCATCGCCCGATCACGTGCAGGGCACCTCGCTCCTGCCGCTGGTAAACGACCAAGCCCAAGAAATCCGCAGCGAAATTTTCGCCGAAGTAAACTACCACACCTACTACGAACCCCAGCGCTGCATCCGCACGCCGCGCTTCAAGTACATCCGCCGCTTCGACCAGCGCCAATACCCGGTCATGCCCAATTGCGACGACAGCCTGACCAAAGACTACTTCATTGACCAAGGCTGGCGGCAACGCCCCCTAGAGCGCGAACGGCTCTACGATCTGATTTTCGACCCGCACGAAACCCACAACTTGGCCGCAGACCCCAATTGCCAAGATCACTTAGAGGATCTGCGCCAGCGCCTCGACCAATGGATGCAAGACACCGACGACCCCCTAGCCCACGGACGTCCCGTAGTACCGCCCACTACTGCGGTAATAAACGATCCCGATGCCCGCTCGGCCACGGAGCCGCACCACCCGGCCCGCGAATTTTTGGGCATCTATCCAGAGTAAGATGATCGGTGCGCACTGTGAGTTAGCGGCACATCAACTATCGCTTTGCCCAACTCTATACAGGAAAGGCCCCATGAAATCTACGCTGTTTTTCCTCCTCACCTGCGCCTTGACCCTAGGCGCGTGTGCCGACCGCGATCCCGTTTCCTCGAACCAGCCGACCGAGGCGGCCGCCAAGCGCAGAACCAGCAGCATCACTTGGACCACCACTCCGGTCGCCGGGCGGGCCGAGTCGCGGTTCTACCCGCTCGGCGCGGACGAGGCCGTGCAGATCCGCTCATTGCTATCTATCACCGGCGCAGCGTCGCTAGGCGGGGCGTTGCGCAACAGCGTAGAGTTGGCCGTGCACGACTTCGGCGATGTTCACGGTCGCGCCGTCGAACTCGGCGAGTCTATGGACAGCATGTGCTCACCGGATGGCGGCCGCACGGGTGCCGAGCAGATCAGCGCTGACCCACAGGTGATCGGCGTCATCGGCACGTCGTGCTCGGCCGCGGCCGTGGCGGCCTCGCCGGTGATCAGCGAGGCGGGGCTGGTGATGATCTCGCCATCTAACTCGTCGCCGTTGCTCACGTCCGACCTCGCCGGCAACGCCAACCCCAACTACCACCCCGGCTATTTCCGCACTTCCAATAACGATCTCTATCAGGCCAACGCAGTCGCCGACTTCGCCTATAATGAATTGGGTCTGCGGCGCATGGTGGCTGTTGACGACGGCGATCCATACACCACAGCCCTCGTCAGCGCATTTGGCAATGCGTTTGGCGCACTCGGCGGCGAGATCGCGGTCACAGCCCGCATCGACAAGGGCGACACGGACATGACGGACGTTCTCGCGGAATTCGCCGCGGCCGAACCGGACGGCATCTTCTTCCCGCTCTTTGAAGAGGAAGGCACGCCCTTTGCCGAGCAGGCGCGGGCGTTCGATGGTCTGGAAAACGCGACGCTCATTACGGGCGCGGCGCTCTTCGTGTCCGAATTCCTCGGCACACCGCAGTCGGAGGGCATGTACTTCGCCGGACCAGAGTCGGATCACGGCGCAAACGTCAATGCAGCGACCGGCAAGAACGCAGACGAAATACTCGCCGCGTATGAAACCGCGTACGGCGAGTCGCCGACTTCGCCATACTGGGCACACGCGTACGACGCCACGACCATGCTACTCAGCGCCATCAAATCCGTTGCCGTGGAGCAAGACGGCAAATTGTACATAAACCGCGCGGCGCTGCGTACGGAGCTTGGAGCAATGACCTACTTTCAGGGGATTATCGGCGCGATCTCCTGCGACGATTTCGGCGACTGCGGCACCGGGCGCATCAACATCTACCACCACACGGATACGAGCATCACGGACACCGCACAGTTGCCGGTAGTGTACCAGTTTGCGCCGTGATCCCGACGGAAAGCTGAGCCTCTTTTGACAGCAGCCCGCGCAAACGCAACCATCCGCTACGAACCAGACGAGCACTGTCCCCTATCCGTGGCTTTAGGGGTTGGAGTCCAGGGTATCATAATAGGGATAGCGCCGACGGTGTTGATCGTCGCTATCACCGCCTTGGCGGCTGGCCAAGACGAGCGCTACCTGTCGTGGGCTGTTTTCGCGGCACTGATAATCAGCGGGATAGGCACTGCGTTACAAGCAGCCAAGATCGGACGGCTGGGCGGCGGCCACGTGCTCATCATGGGAGCCACGCCCAACTTCATCGCCATCTCAGTCCTGGCCATCGAAGAGGGCGGGCCAGCCATGTTGGCCAGCCTCATCGTCCTTTCGTCGCTTTTTTACCTAGCATTAGCGGCGTGGCTGCCGTTGCTGCGCCGCATCATTACGCCCGTTGTCTCCGGCACGGTACTCATGCTAATTGCGGCGATGATCCTCCCCATCGCTTTCGACCGGTTGCGAGAAGTCCCCGAGGGATCCTCACTGGCGGCAGGTCCGTGCGTGGCAGCGGTGACGCTAATTGCTGCCACGATGTTGATGCTGCGCGGTCCCCGGACTTGGCGGCCGTGGTCGCTGCTGCTCGGAATCGCCGCAGGCTGCGTGGCCGCGGTGCCGTTCGGACTGTACGACTTTGGGCGCTTGAGCACAGCTTCTTGGGTTGGAATCCCCAACAGTGGATTCCCAGGGCTGGACCTGACGCCGAGCGCAGGGTTCTGGGCACTGCTGCCGATGTTCCTGATTGTCACCCTCGTACAAGTGATCAAAGGCATTGGCGACGGCGTGGTCATTCAACAGGTGTCGCAGCGGCGGCCACGAACGACAGACTTTCGCCTAATCCAAGGCTCAACCTACGCCAACGGGGTAGGCGTTCTGCTATCGGGCCTTACCGGGACGCCGCCCACGACCTCCTATTCCTCCTCTACCGTCTCGCTCATCAACCTCACCGGAGTCTCCGCGCGCAGCGCTGGCTATGCCGTAGGGGGTCTCCTCGTGCTGCTGGCGTTCTTTCCCAAAATAACGAGCGTGCTAATCTCTATTCCTAGCCCGGTCATGGGGGGGGTCTTGTTAGTCGCGATTGGCATGCTCTTCGTCGAGGGGGTACAGACCCTTGCACGGGCCGGCCTCGACCCACAAAAGGCCATCGTAGTAGGATTGGCGTTCTCCATCGGCCTCGGTATGCAGCATCAGAACATTCTCGCGGACCTGCTGCCTAGTCCTTGGGGCGCGTTGCTCGGCAACGGCATGACCATCGGCACGGCGACGGCGCTTGTGCTCACCGCGTTCCTCGAACTGACCAGCCCGCGCCGCCGACGCCTAGAGGTCCGATTAGATATGGCCGACCTTCCCCGCATCAACGCCTTCCTCCAAGAGGTTGCTACCCAGATCGGTTGGGACGCTACTGCAACCGAGCGGTTGCGCTCCGCGGGCGAGGAAACCCTGTCGAGTTTGTTGCAGCCGGACGACGCATACCCAGCGGGCGAGGCCCCGCGCTTGATCGTCGTCGTGCGGCCCGAGGGCGGGACTGTAGAAATGGAATTCCTCGCGGTCTTCGACGAGGAGAACCTAGAAGACCGCCTAGCGTATCTAGACGAACAAACCGAAACCTTTGATGAACGCGAGCTATCGTTTCGCCTGTTGCGCCATTACGCTTCTTCGGTGCGACACCAGCAGTATCACGGACTGGACATCGTTACGGTGCAAGTGGCCCGGTAGTCCGCTCGATAAATTCGCGCAGGGCCGCGACGCATTCTGCTGGCTGTTCCAGTTGCAAAAAGTGCGTCGCTTCAGGCAGGAAATCGTAATCTACGGTCAAAATGTGACTAAGATCGAGCGTCGGCAGGTAGGAATACGGCAAGGTGGGATCAGCGCCGAGGACCTTTACTGGGCAACGAAGTGTTTCAAAATCCACCAAAACAGCAAAAGTACGAGCATAATCTACGAGCTGCGCTTCGTATTCACGCGGACACCGCAACTCATACCCCTCCCCGCTAGCACATTTGCGCAGCGTTGTCTTTGCCACCAGATCGCAAACCCCGGGCACGGCACGCTGGAAAATTGGTAGATAGGGAAGAAAATCTGCAAACTCTTCCCTCGTCTGGAACCGAGTTGTGCGGCGCCGCGTCATGGCAGCCGTGCGCGTAACGGCCGCATCGAATTCTTCGTAATTGTCGTCGGGCTTGCACAGGGGTGGATCAAACAGAACGTACGCTGCGAATTCACGGCCTTTGCTCGGTGATAAAAGCGTTATCAGCGCCGAAACCGAATGAAATACGCCTATTTTCGGTTTCTTCCCGTAGTGATGGTCAATTGCTGCAAGAATACAGTCGTGGTCCTGAATTAATGTTGGCATATTGTGCTTTTGCAGGGTACCAACACTATTCCAACCGTGATTTCTGAGGTCGTAGATGATCAGATCGAAATCGTCGGTCAGCAGCGACCAGAAGGGATAATAGAGATCAATCGCCAGACCACTGCCGTGGCTCAGCACGAGCCGCGGCCCCGCCGGATTTCCATGACGGCGCAGGGTGATGACGGTGTCATCGTCCATGCGAACATCGTTAGTGGAAAGCGGCTCAGGGATTTCCCAGACGGGTTCTGAAGTCGTGGTCAATTGGAATCCGGGGCTAATTCGTGAGCGATAGCGGCTGCGAAATGCTCGTTACCAAGCTCTTCCAGCCGCCATCTAATGGTCGGCATTTGCGGGAACTGAAATATGCTAGTCGCCTTACCTTGGCGCATGGCCGATGGGATCTCGAATTGGGACATATCCAAAGAAAGCCCCAAGCCAAGCGCCTTGATCAATGCTTCTTTAATGGTCCAAAAATTGAAGAACAAGCGCAACTTGTGACAGCCACGCTCCAATGCCAGCTCAGCTTGTTCGTCTGGCCCCAGCACGCTACTGATTAGTCCATCGAGATCGCACGGCGCGCGGCGTTCCTCCACATCCACGCCTAGCCGTCCAGCCGCGGCAAATGCGATGAGTCCATGCGCACCGCTGTGACTGACGTTGAAGCTGACGGGAGCCGGTTTCCCCTGCACCACCGCATACGGCTTGCCGTGATCGGATGCACTAAAGGCAAGCTGTTCATTGCGGCAACCGAGCCGGTCACAGAGCACGGCGCGGAGTGCTGCACGGCATAAAGCGAATCGGCGGCGCGGACCGTCGTACTGGTAGCGTTGCCAACGCGCCCGTTCTTCCTCGTCCAGCCACGCTAAGGCCTCCGCCTCGCGGGCTGCATGAGCCGTCAGATCGACGTGCAGGACCGTAGCATGGCCAACTTTTCTAAACGGATGCCACCAGCACTCGGCAATGAAACTAGGTATATGTCGGGACGCTTCCATTGGCATGGAAACGGCGGCTTCCCAATCGGCCGCGTCGGCCCGACTAGAAAGCCGCCGGTTTTTACAGGATCAGCGGACGCCCCTTAGGGCGTTCAGCCAGCGCTAGAATCGAGGTGCTCGATCAAGCCCTGGACGCTGTTAATATTCGCACAGTCTTCGGGAGAAAACGCAACGTTGAACTCCTGAGAGACCACTCTCGCGAACGCAACGAGATCCATAGAGGATACACCGGCCTCAAGGAGGCTGGCATTCAGATCATCGGGTAGATTTATTGGCTGCCCATCTACTTCGAGGTTTTCGGCGATGAGTTCTCTGAGACGTTCTGCGGTTGAGGCCATGTTCGCAATCCTTTCGCAATGGTTGATGGCTTAAAACGATGGGCAAAATAGCAAGAAAAGCACGTTGCGTCAATCCACTGTATTCAAGAAGCGGACCGCGCTTCAATCCAGTAGCGGCGACGCTGGAACGGATAACTCGGCAGCGAGATCCGACACCGCGTCTCCCCAGCGAACAACCCCGCAAAAGAAACCGCCAGCCCCGCCTCGTACGCGCCGGCAACCGCCGCCACGAAGCCATCGTCTCCCTGCGAGGTCCCTAGGCTCGACAACACGACCGGCATTCCAGCACCGTCGGTCGAAGCTATCTTCGGACCCAACACCGCGTCTGGGCCAATCTCCACGACGACCTGCACACCTAGCTCGGCCAGTGTCTCCACGCAGCGGTCAAACGCTACCGGCTCACGCGCCTGCCGCTGCCAGTACGCCCCGTCGAGCGCGTCCCCCGATTCCACCACCTGCCCCGTCACGCTGCTCACGAAGGTGAGCGCCGGCGACGCAACCTCAATGCCTTCCAAATCCTCCTCCGCACCCCGCGCCACGGCAAGCCGCAACCCTTCTTCTAAACCAAACACCCCTGCGGCCTGCGCTGCCGCCAGCTCCCCGAGGCCCGGCCCGACTACCGCGCTCGGCCGAATCCCCACGCTCGACCACAGCGCCGTCAGCGCGCACTCCAGCGCGTATATGGCTGGCTGCATCCACGCCGGGTCGTCCAAAGCTCCCGCCGAATCGGCCCGGTCAAACATCACGTCCAACAGCGACGCGCCCCGTTCTTCCCGCAGTATCGCGTCGCAGCGGTCGAGAACCGCCCGCACCACCGGCTCGCTTTCGTACAGCGCCTGCCCCATGCCGACCCATTGGCTCCCCTCTCCGGTGTACGCAAACGCCACCTTGGTCGCCGCCATCGACTGCGGCCGCTCATCCCCCTCCACCAGCGTCTTCAGCCCGTCCCGCAGCGACGCGACATCGCCGAACACCACGCCGGCCCGGTAATCGAAATGACTCCGGCCCACACTGGCCGTCCACGCCATGTCGGCAAGTACGGCCTCTGCGGTCCCCGCGTCAGCGTGCTCGTCGAGCCAGCTAGAATACTGCCGCGCAAGGTCCCGAAGGGCACCGTCCTCCTTCCCCGACAGCGGCAGGAACCGCATCCCGCGTCCCGTGAATCCTTCCTCCGCCAGCGGCAGCTCCGCCAGCGGCTCCGGCGTGGACGCGGTTACGGGTTGCGCCGAGCCCGCCGGCAGGGCGGCCCCGTCGGCTGCTTCATACCCTTCCACCACCACGTGGGCGTTCGTCCCCGATACCCCGAAGGCGCTGACCGCGGCCCTCGGCGGCCGGTCGGGACGAAGAGGCCAGTCCGTGTCCTCGGCAGTCACCCGCACAGGGAGCCGCTCCCAGTCGAGGTGCGGGTTCGGGTCCTGGAAGTGCAGTTGCCGCGGAATCAGCCCCCGCTTCATCGCCAGCACCGTCTTGATCAGGCCGGCAACTCCGGCTGCCGTCTCCAAATGCCCGATGTTGGTCTTCACGGAGCCGATCAGCAGGGGGCGGTCCTCTTCGCGTCCCCGACCGTAAACCGCCGCGGCGGCCTGTACCTCAATCGGGTCCCCCAGCGCGGATCCGGCCCCGTGTGCTTCCAGGTAGTCCACTTCAGACGGCGGAACTCCCGCCCGCGACAGCGCCTGCTCGATCACCCGCTCCTGCGCCGGACCATTCGGCACGGTCGGGCCTGCGGTCGCCCCGTTCTGGTTGACGGCCGATCCGCGGATCAACCCCCAGATGCGGTCGCCGGCCGCCTCGGCATCCCCCAGCCGTCTGAGGACGACCATCCCGCAGCCTTCGGCCCGCACGAAGCCATCCGCGGCGGCATCGAAGGTCTTGCACCGACCCTCGGGCGACAGCATCCCCAACTCCGCCATCTCCCTGGTCAGCCCGGGAGACAGGACCGCGTTCACCCCTCCAACTAGGGCGAGATCCACTTCGCCCTGCCGCAAAGCCGTCACCGCCTGATGTACGGCGACCAGTGAGGAAGCACAGTTCAGCTCCACCGGCATCGTCGGCCCCTCCAGACCCAGCACGAAGGAAACCCGCCCAACCGTCATGCTCCCCGCGGTACCTAGGTAGCTGACGTCACACTCTCCGACCGTCATCAGGTCTCGGTACTCGCTGGCGGCGACACCGGCATACACCCCGGTGCGGCTGCCCCTCAATCCGTCCGCCTCGATCCCCGCATCCTCCAGAGCCTGCCAGCTTGTTTCCAAGAGGAGTCGCTGTTGCGGGTCCATGCCTCGCGCCTCAATCGGGGCAATCCGAAAGAACCTCCCGTCGAATTGATCGATCCCTTCCACAAACCCGCCCCGGCGGTACGGAGCGTACTCGCCGGAAAGTTCTGCCGTGCTCCCGGAACCAGAATTCCAGCGTCCGTCGGTCACCGCTTCCGCACCGGCTTCAAGCTGATGCCAGAATGCGGCGAGATCCGGCGCGCCGGGGAAGCGGCACGCCATGCCGACGATCGCGATAACGTCGTCATCGCGCTGCACCGCCGGCGGCTGCTCCGGCTGCACCTCGACGGCCGGCGCGCTGCCAACGTCACCGAGTTCACCGGCCAAGTGACGGGCGAGGCTGGCGATGTCAGGATAGTCGAACACCACGGTATTCGATGCCGTGTACTCCCCGGAAAACGCCCGATTCAGCCGATTCCGCAGCTCCACCGCCATCAGCGAGTCGATCCCCAAATCGAAGAAGCCCACCGCAGGCTCGGGTGCCGTCGGCAGCCTCAACACCGCCTGCACTTCCTGCTGCAGGAAGGAAACGAGCAGCTCTTCGTGCGCCTCCGCCGGCGCGGCCCCCAGTTGGGAAAGCAAATCTTCCGACGTGCCTAGAGAGTCCGCCGAGGCATCCTCGGCCGCTGGCAGCAGATCTTCAAACAAGGACGGGCGGCCCTCAATGGCCTCTCCGAATACGGACCAGTCCGCCGCCAGCACGACCGCGGTCGTGGGATCCTCGCGCAGCAGCCGGTCGAACGCGCTGAGGCCCTGTTCCGGGCTGAACCAGCCGGTTCCGGCGGCCTCCCGCCGCCGGGCAATCCGCTCCCGCTGCTCCTCGGCCTCACCGAGCCCAGACCATGCTCCCCAAGCGATGGCCTGTCCGGGAAGCCCCAGCGCGCGCCGGTGGGCGGCGAGTTGATCGAGGAAGGCATTGGCCGCCGCGTGGTTCGCCTGGCCCGGATTACCCAGAATCCCGGCCACGCTCGAGAACAGAACGAAGAGGTCCAAGTCGCAGTCAGCAGTCCCCCGGTGCAGATGCCAAGCGCCGAGGACCTTCGGCCACAGAACCTGCTCAAACCGCTCCCAGTCCTGATTGGCCAGTGAAGCATCCGCCAGCACGCCCACGCTGTGGATCACGCCTCCAAGCGGCGGCAACTCCCCTTTAATCCGCTCGAGCATTCCGTCCACGGCGTTGGCATCCGTCACGTCGGCTAGTTCCACCTGCACCGTGACTCCGCGTTCTTGGAGTGCGCCGATCACTTCCTCCGCCTCCGAGTCCGGAGCCCGGCGGCCGTTCAAAACGATCGCCCCTGCTCCCCGCTCCGCCAACCAGCCAGCCAAGGCGCACCCGATCCCGCCCAGGCCTCCGGTCACTAGGTAGGTCCGATCCGGCCGCAGCCGCCCCTCCACGAGCGATGGTGCGGTGAGCACGATCTTGCCAATATGCCGGGCGTCGCGCATGAACTCCATCGCGGCTCCCGCCTCGGCCAGCGGCCACCTGCTGTGGATCAAGGGCTTCAACTCTCCCGCCCCCAGTTGTTCCATCACGTTCCGGAGCGCCGCTCCCGGTCGCGCTGGCTCCTGCTCCTTCAGAACATCCAACTCCAGGATGGAGTAGCCCACGTCCGGCCGCGCAGCCGCCATTTCCTCCTCGCTCAGGATGTCGCGTCTGGCTAGTTCCACGAATCGACCGCCGTGTCTGAGGCAGGACAGACTCGCCTCAATGAAGCCCTCTCCCGTAAGGCTGTTCAGCACCACATCTACACCCGCGCCGTCCGTGACCTCCAAGATCTCCCGGCCGAAGTTCGTCGTGCGGCTGTCGAAAATGTGTTTCACGCCGAGCGATCGGAGATACGCCTGTTTCGGCTCGCTCGCGGTGGCAAAAACCTCTGCGCCAGCGGCCTGCGCCAACTGGACGGCCGCGAGCCCAACGCCGCCTGCGGCCGCGTGAATGAGCACCCGTTCTCCGGCCTTCAGCCCTGCAAGATCGAAAGACAGCGCGGAGGTCACGAACACGGTGGGCATTGTGGCGAGGGCAGCGACTGGAGTCCCCGCAGGCGCGAGCGCCACCAGTTCCTCCCTCGTCACCACTTCCGGTCCGAATGTGCCGAATGCCAAGCCGACCACGCGGTCGCCCACGGAGACGGTGGAGGTCTCGGAACCGACCTCGACGATCCGGCCGCACATCTCCTCGCCCATCAGGCCTTCACCGACCAGGCCCATACCCCGGAACACGTCGAGGAAGTTCAGCCCGCGGGCTTCGACCGCGACGCGAACTTCCTTCAGCTCCAAGGAACGCGCTGGCAACGGCTTGACTTGAAGCTCTCCTAGGGAGCCGCCGGCGTCTGGTGCCAACAGCCAGTCCGACCCCTCCGGCAAGGCGAGGTGCGCCGAGGCCCGAACCAAGCGGGCCACCCGGCGGTACCCGGCCCGGTACGCGATTTGCGTCTCCGGGTCGGGAAACAGCAGTTCCTCCGCGAAGTCGGCCGGCAACTCCGTCTCCTCGGGGTCGAGATCGATCATCTTCGGATTCATCTGCGCCGCTTCCCTAACCACCACCCTGCCAAAACCCCACAACGTCGCTCCGGCAAGCTGCCCTGCGCGCTCCCGCTCCAGAACCTGCGCACCCCGGGTGACGAACCACACTCCCTTCGCGGGGGTCAGATCGGCATCGATCACGCCCTGCGTCAACGCCAGCGCACTTGCCGCCGCTCGTCTCGCATTCTCTCCCATTTCCTCCGCAGTCGCCCGCGCCCCGTGCCCGTCCAGCGCCGCAAGATGCACGATACCGCCGAGCGGCACATCACCGGGCAGCTCATCCAGAAGGGACTGCCACGACTCACGCTGATCCATCTCCACGGCTTGTCTAACGATTCCGGGCGCACCGGACGCGGCTCCCCCGTTCCCCGGCGATTCCCCGCCCGCCAGCACGACCGTCTGATTCCGCGCCGCGAGTTGATCCGCCAGCGCCGCAGCCACGCCGCCCCGGTCCGCTGCGAGAACCCATGCGGCCGGCGGCAGGACCACCTCCATCGGGCCCTGCGCCACGATCACGCCCCGGTCGGGTAACCCGGCCGCCTCGGACTCATCGACTCCGAGGATTTGGACATCGCCGAAACCCACATCGCCGAGCGCTTGCCGCCACACGTCGGGCCCTGCCAAGGCGTGGTCCGAGCGGTACCGATCGGCAAATCGCCACCAGCCGTCCAGTTGTCCGAAAATCAGATCCATCCAACCTCTGCCACGCTGGTTCTCCAGCGCCACAAGCTGTCCCGCCGGCGCCAGCAGCTCCCGGCAGTGCATCAGCGTCTCGTCGAGATACTGCGTCGCATGCAGCACGTTAGCGGCAATCACCAAGTCATAACCGTGGAAGTCAAAGCCCTGAGCCTCCGGCTCCTTCTCGATATCCAAGACGCGGTATTCGATCGGCACATCCGCTTGGCTGAAACGCCCCTCCGCGTCCGCGAAGAAGCCCGCGGAGATGTCGGTGTACGTGTAGTCGAACTGCCTGGCCGGAAGCCCGGGCAGGATGCACTCGGTCGCCGACCCGATGCCCGCGCCAACCTCCAGCACCCTGAGCCGCCGTCCCTCCGGCAACCCGGCCGCGATATTCTGCACCACCTCTCCCAACATCTGGTTCGCGGCTTTCCACACCGGTGCCCTCCGGTAGAGGTCGGCAGCCTGCGGTTCCGCGTCGCCGAACAGCAGCGACAGCGGATCCTCACGGCCGCGCAGCACCTCCGCCAGCGCCCCGGCGCATCGCCGGAAGAGCCCGATCTCGTTCGTACCGTGCGAGTAACGTCCGCTCATGCCGGTGGCATACTCCTCGGGATCTTGCGGCATTGCTTCCGGCAACGGCTCTTCCGCCCCGACCGCCACCACAAAGCCCTCGCCCGCCACCGCCAGCACGCCTGATCTAGCCAGTATTTCGAGGATCCGGCGGAACAACTGCGAGTGGTCCGGTAAAACCTCCAAGTCCTGCCGTAAGCCCTCAGAGTCCACGGCGTCGCCCGTCCGGCGTTGCCAACCCAGCTTTTCGAGGGTCGAGAGCGCATAGGACCACGCCAGCCGCTCTAGGTCGGCTTGCAGGGCGGCCTCTTCTTCGACTCCGACTCCTTCGGCGGTCAGGTAGCGGGAGAATGGTTCCGAGCGGGGAACCATGTCTGACGGGCTTGGCAGGAAATCGGCAGACGGCATTCCCGGCGCAAGGACGCCGTCCCGCCACACCACCTCGTACAGGAGTTCGTCCAGCCCTTCCACTGCCGAGAGCATCGCCTCCCGGGTCGCCCGCTTCACTGCGTATCCGCTCAACTCACCGACCAGAACTCCGTTCGAATCGTAAATTCCCAGATCTCCGGCCAAAACCTCCGACGGTTCGTCCGCTTCTTCCCCTCGTGGATCCTCCCTCAGACGCACGTGGCAAATCAGCCGATCCGGCAGCCGGTCCTGCAGCCACAGCCGTTCCCAAGCGAACGGCAGATAGGTGATTCCGTCTTCGCTTTTGCCCGGATTGCGCGCCGCAGCCAGAACCTGAAAACAACCGTCTAGCAGCAGCGGATGTAAATCGAGTTCGCTCGGCCCGAGCGCTTCGGGGAAAGACACCTCGCCCAACGCCTCGCCCGGCCGGGACCAAACCGCGGCCAGCGTGCGGAATCGCGGACCGAGATCAATCCCCACCTCGGCCTTGGCGCGGTAGAAAGCCGGCACATCCACCGGTGACAGGCTGGCCTTGAGACTTTCTATATCCAAACGCGGTTCGGCTTCCGGGCCACGGGAGTCCGCCGCAATCTGAGCTTCGGCGTGCAGCGTCCATTCCTCCCCGTCCTCTCCTCTGCTGAGGATCTGCACTCGGCGCGACGCCCCCTCCTCGGCACGGTCGAGCAAAACCTGCACTTTTCGACCTTTTTCGCCGTTCCCGTCTTCCTCCTCCGAAAAGATCAGCGGATTGTGCAGTTGCATGTCCTCCACTGCCAGCGAGCCAGCCTCAGCCGCGGATGCCAATGTCGCCATGGCGCCGTAGAGCGCCCCCGGCACCACGAGCCGGCCGAACACCCGGTGATCGTTCAGCCACTCCGGATCCGAGGGAAACACTTCCGTCTCAAAGGTGATCTCCCCGCTGGCGGATTCGTGCCGATCGCCGAGCAACGGGTGGCCAGTGTTCGTCCGCCGCCGCTTCGGTGCCTCAATCCAGTGACGCCGGCGCTGGAACGGATAATCCGGCAGTGCCACCCGGCGTCGGGTCTCCCCGGCGAACAGCCCGGCAAAGGACAGCGCAAGACCCGCCTCATATGCTCCTGCAACCGCCTCGGTAAACACGCGATCCGCTTCTTCTTGCGACACCCTAGACGAGGGGCGCAACAAGCTCGACAGCGCAACTGGCGGCCCGCTGCCATCGCCCGAGCTCGGCCACGCCAAGGTCGCCATCGAACCCAGCACTGCGTGCGGCCCAACCTCAATGATCAGATCAATACCCAACTCCACCAGCGTCTCCATGCTCGGCGCAAACGCCACCGGCTCCCGCGTGTGCTTGCACCAGTACGCACCATCCAGCCGTTCATCCGTCCCCAATACTCTCCCCGTCACATTGCTCACCAGCGTCAGCGACGGAGGCGCAATCTCCATCTTTGCGACTACAGCTTCCAACCCGTCCAACATTGGCTCCACCAACGGACTGTGGAAGGCATTGTTGGTGTGCAAGCGGTTGACCCGAATGTCCTCCGCGAGGAAGCGCTCCTCAATCGCCGCCACTTCTTCCTCCGGGCCGCTCACGACCTGATGTGCCCCATTGTAGGCCGCAATGCTCAGCCCCACCCCTGTGGACGCAGCATTCAACTCCTCAATCGCCGCTTCTACTTGCGGAACGTCCGCAAAAATCGCCGCCATAGCCCCTTGCGGCAGCTTGGCCGTTAGTTCGCCCCTCGCCGCGGCAAACCGCACCCCTTCCTCCAACCCAAACACCCCCGCCGCTTGCGCCGCCGCCAGTTCCCCAAGACTGTGTCCAAGCACTGCGCTGGGACGAACACCCACGCTCTCCCACAGCGCCGTCAGCGCGCACTCCAGCGCAAAAATGGCTGGCTGCGTCCACTCCTGATCCGACAAATCACCGGCTCGGCCAAACATCACATCGAGCAGCGAGACACCGCGATCTTTTCGCAGCACCGCGTCGCAGCGGTCCAGCACCGCCCGCACCACCGGCTCGCTGCGGTACAGCTTCTCGCCCATGCCGACCCAATGGCTACCCTGCCCGGTATATACAAACGCCACTTTGGACGGCGCGGGCGGGGCCGGTCCTGCGCCTGCTTCTACAATCGCACTCAGCCCCTCGCGCAGGGACTCGACATCGCCGAACACCACACCGGCCCGGTGCGCAAAGTGACTGCGTCCGACGCCAGCGGTCCAGGCCATGTCCGCAAGCACCGTCTGCGAAGAAAGCTCCCCGGCGCGCTCGTCGAGCCACGACAGGTACCGCCCTGCCAGATCCCTGAGCGCCTGATCCGATCTTCCCGACAGCGGCAAGAACCGGGTCTCCCGCGGACCGGGCTCTCCCTCCGACGGCGGCAGGCCATCGAGTGTCTCGGGAAGAGAAACCGCAACCTGCAGACCGGAACCCTCGGGTGAGTGCCTCTCACCGCTCGCGGCGGAATCGCCATCGGAAGTTCCGTACCCCTCCACCACGATGTGCGCATTCGTGCCCGACCACCCAAACCCGCTCACGCCCGCGGTCGGGGGACGGCCAGCATGGAGCGGCCAGATCACCTGCTCAGAGGTGACTCGCAGCGGCAGCCGGTCCCAGTCCATCTGCGGGTTCGGCTCGTGGAAGTGGAGGTGTTTGGGAATCACTCCCCTCTGCATCGCCAGCACCACCTTGATCAGCGCGGCGACCCCGGCCGCGGACTCGAGGTGCCCGATGTTTGTCTTCACCGAGCCGATCAGCAGAGGGCGATCCATCTCGCGTCCCTTGCCGTAAGCGGCCGCCGCGGCCGCCACTTCGATCGGGTCTCCCACCTCCGTTCCCGTGCCGTGCGCTTCGAGGTAGTCCACATCCTCAGGCAGGACCCCCGCACGGGACAATGCCTCCCCGATTACCACCTCCTGTGCGGCCGCGCTCGGCACTGTCAGCCCCGGGGTCGCCCCATCTTGGTTGACCGCCGAGCCGCGGATCACCCCCCAGATGCGGTCGCCGTCCGCCTCGGCCTGACGCAGGTGCTTGAGGACCACGATTCCACAGCCTTCACCCCGCACGTACCCGTTCGCCGCAGCATCGAAGGTCTTGCATCGCCCGTCCGGTGCCAGCATCCCAGCCTTCCCGCGCAACTCCGAAAGCCGTCCCGACAGGATCAGGTGAACGCCCCCGGCGAGGGCGAGATCCGCTTCCCCCCGCTGCAGAGCAGATGCCGCCTGGTGTATGGCCACCAGCGATGACGAGCAGGCGGTGTCCAGCGCCATTGCCGGTCCCTCCAGATCCAGCGCAAAGGCGACCCGCCCGATCGCCGTGTTGAAGGAGGTCCCGCTGACCGCATAGAGACTAGCGGCAGGCTCAGTGATCTCCCTGCCAGCCATGATCAGACTGCGGTAATCGTGATTGCTGATCCCGGCATACACTCCGGTGCGGCTGCCCCTCAGGCGGTCGGGATCCATCCCCGCGTCCTCCAAGGCCCGCCAACTCGTCTCCAGCATCAATCTCTGCTGTGGATCCAGCAGGTCCGCCTCGACCGGGGAAATTCGGAAGAAGGCGGCATCGAACAGGTCGATCCTGTCGAGGTACCCACCAAATCGGCAGGCCTCGCTCTGAATCTCGGGGTCTGGGAACAGCTCGCCAACGCGCCCGGCCCCGGAGCCAGGAACGCCCTCTGTCACGGCGTTCTCGCCGGCTGCGAGCAGACGCCAGAACGCCGCAAGGTCCTCCGCGCCGGGGAACCGGCACGCCATCCCCACGATCGCTATCGGCTGTGTGGACGGAGAAGATTGTTCATTAGATTTCATCGCGTTTGTCAGTACACCTTTCTGAAGTTATTTGCATACAGTTATGTAATGCCCCAGCTCAGGAACGATACCGCACCTTCTCTCATTTAATGTAATAGGTGCGTTGAAACCGGTCATCCACAATATGTGGCGGAAATGACAAGCTGTTATAAGCAATGACGATTCGCCTACCACGGCCTTCCTAGGCGCTGTCACACCCCAACACCATCACCTCGCACTGGTGCAGCGTTGGCCACGGATCAGGTGTCTGCAAACCGTCGAGTCCTATGAGGAGTCGGTTGAGTTCAAAGCCGCCGACCGTCATCTTGCGGATCGGCTTGCCATCGGCATCCACATCGGGATCGGGATCCCAAACTTCCGTGTCGTCTTCCCACATAGCCGAATGCGGACTGCCGCGCCAGACCACGTCATCGTCAATGCCGATAAGTCCGGCGAGAGCATCGACCTCGGCCGGGACCAGTTCGTCGAGCTGATGGGTGACATCGTCGGGATTGCGGTCGGGCAGGTAGAAGAGCATCCAGTTGCCGTCGGTATTGAAAATCAGGCGCGGGAGTTTAGTCATCGCGGTCTCCGTTGTAGAATACTGCGGCTGAAGAGGCGGAGGAAGGTAGTTTAGTCAATATGGAGTGTCAACGAAGCGGCGAGCGCGTCTTCCTTGACAGAGAGACTGCGAAAATTGAGCTTCACCTGCTCAAGTGAGAAGCCCTGAGCCTATATCTTGAACCTTCTACCGTCCATTGCCAAAAGCGCCGTCGTTCTGGCGGTCATCGCCACACCAAGCCAAGCTGGGGAAACCCCCGTCGTCCAAGCCACCCGCACGCCCACGCCTCCGAACATCGACGGTCACCTCGACGATCCAGTCTGGGACCAAGCCCCGACCATAGCCGACTTCTTCCAGCGCGATCCCGTCGAAGGTGCCCCGCCCACCGAGCAGACCCAAGTCCGCATCCTCTTTGACGACGACTATCTGTACTTTGCCCTGCGCTGTTTCGACAGCGAGGCCGATCGCCTAGTGGCCAACCAAATGCGGCGCGATGCCGAGTTGGACGAAAACGACAATATCCAGATCATACTCGACCCCTATAACGACCGCCGCAGCGGCTTTTACTTTAGCACCAATCCCTTGGGCGCGCGCCAAGACATGCTGCTCACCGACGAGGGCCGCACCCGCAACCAAGCCTGGGACAGCGTCTGGCAGAGCCGCACCCATATCGACAGCTTGGGCTGGAGCGCCGAAGTAGCCATTCCCTTCGATCAGGTGCGCTATCCCGACAGCGACCAGGCTGTATGGGGCATTAACATCGGCCGCGCCATTCGCCGCAAAAACGAGGAAGTCTTTCTCGTCCCTCCACCCCAATCCTATGGCTTTAGGGGCCGCTACCGCACCTCGCGTCTGGCCGTCCTGACGGGTTTGGGTCGGTTGCAGAGCCGCCCACCCCTAGCGGCCGTCCCCTTCTTCCTGAGCGGCACTCAACGAGATTTCACCGCCGATGGTTCCACGGAATACGACCTAGATCCAGGCCTAGATTTCAAATACGGCCTCACGCCCTCGCTGACTTTGGACCTATCCTACAAAACCGACTTCGCCCAAGTGGAAGCCGACCAAGAGCAGATCAATCTCACCCGCTTCAGCCTGTTCTTCCCCGAAAAGCGCGATTTCTTCCTCGAAGGAGCCGGAATTTTTGAATTCGGCGAACGCGTCGAAAGGCAGGGCTCCGGCGGCCGGCCGCCCACCCTGCTGTTCTACAGCCGCCGCATTGGCATTGAAGAGGGCCACAACCTGCCCGTATTGGCTGGAGGCAAACTCACTGGACGGGCCGGCCCCTATCAAATTGGTGCCCTGCGCATGACCACTCAGGCCATGACCTTTGTCGATGACGAGGAAGAGGATCGCTTTGTCACCGCAGACGGCGACCTGCTAGACGAGGATCAAGCGGAGCTAAGTGAGGACACCATCGTCGATACCCTGCGCTTGAATATCCCCGACACCCTGCACGTAGCCCAGACCGACTTCACAGTCCTGCGCGTCAAGCGCGACATGTTGGGCCGCTCCAACCTCGGCTTTATCGCCATCGACAAACAACCCGGCTCCGAGGCCAACTACAACCGCACCGGCGGCTTCGACTTCACCCTGTCGCTATTGCAAGCCGCCCTAAACCTGCGCGGATTTGCCGCCAAGACTTGGACACCCCAAGTGGAGGGCCGCGACCGGGCCGGCCTGCTGGAACTGGACTACCGCCAAGGCCGCTTTGAGACTCGCCTAAACTATCTGGACGTGGAAGAAGACTTTGCGCCCAAAGTGGGCTTTGTACCGCGCGCCGACATCCGCCGCTTCAAAGGCAGTGGGCGCTACCGACCCCGCCCGAACATCGGCTGGATCCGCATGTTCTCGCTCGGGCCGCGCTTTACCTATCTGATGGATCGGAACAATACTTTGCAGAGCCGCGATTTTCAATTCTCCGCTTTTGTCAATTTGGAAATCGGCGACTGGTTCGGGGTGCGCTATCGCCAACGCTACGAGCTTTTGGACGAGTCTTTTGAAATACGCGACGCCCAAGAAATTCCTCCGGGCGCGTACGAATTTGGCAGCTACGAGTTCAATTTTTTCGCCAATTCAAGCCGCCGCCTCTCGGGCCGCGTTTCGGGCGAATACGGCGATTTCTTCAACGGCACCCGCCAGCGCGTTTCCACCGAGACCATCTGGCGCTACAATGCCCGCCTAGAGCTGGAAGGCACCTACGAGTTCAACCACATCAACCTGCCCAACGGCACCTTCAACACCCACCTGTTCGGCCACCGCTTCCTCTATTCCTTCTCGCCCGATATGTTCGTGCGCGGCTTCTTGCAGTGGAACAGTGCCCAAGAGCTAGTCGGCGGCAATTTCCTATTCAACTACCGCTATCTGCCCGGCAGCGATCTGTTCCTCGTGTACAATCAGGTCTGGGATACGGAGGGAGGGCTACAACAAGCCAGCCGCTCGCTGCAACTCAAAGTGTCGTACTATTGGCAGCGCTGAGGAGGGCTAATACAAGTAGCGATCAGTAACACATTGGACGATCTCCGCCACGGTCGTCTCCGTGCCCTTCATAGCATCGTGTACCCGGTAGTGCCACGGCTCACTCCCCAAGCCAGCGCGCCAATCCCGAATGGCCTGGACATTGTCCTGACCCGCCTTTTGCAACTGATCGAGACTACCGCGCACCAGCGCTTGGTTTTCCATATCCGCTAAGTCGAGCGTGGCCATCTGCTCGGCTACCCAATAGACGCCGCGCGCCAATTCCACATAGGAACGCACCACCCGCGTCTCGTGGGCCAGTTCCGCTTCCCCAAGGCCCTCGACAATTTCCACGGCCCGGTCGCAAATCGCGACTTTATCGTCAAAGTCTTCGACCGTGAGGTAATAGCGGAACATCCCCTCGCCCAAATAGGGCCGCTGCCGCTGCCGCACCATCTCCGCGGCCTTGCCCCAGGAATAGCATATCGGGAAATCGGAATCGTACACATCGAATTCCACAGGCCCCATCAAGACAGCCCACTCAGCCACGGCCTCTGGCTGGGCATAGCCTTCCCGCCGTGCCCACGCCAAGGCAAATTCCGCCTCGTCGCGGCCCTGCATATTCCAAGCCCACTCGGCCAAGGCGTGGATATTGAAGCTGCAAATCTGACGCTCTGGACCGCCCCAAGCCATCATGGCGTACGCTCCGCTATAGCCGCGCCGCACCAGTTGGCCGACGTAGTCCCTCATGCGGTGAGCCGAGCGCTGCGGCACCTTGAACTCAGGCGTATCGACCTTGCCGTTGGCCGCAATGGGCACGTCGTAACTGGCGATCCAGCGCCCCTCGGCAGCATAGTGATCCAGCAGCGGATTGGCCATTAAATCGCGCGGCCGGTGCAGCACCCTCTCCAGTTCCGTGGCACAGGCCCGCTCGACCTTCACCTCTGGGGGCAACTCGTCCAACACCCGATAGTTGCGCACGGTGGTGGTGGTTGATAAAAAGATGCGTATCTGCAAATTGGGATAGCGCTCTTGGGCCTGTCGCCAAGCCGCGACAAAAGCCCGCGATTCCAGCACAAACTGCCCCACCGCAGTGCATTCCAGACAGCCGCACTGCCCCGGCCGTTCGCTCAACCAGCAACTAATCTCCTCGGCCCCCTGCTCGGCGATATCCTCCATCCACTCTTGTATGATTTGCACCAACAGCGGCTGCGAAGCGCAGGGAGCCCGGTGCTGGTTGCCCGTCTTGTGGGCGAAATAGCGCCCGGTCAGAGCCCCGTCTCCCTTGCCAGCTAGTTCGGGATAGGCCCTAAAAAGGCCGCAGTCGTGCAGGAAGTTGAGGTGCAGGATATAGGGCAGATAATTGAAAGCCCGCTGCCGCGCCGCTTCGAACTGTTCCCGGTCTATGGTGGTCCGATTGCGCTGACCGCGTTCAATGGGATGCAACTGCGTTGAGGCCATTTTGCCGTAGTTCAATTTGAGCGTGGCCAGCCACGGAATCCAGGTCGCAGGCTCGGGGAAATTCCACAAGCCGCGCTCGTCCATATCGGGCCAGTCGATCACCTCGGCCAAGGGGATGTGCACCTGCTCCGGACTCATTTCGGGTTCGAGCAATTGGATCAGAGTCTGGCAGGCGTAGTACACGCCGCGCTCGTCTAAGCCCGTCAGCACCAGACCGTCTCGCCCTCGTGGTTCAATGAGATACGCCTGGGCCTTATTCTTCAAGCCCTGAAGCCGTTTAATGGCCGCGCTGTTTGCCGGGGCCACGCCAATGTCGATGGTAAAGGCCCTACCATCCGGCTTTGCTTGTCCCTTTTCAACGAACAGTGCTTCCAGCTCGGCGGCACCCTGCTGTTCAATTGGTCCGGCTTGGTCCCGCAGCACAATGCCCACTTCGCCAGGCCTACAGCGGACGCTGTCGGCAACGCTAATCTCGTGCGGCAAGGGCAGCAGATAGGACGTCCACTGTGTCGAATTAGCTGTAGTCATGCGATAGCTCCCTATTGGCGCGGCCTTTTCGGCGGCGTGGCTGATACGCCTTCCATGCCGCCGCTGACGCGGAGTACTTCGCCGGTGATCCAAGACGCGGCAGGGCTGCACAGAAAGGCCACGCCTTGAGCAATATCCTCCGGCTCGCCCCAGCGTCCCAAAGGGATGGCTGAGCGAATGCGCTCGATCATTTCTTCTTCGGATATCCCCAAGGTGACGCGGCGCTGGGCCATATTGCGCTGGTTGAATTCCGTGTACACTGGCCCCGGGCACACGGCGTTAACCCGCACGCCGTACGCGGCCAACTCCAGCGCCAAGGTTCGGGTGAGGCTGATGATGCCAGCCTTGGCAATGTTGTACGCGGCTACCAACGCGGCCGGATTCTGGCCGTTGATCGAGGAGATGTTGACGATGCAACCTGCCTCCTGTTCTTCCATGATCCGTCCGGCGGCGCGGCAGCAGTAAAACGCTCCAGTCAAGGTCACGTCCATCACCCGATCCCATTCGGCGTCTTCCAGCTCGACTATCGGAGCCACCTGCTGCCCAGTGCCGGCGTTGTTGATCAGGATGTCCACCCGCTTCTCTTCGGCGACTAGCGCGTCGAAAAAGGAAGTCACCGCAGCACTATCGGTTATATCGAGCGCCACGGCCCGCACTGCGAGGTCCTCGCCTTGCAGCTTCGCGGCCTCCTCGCGCGCCTTATCCTCCTGCCGGTCAGCAATGACCACGCTAGCCCCGTCGCCAGCTAACTGCCGGGCGATTCCCAGCCCTAAGCCTTGGGCACCGCCTGTGACGACGGCGATTTGTCCGTCCAGAGGACGATTTTCAAGCTGATTCATTAGGTAACCTCATGTCGGTTTGGGATGACTGTAGCTATAATCCATAATTCTTCGCGGTCGCGCCGCATATCTGCATGATGGCGTCGCGCTCGGCCTCGCTAAACTCCGCTTCGTATTGGGGCTGATACGCAACTTGCTCGCCCCCGCCCTGAACCCACGCCTCGTCAACGTCCAAGTTGCAAAACGCCAGAATGTCCGTAATTTTTTGCTCGGCTGCCGCGCACAAGTGCTCAAACGGCACCACCAAACAGCGCGTCTTAAGCTCCTCGTGCTGCAGCACCTCCTCGTAGGTCCAAGCGTATATCGCATTCCAGTACTCAGCCCACCCCTCGGCATCGCGCCCTTCGCCCCACAGTGTTTGGATGTGCCGCGTTTTCTCCGCGTCGATGGTAATGGGAATGCGCTCGTGGCCGAACTCGAAGTGACCGGCGTTGCGCAGGTACTGGCGGTGATCCGGGGATGAGAAATGGGCCAAGTTGCGCTGGTGTTGGCGCGCCATGGACGCGATGTGCGAGACCGGATGGCGCACGGCAATGACGAAGTGCGCGTCCTCGTACAGCTTGGCCAGATACGCGATCCGCGTGATATTGTAGTTGTTTTTGGAGACAATGCGCTCCGCGTCGCGGCACAGCAACAGCTTCGCCAAGGTCGCTGCGTAAACAGCCTCAAATTCCGGGTGGCTGGTTTGCCGTTCGACCACATTGTTCTCAGCGGGATCGTGTAGGTAAGCGAAAAACTGCATCCACAGGATTTCTTCCATGGCTTCTGGACTGTATGCGTTGACCATCACGCCGTCGGCATGTGCTCGCTCTTGTTTGCGCGCCACACCCAATCCGACAGCGCGGAAGATGTGGTCGGCCCAAAACGGCGTAAACGCGCCGTAGTAATCGCAGTATTTGAACGAGGTAAGGCGAGGGTGAGACGCCAGTATGTTCAGCAGCAGAGTCGTGCCAGCGCGCGCCAGCCCCGTGATGTAAATGGGCGCATCCACCGTCCGCCGCGCCAACCGGCCCTTGAGCAGTTTTGTCTCCAGCTTGCCCACGTCAATCCAAAAATTCGGATGCGCATGAACCAGCCAGCCGAAAAACCGCATCAGCCGCGTGTGATTAAAATCTGTTTCCATAGCTTATTCATTCTCAGTAAGGACGCTAAATATGAACATAAACGCACTTAGGCAAGCCCAGGACCGCATCGCCGAGGCGATTAAGGCCCTTGAGAAGACGCGAAACGAGCATGAGGAGTACTTGAAGCCGATTGAGACGCGCACACGCCAATTGCTGATTGACCCGATGCTTGAGGCATTGGGCTGGGACGTTCGGAATCCCGCTCAAGTCCACCTTGAATACAAAGGGACCTCGGGCAAACCCGATTACGCGCTATTCCAGCAAGGCAAAGTGGTCGCACTCATTGAAGCAAAGAAATTGGAAATACCGCCAACCCGTATCAAAGTGGAACAGGTTATAAAATACTCGAGTGATAGGGCACTCACCAGTTTGAAATACGTCGTGTGGACTAACGGCGATCACTGGCAGATCTGGTCAATAGAGGAGAATCGAGAAGAGTCGTTCCAGCTTTCTAACACGCAAGAGTACGAATGCGCGGCAAAGGTAATACAGCTATTGCGTAGCGCATTGGAAGTTCAGGAGGTGTCGCCGACGCCTAAGCCCAGTCGTGTACATGAGACCATTGATCCGTCCAATAACGGCGATTGGATACCGCTTACGTCATTAAAGGTAGAAAGAGGTCAGAAACTTCCGAAAAACACCAATATCAAGTTTCCGGATTCAAGTACAAAACCGCTCAAGCATTGGACCGATATGCTCGCCTTCGTTGCGGAGTACTTGGTTAAAACGGACAAGATTTCAGCACAGAATTGTCCAGTAATTAAGGGAAATTCAAAACAATATCTTCTACATACTGAACCGATTCACCGGGACCTCAGGTAGTTTATGGCCAAGCGAGAAATCGGGAACGGGTTATGGGTGCTTACCGATTTTAGCGCAAATAAAATGCACGAAAACGCCTGCTGGCTCCTTGGAAAATTCGACGTAGCCCCCTCCACCGTCCTCGTTAGCACCAACCAAAGCTAGCCGCCGTTGACAAAAAGCGTCCCACCGCGATACACTTATAGATCAAAGGAGGCTATTTTGGCAGACACGATCAAACTATCCCTAGAATTTCCCCAGTCCTTAGTCGAGGGCCTCTGGATAGACGAGGCTACGGCCTCTACTGAAATGAAAGAAGCCGTGGTGCTGGATCTTTTCCGCCAAAAGCGCCTCTCCATTCGCAAAGGGGCCGAACTGTTGGGTCTCTCCTATCACGCATTTCTGGCACTCCTCTCCCGCCGCCAAGTCCCAATCGCCGACTACGAAGTGTGGGAGATAGATGGCGATCTAGAAGCATTCGAGAAAATCAAGCGACAGGTTGAATGAGGGGATCGTGAAAATTACCAAAGGAGCTTTCTATGAACCAGCTAACGCTGAGCGGATTTGATGAGGAGTTGGCCGGCCGAATTCGGCATATAGCCAAGCAAGAGGGCCTTTCGCTGAGCCAAGCCGCGTTGAGGCTTTTGCGCTTGGGGGCCGGTCTCGATCAGCCAAAGGACGCCGACGACACCGTTGGGTCGTCGTTGGACCATCTAATTGGGACTTGAACGGCTGAGGAGGCCGCTGAGGTGAACAATGCGCTTAAAGATTTTGAGCAAATTGACGAATCTATGTGGGAATAGGGTATCCTCAAACAGATCGTAGCTCGTCTTGACCACCTCAATAATACAATCGCTGAACGACATTCCAATCCGGCTTACCTCTGAACGCTGGGTACATATTACCGAAGAGCACTGCGAACTCGCAGGAATGCGAGAAGAAGTTCTCGCAACCGTCGCCAACCCCCAGAGAATTCTCGCCGGAACTCAAGGTGAGTTAATCGCAGTTCGTACAGTAGAGCCGGGAAAATTCCTAGTCGTACCGTATCGCGAGGAGGGAACCGATGGATTCATCATAACGGCCTTTCTCACGCGGCGCATAAATTACCTGAATAGGAGAACGCAAGTATGGCCTCTCTAACGGTTGAGCAATACGTATCCCTGATTCCCGCGGTAAAGCATTCCCCCAAGCAGTATCTATGGTCTTCGTATGACGCCGAAGCCGACGTGTTATACGTAAACTTCAAAAAGCCCAGCCACGCCGACGACAGCGAGCTGACCGACGACGACGTAATCATCCGCTACGAGCAAGGCCAAGTGGTCGGTCTGACGATCCTCCATGCCAGCCAGCGTATCCCGGAAGACAAAAAATAGCGCCATCTCCGTCCGCAAAGGAGCGACCCCAATGGCATTAGACGATCTAAAGGAAACTATCGAAACGCTGCGGGAGCGCATCCAGGCGCATCGCGCATATTTGGAAGGCAATGAGACGCGGACGCGGCAGGTGCTCATCGATCCTGTGCTGCACGAGTTGGGCTGGAATGTTGGAGACCCCAATTCCGTCGAGCTCGAATACCGCATAGGTCAAGGTCGGGCTGACTACGCGCTGATGGGAAGTGAACGGCGGATCGCTGTGATTGAAGCCAAGGCTTTAGGGAAGCCGCTGGATGAGAAGGAAACGATGCAGGCACTCAACTACGCCAACGCGGCTGGTATTCCCTACATGACCCTCACCAACGGCGATCATTGGCGAATGTTAGAAGTATTTAGAAGCGGTTTCATAACTTGATAGGGGGTTTTGTTTTTGTTTTTTCTTTTTTTGCTTCTGCTCGTTTTCCTTCGGCCCTAGGAGTCCCCATTATGTCTCGCCATGCATCCGAATTGACCGACGCCCAATGGGCGCATATTGCGCCGTTGCTACCCGAACCGAAAGCCTCGCCCAACGGCGGTCCCAAACCCATTGCCAATCGTCCGGTGTTTGAGGGCATTTTGTGGGTGTTACGTAGTGGGGCACGCTGGAAAGACCTGCCGGAACGATACCCCTCGCCGAGTACCTGTTGGCGTCGGCTCCGTCGTTGGGAAGAGCAAGACATCTGGCTGAAGGCGTGGCGGACGCTATTAGGCCAACTGGATGAGCAAGGCCAACTCGACTGGGCAGAAACGTTTGCCGACGGCAGTTTTGCCCCGGCTAAAAAAGGGGGTCCTGTGTCGGTCCGACCAAACGCGGAAAGGGTACGAAGTGGATGGTGGTGGCAGACGGCCAGGGTCTTCCTCTGGGAAACTACTTGGACGCGGCGTCCCCGGCCGAAGTCGGGTTGATTGAACCGACCTTGGAGCGGGTGGCCGTGCCGCGCCCTGGTCGGGGAAGGCCGCGGAAAAATCCAACGCGGTTGATCTATGACAAAGCCGCCGATTCCGATCCGTTGCGCGCTCGATTGGCGCAACGGGGGATTGAGTTGATTTGTCCGCATCGAAAAAACCGCAAGAAACCACCCACCCAAGACGGACGCCCCTTGCGCCGCTACAAGAGACGATGGAAGGTCGAACGCACCTTCGCATGGTGGGGTAACTTTCGACGGCTGGTCGTGCGATGGGAGTATCACATCCAAATGTATCAAGCCTTTGTTAATCTCGCCTGTCTGATGATCACACTTAGACGGTTATGAAACCACTTCTAAACAAGCCCCGATTAAAGATCGAATCCTGATGAATTTCCAATTGACACAAGACGAGCCTTACGCTTGTGCGTTGCAGGCTTTAGGGCTATGGCGACCGAATTTGGCGAGTGGCAAGCCACAGGAAGCGGCGACGCCCGTAATGATAGAAGAACCTGCACGTGCCGAATCGGCATCTACGATATCCGAGCCAAGCAGCGAAAAGGAAGCCGCTGAGTCGTCCAATGACGGCGATTGGGTACCGCTTACGTCATTGAAAGTAGAAAGAGGGCAGAAACCTCCGGCATTCATCAAGTTTCCGAACTCAAGCCCAATACCGATCAAGTATTGGATCACTCTGATGGAAAGCATTGCCAAGTACTTGATTGAAACAGATAAACTGTCAGCGCGGGATTGCCCAGTTCCAATAGCAAGTAAGGGGAAATCAAAACAATACCTTATACACACAAAACCGATTCACGCGAGTGGAAAGGAGTTTGAACAGAAGCGAAAAGTCAGCAAGGAGCTATGGTTGTATAGCTTTCTCGGCTCAGTTAGTGTACACCAAAACGCCTGCTGGCTCCTCGATAAGTTCGGCATCGACCCCTCCACCGTCCTCGTCAGCACCAACCAGAGCTAGCCCATGTCGTCCCTCCTCCACAAACTCTACATCGCCACCCTAATCTGCTGCCTCCTCTTCCTCGCCTTCATCTACGGCGTGGTGTCGGCGATCTTCCACCTCTCCCCCGCTCCCGACATCCGCATCCACGCCGTCAACGCCTACGGCCACCTCGCCTATCTCTACGAAGACCTCACCGACACCAAAAACCAATACACCAGCACCATGTGGTTTGAAGACGCCAGCGAGCCATCCGGGGCCATCATCCACAACGCCGCGGCCATGCAGCCCGGCTTGACGCTCGTATCCAAAAACGCCACCGCCGCCGTGCTCATGGACTCACTCGGCAACATCGTCCACCAGTGGCAATGCGACTTTGCCGACGCCTTTGACGAGGACGACTTCGCCGCCTTCCCGCAGCAACCCGACATGCTGCACTGGCACCGCACCCATCTGTACCCCAACGGCGACCTCCTCGCCAACCACGACTACGTCAACCACTACCCCTACGGCTACGGCCTCGTCAAACTCGACAAAAACTCCCAAGTCATCTGGAAATACACCGGCACCGCCCATCACGACTTCGACTTCGACGACCAAGGCAACATCTACACCCTCGTCCAAGAAATCGGCACCACACCCATCGGCAACATCCAACCCCCGTACATCGAAGATTTTGCCGTGGTCATCGACGGAGTAACCGGCCAGGAAAAGCGGCGCTTTTCCATCTTCCGCGCCCTGAAAAACTCGCCGTATCGCAGCGTGTTCGACCGCTGGCAGACCACCCGCCACAGCGAAGTCACCCACACCAACGCCATCCGCCTAATCCCGCCGGATTGGGCCGCAGCCGCTCACATCCCGCGCGCCAAAGCCGGCGATCTACTCATCTCTCTGCGCAACTCCAACGCCCTCATCATCGTCGATCCCGTCGAGCAACAAGTGATCTGGTATGGAGAGGGAATCTGGAAACAGCAGCACGACCCAGACTTCCTGCCCAACGGCCGCCTACTGCTCTTCGACAACCAGGGCCTGCGCGGCCACCCTTTCGGCCAAAGCCGCGTACTGGAAATCGATCTATTTACGCACGAAATTTACTGGGAGTACAAGGGCACCAGCGCCGATCAGATTTTCGACAGTTGGATCCGCGGTGCCCAACAGCGGCTGCCCAACGGCAACACCCTCATCACGGAATCGCAGCGCGGTCGCCTGCTCGAAGTCACGCCAGCCGGCGAAATCGCGTGGGAATACTACAACCCAGACCGCGCCACCTACCAAGGCAAACCCCTGCGCGGCATGATGACCCAAGCCCAGAGGATACCCCAAGATGCCCTATCATTTCTCGAAAATTAGCCTCGTTTGCGCGCTCCTGCTCCTGTGCAGCAGCGCCGCTCACGCCTACATCGGCCCCATCATCATCATCGGCGCAATCGGCAGCATGTTCGGCTGGGTCGCCGCCGTGGTCCTCGCCGCCGCACTCGTGGCCTCGTACCCCTTTTACGTGCTGTACCGCCGCAAAAACAAGCGCAAACAAAGTAAGGAAGAGTTGTCCTAGCGCCCGTGTTCCCGCAGTAGCTGCATCCCGTGCGCCAACGCCCCAGGCGTATCCACATCCTGCCACCAAGCCGCGCCAATATCCAAAGCGCGCAACCGGCCCCGCTCGATCAGCGCCCGCATCCCATCGGTCAAACTGCAATCGCCCCGACGCGCTTCCACCTCGCTAAGGTGCGCCACCAACGCATCGCTACAAGCGAACAGCCCAGTATCGACGGCGTTGAAATCCGTCAGCTCCTTGCCAATCTCCGCGATGCGCTCGCCTTCTAGCCGCACCTTCGTCGCATCGTCCATGTCGTAAATCGCGTCCAATTTACGATCCACCGCTAACACCACTTCCCCAGGGCTTAAGCTAACGCCGCGCAGCGCAGCGATCATCGCCGGGTCGAAGAGATGATCGGCCATCAGGAGCAGAAATTGCTCCGCGAGCATCCCGGTCGCCGCCAACACCGAAATCCCATTGGATAGCTTCCATTGCGCATTCTCGACAAACCGCAGCCCGATCCCCAAACCACTCGCCCCGTTCAACGCCGCACACACATCCGCGCCGCAATGCCCCGTGACCACGACAATCTCCTGCAGGCCGCTTCGCTCCAGCATCCGGCAGGTGCGCACCAACAGTGGCTCGCCTTCTATTTGCACTAGGGCCTTGTGCGCCACCGGCACGTAGTCTCGTAAACGCGAGCCGTGCCCGGCGGCCAAAATAAGCGCTTGGTCAATCACAGTATCTCTCCTACTACCGACCGACGCTTTGCAATTCTTCGCGTATGACCCGACGCAGCGTGGCTTCGTCGAGGGCGTCATCCTGCTGCTTGAGGTACTCTCGCAACGCCTGATTAATCATGGTTTGGTAGCCCATGCCTTCGCTTTCCGACCGAGCGCGAAAGCTATTCAATACCTCGTTATCGAGATAAATGGTAACGCGGGTTTTGCCTCTTTGGGCTACGACTGGCCCCCGTTTCCCCTTACTGAAGTCATATTCCTTCTTCATAATCTCGCTGCTCCGATTGAGTGGCTCTTCGAGCTGATTTTAACCGATAATAAACACTCTATTGCCGGTCTTGCCGGTAAAGTAATCGATGACAATCCATAGGCCGTTGCACAGACTCTCGCCCATAATCAGCCCCAAGAAAAAGCGCACACTCGCCGCGTAAATCGCCGGCCCACCAAAGCGCAGCACGATCCGCTTGACCCCCCAAGCAATGAAGATGCTGAACCATATCTTGTCCATCAGGTGATTGGCCGCCACCGCAAAGCCCAGCGGGTGCAACGGCCACCAAAGCACGTGATGCCGCGCCCACATCAGGAAAAGCATGACCGCGCCACCACCGGCGCAAAAAGCGAGTCCGTCCCAAGCCACGCCCGCCGGTTCCAGCCCGCGCACCGCATAATTGTACACGGTTGACGGCCCGCCCTTAAAAAACCACCCCACCAAATTGATTCCCCCGTGCCGATGCGCCATGTGCAGCACCATCCAGCACGAGCCAACCGCACCAATCAAAATCGCCAAGCACACCCCCCACATCACCACCCGCCGACTCGGCCGCGTCATGTCCTCAACCAGCTTCAACCCATTGACCAAGAGCGCCATCACAAAGATGCGGATGTCAGCACACCAGATATAGGCCAGCGACAAATTGAACACTCCGCTGGTGCCAATCGCGTTGACGCCCAAGCCGTGTATCATCAGGTCCGGTGCGATCATCGGCGAGCGCACAGCCGCTAACCCCGCCTCAGCCACAATCCGGCTAATCCCAATAAAAATCAACAGCGCCAATCCAATAAACACCGCCGCCACCCATAATTGCACTCCCATCAGCCACAACCACCCCACCATCGTCGCCACGCCAACCAGCAAGGCGCAAACCGCGCCGCGATACGGAACAATCTCATCGCCATCGTCGATATCGCGCGCACCCCAAAACGCCTTGCGGAATACCCGCTTCAGATGTTCGCGGCCCACCCAGAGGCCGGCCAGTACCAGCGCCAGTAACGCGCCGCCGCCCTGATAGGCCAGATAGGGCTGGGAGGCAATGCCATAGACGAACTTCTGCTTGGACGTCAAGCCCATCAGCAGCAGGACCTCGGACTCGGCCCGGACCAAAAGCTGGAAGATCCACAGACCAGCCGAGATGCTCGTGTTGATCAAATAAGAAAAACCCACCATCGCGAAGATGACCCGCAGTTGCAAGCGCTGGCCGAAGTAGGGCATGCTCCAATTCAAGTTTACGTTGGGCAGCGACGGATAGTACTGGTGCAGGGCCTCAAGCGACCCCCACAGCACGGGTATGGCGCAGCCATACCACATGGCCCGGCTCTTAAAAAAGCGGTTGACCAAACCCCGGCCCTCGCCTTGCACCATGGCCGCTCCCACCTGCGCCACCGGGTACGCCAGCCGCTCGCGGTCCATCCACTGCCGCCGCAAGATCACGGCCGCGGCGACCATCGTCGCGTAGAGCGCGATGAGAAACACCGCCCACCACAACAGCGGCTCAGCCCAAGCCTCATAAGGGATTTCCCCGCCCTCGAAGAAGGTGCGGTTGTCCTCTCCGTCGTCAACCAAGATCGCGCACTCGGGCAATAGCGGACCGAGCTTTTCCTGCCACTGGTTTTGCGGCGTCCCGTAATACGCAAAGGCCGCGAGAATGGGCAGCAACTGCTGACTCATGCCCATGGTACACAGGGCCGAGACCATCAAGAGCATGATGTACACCAAGATCAAGTCGGCGCGGCCGAGAGCCAACGATCTGCCGTGCCAGACCAAGGCCGCGTTGAGCAGCACCGAGGCCACCAAAAAGGAGGCAAACCACAGGCCCGGCTTGAACAGGTCGATCTGCGGCTGGGGCAGGTAATACGCCAGATAGAGCCCCAGTCCTACCACGGCCACCCCTAGCGCCCAGACGCCGTTCCGCGCCACCACCTTGAACAAAACGTTGAGCAGGCCGATGAGCACGAGGAACAGGAAAATCGCGCCTGGGGTATTGAAGTCCCACGCCATAAAGGTCGAGTGCATGGCCATGTTGGCGTATGGCGCGCCAATGGCGAGGAAGAAGCTGAGAAAGATACCCGTCCAAAAGCCGCGCCAAGTAATGCCAATCGCGGCCTCCGAGCGGGATTCAGGAGGGGAGGCAAAAGTGGAGGGAATGGACCGCTGCAAACGTCAATACTCCACGTGGATGTCGGCTAGCACAGGTGTTTCCGCGACCAAATCGCGCACGCGGCGCAAATGTCGCTGCCCAGCCCGGCTCAGCGCGGACTCACCCCCCGCCAGCAAATCGCGCTGCTCCAACGCGTCGGTCGCCAAATCGAACAGCATGGAGCCGCGCCAGCTGTAGTTGATGTACTTCCAATCGTCGGCCACGACCGCATAGCCTTTGCGCGACCACTGCACGTGTTCATCCGTGTTGACCACCACGATCAGACGGTCGGGATCAAGCGGTCGCAGGAGCGAGCGGCCGTCCAGTCGCTCCTGCCACGCAGCGACCGTGGAATCCGCGGACAGCCCAAGCAAGTCCAGCGCAGTCGGCACCAAGTCCGTGAGCGCGACTCGCATCTGCGCATTCTCTTGCCACTGCCCCCAACTCGCGCCTAGCCTCTGCCGATGCAGCTCGGGTACGACGGCAAAAAACGGAACGGCAATCGCCGGCTGGTAATACGAATCCGTACGGTGGAGTTTGTGAACGCCGTCGAGGTCTTCGCCGTGATCGGCTGCAAACAGCACCATCGTATTCTCCGCTAGGCCCTCTGCGGCGAGGTGGTCGAACAGCCGTCCGAGCAGGTGGTCCATATAGGCTACCGCATTATCGTAGCTCGCGTCCGGCCACGGCTGCCAATCCGGCGGCGAGTATCCCGGATAATGCGTGCAATTGAATTGCAGGGCCACCACAAACGGGCCGCGCGCAGCAAAGCGGTCAATAGTTGCCAAGGTCTCCGCCATCATCCGGCGGTCGTCCATGCCTTCGGAGTTGACGATCTCGGCGTCCGAGCGTTCGAGCGTAAACACGTGGTCCAGCGCGTCATCGACGAAAAAACCTTCGAGATTGTTCCAAGCGTAACTCTGCGCCGAAATCAACGCCGTCTGGTAGCCAGCGGCGTGGGCGTAGTGCCACAGCAGCGGGAAGGTGTGCTGCTCCACGGGCGCACGCGACGGGAACAATCCGGTCAGCATAGCCGGCAGCGCCACCTTGGTCGCTGTAGCATTAGACACGGCCTTTTCCATCTGTACCCAATCCGCTGGCCGAGCCTTGCGCAACGCCGCCAGCCGGGGCGTGGTTTCCCGCTCGTACCCGTAAATATCCATGCGGCTAAGCGCGACGCTTTCCCCGAGCACCAAGATGAGATTGGGCGCACTCGCATCCACGGGTGAGCCGCTGTAGATAGCAGCAGCAGCCGGACGACTCGCCTGCAACAAGCGCCCGTGTACCCCGCCGACGAGCGAGTGGACCGCCAAGTCAACAGCCAGCTTAGCGGCCGCCGCATCCGGCACCATGATGCTCGCATGGCGATGCACGGCCCCAAAAGCCACCAACCCGGCCAAGCACAGCGCGGCCAGATACTGGGGCCGGAAAACTCTGCTGTGCGCGACTCGACTGAGCTCGCCGAAGTCCGTCGAAGCCTCGCCGAAGCCTGAACTCACCGGAGACTGAGCTTGCCGAAGGCTCGCCGGGGACGCAGCCAAAGGACGCAGCTTATAGCACCACCACCCCACCACAAAAACCACCACCGCCACCCAGACGACCACGTCTCCCCAATCGGCCTCATTGAGGATGTACCCCCAAGCCTCGCGTGGATGGCCCGCCGAATGCACGAGCGCGTAGGCCGTCGGCCAGCAGTAGAATATCTCGTGGAAACCAAGCCATAGCAGGGCCAGCACAGAGACTACCAAACCGATGCCGAGGACAAACGCAACTTGCCAGCGCGGGCGCAACCGGCAGCTTATCGCGAAAAGGCCCTGCCACATCACCAGCGAAAACGCCACCGACAACCCCCACCACGCCCACTGCGTCAAGCGCAAATCGAGCGTCGGCCGCAGCCACAGATCGACGGCCACTCCCAACAAGGTGATGGGGAGCAAAGGCAACATTTGCTTTTGCACGGCGGGATCGTCCATCAGAACCTAGCGAATGGCCGCTGCACTGCACTACCTACGCGCCTAAGACCCCCAAGCGCTCCAACTCCTGTTTGATCGCCTCGCGCCCTGCTGGCGGTACATTAATCCGGGGCGGACGCACCGCACCCCCAGCCAACCCCATCAATTCCATCGTCGCCTTGAGCATACCGGCGTCGTCAAAGCGCGCGCGCAACCGCTCCAAGGGGGCCAACTGCTCCTGCAACTCGATCATCTGCGGCCAATCCTGCTGTTGCGCGGCAGCAAAAAGCGCCAACTCTAGCTGCGGAGCAAAATTGACAAAACCAGCGGTAAAGCCCTCAATCCCAGCCTGGAAGCGGAAGTGCAACACGCCCGGATCGTGGCGCTTGTTGCCAATCCAGACGAAGCGGTCGCCGAGCCGCTTGATGGCGCGAAAGAGGTGGTGCGGCTCAACGCAGGGATCCTTGATCGCGGCAATCTGCGGCACCTCGGCCAGCCGTTCAAAAAGTTCGGCCGACCAGCCCTGCGTATTGTAGGGCATCAGCGCTAGCCCCGACCGCGTCCCCAGCGCCTCATAGTATTCATACACGCCTTCGGGATCTTCGGGCACTTGGTGGCGCGTGTAGGGCGCCATGGCCAGCGCCACGCGCAATCCCAACGCCTCGTAGCGCGGTGCTAAGTCCGCGGCCTCGCCCAAGTTGCCAGGCAAGGTCGGCACCACCAGCGCCCGCTCGCCCACCGTCGCCAGCGCCCGCTCGGCGAGTGCTAAGCGCTCAGGCGGAGCCAATGCGTCGTTTTCACCGGTCCCGCCAGCTACCACAAAAACCCGCACCCCCCGGTCAGCAGCCCACACTATATTGTGCGCAAACCCGTCCAAATCGAGTGCATAGAGGTCATCGCGCTGATAAATGGTCAGCGCATAGGCGTGGACATGTTTTAGCTGGTCGCGCAAGGCATCGTCGATCATAGCGTTCTCCTACCTAAGCGTATTCAGATAGTTTCCACACCGCTGTTGCCTGCTTCGCTAACCATCTTTGATGTTCCTCTAGGCAGTTCATGTTCCATTCCGGGTACTCAGCGATGTGTCTATTAATCCGAAACTCGCTGGCCTGTAGTATCTCTCTTTTTTGTTCAAAAACTTCCTGCCCCATGTTTTGATTCGAAGGCAGCAAGGCCATATTACCCAAGCGGTCAATCGCATTTTCATAGGTCTCACGACCAAAATAAGCCTGCCAATCGTCTCCTGGATTGTACGGCAACACATGTTCGAGTGTCAGATTTTGGGGGGCTCGACCGCTTAAATGCATTTCAATCTCTCGCAATAGAAACATAATTTTTTTGTTACTTCGGCGACTTGTCATACTCTTGTCCCCAAAACGCTGGCGCACCTCTACATCGTGCGGATAGATTGTCCTTAGCCTATCCATTACCTCTTGCAAAGATAAGTCTTCATTTATCAACTGGTTGGCAGTAATATTATACATCCGCTCCTGATCATTGGTTGCTAGATTGCAAATAACATTGTAGCGCAGTGTCAACACTTCGATACAGTTTAGTAGCTTAGTAAACTCTTGCGGTGAAAACTTTTCATATCCTGCCATAAGGAGACTGAGAGGCGTTTTAATACCAAACAATTTAAGGACTTCTAAATGGGGCCGCGCTTGTATATACCTCCCCTCTCGTTCTTTCCAAAAATCGTCATGAGGTTCTTGTAGAGCAGCATAGACTGGAGCCCGATCTTCAAGTTTTTCAAGATAGGGAATGACCTTTTCGGCTGTATCGATCTCTCTCCTGAGCAACCTGTAAAGTTCTCTCTTGTGTGGGAGAGGATTAGTCATTCCCCTATGACTTCGGAGAAAATTAGTGAACTCAGTCTCGCCTAGTTGCTCAATAATAATTTGCCAGCGTCCTGCAAAGTCATCAAGGTTTTCATCAGTATGAAAGGCCGGATGACTTGCAAAAGTTGAGAGAAGGTAGTTTTTTAACAAATCTGGAGTCGCTAAATGTACTCCACGTGCATTGAGAGTCTCAAAAACAGTATAGGCATTCAAATCATCTTTAACGGTAATCGCTGTAAAGAGTAGTCCATCTGCTATATCCCCCACTAGGGTCGCCAGAGTTTTGCCATCTTTTTTCTTTTGAGAGAGTTTATTTACAAAAAACTCAAATGCCCTATTCAGGGCCCGGTTTGTCTTTGTGAGCCTGCGCCTAGTGGGAACATCTAATCTTTCTACCATGGCCCGAAAGTGCTGATTGTTGTGTCGATTCAGCACTAGCTTCGGTGATGTCGTAAGCGTAATGGAGTCAAAAACTCCGATATAGGTCCTTTTGTATTCCTCTATCCTTTGTTCATTGGCCTCTTTATCTTTTTGGTTATCGACCAATGCTTGCAATGTTTTCAACACTGCTAGTATAATAATAGAAACAGTCGTTATACGTTGCTGGCCATCGATAATTTGAAAGCTCTTTCCATCCTCGGTCTGCAAAACCAGATAGCCCATAAAATGCTGAATCTGGCTTTGCTGCATCTGCTCAATATCTTCCCACAGTTCCTCCCATTGTTCGTCTTCCCAAGAATAGTCTCGCTGAAAAGGTGGTACAATGTACCGCCTGTTATTAGACATGATCTCGGAAAAACGCCTATTTTCTGGATCAAGATAGATTTTCTTAAACATGAGGGCCTCCTAGTGCGCCACCGATCCGTCGGCGTGAAAACTGCCCTTAATCGCCCAGCGCTCGTACGGGTATTTCGCCAGCGCGTCCTCGGCTATTTCAACCCCAATCCCCGGCCGATCTGTCAGCAGCCGATAGCCGCCCTCGACTTGGAGCTGCTCATCGACGATCTCGGCCATCGGCCCGTTGAGGGCGTTGTGCTCGGTGTGCGTGTAGTTGGGAATGGCCGCGGCTAGCTGCGCGAAAGCTGCGTTGTTGATGGGGCTGCCCATCAGATGGGGGAACACCCCGACGAAAGCCATCTCCGCCAGCGCGGCAATTTTCTTCACCTGCGTGAATCCGCCGGCCAAGGATAGGTCTGGCCGAATAAAGCTGACGATCTGGCGGTCGATCAAATCCTTAAACTGGAAGGGGTTGTAGCACCGCTCGCCCGTGGCGATTGGGATGTTGATATTCTGGGCGACGTACTCGAGGGCCTCAAAGCTCTGCGGCGGCAGCGGGTCCTCGTAGTACAGTATCTTAAAGGGCGTCAACTCCGTGGCCAGCGCAATCGCCTCCTCCGGCCGCAAGTTCCGGTGAATCTCCAACCCCAAATCCATCTTGTCCCCAAGCGCCTCCCGCGCCGCGGCCACCAATTCCACAGCCGTCGAGATATTGGCCGTGCTGGTGCGCTGCTCAAACCCGCTGACAAACGGCCCCATCCGAAACGACGTAAACCCCTGCTCCACCCGCGCCTGCGCACTCTCCCGCACTTCCTCGGGCGTCTGCCCACCGACGTTCTCGTACACCTTTACCTTGTCGCGGCACTTGCCGCCCAACAATTGATACACGGGCAAACCCACTGCCTTGCCGAATATGTCCCACAGCGCAATGTCGATCGCGCTCATCGCCGCGCTCATCGCCGCGCCCATGAAGTGCGCCGACCGCGATACCACCTGATAGTGATGCTCAATGCGCAACGGGTCCTTACCCACGTAGTAATCACTCAACTCCCCCAGCGCCTCTTTCACCACCCCGTGATGCGCCCATAACCCAGCCTCTCCATTGCCGACGATTCCCTCATCGGTATAGACCCGCACCAACAAAAACCTGTCCACCAAAAACGTCCGAATCTCTGTGATTTTCATTTTTTTCCTTTCTAGTACAAACTTATCAATCCTTCTGCGCCTTTGATCTGCTTCTTTTCAAAGCTCGGACTAAGCCACCGCGCACGCGACTCCCGCCCCGGATTGCGATACGCATACACCACGCACCACCGCGTGTCGCTGTCTTCCTTGCGCGGAGTAACCCCATGCGCCGCATGTGTCCACATCAACACCACCGTCCCCTGCGGCACCGACAACTCCTCAATTGCGAGCGGTTGACCGCTAACCGCATGCACCTTCCCCGCCATCCATCCCTGCGCCAACGCGGCATCCGACTCCGCGTTAATACCCGGATCTCGATACAAATGGCTCCCCGGCACTACCTTCAATCCGCCGTCGTCGGCCGCAAAGCCATTGACGTAAAAAAACACCCGCACAAAACCCAACGCCGGATCGTCGTCGGCGTACTCGTGGCTGTGCCAATTGCTCCCCGGATTGCCCCCTTCGCGATTCAACGTCACGCAGTGGTCATAGCGAATCTCTGGCCCCAGCACTCGACGCACCAAGTCCAGCAGTTGCGGATGCCCGATCAGGCTCTCCAAGTAGGCGTCGAATTCAGCGGCAAAGCGCGAGGGGATATATTCCTCGTCATCGCGTGGCAGTGCCTGAATGCGCGCCAGCGCCGCGGTCAACTGGGCACAAGCCGAGTCGGTCAGGATACCCGGCAGCGCGAAGTGCCCATCGCCATCGAGTTCGGCCCGTTCATCAGCACCAAACGCAAAGGGACGAAACAGCGCTTCCATGCCTCAAGTCTCCAGTCGGTTATGCTTGCACCTCTTCGAAAAGCGATGCCCGCGCATGAAAATACGGCGGCTCAAAAAGCAACGCCTGCCGCTCGGTCAAGGCAACGCCGTCCGGCGGCTTGATGTGGCCTTTGGACCAAGACTGCTGCCCAGGACTGTATTTGAACAGCAGCGAGCGCCGCTGGTGTGCAGCCTGCCACGGCGCCGTGCCGTGCGTGAGTGCTTCGGTAAAAATCACCACCGACCCGGCTTTCGCTTCCGGCACCACTACGCAGCCAGACTCGACATGGGCCTCGCGGATTTCCTGCGGACAGGGATAATTGACCTTGTGGCTGCCCGGAATGCAGCAAAAACCTCCATGCACCGGCCCAGTGTCGGCCAAATTCCAAGCGACGACCGTCAGCCCGTTGTACATCTGTCCATTGCGGAAGTGATAATACTCCGGCGGGTCGTAGGGCGTATTGCCTCCGTGCAACCCAAGCCGCTCGGCCCCGGTCTCCAAATAAATCGCATAGTAGTGGTCGAGTCGGAAACCGTCGCCTAAGATCACCTTGAGCAGCGGCATAATGCGCTCGTGGTCCAGCAAATCGACAAAGGGTTGTCCCCACGTCAAAAACCCGCCAGTGTGCAGCCGTCCCGCCGCCTGTTCGACATCCGCGCCCATCTCTTGGGCGTCAATCAGCCGGTTCAACTCGGCAACAGCTTCCGCATCCAACACGTCCTCGACGATCAGATAGCCCTGGAGGTCAAACAAATATCGCTCTACTTCGGTCATGGATAGTGGCTCCTATTCGGATGGACGTTAAGCGGGGTGCATTGGTGCGATTATGAAGGATTAGTTAGGAAGCAGATGTCTGGTTTAAGCAGGCTTAAGGCGTAGCGAAATTTTCTACAAGTTCTGATTTAGAAAATTTTTCAGCGGTTCCAGTGCGATATTTTCAAAGTCCCAGTAACGAGGATTAAAAGGATCTTCAAGAATGCCAAGCACTTGCTTATAAGCATATATCTTTGCTTTCATACCGGGCGGCTCGTATTCACTCATGCACTTGCTTATACACTCCTTGTATTCTTCAAAACACTCAAAAATTATTTCGTGTTCCGACCTTATTATTCTTTCTAGCAAGTTTTCCACGGCTCCATTACTATTATCGTCAGGAAAAAGAAATATCTTAAATCCTTCCAATCGTTCGAGAGTATGCTCAACATCAGCTTTAGTTCTTTCACAATCCGAGTCGGCATCAAATATAATTAAAACCTGCGAGCCTCTAGCCAAGGCGTCTTCAATGTCATTTATGACGCCTCCTTTCAAGTTGCTTTTTCCGTATATTGATCGACACTCAAAATTTTTACTGGAATAACCTAAATTTTTGATATAGGATTCCAAGAAACTCTCATCCTCTTTTCCTTCGACAATAATCAAAGTTTTATCATTCATAGCTAATGGCGAATATCGATACCCACATCTAAGGCATTCTCCAGATCATCCGGCGAATATCTGTAGGCTTTGATCCTATCGTCATCGAACTTGCTCAGCCAGAAGCAGGCGACTGAGTCCGCTTTGTCCTGCAAGGCCAGACTCAAGCTCTTTATGACATCGCTGCTGTGGGTCGTCATGAATATCTGTGTATTGTTTTGCTTGGAAGACTCCAGCACCATCTCCCACATATACTTTATAGAAGAAACATGGAGCCCGTTTTCAATCTCGTCGATTACCAAAATCCCGTTCCTAACCCAATATATAGCGGAAAGGATATTCAGAACATGCACCATTCCACCACCAAGGTGATTAATTGGCAGAAAATTATCGGTCCCAATATCGATCATAACAATACGATCCAATCCTATCCTTATATCTTTTACTTTCGGCTCTATAGACTGAAGCCTACTTACTAGAACATCCTTGCGTTTCTCGTTAAGCATCCTGTCAACCATCTCTAGACCGTATGTTTGACCTAAAAAGCAAGTATATGTAATTTCCCTATAATCCTCTTCTGATTTGAAATTAAATGAAGTGTCTCCTGTTACCAGATTTATTGTAGTCTCGTATGGACGATTTTCTTTAGTTGAATGAGTAAGTATAAACTTTAGCGTACTTAGTGATTGCTCTGTTGTAGAACTTAATACACCTGTTTGAACCGTGCCTCTCTCGCCTCTGTCTCTATTGAAGGATCCATAGCTTGGCACAACATTGATTTCTCTACTTCCTGTTCTTTCCTTGCCAAATAACCTAAATCCCTTAGTATATTTCTGGTTATAAAAAAAACTCTTCAAGTCGGAGTTCTCGTTAAGGGTCAATTTCCTATGTTTTTCCATATGATCTATATGATATATGGGGTCTAGTATCCCAGTTAGTAAAAAAATCGATTCCAACACCGAGGTTTTACCGCAGTTATTTCTGCCGACAAACAGATTGATCCGTGCAAGGTCGTTGATTTCCAGCGACTTGATGCCGCGGAAATTCTCAATTTTTAGCTGCTCGTAAAAATGCTTTTCCATATTATGCCACTAGGTGAACAAACGGGTGTACTAGTTGGGGCAATGCTCTGCCTCCTCCGCCTCAAACTCGGTAATCGCGTTGCGAAAGTCCAAGCCGATCATAGCCCAGTCCCTTGCAATCGCGGCATGGTCTGCTTCCACGCCGCTCGGATATGACTTGTACTGATTCAGGCTGTTACTGAAGTCCATAAGACGCGCTATTCCCTCCAGAAAGGACGGCCGCGCACCCAAGTAGTAACTATGACGTTCCATTTCCTAACTCCCTATTTTTACAGTGATTATCTATTGTGTAAGCTATATAAACACATGTTATCATACTACTTTTTTGGTTGCCTTCCGTCAAGCGCATCCTCGCCCTAGCTCCCCTCTACCGTGAATGCCGACTAGCTTGGTTGCCCCCGACCTAATTTCCGCTAGCGTCCTTCATACTGAGTAGCTGCAAACGATCTGATTGACAGTCTAGATCAAACTACCCGTTCCTCTAAGCCGCCAGAATCTTCTCGTACACCGCCATCCGCTCGCCCTCGCGCTCTGCTGGATCGGCCAGCTTGAGCCAGACCGCCTGATCCTTTTTGCCCGCGGCGACCTGCTGCACGGCCCCGGCTTCCTCGGGCTTGAGTCCGCTCCAAATCACCTCGCCATCCTGCAAAAACACGTACTGGCCAGCGTGGGCGTCCCAAAGCCGCTCGCTGTGGTCGCGGTAAAAAAGCGCCTGCTCGCTAGCCGTCTGCCGCAGCCGCGCGATCTGCTCCGGCGGATCAGCTTCTGCCGAATCGAACTCGGCCACCGGCGGCGTCAACCCCTCCATGACAAAGTCGATCTCGTCCAAATCCACCGTTCCGAAGCCGTGCTCGGCCGCCACCGCCACCGGGCTCCGGTCGCGGCGGAAAGGTGGCGTCGGCCAATCGAGCCGAGGATCAGTGCCCATCAAGTGCGAGCCGCAAGCGTCGGTGGCAATAACGTGATCGCCAGCGACCAAGCAGTCGGCAATCCGGCCCTCGCCGCCCCACTCCATGCGCGCCTGACCAGTTAGCCCGTCGATAATGTTGAGACAGGGCTGAGCAATCAGCCCCAAGTCGGGCAGGACATACGAGAGGCGGATGACGTGGTGGAAGTACGTGCGCAAGCGGCCGTGCGGCGGGATCGGCGGCAAGCCGAAGAGGTTTTTCAGGCACAGGGTGATGCCCATAAAACCGTGGTTTTTCATCTTGGCCAGCGAGACAAAGGCATCGGCCTCGCCCAAGGCCGCGGAAAGCTGGTACTCGGAAAACATGATCCCGCCGCCGGGCACTTTGTAGCGCTCAAAGGGCGGGTCGCCGGCCTCGACGTATTCGACGCCGAATTCCTCCAAGATCGGCCTAGCGTTAAAATCGTCGCCCGGCCGCTCGCCCGGCGGCGCAGAACTGGTGTCGAGCGCGAAAATCTCCGCGTCGCTGCGCTCTCGCAACAGCCGCAGCACCGCCCGCATCACTTCGTCATCTACCAATTCCTGCCGCCGCCCGCCAATCCGGCGGATATTATTGGTGCGCATCTGCATGTTGATCTTGATACCGATCCGCCGCGCCTTCTCGATCTTGGCCCACGACCGGTGCAACGGCGCAGTGATTTCCACTAGCCGGTCGTAGATCTCATCCAACGACGCTTGGTGGCTACAGTGGGTCGCGCGGACGGTGTACTCTTTCTGATTGATCATAGCTCCTCCCGATTGTGAATGGACTTGGACAAGTTGCACACTACGCCGTCGGTTGACAAGAATCGACGGCGCTCATTATGTACTTAGGAACGTTTAACCTCCACTCCCGCTCTACCAAGGACTAGCCGTGCCCAACCTCTGCCTGCAACTTCCCTGCGCCCTTCTCGGCCTCCTACTCGCCGCTTCCAGCGCCTACTCAGCCGACTGGCCCTCTTGGCGCGGCCCGACGCAAAACGGCGTCTCCGAGGAAACGGGCCTCGTCGCATCCTGGTCGCCCATCTGGCACGCCGAATTTACTGGCCGCTCGACCCCCATCGTCCTCGACGGACGAGTCTTTGTCATCGGTCGCCGCGGCGAGGACATCGCGCATGAAGGTGTCGTCGCCGCCTTTGACGCCCAAGACGGCACCCTGCTCTGGGAACACGCCTACAACATCTTCCACACCACCATCCCCTTCAACCGCGTCGGCTGGGCCAGCCTCGCCGGCGACCCAGAGACCGGCTACATCTACGCCCATACCGTCAGTGGACTCTTCCTTTGCTTCGACCGCGACGGCAAGGTAGTATGGTCGCGCTCGCTGACCGAGGAATTCGGGCGCATCTCCGGCTATGGTGGGCGCGTCCACACGCCCGTCGTCGATGAAGACCTCGTCATCATCAGCTATCTCAGTTCCAATTGGGGCAGTCACACGCCGGGCCGCCACCGCTACTTCGCCTTTGACAAGCGCAGCGGCGAACTCGTCTGGATCGCCACGCCGGGGGGCCGGCCGCTCGACACCACGTACTCCGTGCCCGTCGTCGCCACCATCAACGGCGTCCGCTTGCTCATCGGCGGCAACGCCGACGGCTCCATCTATGCCATGAAAATTCGCACCGGTGAGAGCGTGTGGGGCTTCAAGCTCAGTCGGCGCGGCATCAACTCTTCGGTCGTCGTCGCTGGCGACAAGGTGTATGCAGCCCACAGCGAAGAAAATCTCGACAACACGGCCCTCGGCCGCGTCGTCTGCATCGACGCCACCGGCAACGAAGTCTGGCGCTACGACGGCGTCTTCGCCGGCTATACCAGCCCGATCGTCCACGATGGCCGCTTGTACATCATCGACAACTCGGCCAACATCCACGCGCTCGACGCCGAGACCGGCCAAGTACACTGGATTCACAACATCGGCACTGTCGGCAAGGGATCGCCCGTACTGGCCGATGGCCGGCTCTACGCGCCAGAGGTCAACGGCCGCTTTGTCATCGTCGCTCCCGGCTCCGACGCTGCCGAGACGCTCGACCTCGCCGAGATTGCAATGCCCGACGGACGCCCAGCCGAACTATTCGGCTCGCCCGCCGTAGCCTACGGTCGCATCTACCTTTCCACCGAAGCGGGCGTTTACTGCCTCGGCGACCCAGCGGCACCGTTCAACGTCGCCGCGACCGCAGCCAACTACCCACACGAGCAAGCTGCCCCAGACGCCACACCGGCGCACCTGCAAATCATCCCCGCCGAAGTAGTAGCCCAGCCCGGTGCCCGCGTACCGTTCCGCGCCCAAGCCTTCGACGCACAAGGTCGCCTAATCGGTCCAGTAGAAGCCGCATGGACACTCTCCGGTCCAGTCGGCCAACTCGACGGCAATACGCTTGTCCTCGCGGACGCACCCAGCGGCGGCAAAATCGTCGCCAGCGTCGGCGAGTTGACCGCTGAGGCGCGCATTGCCGTACTCCCGCCACCGACCTACAGCGAAGACTTCGAGGGTTTCACCATTGACGCCTCACCAGCTTGGATCGGCACAGGCACCAAATTCAAGGTGCGCGAAATGGCAGGCAACAAGGTGCTAGTCAAACCGCCTGCCGCCCGCGGCCTGCACCGCGCCAACACCTATCTCGGCGCACCCACCATGACCGGCTACACCATCCAAGCCGACCTACTCGGCACCAAAAAGCGCCGCGCCGTCCCCGACATGGGCCTGATCGCAAATCGCTACACCCTCGACATGATGGGCTACCACCAGCAGTTGCAGATCCGCACTTGGGCCGCCGAACTGCGGATGGCCAAAACCGTGCCCTTCACTTGGGAAACCGGCATCTGGTACACCATGAAAATGCAGGTGGAAATCGAGGGCGATACAGCCCACATTCGCGGCAAGGTCTGGCCCCGCGACGAGCCGGAGCCAGCCACGTGGACCATCCAAGCGGTCGATCCCCTGCCCAACCGCAGCGGCAGCCCCGGACTCTACGGCTATTCTCCCGCTGAAATCTACTACGACAACCTGAAAGTTTGGTAATGACTCTAACTATTTGCAGCCTCATCCTAGCCCTAGCCGCTTCCGCCAACGCCCAAACCGCCATGTGGGGCGGCTCGCCGGGGCGCAACCAAGTCTCGGACGAGCAAAACCTGCCCACCACTTGGGACACCGAGACCGGCACCAACGTCAAGTGGAGCGCCACGCTCGGCTCGCAGACCTACGCCGGACCCCTAATCGCCGGCGACAAAATCTTCGTCGGCACCAACAACCAAGCCGAGCGCGATCCCAACCACAAGGGCGACCGCGGCGTAGTAATGGCCTTTTCCTTAGAGAACGGCACCTTCCTCTGGCAAATCGCCCATCCCAAGCTGCCGGCCGGCCGCGTCAACGACTGGCCGCAGCAAGGCGTCTGCTCCACCCCTTATGTCGAAGGCGACCGCCTCTACTACGTCTCCAACCGCGCCGAAGTCGTCTGCCTCGACACCGAGGGCTTCCGCGACGGCGAGAACGACGGCCCCATCGCCGACGAGACCGCCACCGCGCCCACCAATGCGGATCTCATCTGGAAATTCGACATGATCGCCGAGTTGGACGTCTTCCCCCACAACCTCGCCACCAGCTCGCCCATAGGCGTGGACGGCCGCCTCTTTGCCCTGACCAGCAACGGCGTCGATGAGGGCCACATCCACATCCCGGCCCCCTTTGCCCCCAGCTTCATCGCCCTCGACTTGCAGACCGGCGACCTCCTCTGGGACAGCGACCTGCCCGGCGACCAAATTTTGCACGGCCAGTGGGCTAACCCCGCCTACGGCGAAGCGGGTGGCCGCAAGCAGGTGATCTTCCCCGGCGGCGACGGCTGGGTCTATTCCCTCGCCCCCGACACCGGCGAACTCATCTGGAAATTCGACTGCAACCCCAAAGATTCGGTCTGGGAACTGGGCGGCCGCGGCACCCGCAATAACCTCGTCTCAACGCCCGTCTTCCACGACGGCATAGTCTATCTCGGCGTCGGCCAAGACCCCGAGCACGGCGAAGGCGAGGGCCACCTATGGGCCATTGACGCCAGCGGCACCGGCGACATCACCGAGACAGGCGCAATCTGGCACTTTGGCGACAAAAACTACAACCGCACCATCTCCACCGTCGCCATTGCCGACGGCCTGCTCTACGCCGCTGACCTGAGCGGCTTCGTCTATTGCCTCGACGCCAAGACCGGCACCCACCACTGGACCCACGACACCTTCGCCGCAATCTGGGGCTCACCCTTTGTCGCCGACGGCAAAGTCTATATCGGCGACGAGGACGGCGACGTCGATGTGCTCAAGGCCAGCAAAACGCTCGAATTACTCCACGAGACCAATCTGGGCAGCGCCGTGTACACCACTCCAGTCGCCCGCGACGGCGTCCTCTACATCGCCTCCCGCAACACCCTCTTCGCCATCGCGGAAGAAAGCCAATGAGCGTCTCACCAGACAAAATCGCCGCTGCCCGCGACGACCTCGACGCTCACGTCCGAGCCATCGTCGAGTGGCACTTCAGCCCCGAGACCGGCTGCCCGTTTTGGCTCTCCTACGCGCAACAACTCGACTTCGACCCGCGCGAGCAAATCCGCTCCTATGACGACTTAGCCTTGCTCGGCCACTTTGAGGACGAGTGGCTGCGCGGCGGCCCAGTGCGCCAGTGGGTGCCCAAAGCCTATGCCGACGAGCCGATCTACGTCTTCGAGACCGGCGGCTCGACCGGATTGCCCAAATACCGCATCAACATCCGCGATTTCCACACCGACTACGCGCTCTATAGCGAGAGCCTGTCCGAGGAGGATTTCCCCAAGGGGGCCGACTGGCTGATGCTGGGGCCTTCCGGGCCGCGCCGTCTGCGCCTCGCCATCGAGTACCTCGCCCAGCTTCGCGGCGGCTTGTGCTTTATGGTGGATCTCGACCCGCGCTGGGTCAACGAACTCATCCGCGCCGGCAAGATGCGCGAGTTGGAAGCCTACAAAGCCCACGTCATTGAGCAGGCGCTCAAAATCCTTAAGGCCCACGACAACGTGCAGTGCGTCTTCACTACCCCCCGCCTTCTCGAAGCCCTCTGCGAAAAAGTCTCCCTGCCCAAGCTCGGCATTAAGGGCATCTTCTGCGGCGGCACGGAAATGAACGCCCAGTTTCACCGCTTCGCCCGCGAGGAATTGGTGCCCGGCCTCACCTTTGTCCCCACCTACGGCAATACCCTGATGGGCCTGGCTTGCCCCAAGCCCTTTGACCCAGCCGACGAATACGCCATCACCTACTACCCGCCGCAGCCACGCGCCGTCATCGAACTGGTTGATCCCAAAGACCCCTCGCGCAAGGTCGGCTACGGCGAGACCGGCCAAGTCATGCTCACCACCCTGACCAAGGAATTTTTCATGCCCCGATTTCTTGAGCGCGACGAGGCCGAGCGCGCTGCGCCGATTGAGGCGTATCCTTGGGATGGGGTTAAAGATTTGCGACTGTTGACGGAGTTACAGGAATCTGTGGTGGTGGGGGTGTACTGAATTGGGCTTTTTACTCTTGGATAGTACGTCAGTTTCAAGAAGCTCTGATACTCGTCGGTATCATGGCTTCCGTCTGCACCTTTCCTAAATTTCAGATATACCACTACTACAACACGGCACTGGTAGCTGAGCAGGTCAATCACCAAGTCTACTTGCCGCAGTAGCAATTCTTGACCGAATGCAAGCGATACAATACTATTGAACATATCACCGGAGTCAGAGACTTCTCTTGAGGAGAGATGGTTATGAGTATTGGCTCAGATCGAGAACGTCTATCGCAAGCTAAGATGCTGAAATGGTTGCAGAGTAATTTCCAGATGACCGAGATGATTGATGTTTGCTTTTCATCTTCCAAGTCGGATAATTCGGATTCCGCTAGCAGAATTGTTATGTATTGTGCTCTGATACCATTGGATAGGATTGATCGAGTACTTTCTTCTCCTAATTGGGACCTCCATTGGGGTGATGGTATGCCTGATGCTTCTGTGTCTCATGAAGTTGGAGAAAAGAAGGTTGAATATCTCCGCTATGGTGTTTACAACGGAATTGAGCCTTTGGTTTTTTGTCGTGATTTCTATGGCTTATATAATGGCTATATGGAAATATGTGAGGAGTTCCGCCTTTTCCACAATTTACATTACGATAAAAAGACAGATGAATATATCAAGATTGGTGAGGCAGACAATAAATATACTGTCGCTGTTGTGAAGCCAGATCGAGTTCAAATAAGACTCAAGGAGATTCGTCAGTTCTTGGCAATCAAGGAAATGTATTTATCAATTCAATTTGATTACCAAGAACGTTCGACATATTCTCTGAAAGAACTTGGATTTAAACAGGGAGAAACGCATCAACAGAATAGTTTTATGCGTTGGTGTCACAGCTATGGCGATTGGGATCCACCTGAATATAAATCTTTTAGTAGGTTAGATGGAAAGCGGCTTATTGAGCCCTTACCGAAATCTAAGAGCGGTTTATGGGGATTTGCGGAGGAACCTCAGAATAAAGTAGAAGAAGGATATGCTATTCTCGATGAGTTGGTTGGATTCTGCGAATCGGATCGGACCGATGGATCTGTCAACCATGATGAAGCTATCTATGGATTGCGTTCAGAACCATGATTTTTGTCGATAGCGGTGCTTGGATTGCTTTTTCAAACCAAACTGATCAACATCACAAGGACGCTTTGGCAATTTACAATGGCTTAAAGCAGGAGAAAGCGCGACTTCTAACGACAGATTATGTAATTGATGAGACCACGACTTGGCTCAGATATAGAGTTAGTCATCCAGCAGCGATTAAGTTTCTCGATTATAGGAACCTCTGATCAAGTTTTATTTTTACGAGTTCCAACATTTTGTTTTTTTGATACGTAGCGAACGAACAAACGGCTTTATTCTTCTATATGTGTTTTCTATTTTTTGTTCTGTTTTTGTTTCGTGTTAGGCTTTAG
>JAJDVZ010000006.1:0-8590 GCA_022825835.1 Candidatus Latescibacterota bacterium
GAAGAGGACGCTATGACAGGCATACGAAACGAGCCCAGCCGAAAAAGGACATCTGGCTGCGACCGCTCCGCAAGGACTGGAAGCGGACGCTCAATCGCTGAATCCATCACCCTCATCACCGCGTGACCGAACGCTTTCGACCTGCGAGAAATCAAGCAGGAGTAAGGCGTTGACGCAGGGGCACCGTGCCCGCTACCGACGAGGCGAGGAAACAAGCAGATAGGTGATTGAAGGCGTACTGGAGCGCCTTTATCTGTCTTGCGCCGATTGGTAACCTACTGGCAACTGTAATCGGGCCCTCAAGAACGACTGCGACGTAATAATTCAATGTCTGGCGGACTTCACGCTAAACGTGGCTTCAACTATCAAGATACAGTTATTCTTGATTTGTTGATTACCCACTTTCGGGAACATGGGCCTGCCGCTAGGGTTCGCCCGGAAGGGATTGACGACCTCGATCTTGCTTGGAATGACTCGAACGGACTGGCTCAGAAACGATTTGTCCAAGTAAAGAAACCTCGCGAAGACTACGCGGCAAATCCGACTGGTGCACCTTGGACGCTAGCGGAAGTCATTACTGACTTGCTTCCCGGCACGATCATGCGCTTGAAAGGCAATACATGGGAGCAAATATGGATTCTAGGCGATGACGTTTCGTCGGAGGTCCGCAGTTTAGTTGATGCGGGTGAACAAGCACCCACAACATTGCCGAAAATCTATTGGTTGACAGTTCACCGCTTGGCAAGATCGCAAGCGCTTGCGGGCGTGTCTTTAGACGCAACAACTAGAAGTCGGGTAATGAGATGGAAACCTTCTTCAAAAGTGGGTTCGCAGACGACGGAAGCCATTTCACTTCTTGTCGAGGAGTTTGGTACAACACTTGAAGCCTTTTCATCTGACGCAATTATAAACAAATACACCCTTGCGTTGACCGAATACCATACTGCCCTTCCTACCACGTTATCTCGCCTTCGAATAGAATCAATGTTTGGATATGAGGACAAAATTAGGGAAAGAATAGAAAGAAACCTGCATACACAATATCAGCTTGATCCGAAAGTCATCAGTGCCACTTTGTACAGAAATCTGCGCGCTTTTATTGGCGATATCTCCACAGTTCCCAATCTAAGTTTCAACGCTGAGGATTTTGACGCCGAACTCCGGACCATTTGGCCCACAATGATGCCCATTCGTCATCCCCGGCCTTTGGATGGGCGCTATCTCCATCGACCAGACCTTTCTTCCCTTTTCACTTCTCAATGGAAAGGTCGAGCGTTGGAAGCGACAGGAATGTCAGGAGCCGGGAAGACCATGCTGGCGGCGGACGTGTATGGCCAGTCCCGCAGGGAGTACGCTGACCGCCCAGTATTCTATATAGAGGCGAGAAGTAGCACTGAGCTACGAGACGTGCTGGTTGGTGTGTCGTTCCACTTGAGGCGGTACGGTTTCCATACTCCGTTTCGGATCGCCTCCCTTCACGCGACGGGGAGTACGGCACATGATGACGCGCTTAGAGATCTAGCGCACAGCTTATCTGGTGTGCGTACCACCTTCCTGCTGCTCATCGATCTAATTGACGGGAATTGCAGTGATGGATTCAGTAGGGACTTAAGAACCTTCCTTTCGAGCTGCTTCAACACCTCCTTGAGGCTGGCTGTGCTTGGTCAAGAAAGTGCATTTCGCCACTTTACAAAGCTGGATCGAGAGCACCTTGGCATTAACGCGGTCGATATTAGGGGATTTAAGTTCGAGGAGTTTCGAGAATTGGTTGGTCAAAACCACGAGCAAGCTGATCCAAGTGTGCTACAGAGCATTTATCTCAGGGTCACCGCGGGCCGAAGCGCGGGGCTGAATGCTCATCTTGCCCGATCCTTAGCCGACGCGCCGTCGCTGGACAGGATGCGTGAACTAAGTGAAGGCCCTCCCGAAGAGCTACTGCAATTGGCGGAGTTGGACAAGTTCACAAGGCTGAGTTCAACTGCTAGGGGAGCGGCGGAGCGCCTACTTTGCTTTGCTTTGCCTTTCTCCCGGCCCGAGGCGGAGGGAGTTTTCGGAGAGGAGAATATCGGACTAGCCATCCGGGAGCTTCTCGACCTTGGCCTACTTCGACATACGGGCACCGATGCGTTCGATATTCACGAAACAGTGCGGGCGGGCTTGGAAGAGACAATCGCAAGAGAAACCAAGCGACACGCGCACACGGTGCTCGCTGATCATTATCTGGAGGCTGGCTCAATCCCTGCCGCGATCGTCCATCTGGAGAAGGCGGGGGAGCAAGAGCGCGCGCAGAACTGCGCAAGAGCCACTTTCTTGGAGGGCAGCCATTGGAGTAGCCTGACTGATTATGTGATTGACAAGAAAGTGGTGAGTGCCCGGGAAGCGATTGAGGTTTTCAGTAGATTAGAAGCGATCGAGGGCGGCTACATGTTTCCCCGCATTGTCGGCGCGATCGGTGATCCTGCTGATGCCAAGAGTTTGATGGATGTAATTCAGGCACAGCTTGCACGATTCGGGAGTGATTACAACTGGTCCACTGCTATGGCAGAGGCGGTCCTTGCGCTGGCACCGAACCTTATTATTGAGCTGTATAAAATTGCATTAATTTCCAGCGAAGGACAAGAGCGTAAAGCTGCAATAAGCGCTATTCTCTTGGCTGCCCGACGTTATGAAGTCAGTGCCCCCAAAAGGCTGATCGCGTTATTTGATTCCTTGTCACAAGAACAAAAGCGAGCGTTTGCCCCGGTTCTGTTTGAATGCGGTAGTAGAGACTGCTTGAGGCGGGGTTTTCAGTTGGGCGAATTGTACGCGCCGGGAAGTGAAGAGCATAAAGAAGTTATGTCGGGCATAAATTTTCTTCGATTGAGCGGGGTAGCAGATGTCGCCGAGTTTCTGGCAGCTGTTCCAGAGGTTGATGATGGCCGTATGTTGGCGTTGCAGTCGCCACTATTGGGAGGGCTAGGAAGCTACATCTGGAAGAATCGCGACTGCTTCGACTCGCACTGCGTCACATTGCTTAGAACTCGAACCACAGAGCTGGCAGTCCAAAAGGCGGCGATCCGAGCGTTGGTTCTCACCGGGAACCCGGAGCTACATGACATATGCGATGATCTAAGTGGGAGAACATTAGAGCCAATTCACGGGTTTGCCGCACTGGCTCCTTCACTGATGCCCGCCGGGATCGATTTAGGTCGATTTGAAGATCGGGTTCTTGACCCTGCAAACGAAGTTGGCACGAGAGCGGCAGCCCTGGCGGTGCTAGCGGCGTCGGGCGCGGACTTAGACGGTTTGTACCAAAGGGTGCTGGAGGTGGAAGGGACCAACGGGTCAGCCACACTCTGGAATTTTCTGTTCTTGCAGATGGCCGCGAAACACCCGTTCACTGCCGCACTGCCACTGTTACGAGCCCAACTCCGTCTGTCTAGCGGCGATGGCTCTTCCATTCTGGCGGCGCCACTAAAGGCATTGGGTACTTTGCCCACGTCAGAGGCTACAGCAATGCTGCTGGAGGGTCTTGCGCATTCAGACCGAAAGATCAGGCAGGCAGCCGCTTTGAGCCTTCAGGAGAGAAGGTCCGCGGGTGCGCTGGAAAGTCTTCGGCAAATCCTAGGGACTGAGCAGCAAGCGGAGTTTCGTGTATGTATATCGGCCGCCATTGCCGCATCAGGAGCAACTGGTGCGCACGACATAGACCCGCCCGTCGTTGGGGAGGAGGCGGTTATGCTATGGCAGTGCATTGTGGCTGCACGAACGGGTGACGAAACCTTTGCGTCAAAGTTAGTGGAAATAGCCAACGACGGTTCATGCAATTGGCAATTGCGGAGGGCCGCGATCAACGCTGCTGGATATTTGCCGTTTGAATCAGCTCTAAAAAATATGCAGGAAATACTGGGAGAACAATTAGCTGTAGTTGGTGACAGAAGCGCGAACCTGTACGCCCACTCGTTTTTGTCGTGGCTTCTTCTCCATGGAGCGCAAGATTTACTCGGTTTATTTGTACATGGACGAGATCAGTTTGTAGCTGCTGTGAGCGAAATGTTGGTCGAGGAAGCCAGGGGGTCGCTAGAGGCTCCCGACACGGGTTTGGGTGACGAGGCCGGGGAATGGCTCTATTGCCGGTTGTTAGCAGCGGGCTGGCCGGATAACCATCAAGCCCCAGATACCGTTATCAACGAGTTGAACAGGCCGCTGCTGTACAGCGCCGTTCTGCGCTCGCTACGAAGAATTGATCGAACGGATATGATAGAAGCCCAGCTTTCTGATGTAGAGGGGCCTTGGTTTGCGATCAAGTGTATTTTGGAATGTCTTAGAGGTGGCTGCCGTGGACCGGAAGATGCGAGTAGATTACGTAACCTGATTTCGCAATCAGTAGTGGCTGACAATCAGCGCGTGGATAAGTCCATTGATGAAATGTCTATGGCTCGTCGAACCCCGCAAGGAACTGCGGCAACTCGGACAACGCCTGATGTACCGTCTTTTCAGAAGTTGAGTTTTGGTGAAGCAGTACAGCTACTAAGTGGGGAGGATAGGGCTTCACCTCTTAGTGCTGTGACACCCGTATTGCTAAAGCAGTTGAACCGCGAGCAGTTTAAGGAACTGGTACGGTTGGCGGACCCCATAAATAATCCGGACCTTGGCGATGAGGCTTACGTTCCTGGAGTTTCTTTCTATAGTGGAGGCTATACGGTCGCCAGTCGTCGGGTTTCATACTCGGGCGGTCAGGAGACATCAGGCGCTTTGATTCGACCAGCGATAGTGGAGGCGAATTCGTTTGGTGTGGAGGTGCACTGGCAGGAGGGTATGTTTAAGGGCGCGTTCGTTAGAAAAAACGTGGAAAGAGTACTAAGCTGTATTTCGGTGTCCGGGAACGCGGAGACGTTGTATGAGTTGCTCCAGCGGTATCCGGAGGAATTTCTAGAACCTCTCGGTTCAGATCCGCTGTGCGAATACATGGGACCTCTTATAGACAATAGAATTGTTGCCATATTGGCGGCTAATCTTACGAGTGGAACAGCCGATATGCTGGAGAGCTTGTCTAGACTGGCGCGAAAGGTTCAAGGACCAGAAATCGATAGGGTGTTGGCGTTCCTATTCAGTCGATGGGTGGGTCATTTCAATGGAGTACAAATGGGAGAAAGGGTCGAATTAAGTCATCACTATTGGAGAGCGTTTCGCGATTTGACCAGCCATCCAAGATTTAGACTAATCGAGAATTGGCCCGAAAAGTTAGTACCCATCTTGTATTCGCCTGATTTGTCGTGGATTTGGAAGCAAGACGTAGCGCGTGTTCTTGAAAATGACCGACGCTCCTATATACACTTGGAGAATGTTTTGTTCAAGTCCCAAGATTGGGAGCACTTCTACCAGGAAGAGATAGACATGCTGGACGAGGCTTGTGATCGCCTTTTCAAGGAAATCGTCGAGGCAGGTTGCGAATTTTAGATGAGGTCCATTTTCTATGAAATTGACGCGAGTATGCGCCACTTTTTTCTGAAAGACGAAAGGGCCGGGCGTGCCTAGACACCGGCCTGATTGGCTGCGCCGCGACAGTAGCGGCAGGGGGTGCAAGAGGATGGAAACTGTGCTCGTGCGGTCGAGGGGCGGGTGATTGGGCTGTTGGTACCGGTTAAGCCTTGGGGTGTGCCGAGTTCGGATGGCGCCACTGCCGGTTCGCTGCGCATACTGCGGGGTCGGGAAGGCTCGCAAGGATCGCTGGGCGAGGAGCGTGCGGCTCGGATGCTGGAAGGCGGGCATGTGCGGAACGGTAGCCGGGAACATTGAGTGAGGCAGGGTCGCGGGGACGACGAAGTCTATGCTGGCGGGCGGCGCGCTGGAGACGATCCCCGTCATGGGCTATGTCTGGTAAGGGTACGGAGGGATTTGGTGCATGAAGAGATTTTTGGGGGACGGGAACGAACGGAAGGGCGGCATGATGCGGAACTGGGAGACCGCGCGTACGGCGTCCCCCGGGGTCGTGCGCTAGGACGGGGATTCGCTAATGCTGCGTGAGGGCTTCAATCACGGGTTCCCAGACGATCAATGGATCGCGGCGAAGGAAGAGGCACGGCAGGCTATGATCGCTGTAGCGCGGTCGAAGAGCGTGATCGCCTACTCAGACCTGGTTCGGAAGGTCCAGAGCTGCAATCTCGAGCCAAATGGGGCTCCACTAGCTCACATGCTCGGTGAAATCTCGTCGGAAGAGGATGATGAAGGCCGGGGACTTCTTACTGTCGTGGTAGTGCACAAGACGGGCGATATGAAGCCGGGGCCCGGGTTCTTCCGGCTGGCCCGATCACGTGAACGACATGTAGTGGATGAGGAGCAATTTTGGATCCAAGAATTGCACAAAGTCTACGACGCTTGGTCCACATAGGGCAACGCGAGAAAACAATGCACGAGTGGACGCCGCCACACACGGGGGCACCATTCCCCGTCTACCAATGAGATAGCGGAAGGGACATGAGCGCAACCCGCAAGGGTCAAGAAGTCCACTTGTTTGTTGATGATACCGGGAGTCGTCAGCCAGATCACATTCCGGGCGAGGAACGGCTTGATGGTATGGACTGCTTCGGTCTGGGCGGTGTACTAATCGATAGAGAAGATTTGGACCGGGTTTGGGATGCCCATCGAGAGTTCTGTAGCGCTTGGGGAATCTCCTATCCACTGCACTCATACGAAATTCGCGGCGGTCGAGGCAACTTCTCATGGCTGAAGAACCCCGAGCGGGCGGTGGAATTCCTGCCTGAGCTTGAGGAGTTTCTGGTGAGTCTTCCGGTGATAGGAATCGCAGCCATCATCCATCGTCCTGGATACATGGCACGCTACGCCGAACGGTATGAAGGTCGACCCTGGCGCATGGATAAGACAGCATTCTCGATTCTGATCGAGCGATCAGCCAAGTATGCCCGCTCGAAGGGGCGACGGCTCCGAGTGTTCTTCGAACGATCAGGCAAGCAAGAGGATCGAGACATTGTTGCCTTCATGAAGGAACTCAAGGCGGAAGGCATGCCGTTCGATGGCGATAATGCAGCCGCCTACCGTGGCCTCGAAGCGGGTGAGTTCAGCGAGTTGGTGCTTGGTGAGCCGAAGGGCCGCACGAAGAAAACGCCTATGCTCCAGATCGCCGATCTCTATCTCTACCCCATGGCGAAGGCTGGGTACGATGCCGGCTACAGGCCGTACCTTGCCTTGATGAGGGCTGGTCGCCTGATCGATTCGGTTCTGCCATCCGAGCATCGGCCGCTGCTCGGGATCAAGTACAGCTGCTTTGACGGCTTGGAAGGCCATAAACAAACATAGGGCCCGGTTGCCCGAGCCCTATGCCGGCCGGCTTGGCCGACCCCGGAGCGTAATGCTCTGATGCGGGAAATATGGCACTGTCAATCGAAGGCGTCAAGAACGGCGGTCGACCGACAGAACGGCGGTCGACCGAAGGCTGATCGTGCGGCGTGCGGGCGGGGCCGAGGCGCGTCCAAGGGCAGCAAGGAAATTCGCTGAAGAGGACATGGAAGGCCTGTTGTTGTCTGGGGATTGAATCGATCCGGTTGCGGCACGATGACAGGCGCCGCGCAGGTTTCGCCGGACACTTCGAGAAATCAAGGAATTCTGCTGGTTTGCGAGATCATCGTAACCCCGAATGGCTGATTCTTTCGAAATGCGGGCATAGACGAGCGGCGGATACCTCTGCCGCCACGGGAAGTGCCAGTTGACGCTGCGATGCGGCGGTCCTATGCCCCGAAGGACCAAGGGCGGGCCGACGGAACCGGGTGATGAGCGAACGAATCGCGCGGCTGCGCATCGAGCTTCAGGAACTCGAACCGACGATCTGGCGGCGGATCGACATGCCGCTGTCGACGACGCTGGAGGCGTTGCACGAGGCCATCCAGATGACCATGGGCTGGACCTTCTCGCACCTGTGGGAGTTCGAGATCGGCGGCAGGAGTTACGGCGATCCGTCGTTTCGCGAGTTCGACGATGAGCCGGTGATCTACAAGGCGAAGGGACTGCGTCTGGGTACCGCGATCGCGCGCTGTGCGGACCGATTCGTCTATGTCTATGACTACGGCGAGAACTGGCGCCATGACGTGATCGTCGAAGAGGTTCGCGACGGCGACCCGGACGTGGAGTATCCGGCTTTCGTGGACGGAGCCCGGCGCTGTCCGCCGGAGGACGTTGGCGGGCCGGGCGGCTTCATGGATTTTCTGGAGGCGGTCCTCGATCCGGCGCACGAGGAGCACCGGGCGATGCTCGACTGGTACGGCGGGCCGTTCGATCCGTTCGGCCTCGACGAGGCGCGGGCCCGTTTCGGCCTGGAGAACATGGCGCGGCGCCGGCGTGGCCCGCTCGCCAGCCACAGGAGCGGATCGCGGCGTCCGAAGCAATGATCCGCAACATCGCGTAATCGGTCCACGTCGGTCGCGAAGGCGTGCTGACCCGGCTGCTAAAGCAGCGCGGCTAGCCCGGATTTCTCACCGGGTGTAGGTGCATCGGGGCTCTGCATGTGAGAAAGTACTTCTGCTTCAAAGACTTGTCCTGTTGCAGAGGAGCGCCCCGATGCGTACAGAGTGTAACCTGACCCCGATGCGATTTGCAC
>JAJDVZ010000159.1:0-52049 GCA_022825835.1 Candidatus Latescibacterota bacterium
ATCCCCATAAAAAAACATGGACGAAAAGCCATAAGCCTCTTTCGAAAAGGATTAGACCAACTCACACAGATCATACACCAAACACGAGACCAACCTAAACGCGCCCGACAATATCAACCCATGTTACTGTCGTGTACTTAGCTCTAAGGCTAAATCCTTCCTCCTTTCCCCGCCAACGCTGAGAGGACTTTTATGGCCCAAGTCCTGAGCACCCCTTCGCACAGCCTCAAAGAATTTCGCCTTCTGCCTGGGTACACGCCAACCGACGGCAACGCGCCCAACACATCGCTCAAAACCCGGCTCTGCCGCAAGGGAGACGACTTTCTCTACCTGCACGTGCCCTTTCTCAGCGCCGCCATGCAGGCCGTGACCGGCGGCGAGATGGCCATTGCCTTGGCCCAGCTAGGCGGCATCGGCATCCTGCCCGTCAGCCAGCCCATTGACGAACAGTGCGCCAAGGTCGGCCAAGTCAAGCGCTTCAAGGCCGGCTTTCAGACCGATATTCTCACCCTAGCCCCCGAGCAGCCCATCGCCGAGGTAGTTGAAATCATCCACCGCACCGGCTATACGACCTTTCCGGTCACCACCAGCGGCCAGTTCCACGACCAGCTCCTCGGCATCCTCACCGACAAGGACTTCGACGAGCGCCGCGACCTCGACTGCCAAGTGGCCTCCCGCATGAAGACCGACGTGCAGGCCGGCCGCGAAATAAGCGACCTCAAAGCCGCCAACGAGCTGATGATCCGCTACGGCCGCGGCTTCCTGCCCATTCTGTCCAAGGGGGGCGTGCTCCAAGCGGTGGTCTTCAAAAAGGACCTCGACAAGCACCTGCGGCACCCCAACGAATCGATCGACGAAAAGAAGCGCCTGCTCGTCGGCGCGGCCGTCTCCACCCACCCGGAGGACCGCGAGCGGGCCGAAGCCCTCATCGCGCAAGAAGTGGACGTACTCATCATCGACGCCTCCGACGGCCACACCGAGTACCAGCGGCAAATGATCCAATTCCTCAAGGAGCGCACTGACGCCCCGGTCATCGGCGGCAATGTCGTCACGGCCGAGGGGTTTCGCTTCTTGGCCGAGGCCGGTGCCGACGCCGTCAAAGTCGGCATGGGGATCGGCTCGGGCTGCATTACGCAGGAAGTCAAGGCCACCGGCCGCGGCCAAGGCACGGCCTTGATGGAAATCAACGCGGCGCGCAACCAGTGGCAGCAGGACTGCAACGCCTACTTGCCCATCATCGCCGACGGCGGTATCTCAGGCCCGGCCGAGATCGCCGTGGCCGTGGCCTTGGGAGCCAACGCCGTGATGATGGGGAGCTTCTTCGCCGGCTACACCGAAAGCCAAGGCAACCTCGTGCGCACCGCAGCCGGCGACATCGTCAAGGAATACTGGATGGAAGGTTCGCTGCGCGCCCACAACATGCGGCGCTATGCGCAGACGCAAGAGAACTTCTTCGAGGAGGGCATCTCCGGCTACGTGCCCCACATCGGCTCAATCCACGACAAATTGCCGATCCGCATCCAGATGCTGCGCGCCACCCTCGCCACAGCCGGTTGCCGCACCATCGACGAGCTGCACGAAAAGGCCGTGCTCGAAATGCAGTCGCCCACCGCGCTGATGGACAGCCAGATCCACGACATCGTCCCCACCCCAACCGACCAACAGGTACTCTAAGGCTATGCGCATACTCATTACCAACGCCGCTACCTCGCTCGGCCAAGCCCTAGCCGATGGCCTCGGCGACGCACACCAACTGCGCTTGACCGATCCCGAGCCTAGGTTCGGGATTCAGTGCGATCTGGGGCACGGCTCAGAGACCGACGAACTCGTCAAAGACATCGACATCATCGTCCACCTCGCCTACGCGCCGCGCGACGGCGACGGCGAAAACACTTGGCTGGACCGCAATACGCGCGGCACGTACAACCTGCTCTTGGCCGCAGCCGCCGCGGAGGTCAAACACGCCATCCTCGTGAGCACGCTCGACCTTTTCGCCCCGTACGAAGAAGACCTCACCGTTGACGAGACTTGGAAGCCGCTGCCCTCCTGCGCGCCGGCCGTTCTCGGCGCTCACCTAGCCGAGTTTACCGCCCGCGAATTTGCCCACAGCCACGAACTCCACATCACCATTGCCCGCCTTGGCCACCTCGTCCGCGCCGAAGAAGTCGCCGACCAGCCCTACGATCCCATGTGGCTCGACGAGCGCGACGCCGTCCAAGCCGTGGCCCAGCTTGTGCAAAAGGGGCCTTCCGGCCAGTACAGCGCCATCCACATCCAGTCTGCGGCAACGCGCGCCCGCTTCTCCGTCGAGCGCGCCAAGAGCCACCTAACGTTCGATCCCCAATACAACTTTGAGGCCAACCCATGAAAGTTTTGCTCCTCGGTGGCAACGGCTTTCTCGGCCCCCATGTGGTCAAACAGCTCCAAGACACCTACGAGTTGCGCATCACTGACATCGTGCCCATCGACAGCCCGCACGAGACCATGCAGGTCGACGTCTCCGACCTCGATCAAGTGCGCCGCGCCACCGAAGGCACCGATGTAACCATCAACTGCTCAGTACTGCGCCACGATCGCAAGCTCGCCTTTGACGTCAGTACCACCGGCACGTACAACGGCATCCGCGCCGCCGTCGAAAACGGCCATACCCGCTTCGTCAACACTGGGCCCCACTTCACCCAAGCCGGCCCCTCGTACGAGCACTACGATTTCGACATCAACGAAGAAGTCCCCCTGCATTCAGGCGTCGGCCTCTACGCGCACAGCAAATCGCTCGGCCAAGAGATCTGCCGCGTATTCGCCGCCAACCATCCCATCCACGTGCTCACCACCCTCTTTTTGAGCTTTCGCGACGCCGAGCCGTCCGCCGAGCAACTCGGCAGCGGCACCAATCCCTTTTCCGTCACTTTTCCCGACGCCGCCCGCGCCCTGCAAAAGTGCCTAGAGGTAGACTTGGCGTCCCTGCCCTCGCGCTGCGAGATCTTCCACATCACCACGGACACGCCCCACGGCCGCTACAGCAACGCCAAAGCTCGCCGACTGCTAGGGTGGGTGCCGCAAGACCGGCTCGAAGGCTACTGGCGCAAGCCGCAAGGCTAGCCATGCCCACGGCCTCCGCACAGATATTCGACGGCCTAGACCATCCGCTGCGCTGCGAAAGCCTGCCCCTGCCCGATTCCCTCGCGCCCGGTGAAGTACTCGTCGAGATCGATCTAGCCACGATCTGCGGCTCCGACCTCCACACGCTGTCCGGCCTGCGCACGGAGCCTACACCCCTGATCCTCGGCCACGAAGCCGTCGGCCGCATCGTCGCCTCGCAGCGCCCCGACTTCTCGCTGGACGACCGCGTAAGCTGGAGCATTGCCGACAGTTGCGGTACCTGTTTGCCCTGCACCGAACATCGCCTGCCGGAAAAATGCGACGCGCTCTTTAAGTACGGCCACGCCACCATCACCGACGGCAGCGGACTCAACGGCTGTTACGCCACGCATCTGCTCATTAGACCCGGCACTCACATCGCCAAAGTAGCAGACTGCTTGCCCGACTCCGCAGTCGCCCCGGCCAACTGCGCGTTGGCCACTGCGGTCAACGCCATCGCAGTGCTACCCACTCCCTGCCACAGAGTTCTGGTCCAAGGCGCTGGTCTGCTCGGCCTCTATACGTGCGCCCTGCTCGCCGAGCGCGGCATCGAGCAAATCTACTGCACCGATATCGACGCCGACCGCCTAGCGCTGTCCAGCGAATTCGGCGCTATACCCGTGACCGATCCGCCGCCGGAAGGACTCGACGCTGTTTTTGAAGTCGCCGGCAACGCGGACTTGATTCCCGCAGGAGTCGCAGCCCTGCGCCCGGGCGGCAGCTACGTCTTCGTCGGCATGGTCCACCCCAACACCCGGCTAGAACTGACCGGCGAGCAGATCATCCGCAAGTGCCTGACCATTCGCGGCGTCCACAACTACAGCCCGCACCATCTCGACGAGGCGCTCGCCTTTCTCGACCGCACGGCCGACCACTATCCGTACTCGTCGCTGGTCAGCAAACCCTTTGCCCTCGCCGAGCTAGCGCAAGCCATCGCCTTGGCCGAAACCCGCCAGCACATCCGCGTCGCCGTTGACCCTCGCGCATGATTCAAGTCAATGACCGCAGCTATCGCCCACGCGAAAAAGCCATCGTCGGCATCTGCCTCGACGGCTGCTCTCAGGCCTACCTCGACGAAGCTGCCGCCCAGATGCCCAATCTCCGTGCGATCATCGAGCGCGGCGTCCACGGCCAAGTAAACACCGCGATCCCCTCTTTCACCAATCCCAACAACGTCGCCATCATCACCGGTGCATCGCCGGCCATAAACGGCATTCCCGGCAATTTCTACTACGACCTAGCTGCCGCTGAGGAAGTGATGATGAACGACCCCTGCTTCCTGCGCGCCCCAACGATCCTTGCCGCCTTCCATCAAGCCGACCAACAAGTCGCTGCCATCACCACCAAAGACAAGTTGCGCCTGCTCTTGGCCCACGGCTGGCAGGGCATCAATTTCTCCGTCGAAAAAGCGCACGAAGCCGCGCCGGCCACCCACGGCATCGCCGACATCCTCGACCTAGTCGGCCGAAAAAACCCCGGCATCTACGATCCCGAAGCCAGCGTGTACTGCATCGAGACCGGAGCGCGTCTCCTCGAACGCTACGACCTCGACCTACTCTACCTTTCGACCACTGATTTCGTCCAGCACAAGTGGGCACCCGGCGAGCCAGAAGCCAACGCCTTCTACGCTCGCCTCGACCTCTTTATCGGCGCGCTCGACGCCCAGGACATTATCTTGGGCATTACCGCCGATCACGGCATGAACGCCAAAACCAACGCCGACGGTGCCCCCAAGGTGCAGTTTATCGAAACCCAGCTCGTCGCCGCTGGCATCGCCGAAGCGAGGGTCATTCTGCCCATCACCGACCCCTATGTCGTCCACCACGGCGCGCTGGGCTCCTACGCCACCGTCTATCTCGACGACGCGCACACCGCACGAGCCACTGCAATCCTCCGCGCCATCCCCGGCGTCGAACAGGTACTCAGCCGCGAGCAAGCCGCCGCCACCTACCAACTCCCCCCCGACCGCATCGGCGAACTGGTCGTCCTCGCCGACCAAGATACCGTCCTCGGCCGCACCCCCGACTGGCACGAACTCGCCGACGTCGCCGAGGGCCTGCGCTCGCACGGCGGTCTGCACGAAGGCGTGGTACCCATGATCTGCAATAGGCCGCTAACCGACCAATACGCCGAGTTGTTGGCCTCGGGCCAAGCGCGCAACTGGGATCTTTTCGACTTTCTTTGCAATGGAGTCCTAGCCTGATGAACCCTCTTCGCACCTTACACATCTACCGCCAACCCTGCTCTAGCAATGCGGAATAATTAGCGGTAGATCGTCTTATGCCTCCTATTCTGCGTCCTTCTGCGTCCATCTGCGGATCATCTTGTACATGATTAGAATTGCTATATGCCCGACCTCAAAGCGGATATCGCCGTAGTCGGCGCTGGCATCGTCGGACTGGCCCACGCCCTTGCCGCGGCCAAGCGCGGCCACCGAGTCGTCCTCTTCGAGCGCACCCCCCAAGCGCAAGGGGCCTCGATCCGCAACTTCGGCATGATCTGGCCCATCGGCCAAGCCCCCGGTCTCATTCACCAACGCGCCCTCCGCACGCGCCAACTATGGCTCGACCTCGCCCCCAAAGCGGGCATCTGGTGCGCCCAGACCGGCTCCTTGCACTTGGCTTATGCCGACGACGAATATGCCGTCCTAGCGGAGTTTGCCGACCGCTCCCCAGGCCTCGGCTACTCAGTCGAACTGCTCAACCGGGACGCCGTACTCGCGCGCAGCCACGCCGTGCAACCCGCTGGACTCAAAGGCGGCCTCTGGAGCGCGACCGAACTCTGCGTCGATCCCCGCGAAGCCATTGCCGCGCTGCCAGATTACCTAGCGCGCGAGCACGGCATCACCCTCCGCTTCTCCACCCCAGTCCACCACATCGACCTACCCCAAGTCCACACGCCAACGGAAACTTGGTCCGTTGACCGCGCCATCGTCTGCAGCGGCGCTGACTTTGAATCGCTCTATCCCCAACTATTTGCCAACAGCGGACTCACTCGCTGCAAGCTGCAGATGATGCGCACCGCGCCCCAGCCAGACAATTGGCGTCTCGGGCCGATGCTCGCCGCCGGACTTACGCTGCGCCATTACCCAGCCTTCGAGGGCTGCCAAGCGCTGGCCGCCTACACCCAGCGCATCGCCGCCGAGCGCCCCGAATTCGACCGCTGGGGCATCCACGTCATGGCCTCGCAAAACGGCCTCGGCGAGATCACCATCGGCGACTCGCACGAGTACGACTGGGTCGTCAACCCGTTTGACAACCCCACAATCGATCAACTAATTCTCGACTACCTCCAGACCTTCCTCGCCGCTCCGGCCCTGCACATTGCCCAGCGCTGGCACGGCATCTACGCCAAACACCCCGACCAAGCCACCTTCATCGCCGAGCCAGCGCACGGCGTAACCATCGTCAACGGCCTCGGCGGCAACGGTATGACCACTGCTTTCGGGCTGGCCGAGGAGGTCTTCGCCGAGTGGGAGTAAGCCAATGAGCATCCGAGAGCGCGTCTATCACTTTATCGAACCAGATCATGAGCCGGGGCGCATCGTCGATGTGGCCATCATCGTCCTGATCTTGCTCAACATCGTCGCCTTGATCCTCGAAACCGTCGAGCCGATCTACAACCTCAATCGCGCCGCTTTTGAACTTTTTGAGGATTTCTCGCTGACCGTGTTCGCGATTGAATACCTAGTGCGCCTGTGGGCCATTACCGCCAACCCGCGGTTTTCGCATCCCGTGACCGGACGCATCCGCTTTGTCTTAACCCCCTTGGCCATCATCGACTTCCTCGCCATCCTCCCCTTGCTCCTGCCGCCTCCGACCGTAGATGCGCGCTTTATCCGCGTGATCCGCGTGATCCGCATTTTCCGCGTCCTCAAGTTAGTGCGCTACTTCCGCGCCTTGCGCTTGCTCGGCCAAGTCATTGCCGATCGCAAAGAAGAGCTGGTCAGCATCTTCTTAGTGCTGCTGATCCTTCTGGCCCTCTCCTCGTCGCTGATGTACCTCGTCGAGCACGAGGCCCAGCCCGAAGTATTCGCCAGCATCCCGGCCACCATGTGGTGGAGCATCGTCACCTTGACCACGGTCGGCTACGGCGACACCTATCCGATCACCCCCCTCGGCCGGACCATCGCCGCCACCATCGCCATCTTGGGAATCGGCATGTTCGCGCTGCCGGCCGGCATTCTCGGCGCGGGCTTTGTCGAGGCCCTAGCAGCAAACCGCTCAGAAGAATCGGAGCGCCGTTGCCCGCACTGCGGCGAGTTGCTTGAAGAATAAAAAAGCGGCCAAGGCAAAAGCCCCGACCGCTTCCGCATGTGCCGCCGCGCAAACCTTATACAACGGGATCCTCCGCGAACACTGACGTTTCCAATTCAACACTCACGCCCAAGGCGTTGCACACCTTGAGAAACGTCGCAACATTGCAATTGGCTCCATGCTCCAGCTTGGATAACTGCTGCTGTGTAATGTTTGCTTTTTTTGCGACCTCCTGCTGGGACAAACCAAGGTCCTGCCGGACCTGAAGGATTTGCATCGAAAGCTGAGCCAACTGCTTTTCTTCTACAAACAACCTGCGAAAGCGGTCGTCCCGCAGCTTGCCTTCGAGGTGCCCTTTAAGCGTCTTCATCGTAAGCCTCCCTAATCGAGTTGTCATCATATCGAGCGAAGAAATCAGCTCTACAGCGCTGAGCGCGGCGAATTTCTGGACGCGGGACGCGCTGCGTGTGCTTGGAAAACGCATGCGTCAGCACAATGAATTTTTGGTAGCAGAAAAAGTACAGAATCCTGATCTAAGTTGCCGAAAGATGGATGCGGAGTTCATGGATACCATCGTCTAAAAGATCCGCATAGGGCCTAGGTAATTGAGGCCCTTGTTCTTCCAGTAAGGAAAGCCAACTCAAGATCTTGGCTTGCTCCCGCTCCTTACGACCATTGATGAACCCTTGGATGGGACATTCGCCCTCGGCTGTTTCGTAGTAGATAATCTTCCACTGTGAAGGCATATATTAATTTAACGTCATTTATGATGTAACTACAACTATTAAAACCTCACTCGACGCATAAAAAAGCGGCCGAGGCAAAAGCCCCAGCCGCTTCTCTCCGCTTATTTTTCGCACCATCAATCGAACGGCAGTTCCACCCGCCGTCCTTCCGCCATGCTGATCTGCACGGCCTCGGTAAACTCCATGTACTTAACCCCATCGGCAAAGCTGGTGTGGGTCACGGGCCGACCGTCGCGGATGGCATCGACAAAGTCCTCTTCCACCTGCCAGCCGTCGCGCGGATGCTCGGGGATGTCGAAGGACTGGTACTCGTCGTCGCCCTCGCCGGCTATCCATATCCCACTCTCGTCCATCTTAAACGAGCCTTTGGTGCCGTAAAAGGCAAAGCCAAAGGCAGGGCCTAAGCGCGCCACGCTGCTCAAGTGATAGACTGAGGTCGCGCCGCTTTCCAGCTCGGCGACAACGCCCAAGCTCTCCGGCACATCGGCCGGTGCTCTCTTCCCCGTCTCTTCGTCGAGCCGCTCGGTCGTAAACGTCTTGCCGTAGGCTATCACGGCCTTTTCGTGCCCGGCATAGCGCCGCACCGTCTCGTTGCCAATGCCCATCGCCATGATGTTGTTGCCCGACAGATCGCGGCGCTGCCGCCAGTGCAACGGCGCGTCCGGGGCGTAGCCGCCAGAGAGGCCAGTGAAGTGAATTTCCAACAAGTCGCCGAAAAAACCGCTGTGCAGCTTGTCGAGCAAAAGCGGCTCGGCCGACAAGTAGAAGGGTGCGGGCACGATCATTGCCACCTTGTCCGTCTGCTGCGAGGCCGCGTACATCTGCCGCGCCTCAGCCAGATTCATGCACATCCGCGCCTCAGTCAGCACGTGTTTGCCCGCTTCGATCCCGGCCAGCGTCATCGGACAGTGCATATAGGGCCACGTGCCGATGCAGATCGCATCCACGTCGTCACTTGCAATCAGCGCCCGCCAGTCCTCAAAGACCTGTGGGATGCCGTACTCGTCGGCGATCCGTTGGCCCGATTCGCGCGAGCGGTTGCATACCGCAGTTATTTCAACTCCGTCAATACCTTGAAAACCAGGGATGTGCTGTAGGCGGGTATTGGCCCCCGCGCCGATTAGGCCGATGCGAAGCGTCATGGTAATTCTCCTCCTATGGGTTTGTCATCCTAGTCGAATCCTAAAGGTGGCCTAAGCTAGCCGTCCCCCTCGCGCCTGTCAACGCCACTCATAAAGCGACTTCCGCGCTAGCCGGTAATCATCGGCGGGCCGGTCAATCGCCGTCGCCCCACCTGAAGCCACTTCGATTAGGCGACCGCACACCGGCTCGTACGCGGCTCTAGGTGCCACCGCGCCCTTGGCCACCAAGATGCGCTGGTGCTCGGGCTGAATCCCCGCACAGGTAATCTGGTGGATGCTGTTGGGACAGGACCGCTCGCTGTTGAGCAAGAGCAACCCTTTGCTCCCGGCCTGCTCGACTTGCACAACCGCGGTCGGCCCCTGATTGAAATAGCGCCCCCCACCGTGCCGGCGCTCGCGCTCTTCGTACGACCCGTCGTGCAGCGTCCGCACCCGGCCGGCGATATCCAAAGTCGGTCCGTGCATATCGTCGGTCTTGCCGCCCACGCGAAGCTGAACCTGCCCGCCGACGCCGGCCGCAAAGCACACCTGTGCGCTTTCGACATCCCAAACCGACACCACCCAACCGTCCGCCCCTTGCGCGAGCAATTGCTCCAACACAAACGTCGAGTCCCCCGACGAACCGCCGCCGATGTTGTCGCCCATGTCGAGCAGGCACACGGGCGTCTCCTCGCTCGCCAACGCCAACCGCACGGCTTCGGCCGGATCGGGCACCGAGTGCTTTAGCTGGTCGCGGCTAGCCCACATCTGCTCCCCCAACCGCTCGGCCTCGCGCCGCGCCTTTTCTTCGTCTCCGTCCGCAATCACCACAATCGCCGGCCCCATATAGGGCACGTCCGCGTATTGGTAGCCTCCGGCGATACTACACCCGAGGATCCCCGCCTCAGACTCCAACTCAATCGCCGCCTGCATCAGCGGCTGCATGGGCGCGACACTCGTGTTGTGGAAGTAGATGTTGAAGAGCACTTCCGGCTTGACCAACGCCATCTTGGGCTGAATTTCGCCCCGAATCTGCCGCGTCAAAATGGACGCAGCCTGCAAGCCTCGTTCCCGCTGGTCAATGTGGGGATTGGTCTTGTAGATGATCAAGGAATCTGCCGCGTCCACCAACTCCGGGGGCACGTTGGCATGGTAATCGTGAGTCACGGCGATGGGCAAGTCGCCCACCAGCGCACGCACCCGGCGCACGGTCTCGCCGTCGGCTTGGGGAAACCCCTCGGCGACCATGGCTCCGTGCAGTGCCAATAGCACTCCGTCGAGCTTGGGGGCCGCCTCAAGTCCGCTGAGGATGCGCCCGACAAAGTGCTCGTACGTGTCCGCAGTCACCGGACCGCCTGGCGTCGCCGACGTCGCTAGCAGCGGATACAGTTCATAGCCAAACTCCTCGGCCCCGGCGATGTAACCGGCAATCTCGTGGAACGTTCCCGCGTACTGGCCGATCACATCCACGCCTTCGCAGCCCCCGAAATCCTCCAACTGCGTCGGCTGCGAATAGAACGAATTCGACTCGTGAGAAAAACCTGCTGTTGCAATGCGCATTCGGTACCACCTTTCTAGCGAACAGATCGCTTTGTTGCCTCGCTTGCCGTAGAATATAGTGCTATCTTTTTTAACTATCTGCTGCTACGCACAGGCCCCGTAGGGATGAGATGCTTCGACTACGCTTTGCTGCGCTCAGCATGACAGTGGATAGTGCTTCCTTTCCTTGTCATGCTGAGCGCAGCGAAGCATCTCCTACCCAAGAGGCTTCCTGTGCGTAACGTCAATAAATTATGAATCGTTGGCAAAAGATATTCACGTATAAAAAGACCAAGCGCCTGACGCAACTGGTCGCCTGCGGCGGCTGAGCTTCCAAGCTGCGCCCCGACCAGTTGCGGCGCGCCCTGGCAGGTCTGCCAGCAAACACTGATCCCAACCTGCTCGTCGGCTTCAACCTCGCCGACGACGCCGGCGTCTATCGCCTCAACGAGCGCGAGGCCCTCGTGCAGACCGTCGATTTCTTCACCCCCATCGTCGATGACCCCTACACCTTTGGAGCCATCGCCGCGGCCAACTCGCTCAGCGACGTGTACGCCATGGGCGGCAAGCCCCTTACCGCGCTCAACATCGCGGGTTTTCCCGCCGACGACCTCGATCCAGAGGTCCTCAACCAGATTCTCCTCGGCGGTCAGTCCAAGGCTGCCGAAGTCGGCTGTACCCTCGTCGGCGGCCACACCGTCCAAGACCCAGAACTCAAGTACGGCCTCGCCGTCACCGGCCTCGTCCACCCCGACCGCATCTACACCAACGCCGGTGCCCAGCCCGGCGACCGCCTCATCCTCACCAAGAAGCTGGGCACCGGGCTGATCGCCAACGCCTTCAAGGCCGATCACCTCGCCGAAGCCGACCTCGCCGAAGCCGTGAAATCCATGCTCGCGCTCAACAAGGCAGGCGCTGAAATCCTGCCGGACTTCGCCGTCCACGCCGTCACCGACATCACCGGCTTCGGTCTTTTGGGACACGCTGCGGAAATGGCCGAGGGCAGCCAAGTGGGAATGATTTTTTACGCCGCCCAAGTTCCAGCCCTAGCACACAGCCTAGCACTAGCCGCCAAGGGACTCGAAGGCGGCTCCCGCGACAACCAGCTTTTCTTAGAACCCAAAGTCACCGTCGCCGACGGCGTCGATCCAGCCCGCGCCAATCTCCTCTTCGACGCCCAAACCTCCGGCGGCCTACTCATCTCCGTAGCCGCAGCCGAGGCCGAGGCCCTCCTCCACGCCCTCCAACTAGACGCCGCCCTCGTCGGCGAAGTAACCAAAGAAAATCCCGGCCGCATCCTCGTCGAGCCGTAACCGCACCTGTGCCAAACCATCCCCCCCGCATCCTCTTCCTCGCCCGCCGCTACCCGCCCACCATCGGCGGCATCCAGACCCACTGTCACGCGCTCTATACCCGGCTGGTCAACCAAGCCCAAGTCCGCCTCATCTCACTGGGCCGCCACTCGCTTTTGCACCTGACTTGGTTCCTCCCCTATTGCTTTGTGGTCGCCTTGTGGGCCGTGCTCTTTCGCCGCGTCGATGCCGTGTACTTCGCCGACGGAGTCGCCGCGTCGTTGGCTCCGCTCTTGCGCCCCTTGGGTCCAGCACGCTTCATCACCACCGTCTATGGCCTCGAAATGACCTACAAAAATCCCCTCGCGCGCGCACTGATGCACTGGGGAGTCCGCGCCTGCGACAAGGTCGTCGTCATCAGCGAACACAGCCGCCGCATTACCTCTGAAAGCGGCGTCTCCGAGGACAAGTTGGAAATCATCTATCTAGGCGTTGAGCCGCTGGAATTGCCACCAGACGCGCTGGAGACGGTCAGAGCGCGTTTCGAGGAAGAACACGGACTGCGCTTTGGCCAAGACCGCATCCTCCTGCTTTTCGGTCGCCAAGTCCCCCGCAAGGGCATGGTCGAATTTTTGGAAAAAGGGATGCCCCTGCTCGACGCGGATATTCGCCTCTTGATCTGCGGCCCCCCCGCCAGCGAAACCGCGCGCTTGCAGGCGCTTTGCCAATCGGGCCTAGCGGACCGCGTCGTCCTACTCGGGCCAGTCCCCGACGACGTGCTGGCCATGCTGCGCACCAGTTGCGATCTTTTCCTCATGCCCAACATCCACATACCCGGCGACGTCGAAGGCTTCGGCCAAACCCAACTCGAATGTATGTACGCCGGCACCCCGGCCGTGGCCTTTGCCGTCGATGCCCTAACCGAGAGCGTGCGCGAGGGCGGATTTCTCGTTGACCCAGAGGACTACCCGGCCTTCGTCGAACAAATCCACCGCTTCTTCGCCCTCAGTCCAACGGAACGCGCCGATCTAGGCCACCAGTGCCGCGCCTACGTCCAGCGCGAATACGCCCAGAAAAAAATCGCCGCCCAATACATGGACCTTTTTACCGGAAGGATCTAAGCACCATGCACTTTACCGAACTCGACACCCCCGCCCTCTGCGTCGATCTCGACGTACTAGAAAAAAACATCCGCGACTTGCAAAACGCCTGCGACCAGCTCGAAATCGGCCTGCGCGTCCATACCAAAACCCACAAGACACCGGCCATTGCGCGCATGCAGATCGCCGCGGGGGCCATCGGCATCGTCAGCCAGAAGTTAGGCGAGGCCGAGGCCATGGCCGACGGCGGCATCCAAGACATCCTGATTCCCTACAACATCGTCGGCCAGCCCAAGCTAGCCCGCCTGACGCGCCTGATCCAAAGCGGCAAAAGTACCATAACAGTCGCTTCGGACTCCTCGACCACCGTTGACGGACTCTCGCAGGCAGCCACGGCCGCTGGTTGCCGCATCCGCGCAATCGTCGAGATGGACACCGGCGGCGGCCGCGTCGGCACCCAATCGCCCGCCGACACCCTTGTGCTGGCCCAGCACATCGACCAGCTACCGGGACTGGACTTTACCGGCGTTATGACCTACCCCAGCAGCGAGCGCGCCCGCCCCTTCCTCGACGAAGTGCGCGAAGGAGCGCACAAGAGTGGCCTGCCGCTACACATCATCAGCGGCGGCGGCACCGGCAGCGAAACCATCTCCAGATCCCTCGGCTGCACCGAAACCCGCATCGGCTCGTACGCCTATGAGGGCATGACCCGCGTGGGCAAACGCGAAGACCTCGATCCCACCCGCTGTCCGCTGCGCTTAGTCGTCACCGTGGTCAGCACCTCCCGCCCGGGGCAAGCCATCGTCGATGCCGGTCAGAAGGCCTTCACCAGCTACCCGCCGACCCCGTATGGCTACTGCCTCGAACAGCCCGAGCTTTTTCTTAAAGGCATGTCCGTCGAACACGGCCACGTCGATACCACCGCCACAAACCATCCCGTCAAAGTAGGCGATATCCTCTCTTTCATCCCCCTGCACGGCGGGATGACCACCAACCTCCACGACCGCATCTTCGCCCTCCGCAACGGCGAGGTCGTCGAAGAATGGGAAGTCGCCGGCCGCGGCCGCGCCCAGTAGGGGCAACCCTCGTGGTTGTCCACTCGTCGCCTTAGCAGCCACCTAACGAAAACCGACATATACCCCTTTTCCACTCCGGAAGGACGCCATGGAAATCCAACCCCAACCGCAGATATTCGACGTCGATGAGCAGAACTTTGAAGAGCTAGTCCTCCAAGGCTCGCAGGAGCGCGTCATCGTCGTCGATTTTTGGGCCCCCTGGTGCGGCCCTTGCAAGACCTTAGGCCCCATCCTCGAAGACGTCGTCGCGGCGCTTGGCCCCGGTGTGGCCCTAGCCAAGGTCAACGTCGATGAAAACCAGCAACTCGCCATGGCCTTTCGGGTCCAAGGCATCCCCGCGGTCAAAATCGTCAAGAACGGCCAGCTAGCCCAAGAATTCACCGGTGCGCTGCCCAGAGAGCAGATCGAAGCCATTCTCCGTCCCTTGGTTTCCGACGCCCCCATCCCCGAAGCCCAAGTGATTGACCAAGCCGACGACTTAGCAGCCACTGGCGACTTCGACGCGGCCGCGCGCCAGTACGAGCAGATGCTTGAGGAAAATCCCACCGACGGCCCCGCCCTCCTCGGCCTAGCGAAAATCCACCTGCAGCAAGGCCGCTTCGAGACCGTACAAGAACTGGTCAATCTCGTCGAATCGGACGCCCCCGAATACCCACAGGCCCAAGCGCTGCTCACCCAGATCGAGTTTGCCCACCAGTGCCAGCAGGCTGGAGGCCGCGCCGCCTGCGCCCAGCGAGTGCTCAGCCAGCCAGACGACCACGAGGCCCGCTACCTACTCGCCTGTTGCGCCGCCTCCGAAGGCGACTACGAAACCGCGTTGCAGGAATGGCTGCACATCGTGGGGAAAAAATCGAACGGCGACCAAGCCGCCAAGGACGCCATGGTCGCCGTCTTCCACCTACTCGGCCGCGACAATCCGCTGGTAGCCTCCTACCAGCGCAAACTCTACCAAGCCCTGTACTAAACACCATGCAGATTACTCGCCTCGAACGCACCGTCTGTTGCGTCCCCTTCCTCCCGGGCATCCTCCCCCCGCCCGAGTACGACGAGCCTAATCCTAGTTATCCCGAGCCACTCTCGGCGCGGCGTCAAGACATCCTCAGAATCCACACCGACCAAGGACTAACCGGCCTCGGTATGAGCGGCCCGTACTACGGCGACCGCACAGAGCAACCACCCGACCTAATCGGCAAAGATTCCAACACCTTTGAGCCACGCGCTCTGCGCAGCGGTGGCTGGAACATTGCCCTCCTCGACCTAATCGGCAAAATGATCGGCTGGCCGCTATGCCGCATCTTCGGCGGCAAGCTACAGGACAAGGTGCTGGTTGACTACTGGATCAGTCGGATGAGCGCCACGGATTCCGCCCGCGCAGCCCAACGCGCCGCCGAGCTAGGTTTCCACGGTATCAAGATGAAGTGCAAGTGGGAAGATGCCAACATGGAAGACCGAGTCCGCGCCACCCTCGAAGTCGCGCCGCACCTGCGGGTAGTCCTAGACCCCAACGAGCGCTTCTACAACCTCGAAAACGCCCTCAACCTAGCCCGCCGTCTCGACGGACTCGACGTGGTCTTCGAAGATCCTTTCCCCAAAACCGATCTCAGCGAATATCGCCGCCTCAAGGAAGAGACCAGCGTCCTCGTCGCCCCGCACTTCCAAAACCCCCGCCAGATCATCGACGCGGTGCACCTCGAAGCGGTTGATGCCTTCAACGTCGCGCCCTCGGATTGGGATTTTCTCGACATGGCGCGCATCGCCGCAAGCGCGGACATTCCCGTGTGGCAAGCCTCCAATGTCGATCTGGGAATTTTCGACGCCTTCCGCCTCCACGCCTCGGCTGCCGCGCCCAACTGCACCTTTGGCTCCGACCTCTGCGGCAACTTTGTCCACGAACACAGCCTGCTCAAAGAGCCGCTGGTCCAAGACGGCTACGCCATCGTGCCCACCGGCCCGGGTTTGGGCGTGGAATTGGACGAGGACGCCGTCGCCCGCTACGCCATCTCCGCGCAGCACTGGCCCGACTAAGCCGGAACCAGCGCCTCTGCGCCAAAAATCATCGGATAGCCTTCGCCCGTGCGCACGGAACGCGAGGCCCCGTCCATATAGGCGATGCTAAAGGCGCGGCGCGACTGACCCGTCGGATTAATCCCCGAGCGGTGCAGCAACAGGTTGTTGAGCAAAATCGCCTCGCCCGCCTCGGCTTCGAGGTCGATTTCCGCGCCCGGCGGCGCGTATTCGGCTAGCTGTTCTGCCGAAGGAAAATGCCCTTCAGTGATCACCCCGTGCTTGTGGCTGCCGGGCACCACCTGCATACAGCCATTTGCCACCATCGCCGGATCGAGCGCGGTCCACACCGTGGTCGTCGGATTGTAACCCACGCCCCAGCCCACCCCCACGTCTTGATGCCAAGGCAATATCGTGCCCTTTTCCGCTGGCTTGTTCATAAACATCGCCCGGAAAATCGACACGTCCTCGCCGATATAGCGCCGGGTGATCTGGCGGAAAAGCGGGTGCTGCATGTAGGCGAGATAGACGGAATCCTGCTCCAAGCCCATGATCTTGCGGTACTGGAGCGTGGTGCCCTTGTGGCCGGTAGAGACGGTCGGCATCTTCGCGTAGTCGGCGTCCTCCCCGTCGAGCTGAAACTCCATCTCCGGATAGGGGATCTCGCCGAGCATGATCGCGTCGATGCGCTGCTGTAGTTCAGCCAATCCCGCGTCGTCGAGCACTTTGCCGAGCCGCACGTACCCGTGCTCTTCGAAATGGGCGTGGTGTTCGTCGCTGTATTGCATTAGCTATTTCCCTCCGTTTCCCTAGAAATGGGCAATGTTCTCCCCTGTGTCAAATTTTCCTACCTTTCTCCCGGCTCGTCCGCTCCGTTCCAAACGAGGAATTCACCATGCCTACCCCGAATTCGTCGCCAGCTTACCCGCGGAACGGGCCGCCTTGCTCACCGGCGGGGACAAATACGGCTGGCAACGCAAACTGCGCGACTTAGCCACACCTGCAGAAACCGTTTAAACGTCGAAGGAAATTCACATGCAATACGGAAACCAAACGCGGATCTGGTGCTCTTGGCTTTGTTGCGCTTTGCTCTTGGCGTGCGGTGGTACCGAAGACCAAGCCGAACAACAGCCGAGTGTGCAACAAGTCCCGCGCGACCGGACGCTGATCCTCGGGTTGACCCAGATGCTCGACTACGATGCCTTCAACCCCTATATCCCCGGCATGGTCTCTTCGACAGGATCCAATTTCCTCTTCGAGCCGCTCTATTACTACAATGCCTATAGCGAAGAAAACAACCTCATCCCCTGGATCGCGGAGAGCCACCAATACAACGACGATTACACCGAAGTCACCATTAAAATCCGCGACGGCGTCCAGTGGAGCGACGGCATGCCGTGGACGGCGCGCGACTTAGTCTTCACCATCAACATGCTCAAAGCCAACGCGCCGGAACTGCTCCTGTCCACCGATATGCAAACCTGGGTCGCCGAGGCGGTAGCCGTGGACGAGCTGACAGCGCGCATCACCCTGCGGGCGTCCAATCCAAGATTTCTGTTTTCGTACTTCACCGATTGCTTCGGCAATGGAGTCCGCATCGTCCCCGAGCACATCTGGAAAGATCAAGACGCCAAGACCTTCAAGAATCTCGACCTAGCCAAAGGCTGGCCGGTGGTCAGCGGGCCTTATCAACTGGTGATCACCGCTCCCGAACAGCGCGTTTGGGATCTGCGGCCGGACTGGTGGGCGGTCGGATTGGGGTTCCAGCAACTGCCCAAGGTGGAACGCATCATCTACCTGCCCTTCGGCAATGAAGCCAAGTGGTCCCAGCAACTCTTGGCCAACGAGATCGATTCGAGCATCGACTTGCGCCCCGTCAATATCAAGACCGTGCTCGAACAAAACCCCAATATCTCTACTTGGTCGGGCAGGGAAGCTCCCTACGGCTATCTGGATTGGTGGCCGCTGTCCCTCGGCTTTAACAATCTCGAAGAGCCCTTCAGCGACCCGGAGATTCGCTGGGCCATCAACTACGCGATCAATCGCGCCCAAGTAGTCGACGTCGGTTGGCAGGGAGCGGGCACCTTTACGCTCTATCCCTATCCCGAATTTCCCCCGCTAATGCGCTATATCGACCAGATCCAAGATCTTCTAGCGCAATATCAGCTAAATACCTACGACCCGACCCGCACAGCGGCGATCATGGAGCGCAAGGGATGGCACAAGGACGAGGACGGGTTCTGGAGCAAGGACGGAGCGCGCTTCAAGATAGTGGTCGATGTCTTCCCCAACCTCTTCCAAGACTTCACGCCGGTGCTGATCGAACAATTGCGCCAAGCCGGTTTTGACGCCAGCTTCCGCGCCACCAACGACGCCTATACCCGCATGACCCAAGGCAAGGCAAGGGCCTTTGTGATCGGACACGCGGCTTCAGTGAGAGACCCTTATTTCACCCTGCGCCTCTATCACAGTCGCTTCGTGCAGCCGACGGGGACGGCGGCTGAGTACTTCTGGCGTTGGAAAAATGAGGAATTCGACGCCATCGTCGATCGCATGGCCGAGGTTGCGCCGGACGACCCCGAGCTAGTCGAACTCTTCCGCAAGGCGATGGATATCTGGTTCCGCGAGTTGCCTTCAATTCCGCTAATCCAGTGGTATCACCGAATCCCCCACAACGAGACCTACTGGAAAAACTGGCCCACGGCTAAAAACCCCTACGTCAACAGCGCCTACTGGCACCGCACCTGGCTACTCGTTTTACTCAATTTGGAACCCACGCGATAGGGGTCGGCTATTCAGCATTGTCTTACCTAGCACCCATTACCCGAACCAATAGTTCGGGTACAAGCAGTTAAGTGCAATTGCAGATTTTCCCCATTCCTCCGGTCCGCCCATGAAACTGGAACCTCCATTATGAGGACATCCCTGTGAAATTTATTGACAGTAGATTTCGAAGCTATTTCCGCGTACTCAAGTTAGTGTGGAAAGCCAAGCCTTCGTATATGGCTCTCGCGATTCTTCTTACTGTGATCAGTGCTGCTGTGCTGCCTACTCAGATTTGGCTATCGAAAGTCATACTCGATCGCATAAGTGAAATTCTTCAAGTATCCTCGCAAGCTCAGGTGGTCGATTGGTATGCGTTACTCGTTCCCATAGGTGCTATTTTCATTGTATGGGCAGTCGGAGGAACGTGTCAATCATTGAGTACCGAAGCAAGCATGTTTGTCAGCCTGCATTTCCGAAATTATGCGGAGTTTCTTGTCCTCGAGAAAGCTACAGAACTGGATGTCGCCTTCTTTGAGACGCCGATGTTTTACGATAAAATAGAGAACGCCCTCAAAAACATTCCAAAGGCTCACAACTTGGCGTGGGGCTCCCTCAGCTTCTTTGGGTCTTTTCTTTCTCTAGGTGCTGTTCTCGCCCTCCTGCTCAAGCTGCATCCATTAGCAATTGTCGTTCTCCTTCTCACCTCTGCTCCGCAAGCTATCGTCCAAGCCTATTATGCAAACCGGTGGTTCCGTATAGAGAGCAGCCGTGTGCCAGCAAGACGGATGGCTACGTATCTTTCGAGTCTCCTGAAATCTCGGGATGCCGTAAAAGAAATCCGCGTGTTCGGCCTTGGTAAACCCTTCCTGAGGCGCTTCCGAGAGTTCTGGCAGCAATACTTCGTCGCAGAAAAACGGGTACGGCTTTCGAAGGAACGTGCGAACGCTTTTTTAGGTCTCGCATCCAGCGTTGGAACCGCGGGTATTTGGATCTATGCAGTGGTACAGGCTATCTGGAGAACTATCACTATTGGAGACGTCGTATTGGTTTTCCAAGCTGCGGAGCGGAGCCGAAGCATGTTGGAGTCCTTTTTTCGGACGATAGGCCGTCTCTACGAGGACACGCTTTTCGCAGAAAATCTTCTATCCTTTTTGGATCTGTCTCCGGATTCGGTGGAAGGTGCTTTATCGCGAGGGGACCGATCGCAGATTCGCGTTCCAAGGCCAATCCAGCAAGGCATTGAGTTTCGGAATGTCTCATTTCATTATCCACGCTCAGACCGGCTTGTCCTTAAAAATCTATTCTTTACACTCAGGCCAGAAGAGACGATAGCTGTGGTAGGTGAAAACGGTGCGGGAAAAACGACATTGGTAAAACTTCTGGCTCGATTTTACGACCCATCTGAAGGAGTTATCCTTCTCGACGGAAAGGAATTGCGCGAATATGATCTGGAGGATTTGCGGCACCAAATTGGAGTGATCTTCCAAGATTTCATACGCTACGATCTCACGGTAAAAGAGAATATTGGTTTGGGCCAGATCGAGCATGTAGATAATATGAATCGGATTGTCCGCGCCGCTGAACAGGGAGGAACTAGGTCCATTATTGCTGGACTACCCAAGGGATTCGACACCGTTTTGGGCCGCACCTTTGAGGAAGGGGTGGATCTATCCGGCGGGGAGTGGCAAAGATTAGCTCTGAGCAGAGCGTTTATGCGGGATGCACAGATTCTGATTCTCGATGAGCCAACCGCTGCATTGGATGCTTTCGCAGAGCACGAGATCTACGAGCGATTTGCAGAACTTACCGGCGGGAAAATGACTATCTTTATCTCTCATCGATTCTCAACAGTTCGCATGGCAAGTCATATTCTCGTCCTGCAAAATGGAGAATTGATAGAAGAAGGCTCTCACGATGGACTGATGCGTGAAGACGGCCAATATGCCCGAATGTTCAATACACAAGCAGAACGGTACAGATAGAATTGACAAGAAAAGCCTGCCAATCTGCAACAGCGCCTAGTGGCACCGCACCTAGCTACTTGTCTTACGCAACCTAGAACCCCCATAATAGGGGTTGCAAATTCGACTCCATCCCAACGAAAGGGGAATCCCATGAAGAATTCCGATCCATTTGAACAAGGTCTCGCAGCCGGTGAGGCCGCGGCTTCTGCCGCCGGAGGCGCATCGCAATCATCGGCGAACGGCGGGCGCATGTATGTGCGTACCCAGAGTTTTGGGTCAACCGATGCCGAGTTGCGATTTTTGCAGCGCTGTGGCGTGCGTCACAAAGCCGCCAACTTTCCCTTCCACCCCGACCGCGGCTGGGACCTCGACGAGTTGATCCGGGAAAGAGAGCACCACGAGGCATTCGGGCTGACGCTGGATATGAGCTTGCTACCCATATATCAACACTTTCCCAACATCATCTATTTTGGCAAAAGCCCAGAGCGCGACCGGGAAATCGACCTCGTCTGCGAAATGATCCGCACCGCTTCGCGCGCCGGCATCGATTCTCTGCGCTATAACACTTGCATCCTACCCATCGACCGCACCGAAGAAGAAGAAGGTCGCGGCGGCTACGTCCACACGGCCTTCCGCCTCGACAAGGTCCCGGCAGAAGAACAGGCCAAGCTGACTGAGGCCGGGCGCGTCACCGCGGACATGCACTGGGAGCGAATTGAGTATCTGCTCGAACGCATGATTCCGGTGGCAGAAGAATTCAAGGTTCGCATGGGCAATTCCCAGGAAGACCCTGCCACACCCCCCGGTTATAAGGGCGTTGACAAAGTCCTCAATGACTTTGAGGGCATGAAGCGTTTCATCGAGATTCAGCGCAGTCCGTATCACGGCTGGAACTTCTGCGTCGGCTCCATCGCCGAAGGGCTCAAAGATTCGGCCAATGAAATCTACCCCATCATAGAATACTTTGGCAGCCGCAATACGATCTTCCTCGTTCACTATCGCAACCTCCTCGGGGGACTCTACAGCTTCCGCGAGGCGCTGCCCGACGAAGGAGATATGGACTTCCACCGAGTATTAAAGGGCCTCAAGGACACAGGCTACTGTTACGGCATTGATCCCGACCACGTCCCGCGCACCGACGACGATCCAAAGGGCTACTATCAGTCCTATGCGTACTGCTTCGGCTACATCAATGCCATGATTCAGGCAGTTTACGGTTAGTCCATATGGACGACAGAAGTAAGCACGATCTGCCCGAAGGATTCGCAGCACAGACCATTGTCCGACTTTTGCAATAGGGCAAGGCCCGGATGTTCAAAACTATGACAGTATATGTCGCGTCGATTGTGCTAGGTGTACTATCCTGTGGGAAAGAAAAAATGGCCGACGCGAAAACGGGAGTAACTCGCGCCGATATTATCGCGACTCACTACGAGCCCGACGCAAGCATCTTTCCCAACCCCGAACGAGGATTTTACATATATACTAATTTGCACAAACTTGATCCCGCGATTGGCAAGAGGCGTGACGAGGGGCATACGTTACTCCGGGGACGGATCTTCATGGAGGACTATCGCGAGGTCCCGTTCTTGCCGGAGTCGTTCCTCGCCGCAGTAGAAAACGGGTTCGCCATCGCCCGGGACCAGGGAATGAAAGTCATCGTCCGGGGATCTTACGGTTTCAAAGGTCCAGACGGCGACTACAGATCGTACGAAGACCCACCAAAGCCGAACATCAAAAACCATATCGCGCAGCTATCTCCCATTTTCGCCGCCAACGAGGATGTCATCGCCCTCTTCGAGGCAGGGTTTGTCGGCCCGTGGGGCGAGTGGCACACGACAGCGATCGCAAAAGACTACGATCAAGGCCGGGAGATGCTGTTCCACATCCTCGACCACACCCCCACCGACCGCTTAGTCTTGGTCCGCTATCCCTACCTGAAACAACAGATTTTCAAAATATCTGGCGGCGGTTTCGCCACAGTGGATGCCAATAATGCCTATAGCGGCGAGCATGTCGCTCGTGTCGGCCATCACAACGACTGTTTCCTCTCCTCACCGATCGACGTCGGCACGTACGAGCGGGGAGAAATGACACGCGAGGAGGAAGTGGCCTATCTTGCAAACGAGACCCTCTACACCGCGTTCGGCGGGGAGACCTGCCGAACGCATGTGCTCAACGATTGCGAGCGGACCATTACCGAACTGGAAACCCTCAAAGGCAGCTATCTCAATAGCAGCTATCACCCCGAGGTACTCGACAAGTGGGCCGCACAGGGTTGTTTCGACGAGGTGAAGAGGAGGCTGGGAGCGCGGTTTGTCTTGACTCAGAGCCGCATCGCGGCCACCGCCAGTCCCGGTGGGCGGCTCGCAGTGGAAATAGACCTAGACAATCGCGGTTTCGCCTCGCTTTACAATAGGCGTGATGTGGAGATCGTATTGGAAAACGAAGAGAGCGGAGCGGTCCAAGCCTTTGTGGTCGATGTCGATCCGCGCACTTGGAAGCCAGGGGCGTCCCACGTGCTTTCCACCGTGGTTCAGCTATCCTCTACTATGGCGCTGGGCGAATATACCGCGTACTTACACTTGCCCGATCCCAGTCCGAGGCTTGTTGGCGATCCACGCTACGCATATCGGATCGCCAACGAGGGGATTTGGGACGAGGAACGAGGCTATAACGAACTGGCCAGAGGCATTGTCATCCAGGCTAAGGAATGAGGAAACCAGCCGCGCCTACGCGTTAGGCCGGTAGGCAGCCATTGGACAAGACCCCGCGACCAGCAAAAACCAACCTTTAGTTCAGGAATAGGCCAGTCAATGAATCGACCCAACATCGTCTTCATCCTCAGCGACGACCAAGGCCCTTGGGCCGCCGACTTACCTGCAAACGGGCCACCTTGCTCACCAGTGGAGCCAAATACGGTCGGCAACGCAAACTGCACGACTTAGCCACACCTGCGGAGACCTCTTAAAGTCAGGGAATTACATACGTATGTCTCAAATAGATTACAACGATCCAAAATACCAAGAGGCAGCGGCGGCGATTCTGCAACGGCACGACAATAATGAACCCGAGGCTAATATCACTAGTGCGGTGCGGGACTTTTTGCTCTGCACGGGATTGGTTGATGCAAATAAAGTCGCCGAGGAAGTGTCGCCATCGGACCGCTCGGTGCGTGCTGTGGATTTGAGGGCGTCAAACACGTTTATCGAAATCAAGAAGCGCATCGGCACGACCGGCGGCTTTAATCCCAATGAAATCTATGTGAAGCAGTTGGATGAATACTTGGCGGAATCCATGACGTACGGTCGGAGAGCGCGGATGGGTGTTCTCACAGACGGGAGGTACTGGCTCCTACGCTGGCCGAATGCCGGCAAGGTCAAAACGACTAAGCCCTATGCTTTTACCCTAGAATCGGCGGCTGACTGGCTGCTTTTGTACGAGTGGCTACGCGACAAGGTCATCGGTACGCAGGACGAAATTCCAGCTCAGCGCACTGAGGTCGAGCAGAACTTTGGGCCCAATAGCCCGTTATATCGATGGGATATTGACGACCTTAACGTGCTTTACCAAGGGGCGAAGGAGCGCGAAACCGTCCGAGTCAAGTGCCGTCTATGGGAAACCTTGTTGCGAGCGGCATTGGGCGAGATCGCTCAGACGCCCGACGAGCTAGACGATCTGTTTGTCCGGCACACGTACCTAAGCATGGTCATCGGCATGGTGGTACAGGCGTACTTTGGCATAGATATTCGGGAACGGGCCGCTAATGATCCAACGGACTTGCTCTACGGACGGCAGTTCCGCGATGACACCGGCCTACAAGACATTATTGAGTCCGATTTCTTTACGTGGCCGGCCGAAGTAGGTGGGGAGTCGCTCATTGAGCGGATGGCTGAGCATGTAGCCCGCTTTAACTGGAAGGAAGCACCCCCCGACATCGCCGCTACTTTATATGAAGCGATTATTCCTCCGGATGAGCGCCGCCAGTTGGGCGAGTATTATACCCCAGAATGGCTGGCGCAGGAGATGGTACAGGAGGTAGTAACGGACCCGCTCCGCCAACGGGTTCTCGACCCGTCTTGCGGCTCCGGCACGTTTGTCGCCGTTTCGGTGCGCCACTTTGTCGAAGCGGCCACAGAAGAGGCGTTGGAGCCCAAAGAGGCATTGGAGCGATTGCGCGAGGCGGTGATGGGTATTGACGTGCATCCGGTGGCGGTACGGCTGGCCCGCACGGCTTGGGTGATGGCAGCGCGGCCCCTCCTTGAGGCGGCCGCCGAGGCCGGATATGAGGGAAACGTGGCGATACCCGTGTATTTGGGAGACGCCTTGCAGTTGCACTACCAAACCGGCGACTTATTTGTCGGCGGGGATATAGGCATTGAGGTGGAAGGCGATGAGTTCGACAAAAGGCTGATTTTCCCGATTCGTTTGGTGGAGCAAGCCGACACGTTTGATCGGCTGATGAGCGACGTTGCCGATGCGATTGAGCGAGGCCATGATCCGCTGGTTGCGCTGGACGACCACGGGATTACGGACCCGGACCAGAGACAGACGCTGGCGACGACGATCGCGATCATGCAGGATTTACACGCCGAAGGGCGCAATCACATCTGGGCGTATTACACGCGCAATTTGGTCCGTCCGGTGGCGTTGAGCCGCCACAAGGTCGATGTGATTGTCGGCAACCCGCCGTGGCTGAACTATCGCAATACCGCTAGCGTGTTACGCGACAAGCTGGTGCAGCAGAGCAAGGAGCTGTATCACATCTGGCAGGGGGGGCGCTATGCAACGCATCAAGATGTCGCCGGACTTTTCTTTGCCCGTAGCGTCGCGCTCTACCTGAGAGCTGGCGGCACTATCGCCATGGTGTTGCCACACAGCGCATTGCAAACCGGGCAATACGCCAAGTGGCGCACGGGACGATGGGGCGATTTGGCGGCGAATTTCGGCTACAAGACGGCGTGGGATCTGGAAAAACTCAAACCCAACACGTTCTTTCCGGTTGCGTCTTGTGTCGCGTTTGCCGAGCGGATGGGTGAAAATGCCCTAGCGACGCCCCTGGCCGGCGATGTCGAGCGATGGCAAGGGGCGGCCGGGGCGAAGGATGTGCGGCGGGAGCGAATCGCTATTACCGACACGTCGGTCAGCGGAACATCGCCGTACGCGGACCGCTTTCGGCAGGGAGCTTCCATCGTGCCCCGCTGTCTCTTCTTTATGAATGAGGTCGAGAGCACCACCATTGTTAGAGCCGCACAGACCGTTAAGGTGAAACCGCGCCGAGGTAGCAATGACAAAGCACCGTGGAAGAAGCTCGATCTGACCGCCATCACCGGGCAGACGATAGAGAAAGCGCACTTATTTGACGTTCTCTTGGGAGAGACGGTGGTTCCCTACGCGACATTGACGCCGCTAAAAGCCCTTTTGCCCTTAAAACAAAGCGACACTGAACTGCCCGTGGACGCTAACGGAACGGGAGGCATTCATCTCGGTGGGTTGGAACAGCGAATGCGAGGACGATGGCAGCAGGTCAGTTCGCTATGGGAACAGCATAAGGGTGATAAGGATAAAAAGAACCTGATGAATCGGTTGGACTATCACCGCGAACTCTCGGCGCAACTTGAATGGAGAAAGAATGATGAGAGCATTCCTATTCGAGTGGCGTACACCGCTTCAGGTCAACCTACGGCTGCGATTATCGATACCCATGATGCTATAATTGACTACACATTGTTCTGGACACCTTGCAGGGACAATCAAGAGGCCCATTACTTACTCGCCATCATCAACAGTCGTACCCTGTATGAAACGGTGAAACCGTTGATGGCCAAGGGACAGTTCGGAGCACGACATTTGCAAAAGCACCTGTGGAGATTGTCGATACCGGAATACGATGCAATGAACCGCTTGCATCAGGAGATAGCACGGGCCGGCCAAGCTGCCGCCAGTGGGGCCGGCCAGCAATTGCAAAGCCTATACCAGCAACGCGGAGATACGGTTAGCGAGACCATTGCCCGTCGTGAATTGCGCAGGTGGCTCGCCCAATCGGACGAAGGCAAGCAGGTAGAGACGCTGGTAAAGCAACTATTGGCGTAATCCGTAATTTATGGGAATGGTTGTATATAATTCCCTAAAGTCCCCTAGCCCTTATCCTGATTTTGACCATAGAATGCCCGGCACAGCCGATGCCATCCCTATAAAGAGGACTCGGCGACAATTGGCCGGTAAGGGGCGGCGGGTTCCATTAGAAATACGGACGCCGCGTTTTCGCCGAACTCGTCGAGGGCTGCTTTTGCGGCATTGGGTAGCTCCGCCACAGCACGGCTCCAGTCGTCCAGTTGGATTTTCTTTTCACACGTAGGCGCGTTGACCCTGACAATCCTGTCTGCGCCAATCAGCAGTCCGGCCTGACCAAGCGCGTTGAGAGACTGAAGCCGCATCGCACCATATATGATGTCCTTCCATGCCAACATACCGCCTAGCAACGTCTTCATTTTACCAACGGCATACTGGTCATCTCCACAGCCTAGGCTCAAGATGCGAATGCGCTCACGTAGGACTGAGAAGCAGGACAAGGCATCGACTAACGCAACCATGATTGGGTTGTTCGCCCAAACTCCGCCGTCAACGAACGTGTAGCCGCCGTCTTTGAATGGCTGAAAGAATGTCGGCGCGGCTGACGTGGCCGCTGCTACCTTTATCATTGGTTCCTTGGCATCTTTGCGAAAGTTGGGATGGTGTGGGGTCTTGAAGATATACACCTCTCCATGCCGACCATCAAAGGAGGGTATGCACAGCCGCGTCTGCGCCTCACCAAATTTTCGGTCCCCGAAAGTCTCGCGTAGGATGCACATGAGAGCCTCACGGTCGTAGCGAAACTTGAAATACTGGTAGAGGCCCCAAAAGCAGCGTTTTGCCGACCCAATAACATCGCTACGAATAGGGGGAAATATATCACACCCACGCTCAATGTAGAGGTCACGCAGTTCAGCGGCTGTAAGTCCCGAAGCGAGCCCAAGGGCAATGATACCCCCGGTTGAGGTTCCCGCGATGAGATCAAAGTATTGGGACACAGAAACCCCGCCGAGATAGCGTTCCTCCAGTCCCGCCAAGAATGTGGCCGGGAAGATTCCACGAATGCCACCCCCATCAATTGCAAGAATGCGAAATTCCCGATCTTCTGGCCAAGGAAGTTGGACGCGGCGATGCTTGAGCGCACCTGATGATCGTTTCGGGGGTTCTCCCTCGTTGCTATCAAACATTGCTACATCTACTCGCTTGTTGGATGACGGCCACCACCCGTCCATTCACCTGTTGCAAGCCAGCCCTCATAGCAAGCCAGCCAATCAATCGTCCAAGGGACGATGGTATGGGCGATTGATTTCCGAGGATGCCATTCCCGAGTGGCCGGGTCATAGAGACATAGAAAGGGCCGTTCAGGACAATTCCGGTTCTGGTAGTGATGTGGGATGGGCTCTTCCGGCTTTTCGGTTCGTCGGCGCAAAGGCGGGTCAATCACGGTCACGTATGGAAACAGTGAGCGTTCGACACTGCCTTTTTTGCGTTCTCGGTAGAAGGCTATCTGCACCGTGTATATTTGGCTCAGGGGTTGAAGCCGTCCTTCCCATCGCACCAAGCGACCCGTCCGGTTGATCTCCCGGAAATCTGGCCACCTTTGCCGCACGAGTTCGACTTGCTTCCAGATTGTGAGGCTCACTGTCCGTACCTATTAATCGCCAAAGAAGGTATGCTTTGGCGTTGATACCGCACCCGATGGAGTGGTCACGCTTGTCCCCGCCGCTGTTGTCGGAAAAACGAGACTGCCAGTACCCGGACGGTGCTGGCTTTGCCCACTAAGCATACCATCGCCCATGCGTCTGACGAAAGACTCGACCACATCTATCGTCGGCGCTTCTCCGAACAACTCCATCATAATTTTCTTTATCTCTTCAAGATCACATCCAGAGACCAGCCTCTCGACCTGCATAACGAGATTTTCAAGGTCGCGGATAAAAATCGCTTGGTCTTGCAGCGATTCCGGCCAGCGATCAGTCAGAACATCCTGTTCACAAACGGGGTTAGCGACGTGAATGAGGCACCTCGCGTCGTGCCAACGCCGGAACTCGGACAGCATGTGCCGTGCCTGAAACAGCAATTCCTCGGACAGCCGGTCCGTATGATTGGCAGCATCGGCCACCAACTTCGCAATCAGGATCGACGGTGGCCGTCGCCCAGACCGCGTATCGTATTGCACATTGCGCCAGCGCTTCAGGAGTTGGAGTACGACCACCGCCTTCGACTTTCGGAATGGCGGTTCCTGCGGAGGAACGGGTTCACTATCCGCTGCCTCCACCAACATCAGTTGCTCATATTCGGTCGCACGTTTCTCAAAGATATCTGCGAAATCTTGATCAGGCGGCGTATTGGCTTTAAACCACTCGGCAAAGCCGTAGGGGTTGGCGATGAGTCTATAGCTCTTCTCCTGGGGGGCTTCTGGCCGGTCATGGAAGAGCCAGCTCTCGCGCTCTGGAGTGTCCAATCGACGAATGACTGGCGTAACGTCGATGTGCATATCGTCGCTGTAATCAACGGTAACACAACGGGTCCTCCGCTTTGTCATCCGATAGTACCGAGACCCCGGCTCTCCCCTGATCGCCTTGAATAGCAGGTCCAAAGGCTCGTGAGGCAATACGTCCTTTGGCAGACCAAGCTGAGCTACCAAATCGATGTCGAACTCGTCCGTCTTAAGTTTTGACGCAATGGTCGCGCCAATGGCCATGGACCCTTGCGGATAGAAAAGTTGGACAAGATCCTTGAGCGGGCTGCCGTCGCGCTCAATCCAATCGTTGATCGTCTGATACCTGTCAACGGCCTTATTGTAGTCCGTCCGGCTGAGTTGGATGTGGATCACCACGTCAGCCAGTAGAATATCGGTCGTTTCGGTCAGTTGAGGTGGAATCGTCTTGGAATTCATTATAGTACTCCTCGTGCTTATGCCGTCGACACAGAAGACATCGCCATCTTCGACGGTCGTAATTTATATATTGTGGGATGATCGATCTTTTTGTAAATTGCAATAACGGCATCTACATAGGAGCCGCTAAGGCGAACGCAGAAATTCTGTTCCATGATTTTTCCTCTGCTTAGAAAATGCTGCTGTGATGGTCATCGTCATATTTAGTAGCGTCGCATGACAAAATTCAACTCTACCTATTTACAATATGTATAATTTATCCTTTTTTTGTAAACTATCAAGGGGAGAATTCCGTCCATGCTAGGACAAAGACTCAAGCTCGCTCGCTCTGCCGCCGGCCTGTCCCTTCGCGGCTTAGAGGAACGCATTGGAAATCGCGTAACCGCGCAGGCGATCGGCAAGTACGAGCGCGATGAATCCATGCCAAGCTCAGGTGTCCTCATTGCGCTGGCCGATGCCCTGTCAGTCTCCGTGGACTACTTGGCCGGGGACCAAGAGATGGCGCTGGAGGGCGTCGAGTTTCGCAAGAAGAGTCTCACAAGCAAGCGCGAGGAGATGCAGGTCGAAGCCAAAGTCCTGCACTTGCTGGAACGCTACCTGATGATCGAGGAGTTTCTCGGCTTGCCAAGCCTCGACTGGGATAAGCCCCGCGAAGCTCCCTACCCCGTCGTCAACGATCCTTCGGAAGCTGACCGCGCTGCCTATAGTCTTCGCCGGCACTGGGGTTTGGGGCTCGACCCTATTCCCAATCTAGTCGAACTGCTGGAAGAGCGCGGCATCAAGGTGCTCTCTTGTGCCCTTGACAATATCGACGGCCTCATGGCGCGAGTGCGCCGCGCCGGCAAGAGCACAGTGCCCGTCCTAGTCGTCAATGACAGCCACTGGGGAGAGAGACAGCGTCTCACAATGGCTCATGAGTTGGGGCATATGGTCTTGGAGGTTGGCGCAAAGGTAGATAACGAGCAGGCTGCCTTCCGTTTCGCCGGGGCGTTTCTCATGCCTGCTGAGATGCTATGGGCTGCCATAGGCAAGCACCGCACGTCCATCGGATGGAGCGAACTTTTTGCCCTCAAGGAACTGTTCGGGGTAAGCGTTCAGGCGCTGACCTATCGATGCAAGGACCTCGGTATCTTCGGCCCAACCCTATTCCGGCGACTATTTAACGAATTTTCCCGTTTGGGCTGGCGCAGGCCGCCTTATAAAGAGCCTTACGCCATGCAGGGCGAGGTCCCCCGGCGTTTCGAGCGCCTGTGCTTCCGCGCCTTGGCCGAGGACGCGATATCCGAGGCCAAGGCCGCCGAGCTACTGGAAACCTCGGTCCACAAGTTGAACCAGCGCATGGAAGAGCCCCTAGAGTATGATGAAGCCAATGAAGGTGCTGGTCTCCGACACGTCCATCCTGATTGATCTTGAGCGCGGTTCGTTGCTGGAAATTTGCTTCCGCCTCCCGTTCCAATTTGCCGTCCCGGACCTTTTGTACGAACGAGAACTAAAAAACCACGGGGGTGATAATCTGCTCAGGCTCGGCCTACGAATCGAAGAACTGGATAGCACCGGCGTCGCCTGTGCCCTTCGCTACCGGCGCAAGCAACCGTTGATTTCGCTACCGGATAGCTTCGCTCTCGCCCTTGCGGCAAGGAACACGTGGACCCTGCTCACAGGCGATGGTGCGCTGCGTGGGTTAGCTAATGAAGAGCACGTCGATTGTCACGGTGTTTTGTGGCTGCTAGACCAGATGTTCGAGGTTTCCGCTGCCAGCGCAAATGAGCTACACGCGGGTCTTGCAGCAATCAGCGCTCACCCTCGGTGCAGGCTGCCCAAGGCGGAAATCCGCAAGCGTCTCGGGCGCTGGCGACACGACTCACACTGAAAGCTATATACACTATGAATCGACCCAACATCGTCTTCATCCTCAGCGACGACCAAGGCCCTTGGGCAGCCGGCTGTTATGGCAACGCGGAAATCCGCACCCCAGCAATCGACCGCATCGCCCAGACCGGTATGCGCTTTGACAATTTCTTCGTCGCCACGCCGGTCTGCTCGCCCAGCCGCGCGACCTTTTTGACCGGGCGAATCCCCTCGCAGCACGGCGTCCACGACTGGATCAGAGAGGGCAACGTCGGCGAGTCCGCAGCCGCTTATCTCGCCGGCGAGGTGGCTTACACCGACATCCTCGCGGAAAATGGCTGGGTCTGCGGCCTGAGCGGCAAGTGGCACCTCGGGCACAGCCAACTCGCGCAGCACGGCTTTGCGCATTGGTACGTCCATCAGCAGGGCGGCGGGCCGTACAACGATGCGCCCATGATCCGCGACGGCGAGCTGATCACCGAGCCGGGCTACGTAACCACGGCGATCACCAACGACGCGCTGGCGTTTATCGATCGGCACGCCGACGGCGACGCGCCCTTTTACCTAGGCGTCCACTACACCGCGCCGCACAGTCCGTGGACTGGTCACCCGCAGGAAATCGTCGATTTCTACGACAACTGCGCATTCGACTCCTGTCCGCAGGAAGCGATCCACCCCTGGGCAGTGGGCCATTCGCTGAGCGAGAACTGCTTGGGCAACCGCGAGATGCTCAAGGGCTATTTCGCCGCGGTGACGGCCATGGACTGCGACATCGGACGGATCCTCGACAAGCTAGAGGAAAAAGGGCTGCGCGAGAACACGCTAGTAGTCTTCACCAGCGACAATGGCTTTAGCTGCGGCCACCACGGTTTCTGGGGCAAGGGCAACGGCACCTATCCGCCGAACATGTACGAGAATTCAATCAAGGTGCCCTTCGTCGTCAGCCATCCCGGCCGCATCCCTGCGGGGACCGTCCAGGACGGCATGGTCAGCGCCTACGACTTTATGCCGACCTTGCTCGACTATCTGGGGTTGCCACTACCCGAGGGGCCCAATTTGCCCGGACAAAGCGCACTGCCGCTGTTGTTGGAATCAGAAGACTCCGGTCGGCAAGAAGTAGTCATCTACGACGAGTACGGGGCAACGCGGATGATGCGCACCGAGGAGTGGAAATACGTCCATCGCTATCCAGATGGGCCGCACGAACTCTACGACCTAGCCAACGACCCGGACGAACGCGCCAATCTGGCGGACGATCCCAGCCAAGCCGAGCGAATCGGCGACCTGAAACAACGACTAGAGGATTGGTACGAACGCTACGTAGTACCCGAACGCGACGGCCGCAACTTCGCAGTGACGGGCACGGGTCAACTCAGGCCAGTGGGCGGCCAGTGGGAAGACTCTGCGACCAGCAAAAATCAACCGTTCGCGCAGGAGTAAGCAGTCGCAATGGGTGAAGGGCGCGTAGCCGACATTGTCCGTAGCCCCGATCAGCCGACGCTGGTCGAAAGCCTGATTTAGGGCAACACACTCCGCGCCGGCACAAATCCCAACTCCGCTTCAATCCGCGCAATATCGTACACCGGATCCCGCTCGTGCCCCGCCCGCTCGTAGTGCGTCATGTCGATCTTCTCCGCATCCGCCCCGTACCAAACCCGCATCAACTCCGGCACCGTACAGGCCACACAGGCCTGCGTCCCCACCGCGTTCAAAATCCGCACCCCCGCCTTATGCACGCTCTCCGCCGCCAGCCGGAAGCACCGCACCGCATCGCTCAAATACATGCACGAAATCGCCCCCATCCCCCACGGCCCCACCGGTCCCGGCTGCCGTGGCGCAGGCGCTCGGTCCTCGGGCCAAATCGACGACAGCCTGATATTGATGAAGTCCAACTCCTCCCGCTGCCGCGCCAGATAGCGGGTCGTCTCCTCCATCATGTATTTGGAAAAACCGTAGCCGTCGCGGTCCAGACACGGATGCTCGTCCGACATCGGCAATTCGAGCGGCCGAAAATGCACCGACTGCATCCCGACCGCAGCAATCGACGAGGCCAATGCGAATTTGCCGCAACCCCGATCGATCAGATAGCGCAACAAGCCGTAGGACCCCATGACATTGACCCGCATCAGATCCGCTTCAGCGCCCGCGCCCGTCACCGCCCCCAAATGGACCAGCGCGTCAAAGTCCCACTGGTCCAACCGGTGCAGATTCTCCCCCCGCGTAAAATCCCCAACCACCACCTCCACCCCCGCGACCTCCGTCGGCTGACGCGACAGACAGACCACTTCATGGTCCGCCGCCATATCCGCAGCCAACGCCCGGCCAATAAAACCGCTGGTTCCCGTAATCAATACGCGCATCTCAACCTCCCGGCGGAGCGATCCGCTCCAGTACCAAACCTTCGGGACGCGCAAAGTCCTTGTAGCGGACCAAAATTTCCGCCCCATTAATGCTGCGGACAAAACCCGCCCGCGCCTCCAGTTTCTTCACCTCAATCTCAACCCGATTAGCCCCGCGCCTTACTTCCTCCGGTGCCAAGCGAAAGCGAAACCAGTGCGCTGAAAAACCCAACGGGGCCTGCACCGCCATACCCCCAGCAAGCTGAACGGGAATGGTCAACGCGCGCTCGTCGCTGATCTCAGCCTCGGCGCGGGACAAAACCCGACCATTAAAGCGCATTTCAATCTCGTCCTCAATGCAAAAAAAAGAAAAGCGCAGCGTCAAAATAGCCGGGCGCATCTCCCCATCGCCGCGGGCGCTCTCCACGTCGTCAGCCACCCAAACATCGAGCGCGACTGTCTCGCCCTCCAAGAGCTGTTCCGGCACTTGGCGCTCCGGCGTAGAAGTCTCTTCCCCGACGACCCCCTCGCGCGGCTGCAGCAAGTAGCGCTTGTCGCGCCGGGCGTGTACCTGCGGATAGGCCACTTCGCGCAGAATCTGGTACTCGCGCTCGGCAAGAGGCCAAGGCATATAACCCAAATACATCCCGGCGTAGCCCTGCCAGTTCAAGGTTTGGCTAAGTGCCCGGTACATCTCAATACTCGGCAACCCCACCCGCTCGTCGTAGATCCGGCGCGGCGGCCGATAATACGCAGCCGCACCCGCATTCTCGGCCACCTCGGCCAGCCACGGTGCCTGAATGCCCGGATCAACCAGCGCGTTCTCGTCCTGACCGACGACCCAGTCGAGGCTGCCAGCCCGCAGCCACGCCTCCACATCGAGTCCCACCGCGAGATTGTCTTCTTCGCGCAAATGCACCCGCGCCATAAGCGGAATTTTGCGGCCCTGCCGCGCGCCGATTTCCTCGGCCAACGCCCGCACCTGGGCCACAAACTCGGTCATCAACGGCGCGTTTTCCTCAATCTCATCCTGTTTGAAATAGAAGTTGTCAAAGCAAAAATCCAGTTCCAATCCATCGGCTCGGTAGCCTTCTAATACTTCGCCGATGATGGCCAACTTGTCCTCCTGCACGGCCTCTTGCGCGTAGTTGTAACACCACTCGGCCCGACCGGCGTCGCCAATGCACACTGCGGCTCCGTACTGTTCCTTGAGCCGCCCGAAGCGCTCGCTTCCCGGCCGGGCAGAATCCTGGAGCTTGAGACTGGGAAAGACCTGCATCCCCGTCTCCCGGCCGCGCTCAATGACGGCCCGCAGTTGGTCCGTCCCCAATTCCTTAGCCACCTCGACCATCCGCATGATCCGCCAGTCGATGTAGTTTTCCCACACCTCCTTGCCTTGCCCCACCACGCGACCGACCTCGCTCTGGTGAAAAAAGACGTCGCTATAACCCAATCCCAAAACCAGCAAATCCACGCCCGTCCCCAACACCTCATCTACCGGCCAGTTCAGGAGGTGGCGGCTGGCCGGTGGTTCGAGCCGCTTGGCGTGGAAGTGGTGCGCGTCGTTGTAGTGAATCAAACGGGGTCGGTCCATGGCTAAGCTCCTAATTTGCTTGAGAATCCGTCTCAAATTCCAAGTGCGCTCCCAGCAACGTCATCTCGCATCTGCCTATCTGCGTCCATCTGCGGATACGTTGCCGCCGGGTTTTTCATACAGCACTTAGTCCTTCTTATGGGACAAAACCTGATCCATGTATTGCTCGTGGCCTAAGATCGGCTTCTTGTTGTACATCCGCGAGGGATTGGGAATGAGGCGCAGGCTGCGGTCGGCCAGCGGCAGCGCCACGGGCGCACAGCCCCGCCGGTGCGACTCGCGCACCGCGATGGCCATTTCGAGGACCTTGACGCCGTTCTCGCCGCTGCCCGGCGGGTCTTCGCCCCGCTCCAGCGCGTCGATAATAGCCTTGCAACTAGCCTTGTTGCGATCCCCAGGCCAGCGCCAACCCTCGGCGTCGTACCCGCGCTCTCCGCCGTAGATTGGCCCTTCCGGCAAGACGCCCTCGATTTTTTCCAACTTCTCCCAACTCGCCCCGTCGCCTTCGACGTAACGGTACAAACCTGTGAGATTGTCGTCTGAGTAGAAGACTCCATCCTCACAGACCACCTCGTAGCCGCGGCCTCGCGCATCCTTATCCCGGTAAATAAACGACTCTATCCCATTGGCAAAGCGCACGTACCCAGCCCCGCCCTGATCGTGTTCACTCAGCGGATCGTCGCTGACCCAGCCCGACACCCACGCCACCTCGTCGCATCCAGCAAAGTGGCGCATCAGCGTAAATCGCTGACAGCCACCCCCCGACATCTCCGTGCCCGACCCGCCGAGCAACGTGATGCGCTTGACCGCCCCCAACTCACCTGCATCAATGAACTCCAGAGCCTTTTGGTAGGCTGGCAGGTTGACATCCAAGTCGCCCGCGCCAAAGGGGATGCGCCGACTCTTGCACTCGGCGACCATGCGATCGGCTTCTTCCAATGAGGCCGCGATTGGCTTTTCGCAGAGGATGGCCTTGACCCCAGCTCGCGCGCAGGCGATGACGACCTCCGGGTTGACGCCGACCGGCAAAATCGGCGCGGCAATGTCGATCTCCTCTTTCTCTAGCATCTGGCGATAATCAGCATAACCGGGCACGCCCGTGCGCTTTTGAAACAGCGCCAAATTCTCCGGGTCTCCATCGGCCACGGCCACCAACTCCGTGCGCTCGTCGAGCATATAGGCGCGCGCGTGCTGCGTGCCTTTGCGCCCAGCCCCGATCAACCCCACGCGATATTTAGCCATCGTCGGAACCCTCCTTGAGTATAGAACTTACGAATCGTCTCGTTTCTACTATTCTACGTCCATCTGCGTCCATCTGCGTCCATCTGCGGATCTCGTCAGCCGCTCCGCCCCGCCCGCGCCCACAGCAGCCCCAGCACCACCGCTACCGCCACCAAAAAGGGCACCGCCAAGTGATTGAGCCTATCCCAACCCAACATCCCCTCCAAAGGTGCCGCCCCAAAACTGGTCAACACCATCAGGCCAAAGACCAAAAAGTCATTGCACGATTGCACCCGCGCCTTTTCTTCGGGCCGATGCGTCATCGCCAATAGCGACGTTGACCCTACAAAAAGAAAATTCCACCCCACGCCCAATAGGGCCAACCCGATCGTGTAGTGATAGAGCCCAATACCGCTCAAATTGACCGCAATGGAGCACCCGAGCAACGCAATGCCGGCGAACATGATCCGGTGCTCGCCCCAACGCGAGATCAGATGCCCAGTAAAAAAAGACGGCACGTACATACCCAGCACATGCCACTGAATCACCCAGGCCGTATCGGCAAAGGAATGCAAATGCCGCTTCATCGCCAGCGGCGTGGCATTCATCAGCAGTGACATCAGCCCCCAAGCAGCCACCGCGCCAATCACCGCCAGCGCAAAATCCGCCTGCCGCGCGATCTCCCGCAGCGAACGTCCGCCCGCCCGCTGCTCCTCGACGCTGGGCGCGGGAAAAGAAACCAAACAGAGTACCGGCAAAACCAGCGCATGAACGACGGCAATCCCCAAAAAAGAGCCAGCGAACAAATAGTCGGGAAACCACTCCCGCGACCACGCCGCCAGATTGGATCCCGATACTGCGGCAACGACGCCCCCGGCCATCACCAGCGAAATAGCGCGACTGCGAAAATCCTCGGCCACCACTTCGCCAGCGGCAAAGCGATAATAGGTAGCAAAGCCATTGACCGCACCAATGCCCAACCCACCCAAGCAAAGCAGTGCGAAATCGCCCTGGTACACGGCCAAGCACCCCACCGCACCTCCGAGGATGCCCAACGCCGCACCCAAAGCAAAGCCTATCTTGCGACCTCGCCGCTGCATTAGCTGCGCCGCGGGCACCGTCATTATCATCGTGGCCACCGGCGCCAGTGCCAGCGGCAGGGTTGCCAGCGCGGGATTCGGCGTCAACCGCTGGCCGATGAGCGCCATACTCGACAGCGTGACGAGACTGGCGGTGCGCGAGAGGGCCTCGCACAAAAAGAGCAGCGAAAGATTTTTCAAATTAGCCCGGCCAGTCGGCCCCACCGTTTACTATTTTTGTCGCCGCGTCTCCACCGCCGCGGCCAATTCCTCCAACACCTCCACCGTATCCTCCCACCCAATACAGGCATCGGTAATGCTCTGCCCGTAAACCAACTCACTACCCGCCTGCTGTTTCTGATTGCCCTCGATCAGGTGACTCTCCAGCATCACCCCGAAAACATCCTGCGCTCCCTCTGCCACCTGCGCAGCAATCGCACTTGCAACAGCCGGCTGGCGCTTGTGGTCCTTGGCGCTGTTGCCGTGGCTGCAATCGATCATCACGCGGTGCGGCAAGTCCGCCTCCTTGAGCTGGGCCGCGGCCGCGCCAACGCTGGCGTGATCGTAGTTGGTGCCGTCGCTGCCGCCGCGCAAAATCAGATGACAGCTCGCATTGCCCGCAGTCCCGACAATCGCCGCAATGCCCTGCTTAGTCACCGAGAGAAAGTGATGCGGATGCCGGGCAGCACCAATGGCGTCGAGGGCGATCTGCACATTGCCCGCGGTCCCGTTCTTGAAGCCAACCGGCATCGACAGGCCCGAAGCCAATTCGCGATGAACTTGGCTTTCCGTAGTGCGAGCACCAATAGCGCCCCAAGCAATCAGGTCGGCGATAAACTGCGGCGTAATGGTATCGAGGAATTCAGAAGCGGCCGGCAAACCCATATCCCCCAACTGCACCAACAGGCCGCGCGCGGCACGCAAGCCGCTGTTGATCTCGAAGCTGTCGTCCAAATGCGGGTCGTTGATCAGCCCCTTCCAGCCGACGGTCGTGCGCGGCTTCTCAAAATACACGCGCATCACCACGTACAATTCGTCGCTTAGGGCCGCAGCTTTTTCCTTGAGCCGGTCCGCGTATTCGAGCGCGGCTTGGGGATCGTGGATCGAACACGGGCCGACCACCACCACTAGCCGATCGTCCTCTCCGGCCAGTATGGCGTCTAATGCGCGCCGGGCCGCAGCCACCGTGTGAGAGGCCGTTTCCGAAATGGGCAATTCTTCCATCAGAATCGCCGGGGGGATCAAGGGTTTGAGTTGGTCAATGCGCAGATCGTCAGTTGATTCGAACAAGGCTTTCTACTCCTTTAGTAGCAGTTAAAAATTTATCGTCTAAACACTATTCACTCGCCACCCGGCACCCAACCCAAAGCCGCAAAATTCTTGCCGGTGAGACTCCGCGTAAAGCGCGCCCGTTCGCGTGCTTCCTCTAGCTCTTCTCGCAGGTCCTCCGGTCGATACGCCCGACCCCGGCGCACGGTCAATACCGGCTCAATTTTGCGATCGCCCTGCTCGCGCCGGCCGCGCACATCCTGGAACTCAAACGTCCCCTCCAGCACCTCAAACGCCGCTAGATCCGCCACCGTACCCTCCCGCAGAGTACCCAACTCCTCGCCGCGCCCGATGGCGTCGGCCGCCGCAGCCGTGCTCTGCTGCACGACGCGCTCGAGCGGCACGCCTAGGTTGAGCAACTTCGACGCAGTCTCCGGCATGCTCTCAATCGGGCTGTCCCAGCTATGCGCGTGCAAATCTGTGCTGATCACATCGGCGACAAAGCCATCGGCCAGCGCCTGTATTGCGATCTCGTAGTCGAAACTGCCGCCGCCGTGCCCCACGTCAAAGAGCACGCCCCGCTCGCGCGCCTCCCACACCTGCGGCACCACCGTCCCCGCATCGTCCACTACGCAGTCTCCCGTGCCTTGATAACAATGGGTCACCACATCGCCGGGCCGCAGCAGAGCGAGCACATCCACAATCGGCACCCCTCGGGCGATGTGTACCATCACCGGCACCCCCGCCCATTCGCCCGCCTGCACCGCCAACTGCAAGGGCTTAGTCCCATTCTCGCCGACTTGGAACCCACCCTGCCGCACCTTGACGCCGACGCAGTGCTCCTGCCAGTGATGGGCCACAAACGCCGTGCGCTCTGGATCGCCGTACTGCAAATCGACCATCTCCCCCACCGGCCCACAGGTCAAACCAATCGCCGAAATATGCACGTACGCCAAAACCTCGGTCCGCGCCGGCTCGACGACGTAATCGACAAATCCCTGAAAGTTGGCCCACCCCGCGCTTCCAGCATCGACAATCGTCGTCACACCCGTAGCCAAGCACAGCGCATCGCCGCGAATGCCCCAAGTCGAACATCCCGCGTAGAGATGCGCGTGGATATCGATCCAACCCGGCGTCAGAATTTTGCCGGACAAGTCTATCGTCTCCGCCGCCGGAGCCGTTATTTCCTCGGCCACTGCGGCGATCTGCTCCCCGACGATCCCCACGTCTCGGATTCCATCCACATCCTGCGCTGGGTCCATCACCCGCGCACCTTTTAACAACAGATCGTAGGCCATTTCCCTTCCTCCGTGCTCATGTAGCAATCCGACACGATTTGAACGATCCTAGTTGTGCATCCTATTATGCGTCTATCTGCGTCCATCTGCGGATACTCTTATAAGTAGGATTGCTATATTGAAACCCTCTGCGGCTGCTTGACACGCCTAGTTCCAAACCCGTATATAATTCGCTTTTTTACTCCAACCAGAGAGCCATCATGGGAAACACTCCACCTGCCGAAGGCATCCGCATCCCAGCCGCTGTCCTGCGCCAACTCACCGCCGACCTCTTCCAAAAAGCCGGCACCAACCCCGCGGACGCCCTGTTCCTCGCCGACCTTTTGACGGCCACCGACCTGCGCGGCGTCAATAGTCACGGTACCTGGCAACTCCCCGGGTACGTGCATATGATGCTCGAAGGCCGCGTCAATCCCCGCCCTAATATAAAGGTGACCAGTTCAACCACCACTGCCCGCGTCTATGACGGCGATGGCGGCATGGGGCACTTTCCCTGCCACCAAGCCATGACTTGGGTAGCTGAAACAGCCGCAGAGTACGGCACAGCCGCAGCGACCACCCGCAACCACTTCCACTTCGGCAGCGCCGGCAAGTACTCGCGGATAGCTGCCGCGGCTGGCTGCGTGGGGATCGCCATCTCTTCGCACCGCTACGACCTGCCGCCGGAATCCATAGTCAAAGGCGTCAACGCCACGTCGCCGATCAGCATCGCCTTTCCCAACGGGGAGCAACCGCCTCTCGTGCTCGATATGGGCGCGCACATGCTGCCTTGGGGCGAGGAACTCTTCGCACAGATCCCCTTCGCCTTCTTCAAGGAGCTGGGCATTGGCGCGGTAAACCGGGCGCTGGGCGGCGTCCTAGCCGGGATTTACCTGCCGCAATTTATCCCGCCGACATCGCCGTGGGAATCCAACCAAGGATCTTTTTTAGCCGCCTTTGACGTGCACGCTTTCATGCCTTTAGCAGAATTCCAAGCACAGATGGACGCATTCGTCGCCGCCGCCCGCAACATGCGGCCCTTCCCCGGCCTCGACCGCGCCGAGCTGCCCGGCAATCTGGAGTGGCAACGGGAGCGCGAATACGCCCGCGACGGCGTGCCCATCAGCTCCCGACACCAGCAACACCTTCAGAAACTAGCCGACGAGCTGGGAGTGACCACTCCCTTCGCCGCCTATGAACACACCCGCTTTACAACCCAATAGAAGAGGAACAGATGACCCAACCCCGCATCCTGTCCAGCGTCGAGATCGAGTTTCAAGGCCAAAGCCAAGCCCGCGAGCTTATTGAACGCGCCGGCTTCTCCATTGAGATCCGGCACCCCCAACCCGGCTGGCCCGACGATGAAACGCGCGCCAAGCTGGACGGCCTCGACGCCCTGCTGGCCGGCGGCGAAAACCTCAACGCCGCCACCATGGACCAAGCGACCAACCTCAAGATCATCGCCCGCAACGGCGTCGGCTTCGACAAGGTCGATCTCGATTACTGCACCCAGCGCGGCATCGTCGTCACCAATACTCCCGGTGCCATGGCCGACGCCGTGGCCGACCTGACCTTCGCCCTGCTCCTCGGGATGGTGCGCTCGCTCAGGTTAGGCGACCATCGGGTCAAAACGGAAGACGCCTACGACGTTCCCGTCGGCGAAGACCTCTGCGCCATGACCTTGGGGCTGGTCGGCTGTGGCCGCATCGGTGCCGAAGTCGTGCGCCGCGCCCTCGGCTTCAAGATGCGAGTCCTCGTCCACGACCCCTGGATAGACGACGCGCAAGTCCGCGCCCTCGGTGCCGAGCCTGCCGACCGCGCCGCCCTGCTGTCCCAAGCCGACGCCGTCACCTTGCACCTGCCGCTGACCGAGGAAAACCGCCACCTCGTCGATGCCGAGTTCCTCGGCCTTATGAAAGAGGGAGCCTACCTGATCAACACCGCCCGCGGCGGCTTAGTTGACGAAGCCGCCCTGATCGCCGCACTCGACAGCGGCCACCTAGGCGGCGCGGGCCTCGACTGCCAAGCAACCGAGCCGCCCCAAGGCCAATCCCTCGACCTAGTCCGCCGCGACAAGGTGCTGGCCCTACCCCACACCGGCTCCAGAACCCTAACCGCCCGCAAGCGCATGGCCTTCGTCGCCGCACAGAGCATCGTCGCGCTATTGCAGGGCAAAGTCCCCGATCACGTGGTCAATAAAGAAGTGTTGGATAAACTGGATTTGGCGGGGTAAGGGGTGAGGACGTAATAGTCAAACCCAGTGCTACATTAAACCAGAAACGGAAAAAAGATGATCTGCTCAACCCTAGATCAATATCTGGCCGAAGACCGTGTACCGGCAAAGGAAATCCATGATAAAGTCAGAGAACGCCACGGTGAGTACTATCTGAGCACTGGTTATTACCTCCGTCTGTATCGCCAGCGTGCGGAACTGACTCAAGCGACTCTTGCCAAGCGGAGCGGCATCCGCCAGCACCATCTATCTGAAATGGAAAACAACAAACGGGTGTTGGGAAAAGTGAACGCCAAGAAGTTGGCTGAGATACTAGACTGTGATTATCGGAAATTACTATAGCGTCCGACTGGATTAGGTGCTCTCTACGGTCGGTACCCGCGCCAACCAACCCCCCCTAAGAATCCACCCCCACCCCCGGCGGCATAAAAAACTCGTACTGCTCCGGCGTGCCGTAGCCTTCCATCTCCGTCAGCCGCACCCCCGTGCTGTTGAGCGCCGCCTCGACGATCCGCTTGTTGAAGGCGCTGACGTTTTCATCGGCCAGATACTTGGCCACCGGCATCCACAGACACTCGGCGATCTCGTCCTCCTGAATGCTAATCTCCGTGCTCAGCGGACGCAGGCGGCAGACGAAGTAAATATCCGACTTGCCGAAGCGGTAGCCGTGCCAGTGACGGAAGCAGACCAGCGCGTCGAACTCAGTCTCAACTCCGGTCTCTTCGACAACTTCGCGCACCACAGCCTCGGCCAAGTGCTCGCCCGCGTGCAGCGCGCCGCCGGGCAACTTGTAGCGCGGCGGACCGGGCGCGCGCCGATGGTACTTTTCGCTCACCACCAACAGCTCCCGCGCCTCGTTGAGTACAACCCCACCTGCACCGATGTAGTGCGAGGCGTGCGCCGGCACATAAGCGCCTTCCTCCAGTTGCAAGGTCATCATCAGATAGCCGTCGCCACTGTGATGAAATACAAACCCGGCTTCCACCGCTACAGGGATCAACGCCGCCTTGGCAATCGGAACCTCCAGCCAGACGACCCGGTAGCCTTCGTCCTGCCAAGCCACCAGCGAAACGCGCAGCCGCTCGGCAAACGCCGCCGGGTCTGGCTCAAGAGCCTCCGGTTTGGGAATGATGCCGCCGAATGGATTGGTCGTTGCCGCAATAGATTTCATATCCCGCCTCCCTCAATGGCCGCTAGTGATAGCAAACCCCACTTGGCGTGTCAACCCGTCTAACTTGGCCCCCTGCCAAGCCGTACCCTATACTATCGCCCGACACAAAAAATGAGGATAGCCCATGCAACGCACACTGCACAGAAAGCTCATCGGCCCCAAGGCCCATCGCCAACTCCTCGCCTTCCTCGGCGAGCATCTGCCCCACTTCACGTCCCCCACTTCGGCCACCGCTTGGCGCAAGCAAGTCCCAACCCTGCGCGCCCAAGTCCTCGACCTGTTCTTCCGCGGCCATCCCGCCGGTCTCCTCGCAGAACAGCCGCAAGTCCACTGGGGCGACCGCATCGAGACCGGTGCCGGCTACACCATCCGCAAGCTGCGCTACGAGGGCTACCCCGGCCTCTGGGTTCCGGCCCTACTCTACGAGCCTGACCAACTTGGCGAAAAAGCCCCCGCCGTCCTCAACCCCAACGGCCACCACGCCGGCGGCAAGGCCATGGACTACAAACAGGCCCGCTGCATCAACCTCGCCAAGCGCGGAATGCTGGCGCTCAACACCGAATTTCTGGGAATGGGCGAACTGCGCGCTGACATGGACCACAACCGCATCGCCCACCTCGACCTGTGCGGCATCGCCGGCATCGGCGTCTTCTACCTCTTGATGAAGCGCGGCCTCGACGTACTGCTCGCTCACCCCAAAGCCGACCCCGAACGCATCGGAATGACCGGCCTGTCGGGCGGCGGCTGGCAAACAGCGCTGCTATCAGCCCTCGACGAGCGCGTCAAAGTCATCGTCCCGGTCGCCGGTCACTCAGCCGTCTGGCAGCGCCGGGGCTGCATCGAGGACATTGGCGACCAAGAGCAATGCCCAGCCGACCTCTGCACAATCGCCGACTACGACGCACTCTCCGCGCTCTTTGCGCCGCGTCCGACCTTGCTCATCTACAACCGCCACGACGACTGCTGCTTCCAGACACAGCGGGCACGCAAATCCATCTACGAACCCATCCGACCCGTCTTCGCGCTCCTCAATGCCCGCGACAACGTCGCCCTCCACGACAACACCGACCCCGGCACCCACAACTACGAGCGCGACAACCGCCGCCAACTCTACAAATTTCTCAACCAACACTGGGGATTGGAAACGCCAGACGACGACCTGCCCTATCGCGACGAATTGCAAACCGAAGAAGCCCTCGCCGTCGGCCTACCTCCCGACAACGCCACTTTGCTCTCCATCGCGCAGACAGCTCTTCGCAAGATCCGGGAGCGTAAAAGAAAAGCGCGCACTCCGGTCGCTGCACGCCAGACACTCGCCTCATTACTCAAGCTGCCACAGTGGAAGAATCGATCCCTGCAAGAAGTCGGCACCGCGCAAAAACGCAAAGACGCTACCATCCAACACTACCTACTACACCTCGACGATACCTGGACCTTGCCGCTGACCGAATACACGCCCCCGCACCCCCGAGGCATCGAACTGCTCATCGCCGACAGCGGTCGCAGCGCACTCGCCGCTCCACTATTCACCGCTCTCGCGCAAGGCCGCCGAGTGCTCGTCGCCGACATCTTTGCTACCGGCGAACTCCGCACCGACCCGCGCCACCAAATGCTAGTCGCCACCGCTGGCCAGCGCCCGCTCGGCATCCAAGTCGGCCAAGTGCTCGCGCTGCTGGCAACAGCAAGCCAAAAGAGCCGTGTACTACACCTGACGGCCCACGGCCGCGTCTGCCCGATCGTCGCGCTAATCGCCGCCGCGCTCAAACCCCAAGCCCTCGCCTCGCTGACGACCAACGCCCTCATCGACTCCCTCGGCCGCCTCATCGACTGGCCGCTGTCCTACGACGGCACCCCATCCCTCTACTGCTTTGGCCTACTAGCCGAATTCGACATCCCCGACCTGATCGCACTCTCAGCACCCGTGCCGCTCGCCGATCCCCATCGCGGACCGCTGCGCCTCTGAAGTACAACCCCTATCCATACTTTTCCCTCAGGTACCGCGCCGCCGCCACCTCGTTTTTGAGCTTGGCATAAACCTCGTCGATATCGACCTTTATCGCCGACCCGGGAGCAAATCCGCAGTCAGGGTTGAGCACCACCCGCTCGGGTGCCAAGTACTCCAACGCCTGTTCCACCCGCCCGACGATCGTCTCCGGCTCATCGACCTCGCCCGGATGCACCCCCACGCAACCCAAGCCGATCTCCAAATCTTCGCGCAGCGCCTTAAACACCTCCGCATCCCCTGCGCCCGGACTGGTAAATTCCATAGTCAGATGATCTACCTTCAGGCGATTGAGATAGGGGATGATCGGGCCATAGTCGCCGGTGTGACACGCCTCGCCGCGGACCCGGGCACCCGCGCGGCGACACAAATGCACGGCCAAGCGCGCTCCTTTGGTCCCCTCCACCACCGCATTGGTCATCGCCGCCGCAAAGTCGGCCTCGGCCTCGGGGTCGTCATATCCGGCTCGCACCTCGTCATCGACGAGCAGGCATAGATGCGGATCGTCGATCTGCACCATATCGGCACCGGCCTCGCACAACAGCGCCAACTCGCGGCGCAGAATCGGCACACAAGCCTCGACGAATTCATTGCGGGTCGGATAGGCGCCGCGCGATTGTTCCGCATCCCACATCCGCTCGCCCAATAGTGCTGGCGCTGGCAAGGTGGCCTTAATTTTGCGCGAGCTAACCCGCTTGAGAAATTCTATTTCCCGCGCAATAAACCCTTCGTCTTTCGGTGCCAACTCGCCCGTAATAATGGTCCACGGCCTGCCGTCCGCATTCCGGCTCAACTCAAAGCCATGCGCCAATTCGGCGATCACGCCGATATACGAGGCGCGCCGCCATTCGCCATCGGTGATCACGTCCAACCCCGCCTCCTCCTGCAACGCCACCGCATAGGCCACGGCCGCGTCCATCACCTGCCCCAGCCGCTCAGCGTCCATTGGCCGCTCGCCCATCACCGCCTCGCGCACGAAATCCGGTCGCGGCAGCGAGCCGACCACCGCCGCCGGAAAAAGTGTCCCGTAGTATTGACGTGTTGACATATAGCAATCCTAATCGTCTTGTGAATTATATCTGCGTTATATCTGCGTCCATCTGCGGATTATCTTGTAAGTGGTGCAGGATTGCCACCACCGTACTCGTCTGCCCAGCGCGCATTGGCTAGCGCGACGTCCTCTTCCGTGTCAATTTCCATGTACTCACCATCGGTAGTCACCATGTGCAAGGCTGATCCTGCGTCTATCATTTCCTCGAAAAGATGGATCAGATAAGCCTTTTCGAATGGCATGTCGTACTTCCAAGTTTGCCCGGCGTACTTTGCCTTCACCCTCTGATAATGCGCCCGCAAAGACCGCGCCCCCGCCGCATCAAACCGCGCCACGCCGATATACTCGCCGCTGGCCGCTGACCCAAGCATAGTGCGATTGATCGCCACGACCTGATCGCCCTCGGCCACGATCTTTTCAGCATCGTCTTCGGGATGTTGGCTGCGATCTACATAGCGCGTACGCCAGTCCGTATCAACGCAGAGCGCGATATCGCCCTCGTGCTCCAACGCGCGACGCACGACTGCGGGACGGTAGAGAATATCGGAATAGGAACAGACAAAACCATCGGCCATATACTCCTCGGCGCAAAAGAGCGAGGCCAAGATATTGTTGTGCTGCCAGTCGGCGTTATGACAATAAATCAGATGCGGGTAGTCGGCCTGGATCTGCTCAATGCGATAGCCGCCGACAAAGACCGGCGTTTCCAACCCGGCCACAGCCAGCGTCTCGAGTATCCAGTCGAGGATCCGCCGCCCACCGACGCGTATATAGCATTTGGGTTGCCCGTCGGTCAGGGCGTTGAGCCGGCTGCCGCGACCGGCACCGATGATGATGGGGCGCACTAGCTCTCCTTTCGTTTTCCGGTACGCACAAAACGGCCTGCTGATTTCCAGCAGACCGCTACGCATTCTTACTTACAACACTAGGCGAATAACGCCGCGACCGCGACCTCCCAGCCCGGCACCACCTCCCCACCCTCCAACACATCGCCTTCTCGCAATACATCCACAGTGTCCGTAGTCCGATGCACCGCCACCGTCCGCTGCTGCGGCTCGACGACAACCACCATCTGCGTCCCTGCCGCTAGCCAATCGGCTACTTTTTCCGCGACTTCTCCATAGCGGTCCCCCGGCGAAACCACCTCCACCACCAAATCGGGCGCTCCCGGCCAATAGCCCGCCACCGCGCCCACTGCATCCAGCCGCGCTTGGCTCACGAAAGCCGCATCCGGTGCCCGCACCGTGTCCGGGTCCGACGCCAGCCGGAACCCCGTTTCCGCCGCATAGACCGAACCCAGTCGGTTGGTCAACACGTGCTGGCCCAACGATACCATTACTAACGCAGCGATCTCTCCGTGTTCATTGCCTGCAGGTGCCATCTTGCGCAACTCCCCACATACTAATTCGTAGAGAAATCCATCGTCCGGCAGCCGTTCCAAGTCCGCCGCCGTGGTAATATGTTCGACAATTGTCATGGGCTATCGTCCTCGCCTCTTTGGCTTCAGATGCAAAATATTATACGGAATATACCCGCCGCCTTTTGCTACCACAACCTCAAGTGGAGAGCATCGCCCTAGCGCCTTATATTGAGACATTGCACACAGAAAGGATTAATATGTCCGCAAAACTGCCCCTCGCCATCGTCGGCTGCGGCGGCATGGGTCACCGCCATCTCTACGGTCTCGCCGAACTGCAAAGCGCCGGCCTGTCGCCCTTTGAACTGGTGGGTGCCTGCGACCCCAATCTCGACAACGCCAACTCGCTCGCCGACCAAGCCGAGGAACGGCTAGGCACGCGGCCCCAACCCGTCAAAGACCTCGCCGAACTGGCTTCCGTCGCCCCGGTCCAAGCCGTCGATATCACCACCCTACCAGCCCATCACCACACAGTGGCCATCGAGGCCATGGAGCGCGGCTGGCACGCCATGTGCGAAAAACCCATGGGGCTTACGTCCCGCGCCTGCAAGCAAATGATCGCCAAAGCCGAAGAGACCGGCTGCGTCCTCTCAGTAGCCGAAAACTATCGCCGCGACCCAGTAAACCGCCTCGCCAAGGCCCTCATCGACGCCGGCGTCATTGGGCGTCCGCGCCTGATGCAGCAAATTGCCATAGGCGGCGGCGACGGCATGCTCATTTCAGTGTGGCGGCACCAGAAAAACGCCAGCGGCGTCCTGCTAGACGTGGGCGTTCACTTTGCCGACATCATGGAGTACTTCCTCGGCGAGGCCGACACGGCCTACGCACAGACGCGCCTGCACGAGCCAATCCGCAAAAACCCCGTAGCCGGCCGCGCAGACGCCAGCAGCGGCTCGCCAGGAGGCGTCTATGAACGCTGGCAAAAAGACATGCCCGCGGAGTTTGAAGCCACCGCGGACGACGCGGCCTACGCCACCATCCTCTTCAAAAGCGGCGCGGTCGCCCAGTACATCGAAGACCACGCAGCCCACGGCCAAAACCAGCGGCAGCGCTCCATCCACGGCAGCCTCGGCTCGCTGGACCTGCCCGGCGACCGCTCGGGCGACCGCCTCACACTCCACCTCGACGGCGCAGACCCCATCGACGACCAAGCCCTACTCGACCTCGTGCCCGATCATCGCCTTGACGAAGTCACGGCCGCGCTCTTCGGCGACGACCGGCTCTTCGAGTACCACTGTCCCTTTCCCGAGACCGACCGCAAGCTAATCGCCGTCGAATACCACGAACTCGGCACCTGCATTCAGCAGGGACAACAACCCGAAGTCGATGCCCAACAAGGCGGTCGCTCCGTGGGCCTGTCCTACAGCCTGATGGAGTCGCAAGTCGCCGGTCGAGCGCTCTCCGTTGATGCGGTCTGCGACGACCAGATCAACGCCTACCAAGCCGAGATCAACGAGCATCTGGGGCTCTAAACGATGGCCGCTATCCTCTGCCCTCGCTGCCACAAAATCGTCAGTTCCGAAGCCGAAACCTGCCCGCATTGCGGCCAGCGCAAACCCGGCCTGTGGGGCGCGACGGCCACCATCCGCAAGCTCGGCTTACAGCTAAATTTCCCGCACTTAATCACCGTGTTCTGCGGCGTGCTCTACCTGCTCGCGTTGGCTCTGGAACCGTCGGCGATTTTCCAGACGCACAGCCTGATGCACATTCTCTCGCCCAGTAACCTAGCCAGCTTCAAACTCGGTGCCTCCGGCACCTTGCCCATCTTCACTTATGAATTCTGGTGGACGCCGATCACCGCCATCTACCTGCACGGCAGCCTGCTGCACATCTTCTTCAACATGATGTGGGTGCGCCAGCTTGGGCCGGTTGTAGAAGAACTCTTCGGCCCCTTCCGCCTCTTTGCGATCTTCACGATCGCCGGCTTCACCGGCTTCCTAGCCTCGACCCTAGCTGGCCACGAACTCACGCTGGGTGCCTCCGGCTCGATCTTCGGCCTCTTGGCCGCAGCCATCGCCTACGGTCGGCGCGTCGGTTCTCAGCTCTTTACTCGGCAATTTCTCCAGTGGGCGGTCTTGCTTTTCATCATGGGGTTTGTGATGCCTGGCGTCGATAACTGGGCGCACGGCGGCGGCTTCGTCGGCGGCTATGCGGCAGCGTATGTGTTCAGCCGCAGTTCCGAGCGCGAGGGCTTGGGAGCCTATCTGATCGGTGGTTTGTGTCTGCTGGCCACGGTCGGCGCGTTCGTATTGCAGTTTATCGCCGTGTTTCTCTAGCCCACTTCATGCCCGACGAACTCATCGCGCTCTTTGATGGCCAAGGCCGTCCCATAGGCAGCAAAAGTCGCACGGCGGCGTATGGCAACGGCGACCGCGTCGGCTTGGTCTTCGTCTGGGCGGCCTGGCGCACGTCCTCCGGCGTCGTCCGCACCCTCTTGCAGACCCGCTCGCGCCCCGGCGACCCCTATCTCGGCAGCCTCGACGCACCAGCCGGCGGCCACATCCAGGCCGGAGAAACGCCCACCGAAGCGGCGCAGCGCGAATTCGTCGAGGAAGTCGGCATTGCACTGAAGCCCGCCGAATTGGTCTTCCTCGGACGGCAACCGCTCCAACACACCGGGCGCTCCGCCATGCAGTTCTTCTACCTCTGCACGCGGCCTATTTCATTGGGGGAAACCATATTCAACGAAGAAGTAGGAGCCTTCGCCGAAGTCGGGCTCGACGATTTCGCCGCCTTAGTCTGCGGACGAGTAGCGTCAATCCAAGGCCAAGCTCGCTACAAGGAGGCCCCAAACGAAACGAGGCCACGGGAAATTACCCCCGCAGCCTTCGCCGCCTATTCCGAACCGATCATGGACGCCATCCGCCGCTCAGTCGGCTCAATCCGCGCCTATTTGGATACCGGGCAGACCGACGCGACGATTTGGCCACCTGCGACCGTCGGACATAACACTGCAAGAGCGCCACAAAATTCTTAATTCCTAATTCCTAACTGATGTTACGCAGTTTTCCTTTATGTTAGAATTATATAGCGATTATCTGCTCAGTTCGTTTGGCGCGACCACCGCGACGGGCTTGTCGGCGTTGGTGGACGGGGCCGTCAGCCACGATCAAGTCACGCGCTTTCTGTCGGCGGCCGACTATGATGGCAAAACGTTGTGGCAGCAGATCAAGCCCTTGGTCCGCAAAATCCAACAGGACGATGGGGTGCTCATCGTCGATGATACGATCCAACAAAAGCCGCATACGGATGAGAATGATCTGATCTGTTGGCATTATGATCACAGTCAAAATCGTTCGGTCAAGGGCCTCAACCTGCTCAACTGTGTCTATCATGCCGATGGGGTGAGTCTGCCGGTTTCCTATGAGTTGATCCGTAAACCGATCCTGTTTTCGGATGTGAAAACCCGCCGGGTCAAGCGTAAGAGTCTGCACACCAAAAATGAGTTGATGCGAAAGATGTTGCGCATGTGTCAACACAATCAGATAAAGTATCGCTATGTGTTGGCCGATAGCTGGTTTTCGGCCAAAGACAACCTCACCTTCATCCACCAGACCCTGCAAAAACACTTCGTC
>JAJDVZ010000116.1:0-9446 GCA_022825835.1 Candidatus Latescibacterota bacterium
GATGAGTCCGCTGATAGGGCCTGCCAGTATATCTGGCAATTGAGGCCGCAGGAGCGATTGCAAAAAGCGGGCGTCTACGCTGATAATTTCTGGCTGAACTCATAAACCTTGTGTAAACGAACTTTTTGGCACCTACTTAGCAGTGGTAGTTCCCATCGATGTGATTCAAGAAACTGTTGATTATGTGTTATCTAACTCTGAAAAAGACAATGAATAAAGACTCAGCGTATAGGAGGACTAGGCAATGAATACAAAACGCGCCTTCATCAGTTTCGACTTCGACCACGATGCAGAACTACGAGATGCCTTAGTGGGCCAAGCGAAAAATCCTGATTCTCCATTCGCCATTGCAGATTGGTCCGTACAGGAACCCTTCGCCGAGAAGTGGAAGGATCAGGTGAGGGAGCGCATACGCAAGACAGACCTTACTATCGTCATTTGCGGCGAGCATACTCATGAAGCAAAGGGTGTGGCTGCTGAGCTAACCATCGCTCAGGAAGAACAAAAGCCGTATTTCTTGTTATGGGGCCGACCCCAAAAGGTGTGTCACAAACCTCCTATGGCACGTCGTTCAGACAAAGTTTACGAATGGACATGGAACAATCTGAAGCAATTAATCGAGGGAGCTCGGTAGTTCTACCTAACCTGCTAGCGGTCAGCGCTCTTGACAGAATCCAACGCAGCCCTTTTAATAGCCAAATCAAATAACGGCGCAGGTGCCCGCTGCCGCACGGCAGTGGGAGAATAGGGAAGGCAGTGTAAATCTGCCGCGGTCCCGCCACTGTGACCGGTTGACGGCCCATTGGCCGTCGCGTCCCCGACATCAGCCACTGATTCCCAAGAGGATCGGGAAGGAGTCGGGCGGCACATAACCGGAAGCCAGGAGACCTGCCTGCGATCGAGGTGAACGACACCCTTCGGTAGAAAGGTTGGTCCACCGGTGCCTAATACAAGCACCCAGACCCGCACTCATTCGAGGGCGGGCTTTTTTATTGTTTTTTTCTTGCTGGCCCTGCATCCTGGGGCACTCTTGGCCGGGTCGCTACAGGGCCGGTTGCTCGACCCGGATGCAGGTCGCCCCGTGTCTGGTGCCGCATTGACGCTGAGCGCCCCATCCGGTGTCGTCCATTCCGTCCGCAGCGATACCTCCGGCTCCTTTCATCTCGAAAATCTGTCAACAGGCACTTGGGATTTGCGCGTGGAGCGGCTGGGCTATCGGCCCTTGCAAGGCCACATTCAGATCGGCGCAGCCCTCACTTCGGTCGAGTTACATCTGCAGTCTCTGCCCATGCTCATGGACGAGTTGGTGGTCCGCGCCCGCCGCAACTCCAAGGGCAAGCATATTGCCTCTTTCGTCGAAACTATTGTCTTGGGCGACCGACGTGCGCCCGGCGCAGACCTAGCCCAGACTCTCGACCGCGCTACCGGCGTCAACATTCGCCGCTACGGCGGGTTGGGCGCGTTTAGCACGCTTTCCATCCGCGGATCCACCGCCGAACAGGTCCAAGTTTTTCTCGACGGGGTGCCGCTCAACTCGGCTGTTGGCGGCGGTGTGGATCTAGGCGGCTTGCCGATTGGCGGCGTCGAAAGCGTCGATGTATATCGGGGTGCGGTGCCAGCTCGTTTTGGTGGCAACAGCCTCGGGGGCGTGGTTCACATCCACACGCAGCCGCTCGGTGGCAAAGTCCGCACGCGCCTGAACACAGCCTCCGGTTCGTACGGCACCCGCCAACTGGGCGCTTCGCTCAGCGGTCCCTATAGAGGCTGGGAGTACTTGGGCTTGGTCAACTACCGAGCCAGCCGCAACGACTTCCGCTTTTGGGACGACAACGGCACTGAGTACAACTCTCAGGACGACGGCTGGGCGCGACGGCTCAATAGCGATTTTCGCGGCTTGCGCGGCTTGGCCAAAATCGGACGCAGCTTGGGTGCTAGCCGCTTGCAGATTCACAACACCTTTGACCTGAGCTACAAGGGTATCCCCGGCATTGGCAACAACCAGTCCCTGCACACCCGCTACGACACGTGGCGTCAGATTGCCGAAGCTGCGCTCTTCGGTCCGCTAGGTGATGGCCGCGCCGGATACCGAATCAAAGCCCACCACTCGCGCGAAAAAGACGAGTACCAAGATCGGCACGGCGAAGTGGGCTTAGGCCGCCAGCACGACCGCAATATCACCCAGAGCTTGGGCCTGCGCGGCGAGGTGAATGCTCTGTTGCCCGGCGAGTCCCTGCTGACCGCTTTTGTCGCGGCTCGACATGAGACCTTTGCGCCCGACGATCTACTTCGTCCTGAAAGTCGGCTTTTGCACAGTCGCCGCCGGGCATTGGCTGTCGGCACCGAGGTGGAGGTGGGGTTGGGGCAGCGATTGACGCTCAATGCTGGCACGCAGGCGGAAGGGCTCGACGACCGCTTTTTCGACCGGAAGTACTTCGCGCCTAGCGCGGTGTTGCCGAGCCGGGACAACGGCGAAATCCTGTGGGGCTACCGCATGGGTGCGGCCTTGGACTTAGGCGCTGGTTTGGCGCTCAAAGCCCACAATGGACGCTATCAGCGTGCGCCCAACTTCTTTGAACTGTTCGGCGACCGAGGCGCGGTGATTGGCAATACCAACCTCGTCAGTGAAGAAGGGCGCAACTGGGATTTGGGTTTGGTTTTTCGCGGTCCCGCCGATGGAGTGGGGCTGGTGCTGGCCGAGGTCGTGTACTACCACAATCGCGTCGAAGACCTCATTCGCTTTATGCAGAATTCACAGCGGGTGTCGCGGCCCTACAATATGGGCCGCGCTCTGCTGCGCGGTGTGGAAACGCGGGTTGAGGCGCGGTTGCTGCCAAGGCTGGTGCTCCGTGGCAATTACGCGTACCAGCGCACCGAAAACCGCACTCCGTTCTCTTTTGAACGGGGCAACGACCTGCCCAATGCGCCGCGCCATCGGCTCAATGCGAGTGTTTCCCTCGACTTGGGCCGCGCTGAACTCTACGGCGAATTTAGCCGCGAGAGTCGGCATTTTCTCGACCGCGCTAATCTGCGTACCGTGCCCGTCCGCGCCCTGTACAATCTCGGCGGCAGTGTGCCATTAGTCGAGGACATCTCCTTGTCTTGGGAACTGCGCAATCTGACCGACAATCAAGTAGCCGATCTGTGGGGCTATCCACTGCCGGGCCGTTCGTATGGGCTGTCCGTGCATTATGCTGCGTACCACTAGGGGCAGTTGGATACCCACGAGGGATGCCCCTACTAACCACTAACTAAGGAGGTTTTTCGTGTATCGCATTTCCGTTTTAGCTGTCTCTGTCTTGTTGCTGGCGAACTCGTCGTCGGCGCAGAGCGATCTCTTCGTAATTACCACGGACTTTTCGACCGGCAGCACGGCTTTTTTGGCTGCGAATGCGGCCGAGGCCGAGGTGAATCTGTTGGGCATCCACTCCGACGCAGTGGGGCACTACCACGATGGCCGCGTCTATATCGTCAACCGCTTGGGCCAGGACAATATCTTGGTGCTGGACGCGATGGATTTGCGCGCGCCGCTGACTCAGTTCTCGGTGGGCAATGGCGCTAACCCGCACGATATCGAAATTGTCGCACCCGACAAGGCGTATGTGACGCGCTACGAGACGACATCTTTGCTGATCGTCAATCCCCAAGACGGCGCGGAGTTGGGCGAAATTGATCTGAGCGCTTTCGCCGACGCGGATGGCCTGCCCGAGGTATCGCAGATCGTCCGCGTGGGCGACCGACTCTACTTGAGTTGTCAGCGCCTCGACCGCAACGGTGGGTGGGGACCGGTTGATGTTAGCTACCTGATCGTCGTTGATCTGGCGACGGATACCTTGGTTGATGTGGACTCGGACGCCGAGGGGGTGCAAGGCATCGCGCTGAGTGTCGCTAATCCCAACAGCATGGCCGTGGTCGGCGAACAGATTGCCGTGGGGGTAGTGGTCAATTTTGGCGACCGGGCCGGTGGAGTGGAAATCGTCGATACGGCTACCAATCGAAGCCTTGGATTGGTCGTCAGCGAGGAGGGCTTGGGTGGCGATATTACATCCATGGTACTCGTTGACCAAAACCGGGGCTATGCCGTGGTCGCGGACGAAAACTTCGCCAACAGCGTCCGGCCCTTTGACTTGTCTAGCGGCACCGTGGGCGCACCCTTGGAAAATATCAGCGGCGGTTTTATTCCTAGCTTGGCTGTAGATGGCGATCGATTGATTGTCGCTGACCGCGGCTCTTTCTCCGACCCGACTAGCGCGGGGCTCAAATTCTACGACGCGGCTACTGGAGCGTTCCTGCTCGGTCCCATCGACACTGGTTTGCCGCCGCAGAATATTGTGGTCCTGAGCGATGCGACCATTCCCACGGCTGTGGAGGAGACCGCCGACAGCTTGCCGCAGGAATTCGCCTTGGAGGCGGCCTATCCCAATCCTTTCAACGCCTCGGTGCAGATTCCCTTTGCGGTCTGGCAGGCCAACACTCCGGTCGAATTGACCGTCCACGACGTGTTGGGCCGCACCGTCCGCACCCTAGCCTCCGGTACGGTGACCTCCGGGCGACACGTTCTCCACTGGGACGGTCGCAATGCTTCGGGTGAACCGGTGGGCAACGGCGCGTATCTGGTGCAGTTGCGCGCGGGCAGTCAACAGGCTGTGGGCAAGGTGATGTTGATTAAGTAGGGGCAACCCTTGGGGTTGCCCTTTTCGGATCCCATCCGCTAAACGCGCCGTGTCGCTTGGGCACCCACAAGGGACGCCCCTACTATCACGGGCAGATAAACGAGAAAGGCAACAGACATGGTTACGCTATCTAAGCTCTACACCAAGACGGGCGACGGCGGCATGACGCGGCTGGGCGATATGTCGCAAGTGCCCAAGACGAGCGCCCGCATCGCCGCTTATGGGTGCGTAGATGAGTTGAACTCGGTGATTGGGTTGGCGAGGGCCAGCGGCGCTGAGCACGACGATGTGCTCGCCCGAGTGCAAAACGATCTCTTCGACTTGGGGGCCGATTTGTGCGTCCCGCAGGCGGATGGTGAAGAAGAGCGCCTGCGCGTGCAGCCGCAGCAGGTCCTGTTCCTAGAGCAGCAAATTGACGACCTCACGCGAGATTTGGCTCCTTTGCGGAGCTTTATCTTGCCTGGAGGACGGCTTCCCGCGGCTTGGCTCCACTTGGCGCGGACGGTGTGTCGGCGCGCCGAGCGTGCAGCTTGGCAACTCGCGGAACAAGAGCAAGTCGGAGAACCAGTTCTGCTGTATCTCAACCGGCTCTCCGATTTGCTGTTCGCGATGGCACGGTCGGCTAACGACGGTGGGGAGGCGGATGTGTTGTGGAAGCCGGGGGAGGGTGCGGACGATGCGCAGTAAGTGGTCAGCGGCCAGTGGCCAGCCCCCGCATCGTGGGCGGGGCTGGATTCCCGCTTTGGCGGGAATGACTTGGGTGTGGCTGGCTTTTGGCATACCGACGACAGCGAACGGGGATGATTGCGTCGATAGCTACGATTCGGCGAAGGACTATTTCCCCCACAAGGCCGAGCTGCAATACGCCGAGAGCTTTGCGATTGAATACTTCGACAACTACAAAGTGGTCACCGTGCATACCCCGTGGCCCGGTGCCGAAGGAGCTGTCCAGTACTTATTGGTCCAACGCGGCACTCCTGCACCCGAGGGGTACGACGGCGTTCAGCGCATCACCGTACCTATCCGCCGTCTCGCGGCCTTATCAACGACCCAATTGCCGCATCTAGAATTGCTCGACGCCCTCGAAAATCTAGTCGCGGTCGGCGACATTGAGATGGTGAATTCGCCCGGCATCAATCAGCACTTTGCGGCTGGCAAAATTGCCGAAATTGGCCACGGTGCCGGGGTCAATCTCGAATTAGTGCTGGAATTGGAGACCGACGTGGTGATGACCGTGGCCTCGCCCCAATCCCAGTACAATGCCCACCCGGTCTTGCTGCAAGCTGGCGTGGCAGCGGTCATCAACGCCGAGTACACCGAGCCTTCGCTGTTGGGCCGCACGGAATGGCTCAAGTTCAATGCGGCTTTTTTCAATGCCGAGGCTCTGGCGGAAAAACGCTTTGCGGACATTGTGGCCCAGTACCAGCAATACGCGGCTTTGGTGCAGGATGTGCCAACCGACCAACGCCCCACGGTGTTCGGCGGCTCTCTCTGGCGCGACACTTGGCACGTCGCCGGTGGCAAGAGCTACGCAGCGCAATTGATCGCTGCGGCTGGTGGCGCATACCTATGGGCCGACGACGATTCTGGGGGGAGCTTGCCTTTGGACTTTGAGGCCGTGTACGAAAAAGCCCATGCAGCCAACGTTTGGCTGACCATGCGCAATGAATGGCATTCGCTGGCCGAGGTGGAGGCTGCGGACGAGCGCTACGCGGCGTTTGCAGCGTTGCAAAGCGGTCGAGTGTACAATGCCAACGCCCGACTCAACGCGCACGGCGGCAACGACTACTGGGAAGCTGGCCTTGTCGAACCCCATATCGTGCTGGCCGATTTCATAAAAATCCTGCATCCCGACCGCCTGCCGGACCACGCGCTCAAGTTCTATAAAAAACTAGACTGAGACGCCGTGGTGACTGCTTCCACCACCACTTCTTGGCCTCGGCTGGGTCCGCGCTGGGGACTCTTTCTTGGGATGGCCGGGGCCTTGCTCGGTTTTTTTGCCATCAGCTTGGGCGTGGGGTCGGTGTCCATTCCCCTCGATGCGGTGGTCGCCATCCTGTGGGGTGAAACCGACCAGAAGCCGAGTTGGAGCCATATCATCTACGCGATCCGCTTGCCGCGCGCGCTCACTGCGGTGTTGGCTGGCGCAGCCCTGAGCGCCAGCGGTTTGCAAATGCAGACCCTGTTCCGCAATCCCCTCGCCGATCCTTTCATCCTCGGCATTAGCGCCGGAGCCAGTCTGGGCGTGGCGTTGGTAGTTTTGGGCACGGGCGTCACTGGGGCCGGGCTACTGGTTGGTCTGGGGCTTTTGGGGCAGGTTGGCGTGGTCGCCGCGGCTGTGGCTGGGGCCGCCGCGGTGTTGGGCTTGGTGCTTTTCGTGGGGCGGCGCGTGCAGCACACCATGACCTTGCTCATCCTCGGCCTCATGTTCGGCTATCTGACGAGTGCTGTGGTCAGCGTGTTGCTCTACTTCAGCATTCCCGAACAGGTACAGACTTACGTCCTGTGGACTTTTGGCAGCTTTGGCGCGGTCGCTTGGGGGCAACTCACTTTTTTAGCGCCGGTGGTGCTGGTGGGTTTAGGGATTGCCGGCCTGCTAGTTAAGCCGCTCAATGCCTTGCTGCTCGGCGAAACGTATGCGCGCAGTATGGGCTTGGGTGCGCGGCGGGCGCGATTGTGGATCATTGCGAGTGCCGCGCTGCTGGCTGGCGCGGTCACGGCCTATTGCGGTCCCATTGGCTTTTTGGGTGTGGCTGTGCCGCATTTGTGCCGCGCTCTTTTCAACACTTCGGACCACCGCGTGCTGCTGCCGGCTAGCGTACTTTTGGGCGGCATTTTGGCCCTAACTGCGGACTTGGTAGCCCGTTTGCCCGGCAGCGAGGCTACCTTGCCGCTCAACGCGGTCACAGCCTTGATCGGCGCGCCCGTGGTCACTTGGATCATCCTGCGTCGCCGCACGCTGCGGCAAGCCTTTGCCGCCTGAACGCCGTGGCTGCGACCATTTTACAGACGAGCGGCCTGTGCATTGGCTACGCGCCCAAGCGACGCCCGCGCGTTGAAGTGGCCGCGGACATTGGTGTGGAATTGCTCAAGGGGGAACTGGTCTGCCTTTTGGGACCCAATGGTGCGGGCAAATCCACGCTCATGCGCACGCTGGCTGGCCTGCAAAAGCCGTTGGCTGGCGAGGTGCTCCTTGAAGGCCGCGACCTACATGGGCTGGCTGAGAGCGAGCGGGCGCGGCTTTTGGGCTTAGTTCTGACTGAACGGGTGGATGTGGGCAATCTGTCGGCCTATGCACTCGTGGCGTTGGGCCGCTATCCGTACACGGGCTGGGACGGCCGTCTTTCTGCGGCGGACGAAGAGGTGGTGCGCTGGGCCATTGACGCGGTGGGGGCTAGGGATTTGGCAGGGCGCAGCGTTGGCGAATTGAGCGATGGCGAGCGGCAGAAGGTGATGATTGCCCGCGCCTTAGCGCAGGAACCAGCGGTGCTGCTCCTCGACGAGCCTACGGCCTTTTTGGATTTGCCACGGCGCGTCGAAATCGTGCAGTTGTTGCGGCGCTTGGCTGGTGACAGTGATCGCGCGGTCCTGCTTTCCACGCACGATTTGGACTTGGCCCTGCGCTGCGCCGACCGCCTCTGGCTGCTGCCGCAGGATGGTCCTTTGCAAACCGGGGCACCGGAAGACTTGGTGTTGAGCGGGGCTTTTCAGCGGGCGTTCGCGGACGTGGAATTCGACCCGGCCATTGGTTCGTTCCAGTTGGCGCAAGAGCCGGAAGGGGAAGTTAGCTTAGTGGGAGAAGGGATCCATGCCCTGTGGACGGCGCGCGCGTTGGAACGGGCGGGGTTTCGCGTGGCGGAAAACGCGCCGACATGCGTTGAGATCATCCGCGACAACGACGACGCGACTTGGCGGCTTCACACGGCGACCGGCGATCGCGTCTGTTCCACTCTATACGAGTTGGTCAAGTACTTGAAACATTAACTTTGAAGTAGATGAGGTATATCCCGACCATGAACCGCATCGTCTCCCTATTGCCCAGCAGTACTGAAATAATCTGCGCCCTCGGTTGCGGCGAGCACTTGGTCGGCCGTTCTCACGAGTGCGACTATCCGCTCGGCGTCGGCGACTTACCGGCCTGCACGGCTCCTAAATTCGACCCGGACGGGACCTCGTATCAGATTGACCAACGGGTCAAAGCTATCTTGCAGGAAGCCACTTCGGTGTACCGGGTGGACGCCGACCTGCTCGACGAGTTGGCACCGGATTGGTTGGTGACGCAATCGCAGTGCGAAGTTTGCGCCGTCAGTCTCAAAGATGTCGAAGAAGCCGCCTGTCAATTGGTGCACTCGCGGCCATCTATCCTATCGTTGGAACCCAACGCCTTGGCCGATGTCTGGGGCGATATCGAACGGGTGGCTACGGCGTTAGAAGTGGAGGACAGGGGGCGCGCCTTGGTGGCTCAATTGCGGGATCGGCTGGACCAAATTGCCGCTCGCACTCGCCATATCGACCATCGTCCGCGCATTGCCTGTATTGAGTGGTTCGAGCCGCTGATGGCCGCGGGCAATTGGATTCCCGAATTGGTGGAGATCGCCGGTGGCGAAAACCTCTTTGCGGAAGCAGGGACGCATTCGCCTTGGTTGGCGTGGGAGGAACTAAGTAGTTACCAAAAAGTCCGTTGACACTTTTCCCTTGTCCTCTCAGCTTAGTTGTATGCTTGGAGGCCACTTATGACTCAGTTTTCTCTTACCCGCCGCGAGCGCCGCTTGTTAG
>JAJDVZ010000149.1:0-37607 GCA_022825835.1 Candidatus Latescibacterota bacterium
GTGGTTTGGACGACCAACGCCTCTAACAAGCGGCGCTCGCGGCGGGTAAGAGAAAACTGAGTCATAAGTGGCCTCCAAGCATACAACTAAGCTGAGAGGACAAGGGAAAAGTGTCAACGGACTTTTTGGTAACTACTTAGAAAGGAGGTAAGAAATGGCTAAATCAAGTGGTAGTCGCGGTGGCGGTAAAGGCGGTCATCAAGGTGGCGGTAAAGGCGGAAGCCGTGGAGGTGCCGGCTGGCCCGCCAAAACGGGCAACCTGTCTGGTAAAGGCCGAGATAATGCCCCTGCAAAAGGCAAATGATTGATTGGTAGGTGCTGATCGCGGTATTTTGGGGGGTCAGCATTTACTTTTAACTACAGGCTTCACTGGTAGCAACAAAGCGTAGCTAAACTGTTGCCAGTGAAGCCTTTTTATTTTTCAGGTACTGCACCAAATAGATAGTGCTTAGAGAGCTGTAATTCGCTGGGAATATTGGCGGATTTCGCCATACTTAGTGGCAATATAGACCAAAATACAGGCGTATCGCCACTGTCCCTATTTGACATATAATAAGTTAAGTTATTGAGAAATAAAATGTTATAATAATGTCCTATAAAAATGGCACGGTCTTTGCTTGATATTATATCATACTTCTTAACTCGGAGGAAAGTCATGCCTAACACAAAAGTTTCATCAATCAACTACCATATATGGGAGCCATGCAACATGCGCTGCCGATTTTGTTTTGCTACATTTCAGGATGTCAAGCAAGATATGGAACTACCCAAAGGCCATTTGCCAGAACAAGATTGTATCTCGATTGTCGAGCAGCTCGCTCAGGAAGGCTTTGAAAAAATCAATTTTGCTGGTGGCGAACCCACTCTCTGCAAATGGTTGCCGGATTTGATTAGCCGAGCAAAGAGACATGGGATGGTGACCTCTATCGTCACGAACGGATCGAGGATCACCACTGAATGGCTGAACGGTCTAAATGGAGTCCTAGATTGGATCGCTCTGAGCATCGACACCGTTGATCCAGAAAGACTGAATCGAATAGGACGCACCGTTCGTAATGTGCCTATAACTAAAAAAGAATATCTACAAAAGATTGATGCGATAAAGCAACGAGGAATACGCTTGAAGATCAACACTGTCGTAACTTCTAAAACATGGCAAGAGGATTTTACCAGTTTTGTAGGTTTGGCGAAACCAGAACGATGGAAGATACTGCAAGCTCTCCCCGTCAAGGGACAAAACGACGAGCATATCGCTGATTTAGAGATAACGAAAGATCAGTTTGAAGCATATGTCCAACGCAATCGCATTGTCGAAAATGATGAAATTATCGTAGTGCCTGAGAGCAATGAATTGATGACTGCGAGTTACATTATGGTCGATCCAGCGGGACGCTTTTTTGATAATGATCGAGGCACCTATACCTACAGTAGGCCCATTCTGGATGTTGGAGTGAAGGAAGCCCTGAAAGATGTAGCGATCAATGCCGAACGATTTCTCAAAAGAGGAGGACAGTATGACTGGTAATCGCTTTATTGTCATCGAAGGACTCGATGCGACGGGTAAGTCAACTTTAGTGGATAAGCTAGCCAAGTGTCTCGATGCAACTCTGCTTGCATGTCCACCACGGCTGGAGGCTTCCGATCTCTCAGAAGGAGATCTCCGTTTGTACTTCGACGATCGACCAGCAGCACAGCGTCGCGCTTATTATCGTGCGACGAATCTCATCGCCAGCGAGCAGGCCGAGGTAGCTCTACAGACCGGCCATGTCGTGATGGACCGCTACTGGACGAGTACAGTAGCCTTCGCTGCACTGGATGATACCTCGAACATCGATCGGGAATGGCAGGGTTGTTATCCAATAGAGCTTCGTGTGCCGGATGTGGTTATCCTGCTTACAGTGGATGAAGAGAATCGCATAAGGCGGATGAGTGGACGCGGTGAGCCTACCACAAGTGAGGAGCGAAACCTCGCAGTGGATATTGCCCGTAGGAAGGCGGTGCTTCAGACGTATCGGATGTTCGACCCTATTGAGATCGACACCAGCTATCTCGATCCCGATGCCGTACTCAACACTGTGCTTTTATCTCTACGCAACCATGGTATCATCAATTTTGACCGGTAAATAAAGTGAAGACCATGAAGATCAGCCATTTTAAAGATGCGGATACTGTGCCTGTGGAGTTCACCTCAAAACCTATCAGCCGAAAGTGAGCACATAATGACTCTCTTAAACGAAAGTTGGATAAAGTTTACTCCATCGGAGCGGGACAATTTTGTCGCTCCAATCACTCTTAACTATAGTGATATTTCTGTCATCGTTCCCGTCAAAGATAACCAAGAGGGTGTCAATCGATTTCTAACGTCATTCTTCGAGACTCATCAGAGAGCTAGTTTTCCAAGAGAGATTATTTTTGTAGATAACCGATCAAAGATTCCTCTAACTATCTCCGAACAGTTTAGAGAACACAACCTACCGATTAAGATCATCCACTGTCTCGGGAGGGGTCCTGCCTGTGCTCGAAATGCTGGTAGTCGGGAAGCCCGAGGAGCTTGGTTTCTTTTTACAGACAGTGACTGTGTGCCAACAGAGACTTTCCTGTCAGGATATTTCTCTGCGCTAAACGGAGCAGTTGCCTACGCTGGAAATGTGAAGGCACTCGGTACGGACAGTCTTTCGCGTTATTATGATTCACAGCAAATTCTAGTTCCTCCCAAAGCACATACTGAACTCCCTCAATATCTCGTTACAGCGAATGCACTAGTTTGGCGTGATGCATTCGATATGGTAAATGGTTTTGATGAAACGTATCCGCTAGCCGGAGGCGAAGATATCGATTTAGGCTTCAGATTATCCGAAATAGGGAAACTTTCGTACACATCTGTGTCTTGTGTCATGCATGACTTTGGAGATGGTTATCTAGGTTTCGTAAAACGTTTCGTGCGATATGGTAGCGGTAACGGACTTTTGGCAAGTAGATATGGGATTGATCTTTCTCCTCAGAGGTTTGTACCTAACAAAGTTACCCTGTTTAACCGCTTGGTTGCATCCATTCAGTACTGGGCTTTATCATGGGGCTACCAAAGGGCATGTGGAGGTCGTAGAACCCACGCATGAGAACCAACCACTAATACCAGTTTTCTTCGGTCTGTGCTGCGGGTACTAAGTAAGGATCGGCTCCACCAAGAAAACGAGGGAGTTCAAAAGATTGGCAGAGGGGCGAGAGATGATAAAAAACGTCGCTCTGGCCGATTACTCTTGGGCGCGGTTTCCCAAAATCGCCCACGACTGCCACTGTCGCGCCGTCACCGCGTCTCACGCTCGTCAAATTCAGACACGGACTCAACCCATCGGAGCGCGTCGGCTTCCTGGGATTGGTTTAAGCGGGCGACCGAGTTTGCTACCCGCCTTCGCACCTTTTCCGAGCGGGGATTTGGCAAGGTTATACGAACCTGACGCTTGCCGGGGATAGCTACTTTTGCTTGAGATGCTGGCATGGTGGTTCCTCTGCTCTTGGTTGGAAGCATTCTTCGGGCAAGCTCCCAGCTTCTTTATAATACAACGGCTGGGCGGAACTTTCACAAGGTACAGCGACTTCCGCTCGCGTCGTCAATCCTTGTACAGGATGACCACCTCGACGTCGGTTAGTATCAAGTCGCAGGCAAGTTGGGGATGGCGTTGCAAGAGAACGACTTCTATGCGATGGTGCCCACGGTCGGCTTGGTCGGGCGTGAGCGCGAAGCTGTGCCAAGCAGCGGCGCTGACATCGGAGATAGGTTGAGGGTCGCCGGCGTGGCAATAGCTGATATCCGGGTCGGCCAAGACCTCGCCATCCCAGCAGCAGCGAACCTCGTCGCCAGCGACCCAATTTTGCAGACGTAGCCGCAGGGTAATGGTCGCTGGTGGGTCTGTGCTCAAGTCGTCGGCGAGGTCGAGGTCGAAGTGGGGGCCGGTCTCTCGCATGGTCGAGTAGAGGGGGACGGGTAGGGTGCCGCGCAGCCGGTCGTGCTGGTACGCGCCGCGCCACTCCCCGGTGTGCTGACGGAAGCGGTGGGTCACATTGTAGAGCTTGTCTTGGCGGCGCAGGGTCTGAACCGCGCCGACTTGGGTTAGCAACTCGCGCTTTGAATCGCGGTCGGCGTGCCAATTGAACGCGTATATGCCGGTCGCGCCTTGGCCGTGATACTGCATGGCCGTGGCTTTGGTGCGCATGTTGTGGCAGGCCGTTTCGCCTTCGGGACCGGCAGCCGGGCCGGGGACGCCGCCGTCAAAACCTGGGTAGAGGGCGATGTCGCGGTCGGCGCAGAGGGCGCGGAAGGCACTGACTTCAATGGCTGGATCGGTAGCGGCGGCACCGGCTGGGATCAGGATATCGACGAGGTTTTCTTTTGCCCAGGTTTCCACATCGTAGCCAATGCGGTGACAGCCCTCGATAGAGCCGGCGACGCGGGCTGCTAGGTAGAAGGGTCGGCCACGCTGTTGGGCCAGTTCGTCGGTCAGTTGCCGCGCCGCCCGCATGAAGTCGGTGAAGATGTAGCGCAGGCGATAGGCATAGTCGGCGGGGAAGTGGAAGGGGTGGCGTTGCCAGTCGAGTTCGACGCCGTCCCAGGGGTAGTTTTGGCAAACTTCGCGCAAGTGCTGGAAGCGATTTTCGCGCACTTGGGGGATGGCCATATTCCACGACAGGGCAAACCACTCCTCGGTATCCTCGCCGAGGAGCCATTCGGGGTGGTCTTTGCGCAGTTTGGTCAGTTCGACGTGGTGCAGGGTCTGGAGGTCGCTTGGCTGAGCGCCGTTGAAGTGATTGTCGTTCATGCGCAGCGAGGCATAGACATGGAGGTTTAACTCGTGGCCGCGGTCGATGACGGCCTGTTGGGGATCTTCGCCTCGTTCCAACATGCGGCGGATGTTTTCGGTGTGCGTGTAGCTAGCGGCGTTCTCGTAGCGGCGCTGGTGGAGGTCGCCGACCTGTTCGAGCGCGTCGCTTGGCCAGCGGGTGGCGTGTTCGCCGACACACCAAAATAAGGCACCGACTTGGGTGTGTTCGAGCGGGGCGTACGTCTTGTCGAGAAAGGCGTCCATGGACTGGGGAACGGGCGAGTAGCCGTGCGGCGCACCGTCCCAGTTGTAGATGATGCCGTAGTCAGGGGGGCGGGACATAAGTTTGCTCCTTTGCGAATTGAGGCCAAAGTACGGAGATTGTCAGAGGCGGGCAACGGAGGTTAAGATGGCGAGAAAGTGGATGCTCTGCATGGCATTGGTCGGTTGCGGACTAAGCGATCCCCAAGGGCCGGCCGATCTGCCCAAGGATCCGTGGAAGCGAACCGAAGAAGAGCGGCTGGAAGATATTAAGGAAAATTGTAGCGGCCCGGCCTGGGAGCGCGGGTGGCTCTGTCCGCGTGGCGCGGCCGATGCGGATACGACCGGGTGAGCTTAACATGTCGATTGTCCGCAGATAGCGCAGATTCAAGTTTTTGTGCGTACTATTCTGCGTCCATCTGCGGATAACTTTTTACGCGATTTAGGAGGTCTATTGGGATGGAAGACAACATACTACAGGCCGTCGATGAGCAACGCCTACTGGATACGGCTAAGAAGTTGATTGCAGTGCCCAGCCCGACGCTGGATGCTGGCGCGGTGGCTGATGCGTTGGCGTCCATATTGGCGGCCGAGGGATTTGCTGTGGAGCGGCCCCAAGCCGATTGGCCGCAGGCACCAGCCGTGGTCGCTCGCTTCGACAGCGGTCAGCCCGGGCGGGTGTTGCAATTCGACGGACATTTGGACACGGTGCATTTGCCCTTTGTGCCGCCCAAGGTGGAGAACGGCCTGCTCTATGGATCGGGGTCGTCCGACATGAAGGGAGGAATCGCCGCCTTCGTCGAGGCGCTCAGGGCGTTGAGGGATGCGGGTGCATTGACCAAGGGGGCGGTCTTGCTCACGGCCCACGACCACCACGAAGCGCCTTGGGGCGACCGCCGCCAGCTTTTGGCCTTGATCCGCGAAGGCTTTGTCGGCGACGGAGTGCTGTTGCCGGAGTACTTGGGCGACGTGCTGCCGGTCGCCGGTCGCGGGATGGCCGTGTTTAGCGTGGAAGTCGAGCGCGATGGCGCGCCAGTACACGAGGTGCTGCGGCCCGACGGGTTGCCAGATGTGATTGCCGCGGGGGCCGAGGTAGTTTTGCGGCTGAACGCGCTGAACGAGCATCTGCGCGAGCGAACCGCGCCCTACGTCGGCAGCGACACGCTGTTTATCGGCCGGCTCGAAGGCGGCCAGATCTATAATCAGGTGCCGGTCCAGTGCCGCGTCGAAGGGACGCGTCGTTGGGTGACGGCCGGCTCGGAGCCAACTGTGCGCCGCGAAATGGAAGATCTGCTCGCCGACGTGGCTGCGACAAGCGGCACCCGCATCCGGCTCGCCGACTGGAACATGCCCGGTGACGCCTTTGCGGTAGATCAAAACAGCCCGCTGGTGGGAGCGTTTCAGGCCGCGCACGAGCAGGTGACTGGGGCAGCGCTGCCCTTGGGAGGCAAGCCTTTTATCGACGACGGCAATGTCTTTATGGCTGCCGGGGTTGAAGCTCTAACTCACGGTCCTTGTGCCACGGGGGCGCACACGACCGACGAGCAGGTGGCGGTGGCCGAGTTGGTGCGGGTGGCGAAGGTGTATGCGCTGACGGCTCAGGCGTTTTGCTAAGTGCCTTCAATGGCGCGCGCCGCGGCTGTGCCTCGCTCCTCATCGACGAAGTAGAGGCAGATTCCGCCGGCGACGAAGAGGATGACGATCGACAAAATCCCCGTGCGCGGGCTGCCGGTCAATACTCCAATCCAGCCGACGAGTACTGGGCCGATGACCGCGGCGAATTTGCCCAGCATGTTGTAAAAGCCGAAAAACTCCGCGGCGCGGTCGCGGGGGATGAGCCTTGAGTAGAGCGAGCGGCTCAGGGCTTGCACCCCGCCTTGGACTAGGCCGACGGCCACGGCTAAGGCGTAAAATTCCCAGACTGCATCTAAAAAGTAGCCCCAGACCGTCGCCGCGATATAGACGGCTAGGCCGATGAAGATCCCCTTGCGGGTGCCAATCCGCTCGCCGAGCCAGCCAAAGGCAATGGCCGCGGGGAAGCCCACGAACTGGGTAATGCCCAAGGCGATGAGCAGGTCGTTGGTGTCAAAGCCGAGGGACAGGCCGTAGTCGATGGCCATGCGGACGATGGTATCGACGCCGTCGATGTACAGCCAATAGCCGATGAGAAAGACAAAGGTGGTGCGTAGCTGCCGGATGTCGCGGCCGGTCGCGATGAGCTGCCGATAGCCGGCCGAGATGGCGCTCCAGCCACGGCGGGCGTGCACGGGCGGCGATTCCTCGACCCACAAAAAGAGCGGCAGCGAAAAGCCAGCCCACCAGATGGCGACTAGCAAAAAGCACACGCGCACGGCCTCGCTGGCATCGGCCAATCCGAAGATCGTGGGGTAGAGGACCATCACCACATTGAGCGCAAACAGTAAGCCGCCGCCCAGATAGCCGAGGCTATATCCGAGCGCCGAGACCGAGTCGGACTTGTCGCGCCCGACCACTTCCACGATGAGCGCATCGTAAAAAGTATTGCCGCCGGAGAAGCCGATGGCGGCCAAGACATAGACCACAACGGCCAGCTCCCACGCGCCTTGGGCAACCATGTAGAGGCAGCCCGTGGCGAGGACGCCCAAGAAGGCGAAGGCAAACAGGAACTTGCGCCGGATGCCGCCTTGGTCGGCAATAGCTCCCAAGAAGGGGGCTAGCAGCACGACGATTAGGCTGCTGAGCGAGTTGGCTAGCCCCAGTTGGAAGGTGCTCTCAGTGACGTCGCTGCCGGCGCTCCAGTAGGACTTAAAAAATACCGGGAAGAAAGCGGCGATGACCGTGGTGGCAAAGGCCGAGTTGGCCCAGTCGTACAAGGCCCAAGCAATGATCGGTTTTTTGGCGTTGGTCGGCATGGTATTAGTTGACGTAGGGGATACCCTTCGCGCATAACATAAGGCAAAAAGGGCGTGGTTGCCGCTTACATCCTTTATGGCTAGCGTAGGGAGGTCTTTATAAAGGACGATTTCTGCATGAACGATGAAATGTTCCACCCTGCGACACTTGATGGCGCAGAATGGCTGCGTTTTGACGCGGCGACCAATCCGTATGGGCCGTCGCCCAAGGTCCGGGAGGCGATGTCTGCCTTTGCCCACACCGGCGATTTTAGCCGCTACAGCGACGAGGAGCGCGCCGAGTCGCTGCGCGCGGATTTAGCGGCACATTGGAGGCTTTCACCCGATCACTTCATCGTGTACAACGGGTCTGGGGAGGCCGTGGTCTGGCTTTTTTTGGCGCGATTGCTGCTAGAGCAGCAGCGCTTGCTCATTCCGTCTCCGTCGTACGAGCGCTTTGTGGCATTGGGGCAACGGTGCGCGGCTGAAGTGATCTCGGTGCCGCTGCACGAGGAGGACTTTGCGCTGGTGCCTGAGTGTTTCATTGAGGCGGGGCGGCAGTCGGGAGCGCGGGTGTTGCTGCTGAGCAGTCCCAACAATCCCACGGGCAATATCCTGTGCGGCGACGAGGAACTGGTGCGTTTACTCGACGAATTGCCCGACTGCCTGTGCATTGTTGATGAAGCGTATGCAGACTATGCCGGCCACAGCTACGTGTCTTGGGTGCAAGAGCGAGAAAACTTGGTGGTGCTGCGGACCTTTTCCAAAGCATACGGCATGGCTGGTTTGCGAGTTGGCTACGCCATTGGACCTAAGCCCGTTATTGCCGCCCTCGATCAGATGCAGGTTCCTTGGGCGGTCAATGCGCTGTCGCTGGTGGCGGCGCAGGCCGCACTGGCCGACCAAAGTTATTTGCAGGAGATCGTCGCCCAGATCCGCAGCGATTGTCAGGCGCTCTACGAGGGGCTGAATACGAGGCCGTGGTTGCGGGCCTATCCGAGCTCGGCGAATTTCTTCTGGGTGCGCTGCGAGGGGATCGGGCCGGAGCGGCTGCGGGCAGGTCTGGAGGAACGGCGGGTCCGCGTGCGCTGGCGGCAAGACGCGCCCGGCTTTGTGCGGCTGACGTCGCTGCGTCCCCAAGACAACGAGTATCTGTTGGCAGCACTCGATGAGATCGGGCAATTAGACTAAGACAAGAGGAGCGTTATGGAATACCGCAATTTAGGCAAGGCTGGCGTCAAGGTGTCCAAGGTGTGCTTGGGCGCGGCGTTTCGCGGCCAAGAGGACGAGAAGGTTTGCATTGAGGTGGTGCAGCGGGCTTTGGACTTGGGCTGCAATTTTATCGATACGGCGCTGTATGGTGGGGGACGCTCCGAAGAGGTAGTGGGTAAGGCCATCAAGGGACGGCGCGAGGAAGTGGTGCTGACGACCAAGATTTTTGGCACCTTGGGCAATAGCCCCAATCACGTGGGGCTGTCGCGGGTCAATCTGCTGCGGGGCATTGAGGCGTCGTTGCAGCGGTTGCAGACTGATTACGTCGATCTGTACTTGCTGCACTCCTTTGATCCGGGCACGCCGCTGGAAGAGACTTTGGGCGCGCTCGACGACATTGTGCGGCAGGGCAAGGCGCGCTACGTGGGGTGCTCTAATTTCCCGCCGTGGAAGATCGTCGAAGCCCTGTGGATTTCGCAGCGCGAGCGCTTGGCTTCTTTTGCCTGTATCCAGAATCAGTACAATCTGCTCAACCGCTGGGAGATGGAGCCGGAGCTGATGCCCATCTGCCGTCAGTTTGGCTTGGGCATTATGACCTACAGCCCGTTGGCTATCGGCCTGCTCTCCGGCCGCTTCCGTCGCGGGCAAGAGCCGCCGCCGGGAACGCCGTGGAGCACGGACGAGCTGCGCGGCATGAGTCCGGGCAAATACAATTTTGCCGAGGCCATGACCGAGCGGGTCGATACCATCGTCCAGACGCTGATCGATATTGGGGCGCAGCACGGCAAGACCCCAGCGCAGGTGGCCATTGCTTGGATTTTAGATCACGACGAGATCAGCGCTCCCATTTTGGGGGCCGACGAGCCAGCGCATGTGGATGAGATCTGCGCGGGCTTGGACTGGTCCTTGGCACCGGAAGAGCGGGCTTTGTTGGACGAAGTGTCTGAGGTGAAGGGGCCGCAGAAATATGCGTGAAAGCGGTGGAGCCCGACTTTCGTTTCAAAAGCATGGCGGGGAACTGGTCGTCCAGCACCGCGCCGAACGGGCCTGAGTCTGCTCCGGCGGCGTGTGGACGATAGCGGTATGCGCCGCTAATTTCTTGGGAATCCTTTTATCTGGAGATCAAGCCCCCATGAGCACACCTCTCCACGGACGCATCGCCCTAGTGACCGGCGCGGCTGGCGGCATTGGCCAAGCGATATGTCGCGCCTTGGCCGCCGAAGGCGCGACGGTCGCTCTGCATTACCACACGCAGAAGGACGCTGCCCATGCGCTCGCCACCGAGCTGGGCGGAGTTGCTTTTGAAGCCGATATAACCGAGGCGGACGCCGCGCAGTCGCTGGTTGAGCGCGTGGCTGGGGAATTGGGCGGGTTGGATATTTTGGTCAACAACGCCGGCATCACCATCGGCGGGCAGTTCGTGGCCGATATGGCGCTGGCGGACTGGCACCGAGTGCTCGATGTCAACCTCAATAGCGTCCTCTATATGTGCAAGGCTGCTCTGCCGTTGATGCGGACGCGAGGCGGCGCGGTCGTCAACATTGCTTCGAATGTGGTCAACACGCTGCCGGGCGGTGCGGCCGCGTATGCGACCACCAAGGCGGGAGTCGTGGCCTTGACGAAGGTGCTGTCGAAAGAGGAAGCCGAGCACGGCATCCGCGTCAATGTGGTGTCGCCGGGGATCATTGACGCGGGGATGGGGAGCGGGGCGCTGGCGCGGCGGACGCCAGAGGTGCGGGCGCAATTTCTCAGCAGTATTCCCATGCGCCGGGCCGGTGGTCCCGAAGAGGTAGCTGCGGCCGTGGTCTTTCTGGTATCACCGGCGGCCAGCTATGTGACGGGGCAGCACATAAGCGTCAACGGCGGCGACCGCACTGAGTCCTACCAATAGGGTTAGACACCCAGCCTAACAGCCTATATATTAGGAAGATAGGCCCTTCTGGAATACAGGCGGGAATCGCTTCTACTGGTCTAAACGGCCTTACTTTAATTAAAAATTAATGAAGTACTTGCTTACCGGCGGCGGCACGGGTGGCCACGTGTATCCGGCCTTGGCCATTGCCAACGAAATTCGGCAGACGCGAGCAGATGCCGAATTCCTCTACGTGGGTCATCGAGACAGGCTGGATGCTTGGGTTGTGCCCGATCAGGGGTATCCCATCCGCTTTGTGCGCGCCCGTTCCTTCCCGCGTACTCGTTCCCTTGTGCCCCTGCTGCGATTTGCCATCTCGCTCGCGATCGGGGTCATCCAAGGGGCGCTCATCCTCTTGCGCTACCGGCCGCAAATTATCATCAGTACGGGCGGTTTCGTCAGTGCGCCGGTGCTCTTCGCGCACGGTGTGCTGGTCAAGGTCGGCCTTTCTCGCGCCCGCGTCTTTATCTACGAGCCGAATGCCTATCCCGGGCTTTTGAACCAAGTTACTGGACGGCTAGCGCAGCGAATCGGGGTGGCGTTTGAGCAGGCGGGTCGCTGGTTTGACGCGGAGAAGGTGGCGGTGGTCGGCTATCCGGTGCGCCGCTCTTTTTTGAATCTTGATCGGCAGGCCGCGCGGGAAAAATTGGGCATTGACCAAGGCCGCAAGGTCGTACTCGCCTTTGGTGGGTCGGGTGGTGCTAGGGCCATCAACGAGGCCGTGCTCACGGCCTTACCTCTGTGGCGTAAGGCCGGGCTGGTGGTCATCCACGTCACAGGCCGCTACAAGGGGCCGGATTACGACGCCGTGGCGGATACTGAGACCGCTTTAGCTGAGATGGGCATAGAAGGCGATTGGTATCGACGCCTCGATTACGCGGATGAGATCGCTGATCTGATCGCGGTGGCAGATCTGGTCATTTGCCGGTCGGGCGCAGGAACCCTCACCGAGATGGCAGTTAGTGGGACCCCCACGCTGATTGTGCCGCTGCCGACATCGGCCGAAGACCATCAGGCGCTGAACGCCCGAGAGATGGAGCGGATAGGGGCTGCTCAGGTGCTCTATCAGGAGGCGTTTTGGGACAACGCCTGCATTCACAGCGGACTGGATGGCGAGAAGTTGGCGCAACAGGTGCTCTCGTTGTGCGCCGACGAGGAGCGGTTGCAGGACATGAGCGCGGCCGCCAAGACCATGCCCAAAACTAACAGCCTCGAACTGATTACGGCTGAGCTGGACAGCCTCATCGCTGGGCAGGAGCCGCCTCCGTTGCGATTGGAGTCGCCACCGGTGAAAAAAAGCGGCTTGCCGACTGCACCTAACGCCTTGCTGCGCTGGGTGCAAGCGCGGGTCAAAGAGGTCGGGGGGGTGGAGGCAATGGAGCGCGGCGAACTGGCTTATCTGCGCTATCAAGCCGACCGCCTGCTCACGTCTGAGGGTTGGTGCGAAATCCCGCTGGGGCGGCGCAATGTGGGCATCAAGCTCGTTGCGGCCTTAGACTACCAAGAGCGGCTGCCGTTGCTGCTACAGATCCTCACCGACCGCACTCCGACCGGGTGGCGTCGTCGTCTTTGCGGCGGCGACTTTCGCCACGGCGGCATTATACGCCGCAATGTCGTCGAACACGGCCTGCGCGGCTTGGGAGCGACCGACGCGCAAACCCGGGCCGCGCTGCTTAACGCGCTAGAGGCGGATCCCTATTTTGAGGTACGGGCGTGGGCGGCACGGGCCCTCGGCGAGTTGTTTGCCGTCGATGGCGAGATCGAAAGCACGCTCTTTGCGGCCCTCGACGATAGCTCGCCAGAAGTGATCGTCCAAGCTCTGAATGCCCTCGGGAAAATAAGTCGTAATCCCGACCTGCTAGCGCGGCTGCGGCGCTTTTATCAGCACTCGAATTGGCAAATTCGCGAGCAGGTCGTGCTGGTGTTGATCGAATTTTTGCAGCGCGGCGTCTTAGAGCCAACTCAATTGGAGCGCGATCTCGACCAAGTTTTGATTTCGATGCCTTATTTTAAGCCGGAGTTTCCCCTCGGTACGCACCTGCGCCAATTGGCCGATCTCGTGCGTGCCGACCAGCCCCTAGCCGCTTCGCAGCGATGATCTATTACCTCGGAATTTACCTGCAAGATGCGGTCGAAGCCTTGTCGTTTTTGCGCTTGGTCGATTCGATCATCTTCCGCGCACTCTGCGGCGCAATCACCTCGTTGATCCTCACTATTCTCTGCGGCGGGCGAGTCATCCTCTACTTCTACGGCCGCGGGCACCGCGATATGCCCCGCGACTATCTCAATTTTGAAGCGGCTAGCAACCAAGCCAAAACCTACGGTGGTGGCCTAATCGTCGCCGCGATCTTGATCAGCGTCGGCTTGTGGTGTAAGCTGCACAGCCTCTTCGTGCTGTTCTGCGTGGGGGCGATTGTCTGGTTTGCCGCGCTTGGCTGGATTGACGACTTCCTCAAGGTGCGCTATCGCTCTAGCGATCGCGGGCTATCTGAGAAGGCCAAGTTGGCGCTGCAAGTAGCCTTTGGGATGGCGTTTGGCACCGCGTACGTCACGCAAACTCTCCCAGCCGAGTCGGCGGGTTTGGCGACCCAGCTGTATCTGCCCTTTTTCAAAAATCCGGTGCTCGATCTTTCGTGGGGCTATGTGCCTTTCATCGCCTTCACGGTGACGGCCATCTCCAACTCTGTCAATCTGGCCGACGGGATTGACGGCTTGGCTATTGTGCCGACTGCTTTTGTCGTGGCCGTCTTCGGGGTGTTCGCTTACGTGTCCAGCCACGCTGAGATCGCGGAGTTTCTGATCTTTCCCTTTATGCCGGGCGTGGGGGAAGTCGCCATAATCTGCTCCATCGTCTTTGGGGCCTGCCTCGGTTTTTTGTGGTTCAATTCCTATCCGGCCAACGTCATCATGGGCGATACCGGATCCATGGCGCTAGGCGGCTTGTTGGGCACGGTCGCCGTCTTGGTCAAACAGGAGTTCCTCTTCCTCATCGTCGGGGGGATTTTCGTCGGCGAGACCTTGTCGGTGGTGATACAGGAAAAGATCGGCATCCGGTGGTTGGGGCGGCGCTTTTTCACCCGCTCGCCAATTCACCACCACTTCCAACAGCGCGGCTTGGCCGACACCAAGATCGTCATTCGCTTCTGGATCGTGGCTGGCATTTTGGCACTGTGCGGCTTGGCGACACTCAAGATCCGCTAGTTTAATTTAAGAATTAAGAATTAGGAATTAGGAATTGGGGTGGGGTAATTCTTAATTCTTAATTCCTAATTCCTAATTCCCAAGATGAAGAGGAGGACGATGGTCGCGCCTAGCAGGAGCGGCACGGAGGCCGGTAGCGGCAGGGGCTGGCGGTGGACTTCGCGCTGATAGCGGTCGTATTCTGCCGCCAAGATGCTGTAGCTGGAAACGAGCGCGGCGATGAGTCCGGCGATGAAGCAGGTGATGACTACAGGATCGGTCGAGAACACATGCGCGATGCCAGCAGCATAGGAACCGATGTTGATTAACAGGCGGCGCGTATCCGTCAGCAGGCCGTAGAGTACGAGTCCCACGCAAAACGAGCCGACGACCAGCGCCGCGAAAATCGCCAGCCAGTCGCGTGACCCAGAGAGCGCTAAGAGGCCCGTGCTAATGAGCAGGTGGAGCCACATCACGGCATAGGCGTAGAAGAAGGGGGCACGTCTAAACGGCGCGTGCCCCATTAGATAGTGGGCAAAGGTAATGGACTTGGGCATGGCAATATGCGGCCAAAAATAGGCCGCAGCCCGGTCTCGTCAACGCATGGCCAAGCATGGAAATTCTGTCCATCCCCATTGAAAAAGTCAAAGGTGTAGGGGCCAAACGTGCGTCCGCGCTCAAAGAGGTAGAGATCTTGACGCTGGGCGATTTGTTGTACTACCTGCCGCGCCGCTACCTCGATCGCACGCAGATTTTGCCCATGGCCCGGGCACCAATCGGCCAAGAGGTGACCCTCATCGGCCAGGTGCGCCAGACGCGCTTCATGCCCGGACCGAGGCCCCGCTTCGTGATGGTGGTCGCCGACGAGACCGACGATATCACCTGCACCTTTTTTCAGGGGGGGCGCTACTTGCAGCGCAACTTTGCCGTCGGCGACGAGCTGGCCATAAGCGGCAAGGTCGATCTGTTCCAAGGGCGGCGGCAGATGGTCCATCCCGAGTACGAATTCATACACGGGGCGGAGCGGCTCCACACAGGCGTCGTCGTGCCGCTCTATACGACTAGTGCCGATATGAAGGAGCGCGGCCTGCGCAGCCGGGGATTCCGCCGCTTGATAAGCGAGGCACTAGACGCCTTTGCCGAGCGGATCGAAGACGATTTGCCCGCGGCCTTGCGGCAGCGTTTGGGCCTTGCAGAGCTAGGCGCTAGTCTGCGCCAAGTGCATTTTCCCGCCAGCCTCGCCGAGGCGGAGCGCGCGCGCCAGCGCTTGGCCTTTGGCGAGCTTTTTGCCTTCCAACTGCGCTTGGCGCGGCGGCGCAAAAAAAACCGCGAGCAGGCCGACGGCATTGCCTTCGCGCCCAGCGAAAAACTGGTGCCCGCCCTGTGGGATTCGCTGCCGTTTGCCCCGACGCGCGCCCAACTCCGAGTCGTCGCCGAGATCGCCGCGCAGATGCAGCGCCCCCAAGTTATGAATCGCCTCGTCCAAGGCGACGTTGGCTCGGGCAAGACCTTGGTGGGCCTGTGCGCGATGCTGACAGCCGTGGAGACCGGCTATCAAGCGGCGATGATGGCCCCGACCGAGATCCTCGCCGAGCAACACTTTTTCAACATCCAAGCCCTTGTCGAGCCACTCGGCCTGACGGTGGTATTCCTCAAGGGTGCCCAGCGCAAGACACTTCGGCAGGAGCTGTTGACGGCCATTGAAAGCGGCGCGGCTCACATTGTGGTGGGCACCCACGCGCTAATTCAGGAGCAGGTGCAATTTGCCCGCTTGGGGCTAGCGGTCATCGACGAGCAGCACCGCTTTGGGGTCGTGCAGCGCGGCGCGCTCTACAAGAAGGGAGCAAAGCCCGATTTGCTGGTGATGACGGCCACGCCGATTCCGCGCACCCTAGCTCTGACTCTGTACGGCGAGTTGGACGTGTCGGTCATTGACGAGTTGCCCCCCGGGCGCAAACCGATCCGCACGGCCCTGCGCGGCGAGGACCGCCGCGAGGCGATCTTTGAGTTTGCCGGCGATCAGGTGCGCCAAGGGCGGCAAGTGTACGTGGTGTACCCACTGATTGAAGAGTCGGAAAAGATGGATTATAAATCCGCGGTCGAAGCCTACGAAGAGCTGCGCCACGGTTCGTTGGCCGAGTTCGCCGTGGCCTTGCTACATGGGCGCATGGCAGCCGAAGAAAAGGCCGCGGTCATGGAGGAGTTTAAGCAAAACCGGGTCCAAGTCTTGGTCTGCACCACGGTCGTCGAGGTCGGGGTGGATGTGCCCAATGCCACGGTGATGATCATCGAACACGCCGAGCGCTTTGGCTTGGCGCAATTGCACCAGTTGCGCGGTCGCGTGGGGCGCGGCGGTGAGCAGTCGTTTTGCATCCTCATCAGCTATGCCCACGCCGGGGCCGAGTTGGCGGATTCGCGCGAGCGGCTCCAGACTATGGAGCGCACCCAAGACGGCTTTGAGATTGCGGAAAAGGATTTGCAACTGCGCGGCCCCGGCGAGTTTTTTGGCGTGCGCCAGGCCGGGATGCCCACTTTTAAGGCGGCGGATTTGGTCGCCGACGGAGACTTGCTGCAAAGCGCGCGCGAAGAAGCCATGCGGATTGTAGATAGCGAATAGGACGTGCTATAGTAATCCGCAGATGGACGCAGAACGGTATTGCCAAGACAAGCTGTCGCTGGAATCGTTCAACTCATTCAGGATGGCCATATGAAAAGCGAAAGCCTCATTTCGCCCGCGGATTTCGTCGGGCTCGACGCGGTGACTCATCTCTGCACGGGGGGCGAAGCTCCTTGGCTAAAAGGGCAGGATGCGATCTACGCGGAATTTGCTAGGGACAAAAGCGCTGGCGACCGCGGACGGCGCGCCATCTACACCCGTGGTGAACGCTGCCGCCAGCGCATGGGACAGTTGTGGGGCGTTCCGACCGAGCGGATCGCCTTTACGCCGTCAGCGGCTGAAGGCATGGCTTGGTTGGCGCGGGGCTTGGACTGGCGGCCGGGCGACAACGTGGTCACCACCAACTTGGAATTTCCCTCGGTGGCGTACAATTGGCGCAACGTGCGCGAGCAAGGGGTTGAGTTGCGATTAGTGCCGCACCGCGATTGGTTGGTGCGGGAGGAAGATCTGTTGGCCGCAGTCGATGAGCGCACGCGGGTCTTGGCCGTGAGTCAGGTCAGCTTTTATACGGGGCAAAACCTCGATATTGAGCAGCTTGCGGACGGGCTTGCTGGACGGGACGCGCTTTTGGCGGTCGATGCGACCCACGCTGCGGGCGCGGTCGCCGTACCGGCGGCGTGTACCGACTTGTGCGTCAGTTCGTGCTACAAGTGGCTGTTGGCGACCCACGGGGTCGCGCCGTGTTATCTGAGCCAGCGGGCCGAGGCGAAAGTGCGCTCCACGGCTTTTGGTTGGCGCAACTTGGCGGTGTGGCCGGCGCAAGGGGCTGTGCGCGCACCGGACGCCGACGAAAAGCCGATGCCCGATAAAATGGAGCCGGGCAATCCGGCCATGGTAGCGGTGCTGTATCTCGACCACGCCTTGGGACGGCTATTGGACATGGGGATTGAGCGGATAGAGGAGCACAACCGCGATTTGTCCGAACAAATCAGTGCCGGGCTGGCGCGTCTCGGGCGGCAGGTTATTTCGCCGAGTGCGCGGTCGCAGCGCTCGGGCAATACCTGTTTTGCGGACGATGATGCGCATGGATTGTGCGAGGCTCTCGCCGACCGAGGGGTGTTGGTGTGGGGGGAATATGGGCGGGTGCGGGTTTCGGGGCATTTGTATAATAACAGTGACGATGTGGAGCGGTTTCTAGCGGTTCTCGCCAAATTGGTATAGGTATAATAGTGAGGTGAAGACGAGACACCTAGGCCGCTAAGAAGGTAAAAAGGAAAACAAAACCGATGACTGTTGCTGACCTATCCCGCCGCATTCGCCTCGGCGAGGACTCGACGTTGGAACTCAAGCGCGTCGTGCTGTCCGGCGACCGCGTCACCCGTCCGCATCGAAACGAGTTCGCCGATGAACTTGCCGCCTTTGCCAACAGCCGGGGCGGAACCCTTGTCTTGGGAGTAGAAGACGCGACCCGCGAGGTCTTGGGTATCCCTTTGGAGGGCTTGGATGCGGTCGAGGGTTGGGTGCGCGAAATCTGCAACGACTCGGTGAACCCCGCACTCAGCGTTGACATCCGCAAGCTGGAATTACCGGATGCCGCCGGGACGCCCGTTCCGGTCATCTGCATCGACATTGCCCGCAGCCTGTTTGTCCACAAGAGTCCGGGCGGCTACTTCCGTAGGATCGGCAGCTCAAAGCGCGAAATGGCTGCCGAGTTTTTGGCGCGGCTCTTTCAAGAGCGCAGCCAGAGCCGCGTGATCCGTTTCGACGAATCGGTTGTTCCCCGCACCTCGCCAGAGTACCTCGACGGGGAACTGATGCGCCGATTCCTCCGCGAAGACGCCGAGTTGACCGAGGACACTTTGCACAAGCTCCGCATCGTCGCTGCCGACGAGGAAGACGTCGTACGCCTCACGCTCGCCGGCGTTCTACTATGTACGCGGGAGCCGCAACAGTGGATGCCTCACGCATACATCCAAGCCGTCAGCTATGCAGGGGAGCGGACAGATGTCAACTATCAGACCGACGCCCGCGATATTGAAGGACCACTCGACGAGCAGGTTGCGGAAGCGTTGCACTTCGTGCGGCGGAACATGCTGGTGCGAGCGACCAAAGTAACGGCCCGGGTTGATCAGCCGCAGTTCAGCGAGCGGGCTGTATTTGAGGCGCTCGTCAACGCCGTGGCGCATCGGGACTATTCGATGGGGGGTTCGCGGGTGCGTCTGCACATGTTCGGAGACCGCCTTGAGCTATATGTCCCCGGTGCCTTGGCGAATACGCTCTCGCCAGATAGCTTGCACCTGCGGCAATCCAATCGCAATGAACTTATCGTGTCTCTGTTGGCGCGTTGTCCCGCACCAGCCGGTCTTGGACGAACTCACTTGATGGACCGGCGCGGCGATGGGGTGCCAATTATCCGAGAGGAGTGCCAGCAGCTTGCGGGCCGTCTCCCCGAGTACAGCCTGATTGACGACAGCGAGTTGCGGTTGGTGATTTGGGCGGCGTAGCCCGATCAATCGCCAAAAAACTCTCCGTAGAGCGAGCGCACGGCCGCGGGAATGTCCGCTGTCGCAATCCCGAACATCATGCTGACCTCGCTCGACCCCTGATTGATCATTTCTATGTTGACGCGGGCGCGGGCAAAGGCCGTGCAGGAGCGGGAGGCTAAGCCAATGGTGTGGTGCATGCCCTCGCCGACGACCATCACCAAGGCGAGGCCGCGGGCGACCGACAGTTCATCTACTTCTAACTCGGTGCGGATCCGGCGCAGGACCCGCTCTTCGGCCGCGTGGTTGAAATACGACTCGCGCACGATTACCGACATGTTGTCAATGCCCGAGGGCGTGTGCTCAAAGGAGATGCCCTCGTCTTCAAAAATGGCCAGCAAGCGGCGGCCAAAGCCCACTTCGCGGTTCATCAGATATTTGCTGATGTAGATGCTGCAAAACCCGTCGGTGGCGGCGATGCCGACGACGGGGTGGTCGCCGGTCGCGCGTTGGGGGACGATGCGGGTGCCGGGTGCCTGGGGGTTGTTGGTGTTTTTGACGACGACTGGGATGCCAGCGTGAAACACGGGTTCGAGGGCCTCGTCGTGAAACACGGAAAACCCGGCGTAGGAAAGCTCGCGCATCTCGCGGTAGGTAATCTCGGCGACGGCGACGGGGTGTTCGACCAGCGCGGGATTGGCCACAAAGACCGAATCGACATCCGTGAAGTTTTCGTACACAGCCGCATCGACGGCCGCGGCGAGGATCGCGCCGGTTATGTCCGAGCCGCCACGCGAGAAGGTGACGACGCGGCCGGTGGACGAATAACCGAAAAAACCGGGGAAAATGGTGATGCCCGGCCGATCTTTGAGCTGGCGCAGCTTGCCGTAGGACGCCTGCAAAACGCGGGCGTTGCCCGGTTCTTCCGAGAGAATTAGGCCGCCTTCGCCTGGGTCGAGATAGTGGGCTTCGGCTCCGTTGTGGCGCAGGTACTCGGCGACGAGGCGGGCGCAGTTGTCCTCGCCGCCGGCCTTCATGGCGTCTGCGTAGAGCGCTTCGTCGCTCGTGCTCATGGCCAGCCGCCGCTCAAAGTCGGCGACAATAGGTGCGAGCGCGGTGTCCGGCAGGCCGAGATCGGCGATGATAGCGGCATAGCGGTCGATGACGCGTGCCAGCGCGGTGTGGCCGTCTTGGTGGGTTAGCTGGGCGCGGACCACCTCGATGAGGAGGTCGGTCACCTTGGTGTCTTCTTGGTCTCGTTTCCCCGGAGCCGAGACCACGACGAGCCGCCGCGCTGGATCGGCGGTGACAATGGCGCAGATTTTTTCTATTTGCTCGGCTGACGCGAGGGACGAGCCGCCGAATTTAGCTACTTTCATTGGATTCCTTTGCAAATACAGGTTCGCATCATAAAAAATGCACGGATCGCCATTTTTTCAAATTTGTCTTAAAAAGATTTTATGGTTACTTTAAAAAGTTTGCTATTGAATGATAAGATGCCGTCAGTTCAGCGGCCCCTATCCCACCAAAGGTCCACAATGAAAGCAGTGCGTTTCCACCAGTGCGGAGGCCCTGAAGTCCTCACCTATGAGGACGTGTCCGCGCCCACACCCGGGCCGGGCGAGGCCGTAGTCGAAATCAAAGCCATAGGCTTGAATTATATCGACACCTATCACCGCGGCGGGCTGTACCCAGTCGAACTGCCCTGCATCCCTGGCATGGAAGCCGCCGGGGTCGTCGCGCGCGTTGGCGAGGGGGTAGGGGGCGTGCAAGTGGGTGATCGCGTGGCCTATGCCGGGGTGATGGGGTCGTACGCGGTAGAAGCCGCCGTGTCCGCTGACCGCTTGGTTCCTCTGCCTGATTCTGCGTCCTATCAGGTGGGGGCCGCTGCTTTGCTACAAGGTATGACGGCGCATTATCTGGCACATGGGTCCTATCGGCTGGGCCGCGAAGACACGGCTCTGATCCACGCCGGGGCTGGCGGCGTGGGGCTGCTCCTAATTCAGATGGCCAAGCGGTGTGGGGCGCGGGTGTTGACCACGGTCTCGACCGAGGAAAAGGAAGCGTTGGCGCGGGGTGCCGGAGCCGATGAGGTCATCCGCTATACCGAGCGCGACTTTGAACAGGACGTCATGGCACTCACCGACGGGCGCGGGGTTGATGTGGTGTACGACTCCGTGGGTCAGGAGACCTTTGACAAGAGCTTGAACGTGCTCAGGCCGTTGGGCTACTTGGTGTTGTTCGGGCAGTCGAGCGGCCCGGTCCCACCCTTTGACCCCGGCATCCTCAGCACCAAGGGGTCGCTCTTTTTGACGCGGCCAACTATGATGCACTACACCCAGACCCGCGAGGCGCTATTGGAACGCGCTGGCGCAGTATTGGAATGGATCGCCAGTGGCGAATTGGCCCTGCGTATCAGCGAGCAGTTTGCCCTGTCGGACGCGGCCGAAGCGCACCGCGCCTTACAGGGGCGCAAGACGACCGGCAAGGTCGTTCTCATACCAGAGTGAAGTAGCCAAGGAGACAGGTGATGACAGAGGCAGATTCCAAGGACGAACTCACCCCGGCCGCAGACCGCGCTGAGCAAGGCGAAAATTTTGCTCAGATGCTCGACGCCGAAGGAGCACCACCGGCTCCGACTACTAGTGAGGTCTCAGTCGGCGACGAGGTCAGCGGCGTGATCGTCAAAATCGAGGATGAGAACAGCTTTGTCGAGTACGGCAGTCGGGATGAGGCCATAATCCGCACCAGCGAGCTTAAAGGCCCCGATGGGGAGTTGCGCTACAAGGTCGGCGACCCGATTCGGGCCTTTGTCGTGGCGACTGGGGACGAGGTCCTGCTCAGCCGCGGCTTGAGCCGCCAAGACGTCCAGGCCGATTTGCTCTACCAGGCGTACAAGGCCGGATTGCCCGTCGAAGGCCGAGTTGACGCGGTCAACAAGGGGGGGTTGGGCGTGACCATTGAGGGCGATGTGCGCGGTTTTTGCCCGATCTCGCACGTCGATACCCAGTACGTGGAAAATGCCGAGGAGTACCGCGGCCAGACCTTGACCTTTAAAATTATCGAGTTCCGCCATCAGGGTCGCGTGATCGTCCTGTCGCGCCGGGCTTTGCTCGAAGCCGAGCAGGACAAGGCCGCCGGCGCGGTGCGCAACCAGCTAAAGAAAGGCGCGCAACTGGCGGGCAAAGTAACGCGGCTGGAGTCTTTTGGTGCGTTCGTCGAGTTGGGTTCCGGGGTAGAGGGCTTGGTGCACGTCTCGGAGATCAGCCATAAGCGCGTCGGCCATCCCCAAGAAGTCCTCGAGGTGGGGCAGCAAATCCAAGTCGCGGTCTTGCGCACCAAGGACTTGGGCCATCGGCGCAAGGAGCGGATCTCGCTGTCGATTAAGGCGCTGGAAAAGGACCCTTGGCAAGAGATTAAAGAGCAGTTCGCAGTCGGCACGGTCGTCACCGGCAAGGTTGATGGGCTGGAGGATTTTGGCGCGTTCGTCGAGTTGACCGAAGGCGTGCGCGGGCTGGTGCATGTCTCAGAGATCGCCGACCGCCGCATCAGCCACCCGCGCGAAGTGCTCTCACTCGAGGAAGAGGTCAAGGTGGTGGTGCTCGAAGTAGATGTCCGCCGCCAGCGCTTGCGTCTGTCGATCAACCAAGTCGATGCCCTCGAATCCGAAGCCCATCTCGCCGAGTTCCGCCAGCGGCAGCAGCAGGAGCAGGAAGCCGAGCAGGGCAGCAGTGCCATGCTCGAAGCGCTCCGGCGCGCCAATCTGACCGATTGAGATGGGGCTGACGGACGCCATTTTCAACCACCCGCGCGCTGGGTACTACGGCGAATACGGTGGGGCCTTTGTCCCCGAAATCCTCCGCACGACCCTCGACGAATTGACTCAGGTTTTCGCGGACGCGCGCCGCGACCCTTCCTTTTGGGCGGAGTTCGAGCAGGTGATGCGGACGTATTCCTGCCGACCGACTCCGATTACCTTGCTCGAAAATCTCTCCCGCGAGGTCGGCGGGGCGCGGATCTTGCTCAAGCGCGAAGATCTCAACCATACGGGTGCCCACAAGGTCAACAACGTTATGGGCCAGGGCTTGTTGGTGCGCCGCATGGGCAAAAGCCGGGTCATCGCCGAGACCGGGGCCGGTCAGCACGGCGTGGCCACGGCGACGATGGCCGCTCGCTTGGGGCTGGAATGCACCATCTACATGGGGGCCGTCGATGTGGAGCGCCAGCGGCCCAATGTGTTCTGGATGGAGCAATTAGGTGCCGAGGTGGTGCCCGTAACCGATGGCTCGGCCACGCTCAAGGATGCCATCAACGAGAGCCTCCGCGATTGGGCCTATTCTATGGCCGACACGCACTATGTGCTCGGCACAGCGTGCGGCCCACATCCCTTCCCGCAAATCGTCGCCTATTTCCAGCGAATCATCGGCGAGGAGAGCCGCCAGCAGCTATTGGAGTCAGTGGGGCGTCTGCCCGATAGGGTGTACGCCTGCGTCGGCGGCGGGTCCAATGCCACGGGCCTATTCTTGGGATTCCTCGACGACGAGGCTGTTGAATTGGTTGGAGTCGAAGCTGGGGGGCGAGGGCTGGAGACGGGCGATCATGCCTCTCGCCTGGCCGGTCTCGTCGGCACGCCTGGGGTCGCCCAAGGCTACAAGACCTTTTTCTTCCAAGATGCCGAAGGTCAAATGCGGCACACGCACTCGGTGGCGGCGGGGCTAGACTACATCGGCGTCAGTCCAATTCTCGCCCACTTGGCCGAAATAGGCCGGGTGCACATTGAGGCCGCGACCGACCAAGAAGTGATCGCAGCGCTCAAGCGCATGATGCGCAGCGAGGGTATTATCGGCGCACTCGAAAGCACCCATGCCTTGGCCGGTGCCCTGCGCGAAGTGGGCGAGATGACGCCTGACCAAGTGGTGCTGATTGGCCTGTCCGGCCGCGGCGACAAAGACATTTTCACCATCGCCGACGCGCTCGAAGACGAAAACTGGCAGCGCTTCCTCGCCGACAAAGCCGCCCGATCGTGAATCTGCAAGCCTATATCGAAGAGCGGCTCAGCGAGCGCAAGGTGCTGCTAATGACGCATCTGATCGCTGGTTTTCCTTCGCTGGAGGCCAACTGGCGGATGCTGGAGATTATGGCCGAGGCCGAGGTCGATTTGGTCGAATTGCAGATGCCCTTTAGCGAGCCAATCGCCGACGGGCCGACCTTTGCGCTAGCCAACCAGCAGGCTCTCGAAAGCGGCCTTACCCTCGACCAGTACTTCGACCTTATGCAGCGCGCGACCTCGGCTTTTGCCTTTCCGCATTTGATGATGGGCTACTACAACACGGCGTTCCGCTTGGGGCACGGCCCGTTCTGCCGCCGCTTGGCAGCAAGCGGGGCCTGTGGCTTTATCTTACCCGATTTGCCGGTTGAAGAGTACGGCGATTTGTGGGCAGCAGGTGCGGAGTGTGAGCAAACGCCGATTTTATTGATGACTCCGACCAACACCGAGCAGCGGCTGCAGCAGATTGGTGCCCAAGCCAAAGGGTTTGTCTATGCAGTGGCGCGCAAGGGCGTAACTGGCAGCCAGACCGACTTAGGCGAGGAACTCTATCGGTTTATTGCGCGGTGCCGCAAAGCGACAGACCTGCCGCTGGGAATCGGCTTTGGCCTGCGTAGCGGGGAAGATTTGCGGCAGCTACAGGGCCAGGCCGAAATCGGCATCGTCGGATCGGTGCTGTTGGAGGTCTGGGAACGGGAAGGGGCGGCGGGCTACGCCGCTCTATTGCGCGACTTAGCCGCTGGTCGCGAGTGAAGAATCCTTTACGACGCTAATCCTTATTGTCTGATCAACGCTGGTGCTAGGGTGCTTGCACCGGCGCGATCAGTCCATGTACAACCCCCCGTTGACGTCGATAGTCTCGCCGGTGATGTGCCGCGCGTCGTCCGAAGCTAAAAAGAGTGCGCAGTGGGCTACGTCTTCGGGCTGGCCGGAGCGGCCGAGGGGGATGGAGGCTTTGAGCTGGTCGTGTTCGGGGGCGGCGGTCATGGCGGTGTCGATGACGCCGGGAGCAATGGCGTTGACGCGGATTTGGTCCGGGGCGAGGGCGCGCGCTAGGCCAATGGTCAAGGTGAGGACGCCGGCTTTGGCTGCTGCGTAGGGAGGGCCAGCGGCTAGGCCGCCGGTCTTGGCCGCTAAGGAGGTCATGTTGATGATGGCTCCCTGACGGCGCGCCTTCATATGAGGGATGACCGCTTGGGCGCAGAGGAAGGGACCTTTCATGTTGACATCGACGATGCGGTCCCAGTTCTCTTCGCTGCACGATTCAAAGGTCGTATAGACGAGGTAGCCGGCGTTGTTGACGAGGATGTCGAGTTGGCCGAATTCGTCGAGCACGCGGCTCGTGCCGGCGAGGACTGAGGTTTTGGACGACACGTCCATTGCCAATCCCAACGCGTCGATCTCAGTAGCTGTGGCGCGGGCGGTGCTTGCGTCTATATCGGCGACAGCCACTCGTGCTCCCTCGCGGACAAAGCATTCGGCGATGGCCCGCCCAATGCCTCGGCCCGCTCCGGTGATCAACGCAGTCTTGTGCTGTAATTTTCCCGTCATGAAGTGCTCCTACTGAGAAAAATATCGCCAGAGCAGGACCGTACCGTCCTCAGCCCCGGAGGCGAGCATGGTCCCGTCGGGTGAAAACGAGACGGATTGGACCCAATCGGTATGCCCTTTGAGGGTGGTTAGTCGCTTGCGACTCTCGACCTCCCAAAGAATTATGGTGTTATCGCTCGCCCCGGACGCCAACAGGGCGCCATCGGGTGAAAACGCCACGGAAGTGACATTCCCCGTATGTCCTTTTAGGGTGGTTAGCCGCTCGCGACTTTCGACCTCCCACAGGATTACGGTGTTATCGCTTGAGCCGGAGGCGAGCATGGAACCGTCGGGCGAAAACGCTCCTGCAAGAACGTAGTCCGTATGTCCTTTGAGGGTGGCTAGCTGCTTGCGGCTCTCGACCTCCCATAGGATTACAGTGTCATCGCTTGAGCCGGATGCCAGCATGGTTCCATCGGGCGAAAACGCCGCGAATTGGATCCAATCCGCATGTCCTTTGAGGGTGGTTAGCCGCTTCTTCTTTGCGACATTCCACAGGATTACGGTGTTATCGTCAGACCCAGACGCCAGCGTGGTTCCATCGGGCGAAAACGCCACGGTTTGGACCCTATCCTTATGCCCTTCCAAGGTGTCTCGCTGCCGCCGCCTCGCTATATCCCACAAGACGACGGTTTTATTCTCGTCCCCGGATGCCAGCATGGCTCCGTCGGGCGAAAACGCCACGGAAGTGACATTCCCCGTATGCCCTAAGATGTCCCGCTGTTTCCGACTGGCAACATCCCACAGGACTATGGTTTTACCCTTGTCCCCGGATACCAGGGTGGTCCCGTCGGGCGAAAACGCCACGGTTTGGACCCCCGACCCATTCCCTTGTAGGGTGGCTTGCTGCTTCCACGTGGAAGGATCGGCGACGTCGTCTGTAACGGATTGATCGATCTCCACCTGAGGAGGTCGCCAGAGCAGGACTCCACCATCCCGGGCCCCAAACGCGAGCATGGTTCCGTCGGGCGAAAACGCCGCGAAAGTGACATTATGCTCTTTGAGGGTGGCTCGCTGCCTCCGGCTAACGACGTCCCACAGGGTTACGGTGTTATTGTATGCCCTATCGTATGACCCGGACGCGAGTGTGGTGCCGTCGGGTGAAAACACTACGAAAAAAACAGTACCCGTATGTCCTTTGAGGGTGGCTAGTCGCCTCCGGCTGGCGACATTCCACAGGACTATGGTGTTATCACTTGACCCGGACGCGAGTGTGGTACCATCGGGTGAAAACGCCACGGATTGGACAGTGCCCGTATGCCCTTTAAGTGTGGCCACCCGCCCCCGCCTAGCGACATCCCAAAGGGCTACAGTATTATCACTTGATCCGGACGCGAGTGTGGTGCCGTCGGGTGAAAACGCCACGGCGTGGACGCTATCTACATGCCCTTTGAGGATAGCCCGCTGTTTCCGGCTGGCGACATCCCAGAGGACTACGATGTTATCGCTCGCCCCGGATGCCAGGGTGGTGCCGTCGGGTGAAAACGCCACCGATCGGACTAGGCCGGCATGACCTTCGAGGATCTCGAGTCGCTTCTGGCTGGCGACATCCCGCAGGACTACGGTATTATCGCCTGCCCAAGACGCCAGTGTGGTGCCGTCGAGCGAAAACGCCACCGATCGGACCGAAAATGCGCTGGAAAAGACAGAGGGGTCCACATGCTCCTTGAGGACAGCCAACTGTCTCTGGCTGGCGACATCCCAGAGAACTACGGTATTATCGTCTGCCCAAGACGCCAGTGTGGCTCCATCGGGTGAAAACGACAAAGATCGGACTAGGCCCACATGCCCCAGGGTAACTAGCCGACTCGTGGTGGGAGAATCAGAATCGGCGCTAGCAGGGGCCACCACTGCTAGCCCGACTATAAAGGCGAATAATGTTTTCATAAGGCTTCTCCTAGGTGAAACAGAATATGCTATTTTGCGCGGCGGCCCAATTCGCCCGAGGTGGGCTTGCTAAGGTGGGAAAAAGCTATAAGATAAGGCTACTTAGAGGACTGAGCCTAACTTTAGAATCGGGAGTTTTCAGTTATGAGGAACGTCATTGGAGTCATCCTCGGGGGTGGACAGGGTGCGCGGCTCTTCCCGCTGACGCAGCTTCGCTCCAAGCCAGCCGTGCCGATTGGCGGCAAGTACCGCTTAATCGACATTCCCATCAGCAATTGTTTGCATTCTGGGGTCAACCGCATTTTTGCCCTGACTCAATTCAATTCTGCTTCGCTCCACCGCCACATCAGCACGACGTACCGCTTTGATTCCTTTTCCGATGGCTTTGTCGAGATCTTGGCTGCCGAGCAGACCCAAGATAGCGCTGCTTGGTACCAGGGCACGGCCGATGCGGTGCGCCAACAGCTCAGGCACTTGCTCTCGCGCCGGGCCGACCAAGTGCTAATCCTGTCGGGCGACCACCTCTATCGCATGGATTACCGCGCCTTTGTCGAAGAGCACCGAGCGCGCGGCGCGGACGTGTCGATTGCGGTTAAGCCAGTGACGCGAGAAGCTGCGCCCGGGCTGGGGATCGTGCAGATGAATGCTCAGGGGCGGATTGTGGATTTTCGCGAGAAGCCGCAGGACGAGGCTGAGCTAGATGCTCTGCGGCTGCCAGCAGCCGATTCGGAGGATTGCTATTTGGCCTCTATGGGTATTTACGTGTTTGAACCCCAAGTCTTGGTCAGCCTGCTGATGAGCAGCGACCAAGACGATTTCGGCAAGCATATCATTCCGGGTGCGATCCACAAGATCGGCGTTTTTGCCCACACCTTTGACGGTTATTGGGAAGACATCGGCACCATTCGCTCTTTTTACGAGGCCAATTTGGCGCTGACGGATCAGCCACCGCCTTTTAACTTTTACCGGGCCGACGCACCAGTTTACACGCACGCTCGCTTCCTCTCTGGCACGCGGCTGGAGAATTGCCATATTGAGCGAGGGATCATCTGCGAAGGCTCGTACGTTCGGTCGGCCCGGATCGAGCGCTCGGTGATCGGGATCCGCTCGGTGATTGGCGAGAATTGCCAGATTTCCAACACCATTGTCATGGGTGCTGATTCGGATGAGTCGCCGGCCGATCGCGCGCGCAATGCCGCCCAAGGCATTCCAGATATGGGGATTGGTGCCAACAGCAAAATCACCGGCGCGATCATCGACAAAAACGCGCGCATCGGCGAGCGGGTTTGCATCACCAACAAGGATCGAGGCGTCGAGGCCGACGAGACCAATTACTACATCCGCGATGGGATCGTGGTTGTGCCTAAGGACGCGGTGATTCCGTCGGGCACTGTGGTGTAAAGAAGCAGGCGGGCGTACAAAAAGAGGGACGGGCGTAAAACCCGTCCCTCTTTTTGTGGTTTGCGCGCAAGTTCTATTTGAGCAAGGTCATTTTGCGGTGCAGGACTTGGTCGCCGGCGCGGAGGCGGTAAAAATACGTGCCAGCACTGAGGTCTGACGCATCGACGGCGACCGAGTAGGAGCCGGCCATGCGCCACCCTTCAGCCAGCGTAGCTATCTGTTGGCCGAGGATGTTGAAAAGGACCAGCTCGACGTGACCGTCGGCCGGGATGGCGTAGGCTATGATCGTGCTGGGGTTGAAGGGGTTGGGGTAGTTTTGGTTTAGTGTGTACGCACTTGGTATGGCTGCTGACGCCTCCGACTCTGAGGTGACGACGGTTGCCATCTCGTTGGGCATGATGCCGGCTGCCGCGAGGAAGGTCCAACCCGAGGTCCACAGTTCGTTGCCAAAGGCTCCGACATAGTCAACTTGGGTGTAGAAGCCGTCGTTGGGAATGGCACCGCTGCCGTTCCAAGCCGGGCTAGCGTCTTGGAGCCTGGGATCGAGTCCGGCGTCGCGAGCGCGGGAAATGCCCATCAGAAGCGGATCCTCAAGGCGGTTGTTGTTGGCTACGAGATGAGCGAGGACAAACTCGGGAGCAAGAGAAGTAACGTCTTCGCCGGCACCAAAGCCCCACCAGATGTTATTGGCCAAGACGAGGTCGCCAGCTTCTAAGCGAGCGCGGCTGTCTTCGCCCGACTCCAAATCCTCAATATCGACGCCTTCACCGGCGAAATCAGTGAAAATGCTGTTGTGGTATTTGCCACCGGCATTGTCGCGGATTTTGAGCACCACGTCGTTGTCGCCGTTGGTGGAAAAAGCACCGGAGCCGATATAGGTGGCGTTGTAGATGGCCGGCGTGGCGTAGGGCGTGCCGTCCTCAGGCGTGGTGCCGCCGTCGTGCTCACCCGCGCGGTTGCCCGTCTCAGCGTCTTGGATCACGAACCAGAACTGGCCCTTGCCGCGAAAGCCCTCGTCGTAGTCAAAGGCGTCGTCGCCGTTGAAAGCCGACACCAGATACTTGGTGTTGACCGTGCCGCCGAACCACTCAAAGCCATCGTCTTGGTTGTTGTACACCTCGACGTATTCGATGACCGTGCCGCTACCAACGCCGCCCATGGTCAGGCCGTTGATTTCATTGCCCGCGCCAATGTCGGTGCCGCCGTAGCGGATGGAGACATAGCGGAAGACGCCAGAGTTATCGCTGTCGTCGTCGCCGCCGTAGAGGCCGCGTGGCTCGGTGGTGGGAATGCCCTCAATGGGGGTTTCGCCCGGCTCGGAATTGAGGCTAGCCCAGCCGAGGATGATGACGCCGCCCCAGAGGCCGCGCGCGTCGAGCGGCAAGTCACTGGGGTCGCTGGCATTGTCGGCTTCGGCGGTGAAGATGATTGGCTTATCCGCCGTACCTTCGGCGAAAATTTTGCCGCCGCGGGCGACGACGAGGGCGCTGGCGTTTTCGCCTTGTCCCGGCTTGCCCTTGATGACCGTGCCCGCCTGAATCGTCAGCGAGGCTCCCTCACTGACAAAGACTAATCCGTTGAGCACGTACTCGTTGTCTGCGGTCCATTCCACGCTGCCGCCGACCGGAATATCGGCAGTGGTGACGTCGATGGTGGCCGCTAAGGCAATGGTCGGCAACAGGGCGGTGCCGACCGCGAGCATTATCTTGCGCAACATAGTATCCTCCTGATACTGGATAAAAGTAGTGGACGCCAGCGACTCGAATCGCTGACGTCCACTATAAAAGCACAAGCTTGTACCAATGATATGGCAGTAATGTGAACAGTTTGTTACAACGCCTCAGCGGTTGTAACTGACCGAAATCGAGAACGAACGGCCTTTGTAGTACTGGCTGGAGATGTAATCGATGTCTTGGTAGCGATAGGCCTTCTCAAAGGAGGAGTCGAGGAGGTTTTTGGCACTCAGCTTGATCTTGTACTCGTGCCACTGCTGTGAGAAGGTGCAGTCGAGGGTGCCGCGCACTTCCTCAAACACGTCCGGGGTCCCACCGAGACTGACTTCCGCCAAGCGCCGGCCGAAGATGTTGTAGTAGATGCCAGCCGCCGTGCCGGTGGCGAAGTTGTCGTAGCTGAGATCGAGGTTGATCAGGAAGGGCGACTGGCCTTGGAGTTGGCGCGTGTCCGCGGCCTGTGGGTCGAGGGCACGGCGCAGCTTTAGCTCAGTGGAGTCGATGTTGACCTCGGAGCGGACTAGCGAGAGGTTGCCGCCGGCGTGGAAGTGCTCTAACTGCGAGAGGAGGAATCTAAGGCCGTGCCGCGCCTCGAACTCGACCCCGGCCACTTGAGCGGCTTCGACGTTCTGGAACTGGACCTCGCCGTTGACCGTGAGAATGACGCGCTCGATGGGATTTTTGAAGTCCTTGTAGAACACGCTGGCCGCGTATAGCTCGCCGGGGTTGCCGAAATGCTCCCAGCGCAAGTCGTAGTTGTTGATCAGGGTCCGCTCTAGCTCGGCGTTGCCGATAAAGGTGAAGCCACCGACGAAGCTGAACGAGGCAAACGGGGCCAATTCGCGGAAGGTGGGGCGGGCGAGGGTGCGGCCGTAGGAGGCGCGCAAATTCATGCCGGGGCGGATCTCCCAGACGGCGTTGAGCGAGGGCAGTAGGTCGTTTTCAGCAAGCTGACCCGGGGTCTTGGTCGAGTCTTGGCTGGCCACGTCGATGCGCGTGGCTTCCAGCCGGGTACCGCCCACGAGGCGCAGTTGGGTGTTAATGGGCAATTCGAGCATGGCGTAGCCAGCGTAGATTTGCTGGTCGCCGTCGAAATTGCTCGAAAGCTGGGTGGCGTCTTGGACGTAGGAGCCGAAGCGATACTGACTGCCATTGCTGCTGATTAGCCCAACTTTTTCGGTGGCAAAAAAGGAGTCGGGTTGGCCGTCGTAGTTGATGTCGTCTTGGTCAAATTCGTAGCGTCGCTCGCGGAAGGTGCGCGCTTTGTCCAGCGCCAAGAAGCCGGTTTTGAAATTGCTGTTGATGCCCTGCCATTGCTTGAAGGGCAAGGTCAGGTTGAGCTGGAATTCGCGATTGCTCTCGTCGAGGTCGCGGAAATAGCGAGTGGGCAGCGGATAGATCGAAGGCGAAATCGAGTAGTCAACGATGTCGCCCCGCAGGACGTTGCCTTCTGCGTCGCGCATGACCTCGCCGTTTTCGTCGCGCAGCGGGCGGTTTTTGAGGGTTACAAAGTTATTGGTAAAAAATCGCAGGTCAGGCTCTTCTTGCGCTGAAGAAGAAGTCGATGCCGTGCATTCGGCCCGCAGGTCGCGCAAGCTGTCAAAGTGGTGTTTGCCCGCCAGTTGCAGCGATTGGATTTGGCGCTCAGTAAACTTCAAAACGCGCGTCTCGTAAATGGCGTCTTCTTCGAGGTCGCGGGGGAACGCGCCGGCTAGGTAACGGGCGACGTCTTCGCTGTTGCGGTTGTACATGTTGGTGACCGACAACTCGTGCGTGGGGGCCGGTTTGAGAGACAAGGTAACGAGGCTGCCCCAGGCGATTTCTTGCGACCCCCGGGAGTCGGCGAGGTTAAAATTATTAGTCAGGGTGCTGGCCTCCTTACTGGTGAGCTGCCAGCGGGCCGAGGTGCCGTTGTCGTAAAAGGAGGAGTTGTTGCTGTAGGTCAGGGTGCCGAGAAAGCCGAAGGGTTTGTCCAAGAGCGAGACTTGGTTGCCCACGGCGACCGAATAGCTCTGGTTCAGGGGGGCGGCCGTGGTGGTGGGGGCCATGACCGAGGAGAACGACTTGGAATACTCGTCGAGTTGGAGGGCCTTTTCCTCGTCGTTGTACGCGGCACCCACATCGGGGATTTCGGCATCGCCGTTGGCCAAGGCATCGGGGATGCCGCGGGTTCCGTCGTCAACCCCGAGCCAATCGCGTCCGCCGCCTTCGTAGGTGAGGAACTGGTCGTTGAACGAGCTTTGGGTATTGAATTTGGTCGAGGCCGAAACGGAAAGGGTGAAGTTATCGGGGAACGCCTTGGTGCCGATGTTGACAGCTCCACCAGTGAAGTCGCCGGGCTTGTCTGGGGTGAAGCTCTTGGTGGTGACGATGTTGTCCAAGAGCGCAGTGGGGAAGAGATCCATGGGGACGGACCGCTTGTCGGGATCGGCGTTGGGAAGCGAGGATCCGTTGAGTTGGACCGAGCTATAGCGGTCGCCTAGGCCGCGGATATAGACGTATTTGCCATCTACTACGGAAGCACCCGTTACATGCGACATGGCCTCGGCCGCGTCGCCGCTGCCGGCACGCGAGATTTCCTCGGCGCTGATGGCATCGCTGACGGCTGGGGCCTTTTGGCGCTCCTTGAGCAGGGCCGCACCGGTATTGCGCAGGGCCTTGGCCTCGACGACGACCTCGTCGTCCAGTTCTAGGGCCTCGGGCGCGAGGGTGATGGTCAGCTTGGCGACCTCGCCGCCTTGTACCTCGACGCCGATGATCGACGCATCCTGATAGCCGATCATGGAGCTGGCCAGCACGTAGGTTCCGACTGGAACGTCGAAAAGCTGAAACCGCCCCTCAATATCGCAGGTTATGCCGATCTGGGTGCCTTCTAGAAAAACAACCGCACCCACGAGCGGGTCGCCGGTCTGGCGATCGAGAACCGCGCCGGATACCGTGCCGGTCTGCGCGAAGGCGGGACGGGCAAGGGCCAAAAAGGAGAGGACGACAATGGACAAGCAGCGCTTCATGGATGAACAACCTCCCTTGAAAAGATTTAAGCAGAAATAATAGAGAGGCTGTGTTGAGAAGCGGTTACTCTGAAATTACAATCCGGTTACAAGGGGTCTTGGAGGCAGTGTCTCTCTCGCAGGATGCAGGAGGAAAACGTCACCGTTTTGTAACAATACTGTGACAAAGGCGTCGCACAGTGAGGCGATTTTGTAACATAGCACGAGAAAAACGCGAAAAGAGGGAGGACTGTAACATAAATGCAAAAAATCATGACGCTTGGCGTGCTAATTTTGGGCTGGATCTTTGCAGCGCAAGCGGCCGAGGGCAAGCTCAAGGGGTATATGTTTGGCGACTACTACTATGTATTGGCCGCAGATGAAGCCGACGCCAAGCAGCCCCATAAGCGCAATGCGTTCCGGTTTCGCCGTGTGTACTTCACATATCAAAAGGATATCGCCACCGACTTTGCGGTTCGCTTTCGCCTTGAGGCTAAGGACGCGGGGTTTGCCCAAGGTGCGAAGATGGAACCCTTCCTCAAACACGGCTACTTGCAGTGGAAGCAGGGGCTAGGAGATGCGGATATATACCTAGGGCTTTCGGGGACGCCGACTTGGGCGGTCGCCGAAAAGGTCTGGGGGTACCGCTCGATAGCCAAGACCGTGCTCGACTGGAATAAAATTGGCTCTTCGGCCGACTTGGGCGCGGCCCTCAAGGGCGCGGCGGGCCAACTGAGCTATCACCTGATGGTTGGCAATGGTCCCGGACAGAAGCCAGAGGACGATCACGGTAAAAAATTCTATGGTTCGTTGAGTTTCAAAGCTGCGGATCGCTTGGTATTGGAAGGCTATGCGGACTTTAATGCGCGGCCAGCCGGTCGCAACGAGCGAACCTTCAAGGGTTTCGTCGGCTGGCAGGGAGCAAAAAGCAAGGTGGGGTTGGAGGTCTTCTCGCGCACCAACGAACTGGCCGGCGATAATGGCGAGGACCAAGTCATTGACGGGGTCTCGGCCTTTGGCTCGCTGCCGCTGAGTGCCGCGCTCAAGGGTTTTGGCCGGGTCGATGCGGTCGCACGCGACGCCGAGGACGACAGAGATTGGCTCTTCATCGCCGGCCTCGACTACTCCCCAGCTACAGCCGTCCACCTGATGCCCAATGTGCTCATTGAGTCGCCCGCTGACGAGGATGCCAATGTCCAAGGGCGGCTGACCTTTTTCTACAAATTTTAGCACTGCTGTAACGCAGGCTTCATCTGTGAGACACGCGGATGTAACACAAATCCTTCAATCTTTATGAACCATGGAGAATGCAAAAATGAAGAAAATATGGATCGGAGTGGTGCTGATGGGTTGGGTGTTGGCCGCTGGCGTCCAAGCGCAGACCATAGCCGTTGATGAGCGAATCGCGCCCTACGAGAAGGTGCGCGGCCTGTCTGGCAATGCCAGCAGCATTGGCTCGGACACGATGAACAACATGATGGCCCTGTGGCTGGAGACCTTCCGCAAGTACTATCCCAACGTCAAGATCCAAATCGAAGGCAAGGGGTCGAGTACTGCGCCGCCGGCCCTAATTGAGGGCACGGCGCAATTCGGGCCGATGTCGCGGCCGATGAAGTCGAGCGAGGAGGACAAATTCGAGCAGGCTTTCGGCTACAAGCCAACGCCCTTGCGGGCTGCGCTGGACGCACTGGCAGTCTTTGTCAACAAGGACAACCCCATCGAGGGGCTGAGCCTGCCGCAAGTCGATGCGATTTTTTCCAAAACCCGCCGCAGCGAGTTTCCCAATGACATCGCCACTTGGGGCCAGTTGGGGCTGGAGGAAGATTGGACCAAGGCTCGGATCAGTCTCTATGGCCGCAACTCGGCCTCGGGCACCTATGGCTTTTTTAAGAAGCAGGCCCTGTTCAAAGGCGACTACAAGGACGAAGTGAAAGAGCAGCCCGGCTCGGCCTCCGTAGTCCAAGGCATCACCGAGGATCGCTTCGCCATAGGATACAGCGGCATTGGCTATCAGACCTCGGGTGTGCGCGTTGTGCCCTTGGCCAAAACCGAGGGACAGGAGTTTAAACAAGGTTCCATGGAAAACGTACTAAATGGCTCATATCCTCTCGGGCGCTTCCTGTACATTTATATGAACAAGGCTCCCGGCCAAGCCATGGATCCGCTAGTGAAAGAGTTCTGCAAGTTTATTTTTTCCAAAGAGGGTCAAGAAATCGTCGTCAAAGACGGCTATATGCCCGTGCCGTTTGAAGTAGCACAAGCCGAATTGGCCAAGTTGGATATCTAAGGACGCGAGTGCGTGAGCGAAAAGCCATATAAGCGCGGGATCACGCCGCGAGCGCGAATCTTCGACTGGCTGGCTGGGCGCTGTATCTCCGTTGGCGGCATTGGCATTATCGCCGCCGTCATGGGGATATTCTTCTTCGTCCTCTCCGAGGCGTGGCCCCTGTTTCGCTCCCCAGAGGTAGCAGCAGAAAAAACACACCAAGTAGTCGGCCCGTTTGCCATTGGGCTCGATCCCTACTACCAGACCGCTTATGCAGTCGGCCCCCAAGGGGTGGATTTGTTGCGGTTGGACGATGGCCAAGTGATCCGCCGCGAACGGCCAGCCGAGCTGACGGGCCGCTCAGTAACGGCCGCCCAGCGGATGCCAAACGACGTTTTGGCGTTGGGCACGGATGACGGTCATTTGCTAGCGGCGCGGATTCATTTCCAACTCGATTACAGCAGCGGCCAGCGGCAGGTGGTGCCGCAGTTTGCGGTTGAGCACCTCGTCGCAGTTGATCCGACGGGTGAGTCGCTGGTGCAAGTGGCCTTTCGGCAAGGAGACGATGGCCGCTCGGCCGCGGCGGCGATTACGGCGAGCGGTCGCTTGGTGGTGATGATGGCCGAGCAGCAGCAGGGCCTAGTGGGGCCGGGCGAGCGCCGAGAAAGACAGTACGATCTAACGGCCGATTTCGACGCCTCGACGACTCGACTGAGCTCGCCGAAGTCTGAGCTCGCCGAAGTCGGCAAGGCCACGCAGGTACTGCTCGACGGTCGCATTCGCCAGTTGCTCGTAGGAACGGATCAGGGGCAGGTGTACGAGTGGCGGCTGGGAGGGGTGGAACAAGCGCCGGCGTTTGTCGGGCACATTGCCGTCTCAGAGGTCGCGGTCTCAGCGCTGGGGTATGCGCTGGGCGAGGTTTCGCTGGTAGTAGGCGATGCGGCCGGCCACGTCAGCACTTGGTTTAAGGTCGAGGAAAATGGGCAGCGGTCGTATCGCAAAATCCACGCCTTTGCTCCCCATGCAGCGGCCGTTACCCACATTGCCGCCTCGGCGCGCGACAAGCAGTTCCTCACGACCGACGCCGAGGGGGCCATAGCCCTACATCACCTAACCTCCGAACAGACGGTCTTCCAACTGCCGGGCGACTCCCCGGCGACCGCGTTGGTTTTCGCGCCCAAGGCCGACGGATTTTTGGCCCTCGGCCAAGACGGGAGGTTGCGGCGCTTTGCCCTCGACCATCCCCATCCCGAAATCAGCACGGCCGTACTATTCGGCTCCATCTGGTACGAGGGCTACGGGAGCCGCGAATACGTGTGGCAATCGACCGGCGGCACGGACGAG
>JAJDVZ010000083.1:0-7477 GCA_022825835.1 Candidatus Latescibacterota bacterium
CCCAAAAACGATGACATCAAATGTTCACGATGTGAGACGCCATATGCTTGGCAAGTGCACGAGCCATCCGGATTTAGATTCCTCATGCCCCCAAAAGGCACAGCGGTTCTCAAGTCCAGCAGGGGTTACATTGACGCGTAGCGTAGCGCCAGCGCAGCCCCACATCTTCTAACAATCAATTTAGAAAGAGAGGATTCCAAGAGTGATAAAGCGTAGTCTTAGCCTTTTGGCTTTGTTGTGCGGTCTGTTGTGGAGCGTCCACCCCTGCGATGCCCAGTCCGCAGAAAGACAGGTTCCACAGACTCTGGTGCGTACCATTGAGATGCAGTATCTGCTGTATTTGCCACCTGCCTATGATAGCAGCGAAGAGACATGGCCGTTACTCTTGTTCTTGCACGGAGCGGGCGAGCGCGGAGACGACCTTGAGCTAGTGAAAGTCCACGGTCCACCGAAAATGATAGCGCAGGGGAGAGACTTTCCTTTCGTGGTCGTCTCGCCGCAATGTCCAAAGGACGAGTGGTGGTCCATAGACGCACTGCATGACCTCATAAACGAGATCGTTGGGACCCATCGCATCGATACGGCTAGGATCTATGTGACCGGCCTGAGTATGGGGGGATATGCGACGTGGGGACTAGCCTGTACCTATCCCGAGCGGTTCGCGGCCGCCGTTCCCATCTGTGGTGGTGGGGATCCAGAAAAAGCGCCTTTAATGAAGGAGGTGCCGACTTGGGTTTTCCACGGCGCGAAAGACGAGGCCGTGCCGTTGCAAAAATCACAGGAAATGGTTGATGCGCTCAAGGCGGCCGGAAGAGATGTCCGCTTTACCGTGTACCCCGAAGGGGGCCACGTGGAGGCTTGGCAAAATGCCTACAGCGATCCTGCCCTGTGGGAGTGGTTGGCAAAGCAGCGACAGGCCAAGTAAAGACACTAAACCCCCGATTAGTAATGCTGCCGAAATCCCCTCAAAATACTCACCCTGTCACCTCGCGGACTCAGGTGCAACTGAAGGATATCAAGAAAAGATTTCCATTCCGAGTCCTTACGTCTCAGGATTGGGAACACTGGACTACTAAAGGTTATATCGTTGTCAGACAGGCTGTGCCGACAGCGAATGTGGAACGCCTTGTCGAGCTCTTGTGGGAATTTGATGAGAAAGACCCGAATAATCCCGCGACTTGGTACGCTCCGCAACGGCGAGAGCATAAAATGAAGGAACTCAACAATACCGGCATGCAGGAGATCTACAATCACCAGTATCTCTGGGATAATCGACAGGAACCACGGGTGTATGATGCTTTTGTCGATATCTGGGACCGGGAGGATCTCTGGGTCACCATCGACCGCGCCAATCTCAAGCCTCCACAGCAGGTCCGCGGCAACTCAGACGGCTTCATCCATTGGGACGTGGATACGTCGGTACGACCTCTACCGATCGGTGTGCAAGGCGTTTTAAGCCTACAGCAGCAGGATGGGGATGTCGGGGGATTCCAGTGTGTTCCAGTCCTGTTTGAAAAGTTCGAGGAATGGGTCAAGACCCAGCCTGCGGACCGCGATCCCATGCATCCCGATATAACCGGATTGTCCGTCGTGAATATCGAGATGGAAGCAGGCGATTTGCTCATTTTTAATAGCCTGCTTGCCCACGGCGTGCGCCCTAATCGCTCGAAGGACCGAATCCGCATGGCCCAGTATATTTCGATGCATCCGGCCGAAGAGGATAATGAAGTAGAGCGGCAGGAACGCATCCGTCTCTGGCGTGAACAGGATCATCCTCAGCGCGATGCCTTCCCCGGTGACCCGCGTGAATGGGAGAGGAAGCATGCTGAGACCGCAACGCTCACCGAGCTTGGTGAGAAACTGCTCGGTTTGAAAAGCTGGCACTGAATCAGGGCAATATGGCTTCTATTGTTACTTCGCCCTCGTCCCAAATCACCGTGCCCGCGCCCATCTCAGCTAGCTCGACCACATCGCCGGGCACCTCCAATCTCAACGCAATCATCTCGATTCCGCTGTAGGCGGCGACATACCTTTTGCCTCCCGGGCAGGCGCAGAGCCATACCGGCCCCTTCTCGCAGGTGAGCGTGGCACCGCCGATGGAGACCTGTCCAGAAGCGCTCTGGCGGGCATAGGGCGATTCGTGCATGGGCCAGTCTAGGGTGCCGTCCTGCGTCCAACGCCGCTTTAGCGACCACTCATACAGATCGACTTCGATGCCGAGTATGCGGTCGTCGCGCGCGTACTCCACGCGGAGCGGGCGCTCGCTACCTGCAGTATAGGTGACGGGTGGGGCCGCTTCGTCGACGAGCGTACCGGACGCTACCTCGGCGGCAAAATCGGCACCGCTGGCGTAGGAAGTGCGCTCGGCCAGTTCGGCGTAGAAACCGCAGCGAGGCTGGCCCTGGTAAAAGGAGCCGGGTTTGGCCATTTCCCAGAAAGTCTTGGCCGGTCCCGTATAGTTGTACATCTCCAGGGCCAGATGACCGTCCAGTTCGACCAAGCGGATGGGGGCACCGCCGCCCAGATCGGTCAGTTCGAGCGGCTGGACGGCCGTCCACAGGGCACCGCTGCCGACGACGACCACCTCGCCTCGGGGCACTGCCGTCGGCAGAGAATCTACCTTATGCTGGCCGGTCCAGATCTCATCGACCTGCTCGATCTCGGTCCACACGAGCACGGCTTTGGCGCTGGTGCGCCGCGACCAGGCGTCCAAGCCGCGTGGGGCGTAGAGGCCGATGGCGCGACCCCGCTCGTGCACGCCGTAGAAGTAGCCCTCCTCGGGAACGACCTGTCCGGGTGCGCGCGACGGCGTCGTCTGGAAGCTGAGCCACTGGTCGTCGAGTATATAACGCGAAAAGAGCACGCCGCAGCGCGCACTATCCGAGAGCCGGTACTGCGCGTGAAATACGCTGGACTGCAGGGCGATAAAGATGACTTCCTGGGTCTTCAGTTCGCAGGAGGCCACGCCTAGCGAGAACGAGGGACTGTGATAGGTGCTCAACGCCACAGGCTCTTCGCCGTGGGCTGTTTCGTCTATTTGCTGCGGCACGTTGGGGCGCTGCAGCAAGTCGCCGATCCAGGTGGGTACCTGCCCGCCATCCAACCACGCGCGCACGTCATCGGCGTTAAAGGCGTTGGCGTTAAAGACGGCATGGCTATAGGCGCGGCTGAAGGGGCCGGCCCAGCAGCCGATGCCGGGGTGTACGTGTAACGCCGCGGAAAGGCCGAGGCGAGCGAGCATGGTGCGGGCGCGGATGCGGGTGTGTTCGTCCTCTGTCAGTTCGGCCAAGCGGCTCAGTACGCGCACGGCGACAGAGGCGTAGTTGGGGCTATTGTACTCGGCTGGCAGACCGTAGGTATCTACGTGCGCCATCCAGCGCACCAGTTTTTCCCGACCGCGCTGGCCGATGTTATCATCGCCCAACAACTGGCCGCCAAGGCAGGAGTTGGTGATGTCCTTGAGGACGATGTTGGTATAGGCCAAGGCCACGTCGATGCGCGCGATTTCCTCCAAGCCCAGCGCGACGGCGCGGCGCATAGCCGCGACCAAGTCCGGGGGCAGGGCGTGTGATGCTTTGCACAGCACGGGAATGCAGTAAAAGAGCACGAACTGCACGGCATTGAGATCTTCGACGACTTCGTCTTCCAACTCCCAGCGAAAATTGCCGCGATGCGGGTCTGTGTCCCGCACTTCCTGACAGGCGAGCACGGCGCGAAAGATGGCGGTGGCCTCGGCGATGTCCGCGGGTGCGCCGCTGGCTATCAGTTCAGAGGCCAGTTGTGCCGAGGGTATGGTGGAGTGAAAGATGCGCCCGCGCACCTGATGAGTTATCATGTGTGCTCGGGCGTCGTAATCTTTGGGTAGGGCCGGCGGTGATGGCAAGGTGGATTCCTCGGTGAGGTTAGTTTCAATAGAAAGGAAGACGAAGTGAGTGTCAAAAAAAGTGATTTGCTGATCGGGGGCCAAATGTGTCCCCCTGCATCTGGACAGTACTATCCCTTGTATAGCCCCGTAGATGGCACATTAATCGCCGAAGTCGCCGATGCCAGTCGGGCCGACGTGGAGCGGGCCGCGGCTGCTGCGCGCGAAGCATTTTATGCCGAGTGGAAGTTCTGCGGCATTGAGCGCAAGCGCGCTTTATTTGCCAAACTGAAAGAGGTCCTCTCTGCCATGGCCGACGAACTGGCGGCCGCCAAGGTCCAGCCCCAGGGGGGACCGGGCATCCCGCCGCTGGTAGAGCGCGTCATCGATTACTACGTGGGTAAACTAGACGACGGGGCGGGCGCGCTTATTGAGCACGGCGACCAAGGCACTAATTACGTGTATAGGGAACCGCTGGGCGTCGTCGCTATCTTTGCCCCCTTCAACGGGCCGATGCTGGCCTCTCTTTTATCGGCTGTGCCGGCTCTGGTAGCCGGCAATACGGTCGTGCTTAAAGCACCCGACCAAGAAGCACCACAGGCGCTCAAGACCATGCAGGCATTCCACGAAGCCGGTTTCCCCGCCGGAGTGGTCAACGCGCTCAGCGGCAAGGGGGCCGAGGTGGGGCAGGCGCTCGTCGCGCACCCAGGTACGCGTCTGATCAGTTTTACCGGCAGCACGGCGACGGGTAAAAAGATCATGGCCGCGGCCGCCGAAGACCTCAAGCGAGTGCAGCTAAATCTGGGCAACAAAACGGCGCAGATCGTCTTGCCCGACGCCGACTTGGAAGCGGCGGCGACGGCGACCGTGGGATCGGCCTTCCCCGGGCAGGCGTGCTCGGCCATAAGTCGGGTTTTGCTGCACGAATCGCTGCGCGACGAATTTATCGCTTTGCTAAAAGAAAAGGCGCAGGCCGCAGGGCCCAGCATGTTGATCGACCAAGCGGCGGTAGAGCGCGTGGAACACTACGTCGAGGTGGGCAAAGCACAGGGACCTCTGCTGTTTGGTGGCACACGTCCGCCGGGAGAAGAGTACGCCAAGGGTTGCTATTTTGAGCCTACGGCTTTTGCCTTTGCCGATCAGTCCAGCCCAGTTTGCCGCGACGAAATTTTCGGACCGGTTGTCTCTGTGCTGACGTTTGCCAGCGACGACGAGGCGCTGGCGTTGGCCAACGATACAGACTACGGACTGCTCGTTTCACTCTGGACGCAAAATTCTGAGCGACAACGCTATTTTGTCCGGCGCTTGGAAGTGGGGATTGTCGCCATTAATAGCGCCAGTATGCTGAGCCATCGCACGCCCTGGGGTGGTTTTAAGCAGAGCGGCATTGGTCGGCGCTACGGCGAGATGGGTCTGGAGCCTTTTTTTGAATACAAAACGGTGTGGATTTCTTGAAGGGGAATTGATTTGGCGGAACGACCGAATTTTGTCTGGATAAATACACACGATGTGAGTGCGAGGAACTTAGGGTGTTATGGCGATAATTATGCCACAACCCCTCATCTCGATAAGCTAGCTGAAGAAGGCGTTCGCTATGCGAATGCTTTCGCCTGTGGGCCTATTTGTTCACCCGCGCGCACAAGTATTTTTACCGGAATGCATCAAACGACGGTGGGTACGCATCATCATCGAAGTTTTGCCAGACGCCCTGACTTTGTGCAAATGTTGCCGCATTATCTGCTGGCAGCAGGATATAACTGTTCGGCGATCAATACTGATTTGAACACCGACATTGATCCTGACGAATGGGCCGCGTATCAGAGCAATGAGGCGCTTTTGGAGCGGGCGGATGAGAAGCCTTTTTTTGCTGTTTATAGTTTTGGTGAGTCCCACGCCAGTGTATTTAAGCTACCGCCAGAGCAAGCGCGAAAACAGCGATCGAGCTTGTTGACGGATGAAGAATTGCACGATCCTGCCAAAGTACCACTTCCTGTCTTTATGCCTGATACATCGCTTGCGCGAGAACGCACCGCTCTTTTTTACGATGGCTTGATGCAGGTTGATCGGCACGTAGGTGAAGTGATAGAAAATTTGGTGTCCGCGGATGTGCTGGACAATACGATTGTCTTCTTCTGGTCCGATCACGGCACAGGTTTTCCGAGGGGCAAGACGCATGTTTATGACGATGGTTTGCGGGTGCCGTTGATTATTCGCTTTCCCGACAAATATCAACATCTGGCACCAGGCCCGCCGGGAACGGTGGTGGATAATCTGGTGATGACGATGGATATGGGCGCGTCTGTTTTGAGCATGATGGATGTGCAGATTCCCAAACACTTTCAAGGACGAGCCTTTCTGGATAACCAAAAAGAACCGTATCGCGATTATGTCTGTGGGGCGCGGGATCGCCTCGACAATTGCAATGAGATGATTCGCACGATTCGGAACGAGAGATACCGCTACATTCGCAACTTTTTGCCTCACCGTCCCTATGCTTCGTTTTGGCCAGATGGTGGTTTTTTTGCGACGCCGCCCGAAAAGGGAACGCCTGAGCATGACTTCTGGGATACGTCCTGTTTGCCCGGAGAGCAGAAAGTACACGATCCCGATGGTGCTTTTTTACTGCCGATTCCCGAGGCGTATTCCGCATATTTGATCTGGCAGGCGAAGAAATCATTTGAAGAACTGTATGATATTGAGAACGACCCGGAAGAAATTGCCAATCTAACTGATGATCCCGAATACAGCGATCTCAAAGATCAGATGCGAGCGCAGTTGTTTGAGTGGATGATTGAGACGCGAGATCTGGGGTTAATTGATGAAACTGAGATGATCGTGCGAGCGACTGAGTATGATGGTGTGAATTATGAAGTGGGCGCACATTGCGAACACTATGCGCATATTCTGGAGACAGCCGATTTTCCTCGCTTAGGTGAAGCGGGCAGAGCTAAGTTAATTGACCGGCTTGATGATCCCGATAGTGCTGTGCGTTATTGGGCGATTACCGGGTTGATGTCGTATGAGCTGGAGGATACGGTGCTGCAAAGGATCGGCCCACTTGTTCGGGATGAATCGCTCAGTGTGAGTCTGGCGGCGGCGGACTTGCTTTGTCAAAACAACCGTCCAGCAGGCGCGATGCCGGCATTGGAACGCGCGTTGCAAAGTGATCTGCTTTGGGTGCGGTTTCGCGCGGGTGCAAATTTGTCTTTTTATCGCAGAGAGGTCCTAGCGCAGATGAAGGCGTTGATCCCCACTTTGCAAGCTGCGCTGGATAACCCGGTTTGTTACGGCCCTTTTGAACCCGATTGGGATACGTTGATTCCGCCTGTTCAGACCATGTATCGCGCGCAAAAAAATACGATCGTCGGCGAGTGGGTTTTGCAACGCGTGATAAAGCGCATTGAACTGGCGTAATTAGAGGAGTCTTGCGAATGGTAGATCTAGAAGTTCGGCGCTTGGGGCGCACAGAGATGAAACCGAAGGCGTTAGGATTGGGCGGCGGATATCTGGGCCTTCCCGAACTGATGTCAGAGGAGGAAGCCACGGCGACGATTCGGGCGGCCATTGAGCGGGGCATCAATTTTATCGATACGGCTCCGCCATACGGCGGTGGCG
>JAJDVZ010000140.1:0-28995 GCA_022825835.1 Candidatus Latescibacterota bacterium
ATATATGCCGCCGGGCGCTTGGAGAGCCTGCGCAGCAAGCACCAACTCAAGCATTTCGCGTTGCGATCACAACTCTATCTCAAGGCCCTCCGATGTGCCTTTGAGCAGCTACAAACCCTCAAAACTGCGTAACATCAGTTAGTAAACTCAAATGGACGATTGAAAGGAACCAAAGAGATTTTGAAGAAATCCAAGAACAGATTGAAGAGGCACTTATTCAGATCGCGCCCCAAGGCGATGGAAAAAGCAACGACATCGCAAGCGACAATGACTCTGATTACGCCAGAGCTGTCCAGCTTATTAAAAAGTTAGTGTCTGAGAAGGTTTCCTCTGAACGAATAGTGGAGCATGAATCGGCGAGTTGGTGCGGTGTTTTTCTCGATAACAAAAGAAAGACTATATGCCGTCTGTATTTCAGCCGGTCTAGTAAGCGAATAGGTATATATACGAGGAGGGACAACGCAGGTAGGGCTGTTCTTAACGAGCATCGCATCGAACGCGTCGAGGATATCGAGATACACCAGGCGGAGTTGCTAGCCGCCTGTGTCCTATATGAACCAGAGAAACGACGGCGGCGGGGACATAAATCGTATGAGGTGTTGATTTTAGAGGCGTTAGTGGAGATGGACGGCCGAGGCACGGCAGATAAAGTCTGCAAACTAGTGGAGGAGAAAAGAGGGATCGGCTTCAAAAAGCACTCATGTACAGCGTGCCGTGCAAAAATGGTCAGGAAGGGCTGGCTGAAAGATAATTTAGACACGAGTACATGGGAGATCACCGACGAAGGTCTCGCTTGGCTAGCTGAGGTTAGCTAAAATGAGAGGCCATATTACCGAATTATCGGTAGTGCGTCAGCTTGAAATCTCACCTACTTCGATGATTTTTAGGCCCAGATATCGCCTTTGGGGAGTTCATTCCACTCCAGAACACACAAACGACGAAGGAGATATAAGTGAACAAAGAATGGATATCTGTCCTTGTAGGCTTGCTGATTATAGGTGTGCCGATTTTCTGGATATTGAGCGTCTTCGAATCGCCTTGGTGGACCTATATTTTGGTCGTTCTTATTGTTATGGGAGGAATGATGGCTGAGAAATTGTAAGCACTTCTTCCTTGGCAAGAACCGTGCCAAGGAGGCCATTTTTACCCACTTATTTCAAACTCACCCACTACCTATAAAACTGCCTTATTTAGGAGGAATACATGGCACGAACTATGAAAGTAGCCGTCACTGGGGCGGCTGGCCAGATCGGCTACGCTATATTGCCGCGTTTAGCCTCGGGCGAGGTTTTTGGCCGCGACGTCCGAATTTCGCTGCACTTGCTGGAGATTACTCCGGCACTCAAAGCCTTGGAAGGCGTGGTTATGGAACTCGACGACTGCGCCTTTCCGCTTCTCGACGACATCGTGATTACTGACCAAGCTGAAGTGGCTTTTGACGGGATCAATTGGGGGCTGCTGATTGGCTCCAAGCCGCGCGGTCCCGGTATGGAGCGGGGCGACTTAATTCGAGAAAACGGTCCGATATTCGTCGGCCAAGGTCAGGCGCTCGCCCGAGCCGCCGCGGATGTGCGGGTCTTGGTGGTCGGCAATCCGGCCAACACTAATGGCTTAATCGCCATGAGCCACGGCCAGAAGGCTGGCATCCCCCGCGATCGCTTCTACGCGATGACCCGGCTGGATCAAAACCGCGCCCAAGCTCAGCTTGCCCAAAAGGCCGGAGTCAAAGTCTCGGCGGTGACCAATACGGCCATCTGGGGCAATCACAGCGCCACGCAGTACCCGGATGCCGAGAACGCGCGCATCGAGGGGCGTCCAGCGCACGACGTCATAGGCCACCACGCTTGGTTGCGCGAGGAATTTATCCAGATCGTCCAGCAACGGGGCGCGGCGGTCATCGATGCCCGTGGCTTGTCGTCGGCCGCATCGGCTGCCAATGCCGCGCTTGATCACATCATCAGCGTTGAGAGTGCCACGCCTGAAGGCGACTTTTTCTCGGCTGGCGTCTATTCGGACGGCAGCTACGGGATTGACGAGGGGTTGATGTTCTCCTTTCCCATTCGCAGCGACAGCCAAGGCGGCTGGGAGATCGTGCAGGGCTTGGAGTTGAGCGACTTCGCCCGTGCAAAGATCAAGGCTACCAAAGACGAGCTCAAAGAGGAACGCGCGGTTATCGCCGATCTCTTGGGCTGATATGTTCCAAGATCCTAAGAGCTACCAAGCTAAACACCACTATGTCACTGCCGCAGGTGCCGACTTGGTGGAGGTTTTGGATCCCCAAGTCGGGGAACGCATCCTCGACTTGGGCTGCGGCACCGGTCAGCTAAGCGCCCAGATTGCCGCAACTGGGGCTGAAGTTGTTGGCATCGACTTATCGGCTGAGATGATCGAGGCCGCCCGCGAGCAGTTCCCGAGTCTGTCCTTTGCCGTCGGCGATGCGCGGGATTTTTCCTTTGCCGAGCCGTTCGATGCGGTCTTTTCCAACGCATCCCTGCACTGGGTCAAGCCGCCGGAAGAGGCCCTTGCGTGCATCGCCGCTTGTCTGGGGCAGGGCGGGCGTTTCGTCGCCGAGTTGGGCGGTGCGCGGAACGTGGCGACCATCAGTCGGGCACTGATTGACCAATTGGCCGCTCGGGGTTTTTATCCGCAGTCACCTTGGTATTTTCCTAGTTTGGGGGAGTACGCACGGCTCGTGGAGCAGGTCGGACTGCGCGTTGCTTATGCCAGCCACTTTTCCCGTCCAACGCCCTTAGCGGGCGAGAGCGGGTTGCGCGACTGGATGGAGATGTTCGCCGGGACGCTTACAGAGGGCGTCCCGCCGGCGATGCGAGAAGAGCTGTGGGACGCAGTGGAGGATGCTGTCCGTCCGGCATTATACGATGAAGGGGGCTGGTACGCCGACTACTGGCGTCTGCGCGTAGTCGCCTACAAAGAGAGTAATAGCCAGACCATAGGCTGCAACGGTGCGTAACATCAGATAATACGTTTACGACCCCTATTTATGAATCCACATCATGTGATTTGGGACTGGAACGGCACCTTGGTGGACGATGCTTGGCTGTGCGTCGAGATCGTCAATGAACTCTTGACGCGCCGAGGGCTCGCGCCGACCACGCCGAGTGAATACAGCGAGGTCTTTGGGTTCCCCCTGCGGACCTACTACCAGCGCGTAGGCTTTGACTTAGAGCACGAGGACTTTGCGGCCATGGGCGACGAGTTCAACATCCTCTACAGCCAACGCCTCCACGAGTGTCGATTGCGCAAGGGAGCGCGCGAAGTACTGGCCGCATTGGGATGCAACGGGATCGAACAATCCCTCTTATCGGCCTCTAACGAAGTGGACCTTGAAGAAATGGTCGCTCACTACGGGTTGCGGTCCCACTTCGCCGCAGTCGCCGGGGTGGATAATGGCTTGGGGAAGGGGAAAATCGAGCGTGGACATCGGCACCTTGCAGCCCTCAACTGCCGAGTCGATGAAGTCTTGCTCGTCGGCGATACGCTGCACGACATTGAGGTGGCCGCCGCGCTCGGTGTTCATTGCGTCTTGCTGCCTTCCGGCCATCAGAGTCGGCGGCGGTTGGAATTGGGCGAATGCACCGTGGTGGATGAGCTTTTTGCCGTGGCCGCTTTGCTCGGCCTACAAGGAGATATTCATGACTGAAACGTGGCGCGGAATTATGCCGATTGTAGTGACCCCTTTTACCGAGAGTTACGCGCTCGATGAAGCGGCCTTACAGGACTTGGTTGCCTTCAGTATTGAAGCGGGTGCCACGGGCTTGGTGGGGCCGGCCAATGCCAGCGAATTTTCGACCCTTTCCGACGAGGAACGCCGCCGTTGGATCGAGGTCGTCGTCGCTGCGGCCGCTGGCCGAGTACCCGTAGTGGCCTCCGTCACCTCTGGCCATGCCTTGCCAGCTATAGCCCTCGCTCAGTTCGCCCAAGCCGCAGGAGCCGACGGGATCATGTCCATGCCGCCGCACGTACTGCGCGTTGACCAAGAAGGTTGCTACGCCTTTTACCAGCAGTTGGCAGACGCAGTTGAAATCCCGATCTGCGTACAGAATTTCGACGCGCCGGTCGGTACACCCATGAGCGGCGAGTTGTTGGGGCGGATGTGCCGCGAGTTGGCGGGCGTCGATTACATCAAGGAAGAGACCGTTCCCGAGCCTTGGCAGGTCAGCCGCACGCTGGCTCTGGCAGGTGCGGCCTGTAAGGGCGTCTTGGGTGGCAAAGGGGGCGTCTATTTGCTCGACGAATATCGACGCGGTGCCTGCGGTAATATGCCCGGCTGTCACGTGACCGACGCTATGGCGGCGATTTGGGATGCTCTCGAATCAGGCGACGAGGCGACGGCGCGGGCGCACTTCTATCAGCTCCTGCCGCTGATGAACTACGAGCGGCTCTACGGGATTGCGATCTACAAGTGGATTTTGCAAAAGCGCGGGTTGATTCGCTCGACGGTTTGCCGGGCACCCGTGCCTAGTCTAGACGGCGACGCGCTGACCGAATTGGATATCATTTGGGACGGCGTTGCGCCGCTTTTGCGGGGGGTGAAGTAGTGGATATCTATCAACAGCACGTTGAGCGCGATGGCTTTTGCGTTATCGAGCAAGTAATCCCCGAGGCAGAAGTCGGGAAAATATGCGCCGAACTAGCGACTGTGGTCGAGCACAATCGCCAGCAGTCCGACGCCAAATTGGCCGAAATTCGCCGTCGCGGCCACCGGATCGGCACCCCGGGCGTAGCTCAGTGCAAACAAGTAATCAATCAGGTGCAATCCTTTGCTCCGTACTTGGCTGACCGCCGGCTCATAGAGGTAGTCGAGTCTTTTTTCGGGGCGTGGGCGCGGATTTCCTGCACGGACTGCGTGGTCAATCACCCGGGTAATGCGCGGGGCTATTGGCACGCCGATTGGCCTTACAACTCCACCAACGCCTCGCACATCCCCGCGCCATATCCAAACGCGGTCCTGCACCTTTCGACGATATGGATGCTGACGCCGTTTGCTCCTGAGACAGGGGGGACCTTCGTGGTGCCGGGCAGTCACCGCTGGCCGCGCAATCCCGCGGCTGGGGACATGCCCGAAATGGACCAGGACGCGCCCTATCCTACCGAGTGCCAGATCGAAGGGGCGGCTGGCAGCGTCTTGGTGTACGACAGTCGCCTTTGGCACGCTGTAGCTCCCAACCAAAGCGAAAGTGATCGCGTTGCCCTTATCGTGCGCTACGCTCCTTGGTGGCTGAATCTAAACCCCACGCTCATCGGCCGGCCCGAGCACGAGGCGATGGTGGTGGAGACCGGCGGCAAAAACTACGAGATGGAGCCGATTGAGCGGGAGGTTTTTGACCGGTTGCCCGCCGCGGTCAAGCCGCTGTATCATCATTGGGTTGCGCAATCTGCCCGGCCTGATGAAGGGCGCGGGCGCTGACGCCCAAGACGCCGAGGAAGCCCTCGGAATCGCGGTGGTCGAAGTCGCCGATGGCCTCCATGGAAGCAGTATCCTCGCTGTAGAGTGAGTGAGGAGCGTCGCTGGCCGCGCAAAAGGTGACTTGGCCCTTGTAGAGCGAGACGGAGATGGTCCCGGTGGCCAATTGATTAAAGTGCTCGATGACCTTCCAACTCGCTTGGGTCGCCGTGTCAAACCAATAGCCTTGGTAGATTTGCTCGGCAATAAACCCGGAGACAATGGTGAAAATCCGTCGGGCACGGCGGTCGAGGATGAGCTGGAGCAAGTAATCGTAGCACTGGCCGAGCAGTTCTATGGCTGGTGCCTCATAGACGCCGCGCGATTTAATGCCAACGAAGCGGTTTTCCACTGCGTGTAAGCCAATGCCGATCCCGTGCCGCCCAGCGATGGCGTTGCTCTGCTCAATAGCTGCGACCGGTCCGACGTCGTGGCCGTTGATGGCGATTGTAATGCCTCGTTCAAAGCGCACGGTAAAAGTCTCGGCGGTATCCGGGGCTTGCTGCGGAAAACAGCCCATGCCGGGCTCGATTAGGCTAGCCGCGGTGTCTAAGGCCTCGAGCTGGCCAGCTTCGTGCGTCAGCCCGAGCATATTGGCATCCGTGGAGTAGGGCTTGTCTGGAGTGGCGGTTATGGGCAGGCCGCGCCCCTGGCAGTAAGCGATCATTTCGCTGCGTCCGCCAAAGTTTTGCAAGAAATTCGGGTCGCGCCAAGGAGCGTACACCGCAATGTGCGGCGCGAGCATCTGCGCTGCTAGTTGGAAGCGGACTTGGTCGTTGCCGCGCCCAGTGCATCCGTGCGCCATCACTTGGATGCCGCGCTCCTGCATGTGAGGCAACATGCCAGCCACTGTCACGTGCCGGGCGATGCCGGTGGTGTTCCAATAGCCTCCTTCGTAGCGGGCCTGAGCTTGGACGAGTTGGATGCCGGCTTGACAAATAGCCTCTCTGCGGTCGTCGAGAATCATCTCAGCGGCTCCACAGGCTTGCATCCGGCTGCGAATGTCTTCGATGCGCTCTTCGTCGGGCTGGCCTAGATTGGCGGTATAAGCGACGACCTCTAGGCCTTGCGATTGAAGCCAATGAGTGATGGTACAGCTATCGAGGCCGCCGGATGCGGCCAGCATGACCTTCTGGCCCTTTAGATCTGCGATATTCATGGTTGCTCCTTTTATGATATAAAAAATAATATAATAAATAAAAATTATTAATCAAGAATAATTATTACTATCCGCGATAGTATAAACCGCGCTTTATCTTGACAGTTTTCGCCCGCGAGAATATCATTAACAGATGCTTATTGACGCGCATAATCACCCCAATTGGCACGGGTTTAACGCCGCCAAAATCCTGCGCAACATGGACGAGCAGGGCATCGACCAGATGTGGCTTTTCTCGTGGGAGGTCCCTGCAGATGAATACTCGCCTTCGTATCACTCGGTATTGCCTCCTACAGGCTGGGGGATTCCCTTTGAAGATGTGCTGGCCGTCGGCCGGGAAGCGCCCGATCGCTTTGTCCTCGGCTACATGCCGCATCCCAAGCGGCCCGACGCCATAGACCGGCTCAAGGCCGCAGTCGAAATCCACGGCGTGCAGGTCGCCTCTGAGTTGAAGGTGCGCCTACCGTTTGACGATCCAGATGCGTTGCGCCTGTACGAGGCTTGCGGCGTAATGCGCTTGCCCATTACGATCCATCTCGACTATCCAATCGACCACGGCCGCGGCGCTTACCCGCGTCCAAACTGGTGGTACGGCGGCAGCCTCGACGCGCTTGAACGCGCAGTTGCAGCCTGTCCGCAGACGGTCTTTATCGGCCATGCTCCAGGGTTCTGGGCCCATATTTCCGGGGACGATCGCTATGACAAGGAGAGCTATCCGAGCGGTCCGGTGTTGCCGAATGGGCGCTTGGCTCCGATGATGCGCCAGTACCGCAATCTATATGCCGATCTGTCGGCCGGATCGGGTTTGCGCGCGCTGCAAAGGGACCGGGACTTCGGGCGTGATTTTCTCCTCGAATTTCAAGACAAATTGCTCTTTGGGCGCGATTACTTTGACACCCAACTGATGGATTTTCTGCACACCCTTGAGCTACCTGCGAAAGCCTTTGACAAGATCGCCTACCAAAACGCCGAGCGCCTCTTGTCTTCCTACTTAGACGCGCCGTGAAGACGGCCACGAGCTAAAACTATGGGGGTATGGGAGGCAGCGGGCCTGATGGCCCTATCCTTCGTGCTGTTGGCCAAATGTGCCGACTATTTGGTGGAGGGAGCCATTGATATTGCGCGCTACCTCCACGCTCCGCCGATTTTGATCGGCATCGTCATCGTCGGCCTTGGCACTACTGCGCCCGAACTGGCGGTCTCGGTGACCGCCGCCCTCAAAGGCAACCCCGAAGTGGCACTGGGCAATGCCGTGGGGTCGGTTATTTACGACGATGGCTTGGCTCTGCCCATGGCAGCGCTTTTTGCCCCTGCCGCCATTGCCATCGACCGCATTGTGCTGCGCTCGGCAGCGATTTTTCTCATCACCGTAGATCTAGTGGCTTGGTACATGGCCATCGACGGGACGCTGGCCCGAGTGGAAGGCGGCGCGTTGGTGGGGCTTTTTGTCCTATACCTGATATACTCGTTCTGGGAACAGAAGCGACGGCCGCGTGCCGAGACCGTCGAAGAGGAAGCTCCCTCGCGCAGCCTTTGGCTGGTCGCCTTGCTATTCGTCGGTGGCTTGGCTGGCGTGGTCGTCAGCAGCCACTTTATCGTTGAGGCGACGCCGGTAGTGGCGATGGCATTGGGACTGCCGGATGTCGTCATCGGCTTGGTGGTCGTGGCTTTGGGTACTTCGATACCCGAGGTCGCCACCTGCATTGTCGCCGCCCGCAAGGGCCAAGGGGCTTTGGCGGTGGGCAATATCCTCGGGGCCGACATCCTCAATATCTGCTGGATTGCCGGCGCTTCGGCCTTGGCCAATCCGCTGGTGGTCCCAGCCGATGTGGTCAATTTTATGTTCCCGTGGATGCTGGCGATCGTACTGACGATGCTCGGATTGATGCGCATTGGCTACGAGTTAAACCGCTGGAAGGGCTTGGTGCTGTTGGTGTTGTGCATTGCTTATTTGATCGCGCTTTTTGCAACCAACCCCGGAGCGCTGGCTCCGGGCATTGAAAAAGGAGTGTAGTCTTGGATCTAGGACTCAAAAACAAAGTCGCCTTAGTGACCGGGGCTAGCCGCGGCATTGGCAAGCGCATTGCCGCAGCTTTGGCCGCTGAAGGAGCGCAGCTTTGCATCTGCGCGCGCGGTGCCGACGCGCTGGCGGAAGCGGTCGCCGATTTAGAAGGTCGTGGAGCAGAGGTGGAGGCCGTCGCGCAAGATGTGACCACGCCGGAGGGCGCGACCGCCGTGGTGGAGGCTGCAAAAAGTCGCTTTGGCGGGCTCGACATTCTCGTAAACAATGTCGGTGGATCGAAGTGGACCCCCTTTGTCGAGATTGACGATGCCGAGTGGAACGACATCATCAACTGGAGCTTTCTTTCGGCCGTGCGAGTGAGCCGTGCAGCGATTCCCTTAATGGAAGCGCGCGGGGGCGGCAGCATCGTCCACATCTCTTCAATTTTTGGCCGCGAGTCGGGCGGGCCGGTTTCCTACAACGCGGCCAAGGCGGCGCTGATCAGCTTAGGAGCCAACTTAGCCATTGAAGCGGCGAAAAAGAACATCCGCGTCAATACCGTCGCCCCAGGCTCTATTCTCTTTCCCGGGGGGAGTTGGGAGCGGCGGATGAAGGAAAATCCAGCGCAAATTCAGGCCTTTATCGACGCCAATATTCCCTTTGGCCGCTTTGGCACGCCGGAAGAAGTCGCCGATGTAGTGGCCTTTTTGGCATCCGACCGGGCGAAATGGGTGACCGGTGCCTGCCTCAATGTCGATGGGGGGCAATCCAAGTCGAATATCTAATCCGCAGATGAACGCAGATGAGCGCAGAGGTGGGATGATGTTGCTCGGGAGTTACCTAGTTTGAACGTCCCGATGTGTTGGTTGGCTTGGGCGGTGTGCGGGGTTGGCTGGGCTGCGGCCGCCGCAGCCGATGACGTGGTGGTATTGAGACAACAATACAACCAGGTGTCCGCTAGCATCGATACCTTGGTCCGCCTCTATGGGGGGGATAAACTGCGCGAATTGGCAAGGCGAAAGGCAGACAGTCGGCTACTGCCGGCCAATTCCAAACTGGTACTGATTTTCTGGGCTGACGACGAAGCCAAGTTGTTCCTCAATGGACACCCGATTGGGGAAACGCGCTTGACTCCGATCCGCGTCGAAATTCCGGTCGTGTACCTGCGCGAGTCCAATGTCCTACGCGCTCATTGCTGGGATACTGATCGCGTCGAGAGCGGCTTTATGGCTGGTTTGTACTTGCAAGACGGTCGCGGTCGCTTGCGCAAGGTGCTAGCTACGGGCGATGACCGCTGGTGGGTAGCCGGCCAGCGGGCCGAGCCGCGTTTTTACAACCACAGCTTGCCCGATATTCCCGGGGCCGAAGTCATCTGGGGGACGGCGCTGTTTGGCGAGGTCGAATTGGAGGCCCAGTTCGACGCCGCGCAATTGGCCCGTGCGTCGCGGCGTCGGCCGCTCAGAGGTGCAGCCAGCAACGTAGCGCACCAGCCGATGGAGACTCATTTGGTCGTCAGCCGTTTGGCGCATCTGCAAAAGCAACGCGATGAATTGGCGCAAAAGCTCCACGCGCGCCGAAGTTCCACACAGGATGTGCTCTACCAGGGGTTTGTTCGCGGGCGGCTGGCTTTTTCCCTCGGCAAAGCCAGCAAATTGGCCGAAGTCGAAAGCATAGATGCGGCGAAAAAGCTACTCGCTTGGACTGAGGCTCTGCCTGCTGAGCAGCGCGAGTTGATCTTTCCGAAAAAACAGGCCCTCAAAGGCACGAGCCACATCGTTCCTCAGCACTCCGTGACCAGCACAGCGCGTGGAGAAGCAGATCGCCGCCGAGATTACGCACCCCCGGCTGCGCACAGCGCAGCCAAAGGCGAGGGCCGCGCTACGGGAACGGGCGGACAGAAATCGTCCGCTCAGGGCGTCCACAGTATCCGTAGTGCACCGTGGGAGCTGTGGGGGATTGCAACCGGCCTGCTGTTCTATCTGGGGGTAGTGAGTCGGCAGTGGTGGAAGCTCTTCAGCGCGAGGGGATGGAGATCTTGAATGACGAGTTAGTTTTAATCAGCAGCATCCTGTTGGTGCTGGCCTGCGGCGTCAGCGTTAGCTGTTTACACATGCGCCGGGCCCGACGTATGCGCCGACAGGACGAAGCGTACTCTCTGAAGGTAGCTCGCCTACAGTACCTAGCCAGCCTTATAGGCTTGCTGACCGGGGCGATCGTCGGGGGACTGGCGGCTTATTACCTCTTTATCAATCCGCAGCTAGCCGGTGCCTTTGCGTGGATTGGTCGCTTTTCATACGTGCTGATCGCTTGGGCGGCTGGTGGTCATTTGTTGAGCTTGGCATACATTAATTCGCACCTTCGGCGCGAGGAACGGGCTTGGGAGAGGAAAGGAGGCCCCGGGGCTAATACCTTGGGCCGCAGGAGAATGGAAAAACTGGCGGAATTGCAACGCCAAGCCGCTAACTACAGCGAGCTCAAGAGCCGAGACGAGGAGTTGGTGGACGAATTGGTGGGCTTTCTCGGCGACCCTTTGACGCACGTGCGCCGCGATTTGGCGCGGATTCCCCTGTACGGTTACTTGGGTACGGTCTGTGGTATCCTGCTGACCGCGCAGGAATTGAGTCAGATTGACGAGGCGACCCAGACCTTTAAGGCACTCAGTGCCATGGCCGAGGGGTTGGTTTTGGCCTTTAAGACCACGCTCGTCGGTCTTTTGGCCTACTTGCCGCTGCGCAAAATCGCCGACTACTTGGTCCAGCGGCTGGCCCGGCAGGAGGACGCTTGGGTCAGAGAGAGGTATAGAAAATTGTGAGCCGCTATCTCAAGCGCCAAGCCGCCGAGTTAGAAGAGCACGATATTAGCAAGGAACTCTTCTTGGGCATTATGATGCTGATGTTGAGTTTGGGTATTATGATTCTCAATGCGACGCAACCGGTCTGGCGGGTGCATCGCCACGACCCCCAGCCTGGGGATCGGGTCGTACTGTACACGAGCACGGGTATGGGGCTATCGCGCGATGGTTACACCATCGACAATCCCTTGAGCGAGTGGGATTTCCGCCGCATGGTGCGCCGCCTCGCCGCCGAACCCGAAGCTAATTTGCACTTATTTCTCAAAGGAGGTAGCCGCGAGCGGCTGGCCAAACACGCATCGTTTGCCGACTCGCTGCTTTCGACCGACCAAGCCGGCGAAAAGGTGCGCTCGGCGGTCTATGTCCACACTTGGTGAGGGCCAAGCTATTCCTTGAGAATCGCCAAGACGCCCGTGCCGCCGGCCAACTCGTTGAGGAACGCGACCTGCACGCCGGCGTCGCCGCGCGTCATTTCGTAGTCATCCCCCTTCTTGAGCCTGCCGTAGCGATCGACGAAGGCTTCGACTTCCCCTGGTAGCGCGATGGTTTGGCCGATGGGCGCAACTTGGGTGCCCGGGCTGTCGCGGCGGATATGTTTAACCAACTCGTACTGCTTGCGGAACCCGCTGCCAAAGGGCCGGCGGGTTTTGAGATAGCCCTGCTCTACGAGCTGGGTCTCGTTGGCAGCATAGAGGAACACTGCGTTTTGCGCGGCCTTCTTGGCCTCGTCCAGTTCGGCCTTGGTCTGGGCTAACTCTTGCTCTAAGCGGCGGATGTGATCGCTCTGGCGGCGGATGCTGCTGTGGGTTTCCAGCAGTTCGCCATTGAGACGGTCCGTTTCGGCGCGCAGTTGGGAAATGGTGTAGCGATCCGCTTGCTTTTCCCGCCGTAGCTGCTCGATTTCGCGCTTTAACTGCTCATTACTTTGCTTGTACTCGGTGGCTAGTTTGCTCCAGTGCCGCAGTTCCTTGTTGAGCTTCTGCACGTTTTCGAGGAGCTTGTCGTTGACCTGTTGGGTGCTATCTACTTGCGCCCGCATGTTGTCGAGCAAGCGGTTGGAGTCATCGAGCGAGTAGGTCAGCGAGTCAATGGCGGCGTTGGCGCGGACCATGTCGCTTTGCAATTGGAGGAGGAGCATCTCTTGCTCTTTATCAGTACAAGCAACAAGGAACAGGATGGTGAAAGGGATGAGGGTGCGTTTCATTGTCAGCTCCTTAAGGCGTTGGCGATGTTCTGCGATATAGGCTATCAACTTGGGCCATAGTTTGGCTCAAGTCGTTGTACAGGGCACTCAGGCTGCGGGCGAGCGCGTCGAGTTTTTGGACTGAGAGCGTTTGAGTCTCGCGGGCGGCGGCGATTTTGTCTATGACCGCCTGCTGATTGCGCTGCAAGGTCGCGGCTTGTTCTTGCAGACGGGTCAGCTTGTTTTGCAGGGGGCCAAATTGCGCCTGTACGCTCGCCAAGGATCGCTTTTGGGTATCGGCGAGGTTTTGGTAGCGCAAGTCCTCCTGCTGAAAGCGTTCTTCGAGCTTGCGGTCAGTATCAGCTTGGTAGCGCAGCCGCTCTGTGCGCTCGGATTTCATTTTGCTTTCCAGCGAGTTGTTGCGCTCTATTTGGGTTGCTAGTTGGTTGCGGGTGCGCTCGTGGTGCTCCTTTTCGTTTTGCAAGTGGGTGCGGATCTCGAATTCAGAGGCGGTCAGATTGGCTTTTTCTTCTAGCTGACCGATGAGCCGGGTGCTCAGTTCGGAAAGGCGATTGGAGAAGTCCTCCATTTGCGTCTCTAGCTGATAGCGGTGTTCCTTTTGGCGATCGTGATTGATAAAGAGCACCAAGCCCATGACACAGCCGACGACGACGGTGGTGTACGTAGCGAGAATCAGCACGTGTTTGCGCTCGAAGGGGTCCGCGATGCGAAGCAGACCCAAAAACCCGCCCCACACCAAGACGACGCCTCCTAAAATGGTCGCAATGATGATATTCACAGGACCTCGAATGGCGCGATAGGCACAAGAGAACTAAAAACCATATATACTAAGTAATATAGCAGCCTACGAAGGCGCAACCAGCATGATAAGGAGGTGCTTATGCAGCGGAAAGTTGCGGCTATTGATGGCCGCGGTCAGGGGGTATGTCTAGAGGAAACTATGCCTGCCCTCGGCCCCGGCGAGGTAAAGGTGCGAGTGGAGGCTTCGTTGATCAGCCCAGGGACCGAACTGGGGAGGGTGGGGGCCATGCGGAAAAATCCCCAACCCGATCGGCCACCGCGCCCCTTTGGCTATACCAACGCCGGGGTCGTCGAGGAGGTTGGGGCTGGCGTAGAGCAATTCGAAGTAGGGCAGGGCGTGGCCTGTATGGGGGGCGGATACGCCCTGCACGCTGATTGGGTCTGTGTGCCGCAGAACTTGTGCGTGGCCATACCCGAGGGCGTTAGCTTTGTCGAGGCCGCGTCTGTGCATCTGGCAGCGACCGGGTTACACGCAGTGCGCCGCATAGCTCCTTTGTACGGGGAAAACGGGATCGTGGTCGGGTTGGGCTTAGTCGGCCAGTTCACGGCCCAATTCGCCCAGCTAAGCGGCTGCCACATCTTGGGCGTCGATCGCTTCGCACGCCGTCGGGATATCGCTCGGCAGGTGGGCATAGAGCGCGTCGCTGATCCGGCCGGGCAGGATGTAGTCGAGCAGGCCGGGGAGTTTACCCAAGGGTATGGCATGGATTTTGGCGTCATCGCCTTTGGCGGCGAGGCCAGCGATGCCTTGGAAACCATCTATCAGAGCCTAAAGCAAGCGCCGGATACGCATCGCATGGGGCGCATTGTCCTCGTGGGGGGAGCGCGGGTGACACACGGCTTTGGATCGGCGCTGGGCAATGTGGATGTGCGGAGTGCGGCGCGCACCGGCCCCGGCTATCACGACCTAGCGTACGAGCGCGGTCAAGCGTATCCCGAGGTCTTCGTCGAATGGCCGACGCAGCGCAACCTAGCCGAGTGCCTGCGCGCCATGGCCGCTGGGAAGCTGCGCGTCCAACCGCTCTATACCCACGAGTTTGCGCTCGAAGAGATCGCCGTGGCCGTAGATGTGCTCGTCGAGTCGCCGGCCGAGGCGTTAGGCGTCGTGCTTAAACCGGCTCGCCGGTGACGAGGTTGCGCTTGCCCTCTGGATAGAAGGTCACTGGCGGCAGATCGATTTCCTCGCCAGCGATCATTTGTTCCAGCAGCGCGGCGACCCCGTTTACGGCTGGCCCCACTAGGGCCTCGCCCTTGACGCGCGTGCCCAAGGCCGCGGCCGGGTTGTCGATGGCCTCGGTCTGGACGCGCTCCGGCGCTAGGTAGAGCATCGTCGAGGTCTCGAATTCGTCGGCGTGTCCAGGCAGGCGTCCCCGCTCCATGTGTTGCTGCACGTAGCCGGGGTCGTACACGTCCCAATAGGATTGGAAGCGGAGGTTGACGCCGAGTTTTTCCCGGTATTCGTCGATGCGGCGCATCATGGGCTTGACATTGCCGCCGTGGCCGTTGAGTACCAAGATGTTTTCAACGCCAGCCCGCACGAGCGAATGGCAGACATCGAAGACGTATTCGCAGAAAATTTCCGGCCGCACGGTCAGGGTGCCAATGTGTTCCATCCAGTGCTCGGAAACGCCGATGCCCACTGGTGTGGCTACCACCACGTGGGGCAGAAGCTTTTTGGCCGCGTGCTCGGCCATATAGCTGGCGTGGAAGGTGTCGTGGATCATGTGCAGGTGTTCGTTGTGCTGTTCGGTAGCGGCGGTGGGCACTATGGCGGCCTTAATTGTACCCGCTTGGATGCGCTCGCGGAATTCCCTGCGGGTCAGGTCGCCAACAAAGACGCGTTCGTCAGCCATTGTAACAATCTCCTTTGCGTTGGTTAGGGCTGGTAGCTTAACGGCTGTCCATCCGTGCGTCAAGTGGCTAGGCACCCGGTTGACTGCGAGGGAAAAGCACACTTGAATTCACTACATCAACAAGGGGGCTGTCATCTCCAATCCTTTCGCCGAGTGGAATAAAAACTTCGCGCTGTTGGCCGTAGCCGTGGCCGGGACCGGGGTGTTCTTCGGGGTGCAGTTGACCCTGTTCAACAACTTCATCGTCGAGCGGCTGGGCATTGAGCCACACGAATTGGGCTACGTCGAAGCCCTGCGCGAAGTCCCCGGTTTTCTCAACGCATTCTTTCTGGCGCTGATCGTCCGCTGGGCCCCGCCGAAAGTTGCCGCGGTTGCGCTGGTGGTGATGGGCATCGGGCTGGCCGCATACGCAGAGGTATCCTCGGTCTTCATGCTGGCCTCGTTCTCGCTGGTGTGGAGCTTGGGCTTTCACTGCTGGCTCCCGCTAGAGCAGAGCATGGGCTTGGCCTACGGCCCAACCGCGGATAAGGGCCGCTGGCTGGGACAGTTGCGCAGCATTAGCAGCTTGGCATGGCTGGTGGCGATTGGCGTGTGCATGGTGGCGCTGGAGTTTTTGCGCTACGAAGGGGTCTTTGTCTTGGCCGGTGTGTGTACGGCCGCGGGCGGCTTGGCCTTGTTTTGGGTCGATAACCAGGCCGCGCCCGCCGGCGAGAAGCGCTTGGTGCTCAAACGGCGTTATCTGCTCTTCTACGCCCTAAATTTCCTCCAGGGGCTGCGCAAGCAAATGTTCATCACCTTCGCCATTTTTGCCCTCGTGAAAGTACACGGGATGCCGGTGGAGACGACCATGGTCTTAGTGTTGATCAACCAAGTGCTCATCACTTTGACGGCTTCGTGGATGGGTCGCTTGGTCGATCGCTTTGGCGAGCGGCGGATGCTCACGCTAAGTTATAGCGTGTTGGTCTTCGTCTTTTTGGGGTACGCAATCGTGGAGCACCGACCGAGTCTGTACGCGCTCTATTGTCTCGACAACCTCATTTTCTTCGGCGGAATCGCGCTGACGACCTACGCGCACAAGATTACACCCCCAGACGAACTCAAACCCACGCTCTCCATGGGGGTGACCATGAACCACGTAGCCGCCGTGGCCGCGCCCTTAGTCGGCGGCTACGTCTGGCTCTTTTTTGGCTACGAGATCATTTTTATTAGCGGTGCGCTCATAGCCCTTGTCTCGCTGATAGTAACTCAGTGGGTCAATCCAGAGAAGCAGCGCCGCATACCCATTTAATCCAATCCAAGAGAAGGGAACACACCATGAAAATCGGCACCCGCATGCCCCCATTTTCCCGCCATATCGGCTTTGACGCCTATGCCGCGTGGTTGGCCGACAACGGCTTCGGCGCGGTCGATACTCCGCCTTTGACTCGTCCGATCGCCCGCACCTGCGAGCGACTAGACTTGGCTATCGGCTCTTCGGATGGCGGCGGCCAGGTCCTCACCCGAGATGCGGCCAAGCGCCGCAAGGGCTTGAGCGAGATCAAGAAGAGCTTGAGCGCAATCGCCCGGCACGGTGGCCACACGCTCTTTACCGTGCTCGGCCCAGACGACCCGAGCATGTCCAAAGCCGAGACCTTTGAGATCTTTGCCAAAGTCTATCCTAGGGTCGTGGCCCACGCCGAGAAGGTGGGCGTCAATATCGCCATTGAACCGTGGCCGGGCGGCCGGCCCCACTATCCCAATCTGGGCTGCTCGCCCGAGAGCCTGCGCTTAATTTTTGCGGCGTGCCCGTCGCCACGGTTGGGCATTTGCTACGATCCCTCCCACTTCGTGCGCCTGCAGATAGACTATCAGCGGCTCTTGCACGAGTTTGGCGACCGCGTGCGGCACGTTCATCTTAAGGATACCGAGATCATGCCGGAAAAGCTCTACGAGTCCGGCAACTTGGGCGAGGCATACAGCTCGACCTACGTGTGCGGCGAGGGTTGGTGGCGCTATACCATTCCCGGAGAAGGTGAGGTGGACTGGAACTTTGTAATACGCCGGCTCGAAGACGTGGGCTACGATGGCGTGCTCTCGGTGGAACTCGAAGATCACTACTTCTGGCAGACGCCCGAGCTGCAACAGGAAGGTTTACTGCGCGCCAAAGACCATATTGAGCCGCTGTTCAGGGGATAGCAGTGGGTGCCCTGCTGCTCGTGCTCCTGCTGTCGGCAGCTAGCTATGGGCAGAGCCACTTCGTCGAGGTCGCCCGCGAGTTAGGCATTGACTTCGTCCACCATAACGGGGCCTCGCCGCAAAAGCGATTGCCCGAGACCAATGGCGCTGGCAGTGCCTTTCTCGACTACGATGATGACGGAGATTGGGACTTGTACTTGGTCAACAGCGGAGACATGGAGCGGGGGCGAGGCACAGCCTCTAACCAGCTCTTTCGCAACGACGGGCGCGCCTTTGCGCGGATGGACAGCGCAGCGGGCGCGCCCGGCACCTCCTATGGCATGGGGGTGACTGCGGCCGACTACGATGGGGACGGCGACCCAGACATCTACTTGACGGCGTGGGGGCCGGACCAGCTCTACCGGCGCGAAGAGGGTGGTTATGTCGATGCGACGGCCGTGGCCGGTCTCGGCCACACGGGATGGACCACCAGCGCGGTTGCGTTCGATTACGATCTCGACGGCGACCTCGACCTCTTTGCCGCACAATACGTCCGCTTTGTCTTAGGGGAGCAGCCTTGGTGTGGACGCGAGGATATGGGGTTGCGCTTCTACTGCGACCCGAGGGTCTTTGAGCCCACTGTGGATATTCTCTACCGCAATGAGGGCCACGGCGTCTTTGCCGAGGTTAGCCGCCAAGCAGGTATCGAGCACAAGGGCAATGGGTTGGGCGCGGTAGCTGGCGACTTCGATGGGGACGGCGACCCCGACCTGTACGTAGCCAACGACTTGACGCCCAATTTCCACTACGTCAACCAAGGCGACGGCACCTTTGCCGAGACCGGTTTGCTGGCCGGGACCGCGCTGAGCGCAGACGGGGCTAGCCAAGCGGGCATGGGGGTCGATGCTGGCGACATAGACCAAGACGGCGACCTCGACCTGTTCGTCACCAACTACCAGTTGGAAAACAACGGGCTGTATCGCAACGACGGCTCGTTTTATTCCGAGATCAGCTTCAAAGCTGGCCTTGGTGACCTCAGCCTGAACTACCTTGGTTTTGGCACGGGGTTTTTCGACTCGGACAACGATGGGTACCTCGACCTGTTCGTGGGCAACGGCCACGTCCACGACAATATCGAACAGTACGACGAATTGGTGACCTACGCGCAACAGGCACAAATTTTTCGCAATGGGGGCGCGGGCGTCTTCCGCGAAGTGACTGCTGAGAGTGGTCCAGCTTTCGCCGCCTTCTACGTGGTGCGCGGCTCCTCCTTTGGGGACATTGACCAAGATGGCGACTTGGACATTGCCCTCGTCAACAATGGCCGGCGCTTTGCCCTGCTGCGCAACGACGGTGCCCGAGGCAACTATCTCGCGGTCTCGCTGGAGGGCCGACAGAGCAACCGCGACGGCATCGGTGCCCGCCTGTACCTATGGGCCGGTGGACGTCGACAGCTCAGGGAGGTAAAAGCGGGATCGGGTTTTCTTTCGACTAGTCAACGCGACCCCGTGTTTGGCCTGGGAACAGCCGAGCGCATCGAGCGGCTGGAAATTCACTGGCCCGCTGGAGGGGTGCAAGTGTTCGAAGACTTGGCCGTCAACCAGCGGTTGCACGTGGTGGAAGATTGACGGACGACAAGGTCTCACAACTGCTCAGGTTGATTTCCCAGTTCATAGTATATACCTTTGATATATGCCGACAAGGAGGATTTTATCGTGCAACCTAAAATTGCCAAGCTCTTTATGAATGGTCGCAGTCAAGCCGTGCGGCTACCTAAAGAATTTCGTTTTGCAGGGTCGGAAGTATTGATTAGTAAAGAAGGTCAAAATATCATCCTCTCGCCCCGTCCGTCGTCTTGGGATGCCTTCTTTAAGGAGACGCCGCTTCCTTCCGAAGATTTTATGGCGACTCGTGAAGACCTCCCGCCCCAAAGCCGCGAGGATCTGTTTTAGATGTACATGCTGGATACCGACATATGCATCTATATCATCAAAAAACGACCGGCTAACTTACTAGAGAAATTCAACGCAATTCCTCCCAATGATCTCTGTATTTCCACAGTCACGTATGCGGAACTGCAATATGGGGTCGAGCGGTCTTCGTCAAAAAAAATGAACCAACGCATTTTAGCCGATTTCGTCTCCCACCTGGAGGTGCAGCCTTGGAATGTGGAAGCGGCTCGGCAATACGGTAAAATCCGCACTAGCTTAGAAAAAAAGGGCAAGCCCATCGGCAATATGGACCTGCTAATCGCTGCGCATGCCCTGAGTCAGCAGTGCATCCTAGTGAGCAATAACCTGAGAGAGTTCAGCCGAATTCGGGGATTGAAGTGTGAAAACTGGGTCTAAGCCGCGACCGAATAGTGCCAGGTAAAGGGCTAAGATGACTGAAAAAATTCCTGCCAAATGGAAAGGAGAGATTGTCCGTCCAGATGACCCGAGGCTTGCTAAAGGCCGCTCTGGCTATACCTGCCTTGGCTGTGGTGCGGAGCTTACCCTTAAGGGTGGCAATGGCGGGATGGGGAAGAATGGAAGGAAGCTACCGAGCCGGTACTTTTCCCATCCCCCAAGCAAGTCTTGCGACACCCATAAGATCATCCAAGCATGGGTCGAGTCTGTATTGCTACGTAAGATGATTAGGGGGTTGCTTCCGCACCCTGGCCTAATCGTCCCTGAAGGCGGCTTTTTGGTGAGGAGTGTCAAGAGCGAATATAAAGATGATGGCCTTGGTAGGCGGTATGATGTACGTCTTGAGGGTATGCCTATGCACAATATGCACAGAGACGAACAGGCATGGGCCATGAACTGGTGGCTGAAACCGTGGGGCAAGAGCAAGAGGCTGACCTCCGAGTGGTTGCCCCTCAAGGAGGAGTTCGAGGAGGCTTATGAACGGGGGGATAAGATGGTGAGCGCCCTCAAAGCAAGAGGAGAGACTCGTCCTCTATGGTTCTCGACAGATGAAGAATGGAGGGACTATTGGGCACCTCCGCCTCAAATCCATCCTGCCTTTTACGATAAAAGGGCTATTGCTGACTTAAAGAAAAGGGTTGGTAAAGACGGGGCGAAACGTCTAACCGCCAGAACGCCGCAGGACCCAAGAGAGCTTATCTTTGAAATTTTCTATAGCAACCCGAAAAATGACGACTTCAAGAAGCAGATGAAGGAGGGCAAGCGTCTTGCGCTTGAGGTAGATGCCAAGAAGTTTGCCGCGGGCGACTTCACGCTGGACAGGCTCATAAAATGCAGTAAATGGCTGTGGGCCGGTGATACACCCTAAACCACACAGCGGCGAAGGCTATAGAAAGGAACTGTATGCGACCTATGATCCAGTTGTTTGTGCTTATGGTATGGATCTTTCTCATGGCGTATTCGTTATCGGGTCGTCAGGATGAGATCGAGGGTAGCATCAATCGGCTAGAGGCTAAAGTGAATCAGGCCACAGAACTCTTAAGACAAGACGGTCAACAAGGACAAGAAGTGATGCCTGATAGCACATTTGTTGATATAAGCCGCGAGGTAGGTGAGCTCAAAGGGGCTGTCAAGCACCTGACCCGGTCAATCTCTGATCTGCGGTCGCAGATGCAAGCGGTTAAGTCAACGCCCACCGCGGCAGTCCCGGCGATGCCCGCCACCCCTGCTCCCAGCCCGTCGTCGTCAAGTAAGCACACGCAAGCATCGTTGTCCCCTTCGCCTAAGAGTCTAGTCTATGACGAAGACGGGTCCGTGATGCTGTGCGAAAAGACAGGCATGGCTTCATGTAGGCAGGTCTTTGACTCGTACGATGCCGCGTTTAGGAGTATCATGGGCAACCCGTACGATACTATGATTCTAGGCGATCTTGTCCGAGAGTATGAGTGGAAGCATAGCAGGCGTCATATCAGCTTGCGATATGAGAAGGGTCGTCCAGGTGGTCCATCTATGGTGGAGTATCATAGTCGCCCGCTGAAAAGTTATGAATGAGGCTAGAAGTAGTGCTCTATGGTCCTTGTGGTAATGCGATACCTCAAAAATCTGCTAAGGAGCTAGTAAAATGATCGGATTTGCTGTTGTAGGGTTGGGCATGGGGCGCAATCGCGCCCGGCAAGTGGCCGAGACCGAAGGAGCCGAGCTGCGCGTGGTCGTCGATCTCAACGAGGATTTGGCCCGCCAAGTAGGCGAGGAAATGGGCTGCGCGTGGTGTACGGCCCTCGAAGACGTCTTGGGGCGGGATGATGTGGATGTCGTGTTGGTGATGACCCCGAGCGGGCTGCACGCATCCATCGGCGTCGAGGCGCTCAGAGCTGGCAAGCACGTAGTCACCACCAAGCCCATGGACGTCAGCACCAAAGCCTGCGACGAGTTGATCGCCGCAGCCGACGCGGGCGGACTCTTGCTCGGCGTTGATTACCAAAGCCGCTACGTTGACAATAATTACCGCGTCGCCGAAGCCCTCAAGCAGGGCTTATTGGGCAAGCCCATACTCGGAGAGGTGCGCTTTAAGTGGTTTCGCTCGCAGGAGTACTTTGAGCACGGCGGCGGCTGGCGCGGCACTTGGGCGATGGACGGGGGCGGGTCGCTGGCCAACCAGGGGTCGCATCTGATCGATCTCCTGCTGTGGTTCATGGGTGTGCCCAAGACGGTCTATGGCGAAACGGCGATTATGAACCACGACATTGAGACCGAGGATATTGGCCAAGCCATTTTGAATTTTGAAAGCGGGGCCAAGGGGGGAATTTTAGGCACGACGACCTTCCCAGCAAGCCCCTACTTTAGCGCCGAGGTCCACGGCAGCGAGGGGGGTGTGTTGCTGGACGCTGTGCTGTCGGGCGAGATGCGCGTCTTTGGTGATGGACTGGAAGAGAAGCTACTGGCCATGGACAATCCGCTGACCAACGTCGTCGAGGACGTGGTATCGGCCTTAGAGAACGGGACCGCTCTGCGGGTGGATGGCCGCGAGGGGCGGCGCACGGTGGCGCTGTTGGAAAACATCTATCGCTCGGCGCGGGAGGGAAAGGTAGTGGATTACCATGACGGATAAAGTATGCGCTGCTTTGGTTGGGCTGGACAATCCCCACAGCCGTGGGTGGCTGACCTCGCTACAGCATTGCGAGGCGGTGGGTCGGTTAGTCGTCTGTGCGGCTGAAGAATGTACTGATGTCGATCAGGTGTATGGCGACCTAGATGCGCTGCTGGCGGACGAGAAGCTGGGATTAGCCATCGTATGCACGCGCAACGACCAAGCGCCAGACCTCATCGCGCAGCTTTTGCAGACCGGCGTGCCAGTCATTGCCGAGAAACCGGTTGCGCGCACGGCTGCTGATATAGCTCGCCTCAACGAAATAGCCGCCGAGCAGCAGGTCTTGTGGGCGACGGCCTTTTTGAACCGCTGTCATCCGATTGCCGACAAGGCGCGTCAACTCGTCGCCGCTGGCGTCTTGGGTCGCATCGTCTCCATCGAGGGACGGATGGTCACCAGTACCGTCCAGCAGCGCAATCCGGGCCACTGGCTCTTTGACCGCGCACAGGCGGGTGGGGGGAATCCTGCACTGGCTGGCGATCCACACGGTTGATCTGATTCGCTACATCAGCGGCTTGGAGTACAAAGATGTCAGCGCGCATAAGGCAACGCTGAGCGGCACGGGCATCGACGTCGAGGACGTGCTCGCCGCCTCGTTCCGCATGGACAACGGCGCGCTGGGCAGCTTGCACGCTGGCTATGTCCTGCCGCGCCGCTACGGCGATATCTACTTGTGTTTCAGGGGGACCGCCGGGGATGCGACTTGGATGATGCAAAATTGGGACGGGCGCGGCGACCGGCTCATCGTCCAGAGCCAAGCCGAGGGCTGGGCCGAGGACGAGTACCGCCAATTCGACCTCTCGGTCGGCGAGGCACCCGGGTACGGCGGGGCGGCTGGATTGGGTTTTATCGCCGACTTCGTCTCTGCTAGCCGTGGGCAGGGTACTTTTATCACCAATGGCGACGATGCTTGGCAGGCTATGCGTTTTGTCGAGGCGGCGTATAATGCGGCTGAGCGAGGATGCCAACTCGAACTCTAAGAATTAAATGGTTAGATCAACCTAATGTGCGCCAAGAAAATAGCTGCTATCCAAACCTTTGAACTGTCGCCCCCGCTGCCGAGCGAGGAGGGCACCCGACCGCTGCGCGAGCAGACGTGGCTTTGGGCTCCTAAGCAGGCCACGCCAATGGATAAATTCGCGCCCGAGGAGCGGCTCATGCCCAAGCCGGGCGGAGCGATCTGGGTTAAAGCCATCGCCGAGGATGGCACCTTTGGCTTGGGCCGCACGGATTCGGCCCATGCGACCCAGCCGATCATCACCGAGTGCCTAGCGCCTCTAGTCGTCGGTCAGGAGGTGGGGGCCATTGACCGGTGCAACGATCGCATGTGGCGGGGGACGCTTTCCTTTGGCAACGAAGGACTCACAGCTCGGGCAGTCGCCGGGGTCGATCTGGCGCTGTGGGACTTGTGGGGCAAAATCCTCAACCAGCCCGTCTATCGGCTGGCCGGAGGCCCGCAGCGCACCCAGATGGAAGTCTATGCCACCGGCAACGACGTCGATTGGTACTTGGAATTGGGCTTCAAAAAGTTCAAGCTGGCCCGTCCGCACGGACCCGTTGATGGCCAAGCCGGAATCGACGGCACGGTCGAACTGATGGCTAGGTGCCGCGAGTTAATTGGCCCGGACGCCGATTTGATGCTCGATTGCTGGATGACCTTTGATCTCGACTTTGCCGTGCGCATCTGCGAGGCGCTCAAACCGTATCGGATGCGCTGGATGGAGGAGATGCTGATGCCCCACGACTGGGAAGGGCACCGCGCTCTGCGCCAGCGCGTGCCTTGGCAGACGCTGGCCGACGGCGAGCACTGGTCCACTCGCCATCCCGGTATGAGGGCCGTTCAGGAGCGGCTCGTCGATTTGATCCAGGCCGATATCTACTGGATCGGGGGTTTTACCGAGGCGATGAAACTGGCCCATTACGCCGATTCGCAAGGCGTCCAGATGTGCCTGCACACTGGGGGCAACGACCCGTATGGCCAGCACTGGACAGCGGCGATGCCCAATACCCCGCTGATCGAGTTTTTCATCGGCTCCCTGCCCGGGGTGCCGTTGGCGGAGTGCTATATCGGGACGCCTTCAAAGTGGGGGCAACGACACTACAAAGTTCCGCCAGGGACCAACGTGCCACAAAACGGTCGGCTCGGGCTACCCAAAGGTCCCGGCTTTGGGATCGACATCCCCGAAGACTGGCTAAGGGAGGTGCAATCGTGAAGATCCGCCTGCACTGCACGCGTGAAAACGACCTAATCGGCGGTGCGCTGATGCCGGTCGATGGTCATGTTACCGTGCCAGACGTGCCTGGGCTGGGCGTTGAGTTGGACATGGAGGCTGTGGAGCAGTATCGCGTGGGGTAGGGCATCTTATACCAGCCGCGGGAGTCACACCATGAAAAATCAACGCGAATTGGGGTCTGTTGTTCGGGCCTTGCTGATCTGTGGCATGGTACATTCACCCGCAATGGGCGAGGAACTGAGGATTGGGACCAGCGCGGATTGGGATGCGTGGCAGCGGCCCGGCAACGCCATCGAAATCAGTCGTGGAAAAGCCGGCCCTAGGTTCGTACGGCGGAATATCGACGCGGTCGCCAATGCTGGGGATTTCGGCGGTGGCATCCGCGCTGCGGGATCCAACAGTGGCGATGCTGGCAACCTAATCGACGGGAGCTTGAGCAGCTTCTGGGCCCCTGATTGGGATGACGACCCCGAGAACATGTACGTCGAGGTCGATCTAGGCCGCGTGGTTTCCGCACGACGAGTGATCTTGCGGCTCAGGGAAGATGGGCCGCCGCTGGAGTTGTTTCGGGTTCTGCTGTCCAATGGCGAGCGCTTTTTTGATTCGACCGGACTGCCCTTGCCGAGTATTGTGCGCTACAGTGGTCGCGTCCGCTACAGCTTCAACCAGCAGCGGGAGTTGGTCATTGAATACGGCCTTAAACCGCTGCAATTCATCCGCATCGAAGTGGATTTGCCCACCGTGGGAGCGGGGATTAGCTCGATTGCGGTGGAGGCCGTGGGGGACAATATCTCGCTGGGGATGCGGGAACGCGGCGGTCAGGTCGATATCCTCAACGAAATCGGCACGCGGGCCGAAGGCTACGAGTCAACGGGCAATAGCAACGCGCTGATTGACGGCGATATTGTGTCGAGTTGGCGCTACTGGGGATTTTCCCAGCCGGGCGACACGGAATTCACCTTTGATTTGGGTGCCCTGTACTGGGTCGATCGGGTGCGGATTTTGGGCGATCTAGCCGGTATCGCGCCCAGCAGCGTTGACTGGCGCTGGACTCGACGCAACGCCATTCACTTCCCTTGGTATATCATCTGGGGGTCGGACGGATCGCTGGCTCCGGACGGATCGCTGCGCTGGCAGGTCCTAGGGGAGTTGCCCGAACACCCCCGCAATTTGCGCGATATCGTCCACTTTGAAGAGCAGTTCTCACTCCGGCCGCTGCGCTATCTGCGGATGCGCTATCCGAACAGGCAGTGTTGCATTACGGGAACGACGGCCGAATTCCAAGTCTTTGGCGAAGGCTATCCCGCGGGCACCACCTTGCAATCCCCGATCTACGATTTGGGGGCTGTGCGCAACGCCACAGGGTTGAGTTGGCAGGTCGAGGCCCCTGAGAGGACTCGCGTAGAAATTCGCTCGCGGACGGGCAATCTGTTACAGGAGTCTTATGTCTTCCACGACAAAAACGGCAAGGAAGTAACCGAAAGGAAGTACAATAAGCTAATCCCCAGTTTCAAGGGCCGGATTGATACGGTCCGTTCGCCCGGCGACGACTGGAGTATCTGGAGTCAGGCGTACGAGCGGGCAGATAGGGGCTTTCTCTCGCCGACGCCAAGGCGTTTCGTCCAATTGCAGGCCTATTTGCTCAGTGACGATCCGATGCAGGGAGCGGTCCTCGACGAGATGACCCTCAGCTACGACGAGCCTTTGGCCGCAGCGACGCGAGCGGAGATCTACCCGATTCAAGCCGAACCCGGGCAGCGCACGGAATTTACCTATTATCTTGGTTGGGACGCAGGTGCTGGCAGCACGGGTTTCGATCAGTTGCTCATGCGTTCAGGGGCAGACATTGAGCTTGGTGAGCTCCGCTCTGGGGGGCAGGTATTGGACGCGGAGGTCGCCCAAGTAGATGGCGGATGGGACATTACCTTTGCCGATCCGTTCGTGCGGGCCGGGTTGATTGAACTCGACTTCGCCAGCACGATATACCGCCAACAGATGCCCTTTGAGGTTTTCTTGGCCAGCGGTCGGGGAGCGCAACAGGTAAGGCAGCGGGTGGATGTGGGCGATGCCAGCGACGCGGTTGCCAGCGACGCGATTGCCGTGTCGCTGCCGGTCGGCCCTACGTTAATTGACGGACTCTCGGTGTCAGCCGCGCTCGTGACTCCCAATGGAGATGGCATCGGCGATAGGCTGCGGATAGAGTTCGCCCTGTTGAACGTCCTCCAGCCCCGCTTGCTGCACGTGGCACTTTACGACCTGAGCGGACGAAAAGTTCGGGTGCTACACGATCAGCAGCAAACAGCCGGGCCGATAACGTTGAGTTGGGATGGGCAGGACGAATTTGGGCAGTTGGCCGCGCCGGGAAACTACATTTTGCGAGTTAAAGTGCAAGGCGACGCACAGACGCAGGAAACGAGCAAAATCATTACTTTGGCCTACTGAATTTACTTGCAGCATCGCTATCTAGGATAAAAGCCGCCGCGTGGGATAGTAGTCTTGCGGGGGTTACGCAAACCGCTTATTTTTAATTAGATACAACCCCGATAGAGCCTATAGCTCAGCTGGTAGAGCACCGGACTTTTAATCCGTAGGTCCTGGGTTCGATTCCCAGTGGGCTCACCAAAAAAACAGGCACTTGCGACTTATCGCAGGTGCCTGTTTTGCTTGAAGGTGCAAATAGCCGTTGATGTCGAACAGATAGCGCTGTTCGGAGGTAATTTACGCTCCCGCTTCCATCGGCAGCATGGTCTCTAGGGTAAAAGCCGCCGCGTGCTTGTGCCCTCCACCACCGTAATCGCGTGCGATGCGACCCACATCTGCGGCTTCGTCTCCTTTGGAGCGCAGATTGTACACGACCTTGCTATCGGGACGAACGAAGAACACTGCGGAAAAAGGATGCCCTTCGGCGAGGGCATTGCCGATTTCAGAGGTCAGAAACGTGGCATTGGTAATGGGGACGCGAAACCCACTGATGGTGGTCCAACCGTGGTACCGAACGCGCGGCCGGATGAGCCGGTGCTGGAAGCGGAGAATGGCTTGCCCTTCCACGGCGAGGGCTTGTGGGCCGCGCTCGGCGATTTCGTCCCACACCGCAAAGTCGCGCGGGTACGAGGCGAGGGCGGCGTTGACAGCCTTAGAATCAGCCAAGGCCCACCGCCACAGGTCGCGGTCTTCAGTATAGGACACCAGCCAAGGGACGGCGTTGGCACTGACCTGAGAGCGGGGGTCGAAAAAGTATTCCCAAGTCATGCGCGCCCCAGATTTGTCCTCGGCGAATACGCAGTAATCGAGCCCGGCCAAGGCGTGCGCGGCCGTCTCGTGATGGTCCAAAACCAAAAGCGAGCGGGCGTGATCGTGCATCTCCATGAGCTGCGCCCGCTCGTAGCTGAAGTCGAGGATGACGACATCGCGGTCGGCCGTAGCTGGCGGGTCGGTGTTGTATTGAACCGCTTTAAACTCGGCTTGCGGGTTGACGTAGCGGCGATAGATCCACGCGGCACAGAAACCGTCGTTACAGCCGCCGTGGAACAAGACCAGAGGTTTCATAGATTGAGGCCCCTTCCTTGACAGGGATGAGAGGCGGGCGATATGTTTTTCTCAATATATCGCGTCCCTTGTACATCGGAAAGGCCAAAGTGGAACAGACTACTCCTATAATCAAAGCGTATCTCAATCCGTATTGCCCTTGGAGTCCGGGCGTGCGGACGGTACTCGATAGAGCCGGATTACCATACGAGGAATTGGATATTACCAGCGACCGCAAAGCCTTTGCGGAAATGGTTGCCAAGAGCCGACAATACGCCTCGCCCTGCGTCGAAATCGACGGCGTTATGCTGGCCGATGTGGGAGGAGTGGAGGTCGAGGCGTGGTTGCGGCAGCGCGGTTTGCTATGTTGAACAAGACCGGGGTGGGGGCGTTTTGCTTGATGGTCTTGTGTGCGGTCTCCAGCCGCCTGTCCCGAGCAGAGGCCGAGCCGCTGATTCTCGACTTGCAAACCGGGTTGGCTTTGGTGCAAGAAAACAACGAGCACCTGTTGCAAGCCCGCATTGATCTGCTGCGCGGGCGCGAAGAGCTACGCGTAGCGCGAGCGGCGGGGTTGCCGCAAGTCGATGCCTCCTTCACGTATAGCCGCAATTGGCTGCTGCCTTCTTTTGTTTTTGCTGGCAATGCCGTCAGGATCGGCACGGAAAACAACCTCACGGGCGTCCTGAGCGTGCG
>JAJDVZ010000167.1:0-34292 GCA_022825835.1 Candidatus Latescibacterota bacterium
CTCGGCCGGAGATGGCTCAAACGCTGGATCGCGCTCCAACTGAATCGCTTGCCCCCCTTCAAGGCGCGCTTGTCGCCCAAAGGAATCAGAACCGTGAAAAACAAAACAGCCTAAAAAAAGTAAAAGTGTAAGGGAATCAGGACGTGATCAACAAAGTAGAGCCGACCTTGTTGGTCAAAGGCCATCGCCCCCGGCGCAATGCGGGCGTTCAGTGCCGCGACGCTGTCTAGTAAGACATTGTCCCTTCGTTCTCTGCGGGTCTGTGGAACGCCGACGAGGAGCGTGGCCGTGCCATCGGCTTCAAGGCGGTAAATCAGTGAGGCGTCGGCCACATAGAGATGCCCCGACGGGTCTAACGCCAAGCCAAAGGGTACGTAGCTCTTATAGTCGCCAAAGGCGGCGAGATAATCGTCGGTGGGAGCCGTTACGGTAGTGATGGTGCCCGGCGCACCACATGGCGGCAGACCCCAAACAGATACACACGGCGACACGACCCCCAACAAGGCAAGAAGACCAAGAGTCCGCATAGTTCGCTTTAGTGCAGCAGCGTCAGCTTGTGCGTCTCGATGTCCCCATCTACTGAAAGCACTAGCAGATACGTGCCCGACGCTTGGAACTGCCCGGCTTGATCGCGACCGTCCCAGACGAATTGGTAGCTTCCGGCCGGACGCACCCCCTCAGTGGCCAGTATCCGCACCTGTTGTCCGAGCTCATTGTAGATACGCACCGATACGGACGCCGAATGCGTCAAGTCGAAGGTGATGGTGACTTCTGGATTGAACGGATTGGGGAAAACGGTTGCTTGTGTAACACCACTCTCCCTTGCGCCATCGCTGGCTACGATCTTTGAACTCTGGCTATCTCCACCAAACCGAGAGCGAACGCTGTTAGAGCCTACGTAAATATACCGGTAACCGTCCTTATCGTTGTCCGTAAGCCTCCGTCGTTTTAGCGTTTTGTAGTACGTGGAGTCGGCGTTCTGACATAAGACAGCACTGGAAGTCATCGTATTCCGACCCGTAGAATGGGCCAAACCGAGAGCATGACCCAATTCGTGGGTCACGACGTCTTGCACATCCTTGGGACCCGTCCCACAGCGAGCCATGGTGGTCGTCCATTGTCGCCTGTCGTTGAGAACGATGTCCACATCAGAAAATTCGCCGATGTCGGCACCGCTAGTTGGGGCAGTAATCAGGGTAAAGCCATTAACATTACTGATGGTGCTATGGTTGGACCAGAAAATGGTATTGACCCCGTCGTTGGGATCGTTGGTTAGGTATATATCCATTCCGTTATACGTGATGCTGAGCACACTCGCATCAATGTTATCCCAAGAGGCGATGGCACTCCGTATAGCACTTCGTCATCGGAGCAAAAGAACTGAAATCACTGGAGGGAAATCCCATTTTGAAACTAACGGAGGAGGCATCCCAGAAAACCCATTTTTTGGTGGGGTCCGGGGGATTATCCAAATCGCCTTTATCTTCACCATCTACGGCCCTATAATTTGTATTCAGTCTGTTAATGTTGGTGAAAGAACCCTCGCTATAGCTAGGTCGTAGATAAAGTATGGCATAATCATCGGCCTCCCCATCTTCCGCGACAACCAACAGGCTAACCAGTAGGATCCACAAGAGCTTGAACATAGGTTTCATTTCCTCTCTCCTCGTTAAGCGTAAAAATGAAAAAGACTTGCTGCTCAATCGTCCGCCCGTTCGGAGCGGATCAATGCCTTCATCTTCTCCAAGGGAATCGGGGCTTCGCCAATGCCTTCGCTGGCATCGATCTCTAGGGCGCTATTGGGCAGATCGCGCACTAAACGCGCTGCCGCGCCCTCCCCCTCAACGCGGAACTTGCCCGCCCGGTGGTAGGCAATCTGATGCACCAACTCCTCGTCGGGACCGCGCTCCGGCGTCTCTTCCAGAAACACCAATACCTGCTCTTCGCTCGCCAGCGAAGGCGCGTCAGCATAGGTAGTAAACTTGGTGCCGTCCGGGTGTAAACCGCCCAACACGCGCACCGTTACCGTGCCGACCGAATCCCCGACGATGTGCTCGGTAGGCGTCAGATCGACATAGGTAAAGACGAAGGTGCCGGTAATCGGCTGCCCTTCTTGGGTATGGACGACGTGGTTTTCAAGCACTCGGCGCATGGTACCGACTTGGCCGACGGTGATCCGGTCGGCGTGTTCGGTCAGCGACTCCAGCGTTGCGGTGTCGTCCTTGACGCCGACGTGGCCGACCGGGCCTTGGCCGGTGGCCTCGCCAAAGAAATCAGCATCGTCTTGGGCAACGCTCATCTCGGCCGCCATTAGCAAGACGACGACAGCCCCTATCACGCGGTAATACATAGCACACCTCCTTGTTGGACCGCCGCCTTGCAGAAGCATTCTCTGTGGATTCCTCGGCGGCAGTCGGTAAAAAACAACCTCAAAAGAAAAAACGTGTGAGACCCCCTTTAGGTTCCGCCGCGAACATGGAAAGCAACCGGCTCAGGTCGCACAGGGTCGGGTACTCCACCGAACCGCTGGATACCTGTTTGTGCAGGCATGACTGGACTAAACGATTGTAAAATTGCATAACGTCAGTGAATAGGTTGCTAGACGGAATGCTTGGGGACGATATTGGGACGCTATGACTGCATTGATTATTGCCTTTTTGGTCGCCTTTGTCAGCGGCCCGGTGGCGGCTTCGGCAGGGCCGCGAGCTGTTGTGGAGCACTTGTCCTCGCTGGGATCGCGGGTGGCTGGCTATCCGGGGAGTGCCCAAGCGGCGGAGTATGTGGAGGGGCGGTTGCAGGCGTTGGGGCTGGCGACGCGGCGCGACTCCTTTGCCGTGGTGGTGCCGATGGACAAGGGTGGGCGGTTGGAATGGGAAGGTGAGTCGGTGCCTTTGTACGCGGTGTGGCCGAATGGGGCGCAGACTTCGACTGTGCCGCCGGAAGGGTTGCGGGCACTGGCGATTTGGGGCGGCGATGGGGATTGGGGGGATTTCAATGGGCAGGAGGTGGCTGGGCGGGTGGTGGTGCTGGACTTTGCCAGTGGGGACGCTTGGCTGAAAGCCGCGTCGCTGGGGGCGCGGGCGGTGGTGTTTGTGGCCGCGGATTCTTCTACTACGCAGCAGGCGCAAGGCAAGTACGTGCAAGCGCCGTTGGACGTGCCGCGTTTTTGGGTGGAGGGGGACGCTGGGCAAAGGCTGCGGCGGCGGTTGGTGGATGGCGAGGTGGAGGTGGGGCTGTGGGGGCGGATGGATTGGCAGGAGCGGATGGCGTACAACGTGTGGGCGATAGTGCCGGGGAAGGATGCGGGAACCGCGCAGGATGAGACGGTGCTGGTCCATGCGTATTACGACGCGCCGTCGGTGGTACCTGCGAAGGCACCGGGGGCAGAGGCGGCGGTGAGTGTGGCGGCGCTGTTGGAGGTGGCCGCTCGCTTGCAGGCGAACCCGCCGGCGCACACGGTGATACTCGCTGCGCTGAGTGCCCACTTTCAAGGGCGACAGGGCATGGTCGCCTTTCTCGACCGGCACGCGCGCCGCCAAGAGCACTACGCGGCCCGGCTGGCCGAGCCGCTAGATATTCATCTGTTCATTGGTCTTGATTTGTCTAGCCACGGTGAGCGGGTGGTGCTGTGGAACAACACGGACAGCTACGCGCTCAAGCGGTTTTTCGTGCCCTTTGGCCGTCGCTTTACCGAATATGCGGAGGAACTGGGCCGCGCCGAGGCAGTGGCCAACGGCATCAGCCCAATTCGGGGGATGGATTGGGATAGCTATATGCCTGGGGGGTTGGTTGCTGATGGGGAACTGGCGCTCGAGGCGGGGTTTCCTTCGCTGACGCTGGCCACGGTAGGCGATGCTCGCTTTGCGCTGGACTTGCCACGGGATACGAGCGAGGGCGTGGCGTGGGATAATGTGGAGGGGCAGGCGGCGTTGGTGGCTGATCTGCTGGCCCATGCGTTGGCCGATACGGCGCTGTTGGCTGGACGGGAGCGGCTCGAAGAGGCGTTGAAAGATCGGCTGCGGGATTTGCGAGTCAAAGCGCGGACGTTCCCCCGGCGCAGTCAGGTGCCAGACCGGCCAGTGGCCGGGGCCTTGGTGGCGGTGCAGGTAGAAGAAGAAGAGCGCAAAGGGGTGCGCGACACGCGCTACTTTCTCGCGGATGCCGCCGGGCTGGTGCGGGTCCCTGGGCTGGTGCAGGGGACGTATCCACTGGCGGTGGCGGTGCTGGACGCCGAGCAGGGGGTGATTACCCACGTCGTGGATTTGAGTAAGCGCGCACAAGCGCACCACGGGAAACCGAGGTCGGATGGCCGCTTGGCCAAAAATGTGCGCTGGCCGCAAAACGAGCAGATCGCCGTGCTCTTTCCCGGGGAGGGTCGGCCCCTGTACGGCTTGGTCGAGCCGCGCCTTTTGCGTGCGTTGAACGAAGTCAAGGTGCTGTCGGCGGCCGGGGTCGAGCCGCGCCAGTACGGGTACGCGCTAGGTAAAAGCAGCACCGGCTCGGTGGGGGTGATCTACGGGCCGGCTGATGCGGTGGCCGACGATCGCGTCAAAGTGATTTTGGACGACCAGCTTTTGCTGCTCAACAGCGAAAGCAGCCAAAGCGAGACCGAGGCGCGAGGCCGGGGATTTTTGCTGACCGAGGAGGGGTTTGGGGGAGCGACGCTGCAGGCGGCGCGGGACGTGTGGAACTTGAATGCGGCTCGGCTGGGGGTGCTCAAGGAGCACGGCATTGAAAATCAGCGGTTGACGCGCCTGCACGCGCAGGCGGCGGCAGCCATCGCCGAGGCGGAAGCAGCGGCAGAACAATTGAAGTGGGATGAGTACGTGGCGTGGAGCCGCAAGGCGCTGGGCTTGGAGACGCGGGCCTACCCAGAGGTCTTGGCGACACTCAACGATGTCCTCGAAGGGGTGATCTTCTTTATGGCGCTGTTGTTGCCAGCGGCCTTTTTCGGGGAGCGGCTCTTGTTTGCCGCGGCCGATATCCGCCGGCAGCTCGCGGGCTTTGGGCTGTTATTGCTGGCGATTTGGCTGATTTTGGCGCAGGTGCATCCAGCCTTTGAGTTGGCCGAGCCGCTGGTGGTGCTGTTGGCGTTTGCCATCATGGCAATGGCTGCCTTCGTGCTCTTTATGCTGGTGGGCCGGTTCAATCGCGTCATGGCCCAGCACCAGAGCCAGCAGACGCGGGTCCACGCCCAGGATCTGAGCCGTATGAGCGCGAGTTATGCGGCCTTCATGCTCGGGATTTCCAATATGCGGCGGCGGCCCCTGCGCACCGGTCTGACGCTGGCGACGCTGACGCTTTTGACGTTTACCCTGCTCTCCTTTACCTCGTTTGAACAGCAAATCCGCTACGCGAGTTTCCGGCTGCCACACGCTGGGGCATACCCTGGGATCCTCATCCGCGACCGCGGCTGGGAGCGCTTGACGCCAGAGGCGCTCGACTACGCTGAGTCGCATTTTGGCAGCAGTGGCTGGATGGGGCGGCGCGGCTGGTACGCGGCTGAAGGCGGCAAGGGGGGCTGGATTGCGGTGGCCGCGGCAGGGACGGCAGTGCGGGCTACGGGCTTGTTGGGTCTGACGCCGGAGGAGGTGCAGATCACCGAGGTGGATGAGAGCTTGGTGGCGGGGTCGTTTTTTGCCGCAGATGACGAGGCCACCTGTATCCTGCCATTGGACATGGCTGAGGCGTTGGGCGTTGGAGTTGGGGACCAGGTCGAGGTGTTCGGGCGCGCGCTTAAGGTGCGCGGGATTGCCGACCCGGAGCGGTTGGGTGAACTGCGCGACCTCGACGACGAGAGCCTGATGCCGGCCGATTTTGTCCTGTCGGGCGCAGAGATGCTCCAGCTAGGGGCGGCGCGGGATGTGGATATTGCTGGCGAGGAGGATCCGCACGAGTTGCGGCCCTTCATCCATCTAGAGCCGCAGCATGTGGTCATCGTGCCCTATCAGACGCTGGCCGAGGCCGGGGGCAGCTTGCGCTCGGTGGCCGTGCGCTTTCCGGAGGCGACCGATGGGCAAGCGCTGGTCGAGGACTATCTGACGCGGGTGGCGGCCACTTTGTTTGTCGGCTCGTCGGCCGGGGAGGTGATGGCGCTCAGTTCGGTGGGACTGACGGCTGTGCAGGGGTTGGGGGCGCTGGCGATTCCCGCGCTGGTGGCCGCGCTCATTGTGCTCAATGCGATGCTGGGGGCGGTGTACGAACGCCTGCGCGAGATCGGCATCTACTCCTCGGTGGGGCTGGCACCGTTGCACATCGCGCTGCTGTTTGTGGCCGAAGCCTGTGTCTATGCGGTGCTGGGGACGACGCTGGGCTATTTGCTGGGTCAAGGGTTGGGGAAGGTGTTGTTGGGGCTGGGGCTGTTGCAGGGCATTACCTTGAACTACTCGTCGCTGGCGGCGATTGGGGCCGCGCTGGCGGTAATGGGGGTGGTGTTGCTATCGACGATCTATCCGGCGCGGGTGGCGGCGCGGCAGGCGGTGCCAGACGTGGTGCGGCGCTGGCGGCCGGACCCGCCCAGCGGCGACGAGTGGCTGTTTGAGTTCCCCTTCATGCTCGGCGAGGGAGAAGTCGAAGGGGTGTGCGGCTTTTTGGCCAACTACTTTGGGGCTTTTGGTCGGGCGACGCTGGGGGATTTTTACGTCGAGGATATGCAAGTGGCGCAAGCCGATGGCTATCGCCTCTCGTTTGCGCTGTGGCTGGCTCCGTTTGACTTGGGGGTGAGTCAAGAGGTGGTTGTGGAGTTCGTGCCGACCGGAGACCGTGCGCGGGCGATGGAAGTCCGGTTGCGTCGGCTAAGCGGCGAGCGCCACTACTGGCAGCGGCTCAACCTGCGGTTGGTGGAGGCCCTGCGCAAGCAGATGTTGATTTGGTACGCGCTGCGGGAGGCCGAGCGCGTCCAGCACGTGGAGTCGGCGCGGGAGCTGGCGGCCGAACAGGCCGAGGAGCGCGTGGAGGAGCAGGCGGCAGAGGAACAGTCGGCGTCCTTTACTTGGCGGGGGTTTGCGGTGGGGGCGCTGTTGGCCTTGTGCATCGGCGCGGGAGCACCCTACGCGATAATTATGCTGCAAGGATCGTTCATGGCCCTCAACAGCTCGTCGCCCGGAGCGATCTTCCTGTTTTTCGTCTTGGTGGTGGGGGTCAATACCCTGCTGCGGGTGCTGGGTCGCGGCCTCGCCTTGGGGCGGGCCGATTTGGTGCTCATTTATGCGATGATGTTGTTGGCGTCGGCCGTGCCAACGCAGGCGTTTGTCGGCTACCTGATTCCGATCATCAGCGGGCTGTATTACTACGCGACCCCGGAGAACAACTGGGGCGAGGTCTTCTTCCCGCACGTGACGCCGTGGCTGGCTCCGCAGGACCGGCAGGCGATTGTCGATTTGCACGAGGGGTTGTCGCCTGGGGAGAGCATTCCGTGGGGAGCTTGGAGTGAGACGCTGAGCTATTGGTACGTCTTCTTTTTGGTGCTGAGCTTTATGATGCTCTGCATGAGTTCCATTCTGCACCGGCAGTGGTCGCAGCACGAGCGGCTGGCCTATCCCATGGTGCAACTGCCGCTCAAGATGGTGGAGGAGGGCCGGCCGGGGTTTAAGCTGGGGCCGCTTTTTAAGCAGCGGTTGTTGTGGATCGGCTTTGCAGTACCATTCGTCCTGCTGTCGTTCAAGGGGCTGCACTATTATTTCCCGGCGGTGCCGCTACCGATTCAGTCGGCTGGGCTACTAGAGTGGATCGGCGAGGGGCCGAAGCTGAATCTGCACTGGGTGTACGCGTGGATCGGCTTTTTCTATTTGGTCAACCTAAACATTTCCTTTTCGATTTGGTTTTTCTACCTCTTCAACAAGGCGCAAGAGGGGATTTTTACCTCGCTGGGCATTGCCAGTACCGAAAAGCTCAGTCTCTATTCCTACTCGCAGACCGCGGATCTGACGCACGAGGTGATGGGAGCGTGTTTGATTTTCGTCGCCTACACCTTGTGGATGGGGCGGCGACACTTGGGGGCGGTGTGGCGCAAGGCGTGGCGCGGCGATTCGACGGTGGATGATGCGGGGGAAATGCTTTCCTATCGGGTGGCGGTCTTTGGCTTTTTGGCCAGTCTGCTTTTTGTGGGCGTGTGGCTGTGGGCGTCTGGGGTGCCGTTGGCGATTTTGCCGCTGTTTTTGCTGGTGTGCTTGATCTTCTACGTGTTCGTCACAAGAGCGGTAGCCACGGCCGGGCTGGCGACGGCGCGCTCGCCGATGGTGGCGGCGTTTTTCGTCATCTCCGCGGTTGGCGCACCGGTGATTGGAGCCAAGGGGCTGACGGCCTTGACTTTTACGTACGTTTGGCAGTCCGAGATGCGGGTTTTTCCGATGATTGCCGCGGCCAATTCGCTCAAGCTGGCCGAGGCGGTGGTTGGTTCTAAGAGGCGGCTGTTTTGGGGGATGGCGCTGGCGTTAGTGGTGAGTTTAGCTGGGGCGACGTGGATTATTTTTCAGGTGTGCTACGAGCACGGCGGGATCAATTTGCATCCGTTTTTTATGACCCGTCAGGCCAATCGCACGTTTACTGATATGGCGCGGCCGATTGTCGATCCGCTGCCAGCCGATATGCGCGGTTGGTTGTTCACCGGCATCGGTGGTCTCGTCGAGGCCGTGCTGTTGTGGGGTCATCACCGGTTTTACTGGTGGCCGTTGCACCCGCTGGGGTTTATCGTCAGCGTCGGCTGGCTGGCTAATCAGGTGTGGTTTTCGGTGCTCATCGCGTGGGCGCTCAAGCTGGGCATTGTCAAGTGGGGAGGGATGCCGCTCTACGAGCGAGCTAAGCCGTTTTTCCTAGGGCTGATCTTGGGCGAGGCGACCGCGGCTGGGTTGTGGTTGTGTATTGACGGCGTGTTGGGGGAGACCGGGCATTTTCTGTCGTACATGTGAGGCGAGCTTCTCAACAGCGCACCACATCCTCGACGTCTTCGACGGGCAGGGTATCTTCGTGCCGAGGCTGCACTGCTTGTCCCCACGCCGCCAGCACTTGCGCATCCCGCGTTAGTTCGGCGCTGCGTTGCACCACTTGTTCGGGGTCCCAATCCGCGTAGAGTTGGTCGAGCAGATGTTGCCGTAGGTCAGCGTAGGCATCTGCGCGGCCCAAGTCGTTCCATTCTCCTGGGTCGTCCGCCAGATTGAACAACGCTGGCGGGGTGTCGTCGTGGTATTTGTAGAGCTTCCACGGTCCCTGCCGGATCATGCGCGAAGGAGCATCGCCGCGCGAGGGCCCCAGTTCGCTGAAGGTGGTATCGGGGCGGGCGTCATCTGCGTGGCCCTGTAGTTCGCGCCAAAGAGAATGGCCGTCGGCTGCGGGCAGAGGCTCACCTTCGGCCACTTCTACGGCGGTGGGTGCCCAATCGAGCAAATTGCACAGCACTGGGTTCTCCACGCCCGCTGGTATCACGCCGGGCAAACGGGCGATGAGGGGGACGCTGACCGAGCCTTCGTAGTAATTGCTCTTCCACCAGCAGCCGTGCTCGCCGGCCATTTCGCCGTGGTCGCTGGAGTAGATCACCAAGGTATTGTCGCGCAAGCCGGTCTCGTCGAGTTTGTCGAGGAGCTGGCCGACTTTGCGGTCGAAGTATTCGCACAGGCCGAAATAGGCCGCCCGCGCCACGCGGATGCGCTCTTTGGGCAGCGGCTCGTCAATGAGGCGGCGCTTTTTGAAATGGGTCACTGCCGCTGGCTCTCCGGTCGGGTCGGGTTGCGGCACATCGACGCGGTCGTAGTAGTAATCGTACAGATCCTTGGGGGCGAAGAACGGACAGTGCGGCAGCACAAAGCCCGCTACTGCGGCAAAGGGCCGGTCGTGCGTTTGTGCCTTTTCCTCCAAATAGGCGCAAGCTGCCTCGGCGACGCGGTCGTCAAAGGCTTGGTACGTGGTGCGGCCGTACCCGGCTATTTCGACGCATTCGCGGGTCTGGCCCGAGGTGCTGGAGGGAATGTTCTTGAACAGTGGCCCGCCCTGTTGGGCCGCACCCGGATGCCGGGCGGTGTGCTCGCCAATGGGTCGGTGCTCAAAGCCGTGGCGCTGGTCGGGGCCGACAAAGTGCATGCGGCCAAGCAGCGCGGTCTCGTATCCAGCCGCGCCTAGGGTGTGGGCCCAAGTCGGCAACGCTGAGTTGAGGATGTGGTCGTTGCCCCAGACTTGGTTGGCGCTGGGCCGCCGCCCGGTCATAAAGGCCATGCGCGCTGGCGCGCACAAAGGCGAGGGGGTGTACGCATTGGCAAAGCGCATGCCTTCGCTGGCCAAGCGGTCGAGGTGCGGGGTGCGCACCAGCGGGTCGCCGTAGCAGCCGAGGTGGAATTTGCTGTGCTGGTCGGAGAGGATGAAGAGGATGTTGGGGCGGGCCATGGGTAAGCTGCTCTCGTCAAAGTGCTCTTCTACGGTTCCTCGATGCGGAGCACTTGGTCGGCGGCGACGTTTTCGAGGGTTTGCACTTGACCGGAAGGCCATGTGATTTCCACATGGGCGCGGGTGGCCGTTCCTAGGCCGAAGTGCAACCGTGGGTCGTGGCTGGAGAGATAGCTGCTGCCCGATTGGCGCTCCTGCGTTTGCCGAATACCGTCAGCAGTGACGGTTACGCGGGCACCAAGGGCGTCGGGATGGGTCCGGCCGATGAGGAAAATTTGCAACCAGTGGTGGCGGTTGCCGCCGTCGTTGCGCAGTAGGCGCGGTGGGGCGGCCACGGTGGTGATCAGCAGGTCGAGATCGCCGTCGTCGTCGTAGTCGGCCACGGCCGTGCCGCGCCCGACATTGGCTTGGGCGAAGGCTGGGCCCATACTGGCAGAGATGTCGGCGAAGTGTTGGCCGGCCTCGTTGCGGAATAGCTGGTTGGTCTGGCGGTAGGTCTGGGTCGAGTCCCATTCGGCGACCACGTCCATGACGTGTCCGTTGGCGACAAAGAGGTCGAGATCGCGGTCATTGTCGTAGTCGAGGAAGCGGGTGCCAAAGCCGAGGGGCCGGAGCGAAACCTCGCCTAGTCCGAGTCGCCCAGAGGCGATGGAGAACTGGCCTTGGCCGTCGTTTTGATAGAGCGTGTTGGTCTCAAAGGCAAAATTAGTGACGAAAAGGTCCATATCGCCATCGCGGTCGTAGTCGCCAAAGTCGGTGCCCATGCCGGCCTCGGCATGGCCGTGTTCGTCGTAGCGGGTGCCGGCCGCTAGCCCGACCTCGGCAAAAGTGCCGCGTTGGTTCTCGTAGAGAAAGTTCATCGTCCCGTCGTTGGCCACGTAGAGGTCGGTGTCGCCGTCCAAGTCGTAGTCGGCAAAAGCCACGCCGAGGCCGCGGCCCTCTAAGGTGATGCCGGCTGGGTCGGTGACGTCGGAGAAACGGTCGCCGTCGTTGCGGTAGAGGATGTCGCCGATTGGGGCATAGGCGGCCGGCTCGCAGTAGGAGCGGGTCTTGCCGACCTTGCAGACGATATTGGCGTCGAGGCTGAAGTGAACGTAGTTGGCGACAAAAAGGTCGAGGTCGCCGTCCAAGTCGTAGTCGAAGAAACCGGCGCTGGTGCCCCACCGTGGGTCCTCGACGCCGACCTCATTGCGGGTAAAGGTGCCGCGGTCGTTGCGGTAGAGGGCATTGGGGCCGTAGTTGGCGACGAAGAGGTCCTGATCGCCATCGCCGTCGTAATCAGCGGCCGAGACCCCGAAGCCATATCCTGGGTCGGCTGCGGCTTCAGGGCCGCTCGCGTTGTGGAAGGTTCCTTGGCCCTGATTTTGGTAGAGGTGATTGCGCGGTAGAGGGTCGGGGGGAAGCCCTTCTAAGTAAGTGCCGTTGACTAGATAGAGGTCGAGGTCCCAATCGCCGTCGTAGTCGAAGAAGGCGGCCCCAGCGCCGAATGTTTCGACGTAGTAGTACTCCCCGGAAAAGCCGTTGAAGTGGGTAAAGTCCAAGCCGGCGTCCCGGCCGACATCGACAAAGTGGATCGAGGCAGTGGGCGCAGGAGGCTCAGCAGTGCAACCACCCAACAGCGCGAGGACAGCCAGCCACGGCCACGAAGTGCTCACAGCAGATGCGCCAAGATCACGGCGAGCAATAAGCCGAGCGCGGTCCAGCCCAGCAGAGTTTGGAAGGTGGCGAAGAGTTTGAGCTTGCCGGTCGCGTACCAAGGATAGGGATCGGTGCGGGTGAAGGTGTGGATGCTGAAGCGTATGCAGTCGGCGAAGGTGGGACGTTCGTCGCCGTTGGCGGACTGCAGACTAGGGACCAGCCGATAGATCAGCGCCCAAAGGAGGATGCTGCCGAGAATGCAGAGGACGAGTTGTAGGGGGGAGGTGCCGTAGCGGGAACAGAGGTTCCACAGCTCTAACGCCCAACGTTGGGGCGCGGCCCAGCTAAGGGCGTGGCGCTGGCGATCTAGGCGCTCGATCTCGCAGGCTACAGCGTCGTCTTTTAGTCCTTGGGCGAGGAAGTGGTGCCGCAGACTGTTATAGGCAGGGTCGAGTGTGGCGAATGTTGCCGAGTCGGCAGTGGCTAGCCGGCGGCGCACGTGCTCCCAGCGGACGCGCAGGCGATCGAAATAGGCTTGCTGCAAGTAGAGTTGGGCGCTTGCGGCAAAGGTCGAATCGGCTTGGGTACTTGGGTGCAGATCGAGGGTGCCGATAGCGGCGCGGCGCAAGTCGAGGGAGCGATTGAAAAAGGCGTTGAAACGCAGGGTCTGTGCTTGGACGCCGCTAAAGTCGGCTTCTTTGCGGAAGTAGCTGCCGCCAAAGTCCGCGCGGGCAAAGGTCGCATTGGCGAAGTGGGCGGCTTGGGCGAAGGTAAAATCAGCAAAATGAGCTTGGTTGGCGAAGGTGGCTCGGTTGAAGGAAACCTCCCCATCGGCGCGGGCCGCTGCAAAATCGGTTGTAGCGAGAAACTGGTTCCGCCAGAAGAGGGCGCGTTCGGCAAAGCGGGCACCGGCAAAAGAAGCCGGGCCATTCCAACGGGCGTCCTTGAAGGAAGCGACACCGGTGAAGCGGGCGTCGGTAAAGTCGGCCTGACCGGCAAAGTGAGTGCCTTCAAAGTAAGCAGCGGTCGCAAAATGGGTACGAGCGAAGCGGGCGGCACCGGCGAAGCGGGCGTTGATAAACGAATTGGGGCCAGCGAAATCGCCGTCGGCAAAGTCGGCGTCGGCACCAAAGACTGCCTGTTTGAAGTTGAGGTGCTTACCAGACCGGCTTGCGCGCAGGCCGAACGCGCTGTGGAAATGGGCATTTATCAGGGAGAGGCCGCCGGCAAATGTAATGCGCTCGCCCTGCACCGGAGCGAGAAAGACCACGTCGTTGAGAGTGACCTCGTCGAAGAAGAAGACGTCGTCGAGATGGAAAGAGGCGCGCACGGTGTCGATACCGGCAGTTGGGGCGTAGAGAGGGCCGACGACAGCGGTGGCGCGGAGGTGGATCGGCTCTTTGGCCCGTTGTAGGCGAGAGAGCAAGTCAGCCGCCGGAAGCAGAGCGTAGGTCTGGTCGGCGATGGTGGTGTCGGCGCGGTCGGCGCGTGCGCCGAATGGTATTAGAAGGAGGCAGCAAAGCGCCCACAGGGGGGAGATCATCAGCTTTGGGCGGCGGTGTACTGCTTCAAATGATCTTCGTGAATGGTTATCGGATAGACTTTGCGCAGACTACGCACGTATTCGACGTAGCGGTTCTGGGCCTTGTCGATGAGCACGTAGGCTCGGGCACGTCGTTCTGAGTCTTCAGTATAGGGGATGTGTTCGCGTTGGCGATCCAAGACTTTGAAAACCGAATAGCCTCGCTGGGTGCGGACTGGGCCGCCCACTTGGCCGACCGCGAGGTCTTGGGCCAAGCCGGAGATGCTAGGGAAGAATTGCTCTGTATATACATTGAAATTGATGCGTCCGTTGTGGTGGAGGGCTTCGGCGCGTTCGCTGTGACGCACGGCGAGGGTTTCGGCCTCGGCTTCGGTGGCTTGTGCCAGTTCAGTGAACAGATGCTGGGCTAGCGAGTCGCTGGAGACCAGAATTTCGATGGCGACGGTGGTCGTGGGTTTGGTGAATTTCTCCGGGTGATCGTCGTAGAAGGTGCGGGCTTCTTCTGGGGTGACCGACAGTTGTTGGTCAACCATGATCTTGCGGAGGCCGGTTACCATAAGTTCTTGGCGCTTGGCGGCGATGCTGGCGCGGAACTCGGGATCTTGGTCTAGCCCGGCGTTGATGATTTCAGACATGAACAGGTGTTCGGGGATGACCCGGCGGTCGAGCAAGTCCGCGGCGCGCTCGGTGTCGATCAGCATTTGCGGCGCTATTTTCATCTGGCGGATGGTCTCGACGAATGTTCCCAAGCCGATGGGGTCTCCCTTGTCAAAGGTGCAGACAGACAAGGCCGCGTCGTCCTCGGCGGGGGAGAACTCCTCGCCGGTGAACTGGCTTATGCGCTCAGCTAACAGGGCGAGGTTTTGCGGTTGCGGTTGGGGATGGTATTCGCCCCGCAGGGAATCGAGCATGGTTTGCAGGCGCTGGTTGCGCTGGGCGATGAGCAATTCTTCGCGGATGCGAGCCTCGGAGGCTTCTAGCGGTGCTGGGATTTCGTCGAGCACGGTGAAGATGGCAAACTTTTGCTCGCGGGCTACGAGCATCGACACCGGCGGAGCAATTTCGCCGATTTCTAGGTCGGCTACTTTGGCTACGACTTCGGGCATGAGTTGGTCGCGCAACTGGTACAGCCCAGTATCGCCGCCGCGCTCGGCGCTTTCGCGGTGGACCGAGTGGGTGCGGGCCAGTTGGTGAAAATCGGCACCATCTTGAAGCTGCTGGTAGAGGGCGTTGGCTTCTTCTTCGGTATCGACCATGATGCCGCCGAGGCGGATTGAGCGATCGCGGCGGGTTGCGCGGTAGTGGGCATCGACCATTTCCTCGGTGATGTTCAGCTTGCTGATGATTTCTCGTTGCTCGTAGAGACGCAAGATGCGCGAGCGTTCGTAGTTGGTCAGCTCGTCGATAAACCAAGTCATGTTTTCGATGTTGGACGCCTGGGCTTCTTGTAGGAGTAACTCCTTGTCGATCAGGCTGTTGAGCAGATTGCGGGCGACGGCCAGCGGCGTGTCCCCTTCGCGCATACCTTCGGGGATCAGGGAAGAGAACTCGGCGAACTCAGCCGCGGTAATCGGCTTGTCGCCGACCTCGGCAACGACGAGTTCGCCCGGCGAGGACGGCGATTGCTGCTGACTTTCGCAGGCGGCCAAAAACCAACTGAGTAAGAGTAAGGCGTTGAGATGCTTCATTTTCATGGTACTGGGATACTCCTAGTTTGGGGAAAAAGAAAAAACGAATATAAAGAAAAAGGGGGGGAATGAAAGTAAAGCGCCGGGGCGATAGGATGAGGCAGGGTTTGGAAGATGCTTGCGGCGTTAAGGGCTATTGATTATAAATAGTTGGCCAACTAGGAGGTTGCGCAGTGGTAGGTTGCGCATAATGCCTTTAATAATAAAGAACTTATTGCATTTTCGAATCTGAATTCACTTATCGACGAACTTTTGCCTATGAAACGCGCCAGCGTATGTGCTCTCTTATTGTGCCTACTCGGAGGCTGGTCGGCTGCTGCTGAAGTTGTGATCGTCGGCGGCGAAGGCGGTCTGGATTGGGTCAGCGGTGGTGGGGAGATTCAGGCCACGGTCATCCGCAGCGCGACTTCGGTGGAAAATACCAATGCGCCCGGCGGGGTCATCGACTTCAATGCCGAGGGGTTCAGAAATTGGATTTTTCCCCAGCGCGCTGATACTACGCTCAATATCGCCGTTGGCGCTAATTCCGAGGCCCGCGGCGGCTCGATCACCTCGCCCAATACCATCAACATCCGGCCGGAATTGCCCAGTATCATCGACAATGATGGCGAGACGGCGCTGGATTTGCGCGCCAGTGCTGGTGGCCAGAGCGCGCGCGTATTGGGCATTATCATCGATTTGGACTTAGGGGCCCGCTTCGGGATCAATCGCTTCAAGTTTTTTCCCCGCAATGCCGACCCGGCGTTTCCCGCTCCGGCATTTCCATACCAGAACGATTTTATGCGCGCCTTCGAGATATTTATCAATGACGGTACACCCGAGACTCAGCGAGAGGGAGTGCCAATCCGCGAGACTGTGGTGCTGGTCAACCAAAACGAAGACCCGGTAGTTGACGTGCGGATCCCGCCCCAGTACGTGCGGTTCGTGCGGCTCAAGTCGCTGACGGCGACGGGCTTTGACTTGGCTGAGTTTCAAGTCTTTGGCACTGGCTTTGTGCCCGAGGCCACTTATATCTCCAATGTTTTTGACTTCGGCGACCTGTCGCTGTTTGGAACGCTGCGCTGGGTCGAGCAGAAGGCGGGCGACAGTGGACTATCTCGGGTCTTGATCCGCACCCGTACTGGCAACGACCCGCAGCCGGTTGAATACAACAAAATTCGCCCGGGCGAGCAGATTTTCCGCTTGGGCGGTGGATCCAGACAGACGGGGACCACGGCCCGTGGCGACGAAGTGCCGTGGAAATTCGCCGCCGATGTCGAGGATGCCGAGTTAAAAACCTTGGTTGAGACGGTGCTCGACAACGAGGATGTCGATTTGCGCGAGGCGCTGCAGATATTCAAGGATCTGTCGCTGGAGCAACAGGATCAGATCTCGCTGACGGCTACTGACTTTGGCCGGTTGCGCAATGAAGACAAGGGCAATATCCGCAACGACGTGACCAACTGGAGTGCATGGTCGCCGCCCTATCCGGTCAGCGCGCTGGTTGAGTCGGACGCCGATTTGGCCGACGCATTGCAAGGGGTGCCGGTGGTTTCGCCGAGTCCGCGGCGCTATTTTCAGTTCGCGATTGAGTTCTTCAGCGACGAGTTCGAGTCAGCCACTGGCGTAGGGGGGATTTCCTTTGAGGTGCTGCCTTCGCCTTTTGCCGAGGAGTTAATTGCCGAGATCGTCCCGCGCCAAGCGGCGTTGGGCGAAAAAACGGACTTTACCCTCGCCGTGTTGAGCAAACTTCGCCCGGGACTCGACCGCGGCTTCAATCGGCTACAGATCGATACCCCGCTCAAGGTCGAAAACGTGGGACTGATAGAGATCCGGCGGTCGGACGGCACGACGACTGAGGCCGATTTCAGCGGTGCGGCACTCGACCAGTTGCCGCTCCAGCGCGGCGATTTTGCGGTGGTTGAGGCCACTGACAACAGCTTCATTTTTGAGTTCCCAATGGTCGCCGAGGATGGCACTGAGGTGCGGGTGACCTTCGACAACGCGGTGCTGCGCTTCGGCACGACCTTTACGACGCGGGCGTTCAACTCGGGCGAGGAAGTGCAGATTGCCCAAGATGTGGTGTCGGGTAATGCCGCCGATCTGGGTGAGGTCGATCCAGACCTGCAGCCTTTGGGGACGCCTTTCAGCGGGAACCTTTCGGTGGCCGTGCCGATCGTTGGCGACTTGCTGGTCAACGTGCATGCGGTCCCCGGGGCCTTTAGCCCCAACGGGGACGGCATAAACGACCAAGCTGCAATCCAGTACGACATCACCAATATCGCTCGACCAACCGATGTAGAAATCGTGGTGCGCGACTTGGCAGGGCGTCCAGTGCGGAAGCTCTACCGCGGATTCGACAGCAGCGGACGCCACGCTCGTCTTTGGGACGGCAAAAACGACGCCGGGGAGGCCGTGCCCCCAGGCAACTATCTGTTCAGCGTGACGCTGGACGCTGGTACTGGCCAGGAACGCGGCGTCGGCATGGTCAGCTTGGCTTATTGAGGTACTATGGAACGAGGGAGAGCAGTGTTGAAAGCGATGCGAAGTCTTGCAGTGATCGGCGCTTTACTTGGCCTAACTCCGGCGCATGGGCAGGAGGACTACCAGGGTCGGTTAGGGGTACAGCGCGGCGGTGCGGTCAGTTTTGAGCCCATCGGCCCAGGCGTGATATTTGGCGCACTCGATCCGACGGTCAAAAAGTGGTACGTGCCGCAGGAACTCTTCGTGGACTACGGCTGGCGTCAGTGGGAGTACTCCAACTACGCCCGCACTCCGTACGAGCGCTACGTCAACACCACCCGCGAGGGCGACTACTTCTACGATGTGTACGGCAATTTCACCACCCATGGTTGGCTGATCTACGACTGGCGTCAGGATCAACCGTTGCCCTTGGGCAGTGGTATCTTCCAGGGTTCGCGTTTTAATACTTGGTTCAATGCGGTGACCATCAGCGGCGACTCACAGGGTCAGTACAACTACGCGATCACGGTTGGCGACCGGATTCGCACGACGCTGACGCCGATGACGTTTTCCAAGCCGGACTTCAACGGGGTGCAGGTGGACTTTGCCTCGGATAAGTATCAGGCGACGATCCTCGCCTCGCGCATCAGTGAGCCGATTCGTGGCTCCTCGCAGGGCCTCGGCGGCAGCACTGAGCCGGTTTCTCAGACTAATACGACCTCGATGTTTGGTGGGCGGGCGACGTTCCAGGTCGGCGACTTCATCACGCTGGGGGCCACACTAGTCGATGCCCGCAATGCCAATACTACTCTCGATCTCTTCGCTGGCGACTTGGTCGCCGGCAGCCTCACCGCTGGACAGAGCACGACTCCGCTGACGGCGATTGCAGTGATCCTGAGTGACGATTCGCCCGAAGACGGTGAGGGAGGTGCGGCGCTTTTCAGCCACGATGTGCGGATCACCAGCCGCGACTTCGACACCGGCAAGGAGACTGTTTCTACCTTGCAGGAGGTGGTTCGGCCCGGTTCCGAATGGCCGGTCATCTTCGGCGGGTTCCGGCGTCCGGGCTTTTTGGCGGCGGACGGCCCGGAGCGGATCATCGTGAATTACGATTTCAACGATCCGGCCTACATTGGTCCAGACCCGACGACCATTGTTGGGGTTGACTTCAACTACGTGCTGGCCAATGACTTCAAGGTTGAATTGTGGTCCGACCGCCAAACGGGCCAGCGGGCGGTACCGGCGGCTCCGCTGACCAGCGAAGTAATCGACAATAGCCAGCCAGCCTTCGTGGTGCTGCGGCGCGCCGAAGGCAACGTGAAGGACATCTCCAATTTGCAGCGGATCAAGTTCGACTATGGCTTGCCGACTGCCAACCTAATCGGCGGCTTTACCATTGAGGGGGCCGATGCCTTCGGCTTTGACTTCTACGGAGAGTGGGACCGCAACAAGCGCTATGCTCAGTACCCCAATGCCGCGCTGTTCAACGAGGGCAAGAAACACGCGATCTCTTCTGAGTCATCCGACGCCTGGTACTTTAGTGCTTCGCGCGATGACTTTCCCTACTTCCTCTATGGCGAGGCCTACGCCATTGATGAAGCTTATTCGACCACAACCTTTTTGGTCAACGCCAACGGCGATGTGCAATACGACAATAGCCAGCGGCACTTCTACGAGTTTGTCGACGACAACGACGATCAAGATCGCTACCCCGACTGGGTTCGTTTCGGCACGATCAACGACCGGGCAATCTACCCCGGTTGGGACCAGAACAACGACTTCATCTCCGACTTCAACCAGAACGACAATGCCACTGTAGGCAATATCACTCCCGATTACGAGGAGCCGTTCCTGCGCTACGGCGTCGATCGGCCGGAGTTCCTCTTCGGCATTGACCTCAACAACAACAATTGGATTGACCGCTTTGAGGACGATGACTTACCCGACTTTCCCTATAAACCTGATCGTCGGGGATTCAATGTCTTTGGTGGGGTGCACCTGCTACCGGAGGCTCGGCTGATTGTCGGCCGCACCGACGAAGAGTCGCAGACAACCGACGCGACCAACGCGACCAACTATGCGATGTTCACCTTTGACAAGAACTACGCGCGCTTGGGACGCCTGCGGGTTTTCGATATGATCAAACAGGCCAAGGATACGATCCCCGATGCCCGCCGCGAGCCTACGCCCTTTGAGGGGGCACCAATCCAGCCAGTAGTCCGAGATATTCTCCCGGCGCAGGATACTTGGATCAACACCGCCTTTGTGCAGTTCGACTACAAGGGGATCGAAGGCTTGAACTTGGTCAATAAGCTCAAGTGGGAGATCTTCCGCCAGAACCAAGCCGAGACCCGCGACGCCAACGGTCGCCTGATGGAGGACAACTCCAGCTTTTTTGGCTTGATCAACAAGGTTGACTACACCTACGGCTTGGGACGTTTGGACTTGCAGCCGAGGTTCAAAAGCGAGCTTCTGCGCCAGACGGCTTTTCTCGTTGTAGAAGACGACCGCGAGGAATGGACGGCGACGGCGCAGTTGATCGCGACCTTGCCGGTACTGCGCCACACGATTATTCAAGCCGGGCTAGAGCAGTTGTGGTTCAGCGACCAGAGCGTGGACGAGAACGCGCTTATTGCCGCCGGTCGCCAGCAGGAGACGGGCGACCTGAGTTCGACCAATGTCGCCGTGCAGCTCTCAACCACTTCGGATTATTTGGGCTATCGGCTGACGACCCAGATTGGCCTGCGCTATGGTAGGATCCTTACCGAACAGGTGATTGAGAATAGCGACCGACCGGGGACCTTTGTGATTAGCGACGAGAGCAGCAATGAGACGACCAGTTTTATCACGGTCTTCGCTGGGCTGGAGTAATATGAGACGGGAGCGAACGATGTCGAGGCGCACGGCGATTTTCGTCGTCGTCCTATCCTTGGTGCTAGGCGAAGCAGAGGCCCAGGACATGGATTACGGCAATCGCTTGGGGTACCGCGTGGGCGAGCAGGTGCGCTACTCTTCAGTCGGCGCAGCGGTCGATATGGACGTGTTAGACCCGACGGTCATGCGCTGGTACATGCCGCAGGAGCTCTTCAGCGAGCATGGGCGTCGCCAATGGAATTACACCAATTACGCCAGGGAACCCTACCGCCGCTACCTAGACCGCAATCTCGATGGCAACTACTTCTACGACGCCTACGGGGATTTTATCACCCGTGGATACCTCGTTTACGACTGGCGCCAGACCCAGCCGCGTGCTTTCGAAAGCAGTTCAATCACCAAGACGGGCCGCTACGCGGGCTGGTTTGACCGCTTGATTATCTCCTCGGACCAAACCAGTACTTATAACTATTCGATTATCGTCGGCGACGAGATCCGCACCACGTTGACGCCAATGACCTTCAACAAGGTCGGCTTCAATGGCGTGGTGACCAGCTTCGCAGCGGGGCGAACTCGGGCTACGGGTCTGTTTTCGCGGGTGACCCTGCCCATCGTCGATATTGACGCGGATGTCCCGACGGCCTCGTTGGAGAATTTTTCCAACTTGGCGGCTGGCCGTTTTGAACTCGACGTGGCCGACCAGGCGACCCTGGGGCTAACGCTGGTCAACGTCCACAACGGCAATGGTGCGCGCGAAAGTTTTCAGGGCAACCCACTCAAAGGCCAGTTGACTTCGGGTCAACTCGACCGCCAACTGAACCTACTGGTAGTTAGGCTTGCAGATGATTCGCCCGAGGATGGCGAAGGAGGGGCGGTGCTCTTCAGCGACGACGTGGAAATTACTACCACCCTAATGCGCGAGGTCACAGTCGGCGATAGCGTACAGCTAGTAGCGCGCGACACCACCATCATTGGCAGCGGCATAGGCTTTCGCCCGGTGCGCGATGGCGGTGAACTGCGCGACGGATTTTTGCGCGCCGATGGCGCTGAGAGCATCGTGCTCAAGTACGTGCTCGCACCCGAAGATGATGCCTCTGAGGAAGGCTCCCTGCGCTTGCTTTTGCAGCAGCATTTAGGGTTGACTTTGGCCGAGGCCGCCGACGCGATTACTGCCATCAAGAACGTGAGATTCCGCTTAGTGCTGGCCAATGATTACCGGGTGGAGGTGTCATCCGATCGCCAGACCAACCGCTCGGGTCAGCCCCAGTTCATCGTCATGGAGCGGGCACCGGGCAATATCAAGAACGAACTCAATCAGCGCGAGGTAGTCATCGACTACGGCCTGCCGACAGCCAGCCAGATTTTCGGGGCCAGCGCCGAACTGCGCGACTTTTTCGGCTTCGACTTCTACGGCGAGTTCAACGTCAGCAACCAATACCGTCAATATCCTTCGATCAATCGCAAAAAGCACGAGAGCTTCTCGGGCATCGTCGATGACGAGACCGCACTCGGCTGGATGTTCAACTTGGCGCGAAAGTCCGGTCCGTGGCTGCTTTTTTTAGAGGGTTTCGGCATGGATGAGACCTACTCTACTAGTGTGCTGCCGGTTGATGGCCGCGGCGTGGCCGACTACTCGCCCGAGGCTACCAACCTGCTCTACGACTTCGTTGACGACAACGACGACCACGATCGGCACCCGGACCAATTGCGAATTTTTCAGGGAAGTTTGATTCCGCCGCAAACGACTTCGATCAGCAACTTCACAGTGACTTCTGAGGGGGTGGCTGATCCAGCGGTTTTTCCCGGCTACGACGAGAACGGCGATTTCATCTCGGATTTCAACCAGAACAGCAACGGCGACCGGGAGAATCTTTTTCCCGACTACGAGGAGCCTTTCCTGCGCTATCACTCGGACCGGCCGGAGTTCCTGTTTGGCATTGACTTAAACAACAACGGCTGGGCCGAGCGCTTTGAGAACGACGACTTGCCCGATTACCCCTACAAAAAGGACCACTGGGGCTACAATACCTACGCCCGAGTTCAAGTCAATCCAGAGATGCGCTTGATGGGTGGTTTCCTCTATCAGGACCAGCGCGAAACCAACCGCCGCAATGAGACGGCCTATGGAATTTTGACTTATCAGCGGACTGGGCCTACTTGGGGTAGCTTGCGGGTCTATGACATGCTCAAAAGGGCTGAGGACACCATCCCCGACCCACTCTCACAGTGGATTATACCCGAACTGGAGTTGGGTAGCGTCGTCGAAGAGGTCAGTGGGCGCAACGTTCCCATCCCCGACCTTTTGGCTGCCGAGGATACTTGGATCAATACGTTCTATGCCGACTGGGAATACAAGAGTCCGCGCCGCTGGGCTACGCGGCACCGCTTTAAGTGGGATTGGTGGCGTCAGCGCGATGCGGACGTAGTCTTTGCTCTCAATGAAGCCGGGGAAAGGATTCTCGATGCGGAGGGGGATCCGGTGGTGCTTTTCGACCCGCTCGGTCCGGAGGGGCGCAATGGCCGTAAGACGTCGGGCTTCATTGGGCTAATAGACAAAATCGACTATGCCTTTAACTGGAGACAGTTGTGGCTTTCGCCTAGGTTCAAAAGCGAATTCCTACGCCAGGTACCATTTAACCGCGACTTGACTGAGCGGCGCTCTTGGGACGCTTTGTGGTCGTTTTTGGTGCGTTTCCCACTCTTAGTGAGCTCTAGTGTTGACCTCGGCGTTGAACAGCGCCAGTTCTACAACCTCATAGACGACGAGGATAAACTGGGGGCAGGAGAGCGAACCGGAGATTTCAGAGGCACGGTCTTGGCCGTGCAGTTGACCAACCGCAGAGATTACTTGGGTTACGAACTCACCGCTCAGCTCGGCATACGCTACGACCGCCGTGCGATCGAAGTTGTCGATGGCGACGCCGAGACGCGCACGGCGGGGCTGGCCTTTCTCTCGGTTTTCGCCAGTCTAAGGTAGATAAATCCACGACATGAGTGGTGTCTCTACTGTGCAGGGTTGGATCATCAATCGCGGCTGCGATGCGATCTTTTTTATCGGCACGCCCCTTTTGTCGCTGGTTGCGTTGCTCATTGCCTCACAGTACTTCAGTTCGGCCGACATTGCTTGGTTCGTGTTGGCGTTCTTTGCGGTGGGCCATCACTTACCCGGCTTCATGCGCGCCTACGGCGAAAGAGAGCTTTTCGACCGCCACAAGGCGACCTTCCTTGTCTCGCCGCTGGTGGTAACCGCCTTTGTGGCTTGGAGTGTATTCAACGGCCATCTGGGCTTCTTCATCTTCTTGGCCTTATGGGACCTGTGGCATTTCTTCATGCAGCACTACGGTTTCATGAGGATCTACGATGTCAAACGCCGCAAGCCCTCACTCCTCAGTTCGCGGCTGGACTGGTGGCTGACGGCCGTTTGGTTCGGCTATATCATCATCGACAGTCCCCATTACCTGATCAATTTCCTCGAGCGCTGCCACCGCTATGGCTTCGGCCTCTACACCTGGATCACACCGGAGTTTCTCTTAGAGTTTAGAGAGTGGGTTTTCTATCTGGCTGTTGGGATAGCCGTTCTCTATGTGGCAAACATGGTCTTTGAGCGGGTGCGGGGCATACCAGTGGTTTGGCCGAAGCTGGCAATTTCACTGACGACCTTTGCCACTGTTTATTATGCCTACATCGTCCTCGAAGACATCATCCTCGGCTATGCGATTACGGCCTTGGCTCACGATATTCAGTACTTTGCCATCGTCTGGATTTACAACCACGGGGTGCTCAAGCGCTCGAAGGAGTTGGGCGCATCCTTCTTCCGCTTCCTGTTTTCCGACGGCCGCTTCCGCATCGTGTTGTTCTACGTGATTCTGATCTTGGCCTATGGCGGTATTGAGGCCTTGGCCCGAGCGACGGAGAACTACCTGATGTACGATGTGGCCAAGGTCATCATCGCCGCTTCGGCTTTTCTGCACTATTACTACGATGGTTTTATGTGGAAAGTGCGAAAAAAAGAGATCCGCCAGAATCTCGTTGCTGGAGATGCTGGAGACGCAGGTGGAGTGGTCGGGCGCAAGGGACTGCGCGAAAGGCTACAGGAAAGCGTCGGGCGCTGGGTGGGGTTGCGCTATGCATTCGAGACCGGGCGACAAGTGCTCTACTTCGGCGTACCCATTCTATTTTTGGCTTGGAGCGATGCCACCTATTCGGTATCGGATCTGGAAATGGGAGAATACATGGCGCGGGTGACTCCGAATGTGGGCAAAATCCACGACGACTTGGGCCGGGCCTACGTGCGGCAAGGTCAGTACGCGCGCGCGATAGAAGAGCACCAAAAAGCGGTGGACCTAGATCCTGAATTTGCCCCGGCCTATACTCACCTTGGCATCGCCTATTCGCTATCCGGCGACCCAAATCGAGCCATAGAACTCCACCGCAAGGCCATTGACTTGAATCCAGAAATGGCCCAAGCCCATTACAATCTAGGCGTGGATTATTGGAAAATGGGCAAGCTAGTCGAGGCAGAGCGGGCGTTCAAACGGTCTATTGAGCAAGATAGCCAGTATATTCGCGCATATCAGGCTCTATCTCAAGTGTATAAAAAACAGGGGAATAGAGCAGAGTATGTCGGAATTTCTACTCTAGTCCAAGACATAGAAAAGGCCGCTCAACGCAGGGAATTGGGCCGCAGCGCGATGCCGTGGGCTACGGGTACAGCACTGGCCGAGGACACTCGCTGAGAAAAATCCATTGACAAATTATCTAATCCTTTTTTTGTTAGATGGCAGTTTATAATGTTCGGAGTAACATGCTCTGCAGGTGAAGCCCGTCGCCAACGGTGGCAGGTTTGAACCTACTTTTTTCACTTTACATAGGAGGTCTCAACAATGAGAAAACTGTTAGCTTTCGCCGCTACGGCGTTGATGCTGACTAGCACGGCTAGCCTCGCCCACTTTCCAGAAGGCCAGATCTTCGGGGCGTGGCAGTGGCCGTCGACTCACCTTCCCAACTTGGATGGCGACATCTCCGAGTGGAATGTGCTGCCGGATGAGTTGTGGATCGACATCTTCCAGACGGAAGTCGCCGAGGGCGATATCGGTCGCGAGATCGACACCGCCAACCTCAACTTCCGCGTTGCCGTTGGTTGGAACGACGAGCTGGATCGCGTCTATTACGTCTATGACCGCTTCGATGACCTTTGGGATCGCGATGCCGGTGGTTTTGGCTGCTGTGGTCAGGACGACAGCATCGAAATTTTCCTCGACGCTGACCACAGTGCCGATCGCTTCGCCTTCTGGACGGGCGACTACGAAGACGCAGAGGAACGGGCCCGCAACAACGGCCGCACCAACCAGACGGGTCACTACCGCTGGCCGGCTCTCGAGCCTTTTGGCTTCTACTGGTTCTGGCTGAGCAGCTCGACTTGGCACGACAAAGAGCCTTATTCGTGCTGCCCCGACTCCTTCAACCTCGATGGTGCCCACGGCACCGAGGCCAACTTCCAGGCCGAGTGGTACACGGTTGGTTGGGATGATTTCGATCACAACAGTCCCGAAAACAGCGTCCTCCACGATTTTGTCGAGGGCGAGATTATCGGCGTTGGTATCCAAGTCGTCGATAACGACCTCGGTCCGAATGCGGACGATCCTCGCACCGCCAAGTGGGCGCTGGGCGGCCAGCCCTGCATCAACGGCGACGGTGCCTGCGGCAGCGACTACATTCTGTTGCCGGTCATGGCCGAGTTGCTGCCGGAGCAGACGACGTCTGTCGAGGGCAATAGCTGGGGCCACATCAAGGCTTCGTTCGGCCAATAGGCACGAACAACTAGCGGTTTTAAGCACCAAATAAGGAGGGGGGGTAGAGTTGCTCTACTCCCCCTCTTTGTATTATGATTTGTGCATTCTGTAAACCTCGGGGATTGCGAGTATGAAGAGAGGCTTATGGCTTTTGGCGCTTTTGGCGGTAATAGGATGGAATAGTCGCAGCGATGCGCTGACCATTTACCGCATCGGCGCAGCAGATTTGCCTGCTCCCGAGTTGGATGTACCCTATCAATTTGTCCAGCTTGAGTGGAAGGCCATAAGTTCCAGAGCGCACGGTAGTGCGGTACAAATGGTGCTCGCCTCCGACGGGATTATGCCGCAGCAGCTAGACCCGACGGTCAACCTGACGCCCCTTTTGGACGAGCGCGGCGGCCGAATTGAGACTTTGCAGACGATCGTCGGTTTTGCTGACTTTCCGGCCCGCGATGCACCGATGTTCGACGGCGACCCGACGACGCACTTTCTCGGCGATGGCGATTGGGGCGGAGACTACGGCCGGGTCAAAAACAAGCTCCTGATCTTCGACTTGGGCGGCAATTTTATCGTCGATCGCATCAGGTTTTATCCCCGCGAACGCTTTCTCGACACCCGCTTCATCGAGCGCTTCGTCATTGGCACCAGCGATGGCGATCCACTCAAGAAGAATACGCGCGAGTACGTCGTCGGCGGCGAGGGTGGCCAGTTTCGCGATTACGATTTGGTGTACAACATCACCGAAAACACGCAGTCGGTAATCGAGTTGAGCATCCCGGATTCGCCTATCCGCCAACTCATGTTTGAAGCACCGCCCAACACCCGAGGCGTTTGGGAAATCGCCGAATTTGAACTCTACGGTATTGGCTTCGCGCCCAAGAGCCAATACACGACCAACATCATCGACTTAGGCGGCATGGCGAGTTTGGGCGATTTAACGTGGTTGGGGGAGGCCGAGGGAGGAGCAGAGTTGGCGTTGTCGATGCGCAGCGGTGATGACGACGATCCCAATTCTTATTGGCGTCTGACTTTTCGCGGCGACGAGCGCAGTCGTTTCGGCACCAATGGTACCGCCCTGACGCTCAGCACGTACAACCGATTGGAGAAAGGCGAAAAGGCCGGGATCACACCTGATACTGAAAACTGGTCCGACTGGAGCCCGCCATACAACTTCGCCGCTGGAGGAGATGTGCTGTTAGCCGATAGACCGCGTCGCTACGTGCAGCTCAGGGCCGATTTCACTTCGCAAAAAGAAGCTGGTGGACGCTTGGACTTTTTGCAGTTCAGCGTCTCGAATCCGCCGGTGGCGACGCAAGCCTTGGCCGAGCTCGCGCCGGCGAGCGCTCGCGCCGGCGAGGTGACGTCTTTTACGTATGCGATTCTGCCCCAATTGCGCGACGAGGATTTGGGGTTTGATACTATTGAGATTGAGACCCCGGTCGAGGTCGCAAGTATCGACGCGCTGCGGATCGATGGTCAAGAGGTCAGCTTTGACATTATTCGCTCGGACGCACGAGGATTCGCGTTGCGAATCCCGCGCATGGATCCGCAACAGACGGGCGAACTAATTGAGATTGACTTTGCGGTGGAAGTATTCAAGTTCGGGACGGTGTTCACCGGGAGGATCTCCGACAGTGAGAAGCCCTTTGAGGTGCGGCAGGCGCTGACCGCTGGCAACGCCGATCCACTGGTGGATAGCAATACGCTAAGCGTGGGGCTGGTCAATGTGGAGGAGAAGGCGGTCAACGCGCTCAAGTTATCCTCACCGGTGTTTACGCCCAACGGCGACGGAATCAACGATGCTCTCGATATTGAATACGAGTTGTTGAACCTCTTTGGCGCAGTGCCAGTGGTGCTGGAGCTATACGATCTATCGGGACGGCGGATAGGGGTGGTGCATCGGGGAACGGCGGAGAGTGGCCGATTCGCGCTGGCGTGGGATGGAGTGCTGGCGAATGGGGCCGTGACCGCGCCGGGGTTGTATCTACTGCGATTAGAAGTTGACAGCGACCAAGGCAAGGAAGCGCTTCAGCGCGTCATTGCCCTAGCCTATTGAGAATGGGGATGAGCCAGATGAGACACCTAATCGCATGGTGGACGGTGGGATCGCTGGTGGTAGGGGCAGGCGACCTTGGTGCTCTAACGATCTATCGGATCGGGGGGACTGACCAGCCTGCGCCGGAGCTTGCATCGGTTGAAGGGGTGGAGTTCGTGCAGATCGATTGGGCCGATATCGACGAGGATTTACACGGTAGTATCAACTTGCTAGAGGTGACCAGCAGTCACATCGCGCCGCGGCAACTCGACCCCACGGTTAATCTGACACCACTTTTGCCGCAGGCCGATTTTCTCGGTGATATCCTCTACCTGACTTGGATCGGCTGGGGAGGGTTCGACGACGACGATGAGCTTATCTGGGACGAGGATCCCAATACGGCCTATCTGGGAGACGGTCATTTCGCCTCGCATGGGCCGAATACCAAAAACCTGATCTTCGATTTTGGCGGGCTGTTTTTTATCGACCGGGTCAAGTTCTACCCGCGGCCCAGCCACCTGACCGACCGCTTTGTCGAACGCTTCATTATCGGCACCAGCGATGGCGACCCGCTCAAGGATCCCAACCGAGAACTTCAGGCCGGGTCACGAGGCGATTATGTGGCCTTCGATGTGATTCACAATATCCGCGACAATACGCAGCCGATCATCGACTTGAAGATGCCCGACGAGCCGATCCGCAAGTTGCTTTTCCGCGCACCGGAGAATACGCGGGGGATTTGGGAATTGGCCGAGTTGGAACTCTACGGTTCAGGTTTTGCGCCCTTCTCCAATTATACCAGCAGCATTATCGATTTGGGCAAGCCGGTGGCCTTGGGCGATTTGAGTTGGTCAGGCGAAGTCGATGCTGATGCCCAGATCGACTTAGTGATGCGCAGCGGCGACGTGCCAGACCCAAGCATCTATTGGCGCTTCACCTTCCGCGGCGACGAGCAGAGCCGCTTTGATAGCAAGGGCCAGCCGCTTACGGCCCGAGCCTACGATAGGCTCAACAAAGGCGAGAAGGCCGGGATTACGCCCGATACCCAGAACTGGGAGCCGTGGAGTCATGCCTATGATTTTGCGGCTAGTTCGGGTCCGATGCAAGCTGATAAACCGCGTCGCTACGTACAGCTCAAAGCCGATTTTACCGCCCAGAAGACCGCCGGCGGGCGGCTAGACTTTTTACAGTTTAGCATCTCGGATCCGCCAGTAGCAACGCAAGTGTTGGCCGAAATTTCGCCACCCAGTGCTCCAGCCGGGGACGTTACTCAGTTTACCTATAGCATTTTGCCGCAATTCGAGCGCGAAGATTTGGGATTCGACACCATCGAGATTGCGACGCCGGTCGAAGTGGCCAGCATCAACGGCGTGCGAATCGCCGGCCAAGAAGTCGGCTTTGAGGTCGTGCGCTCGAACGCCGTCGGCTTTGTTCTCAAAATCCCACGGATGGACGTGCAGCAAACAAGCGAACGGATCGAGGTGGATTTCGCCGTGGAGGTGTTCAAGTTTGGAACGGTGTTCTCCGGCCGGGTCTCCGATAGCGAAAAGCCCTTTGAAGTGCGGCAAGCATTAACTCCAGGCGATGCCAATCCGCTGATCGATAGCAACACCCTGAGTGTGGAGTTAGCCGAGGTGGGGGAGACAGCAGTCAATGCGCTCAAGCTGTCCTCGCCGGTGTTTACGCCCAACGGCGATGGGATCAATGACGCCCTCGAGATCGAATACGAATTGTTGAACCTTTTTGGGGCAGTACCAGTGCTGCTGGATTTGTACGACTTATCGGGGCGATGGATCGGGGCGGTGGATCGGGGCACGGCGGCGAGCGGTCGAGTCGCGCTGCGCTGGGACGGGCGTTTAGCAGACGGGTCGGTGACTGCACCGGGATTATACTTGTTGCGGCTGGAAGTAGAAAGCGATCGCGGCAAGGAAGCACGCCAGCGCGTTGTCGTTTTAGCCTACTGAAAGATGGGTATGCAGCGTATCAGCGTCGTATTAGTGCTTGGTTGGGCCGTGAGTGTCTCGGCCCAAGCCGGGCACCGGGTGACGGCTAGTCAGGTAGTAGTCAACAGCCGCGCCCACTGGCAAAACTGGAGCTTCCCACCAGGGGTGCTGGAACTAGGTGCTGACGGCTCGGTGCGGCCCCAGAACGTCCGCCGCGACATCAATGCGGTGCAGGATATTGTCGATTACTTGCGCTTGCGCCCCCCGGAAAGAATCAAAAAAGCCCCCGAAGATATCGTTCCGCTCGACGCGGTACAGGGCGGAGCCACGGCGAATATCGCCGCGGTGCCCAACATTTTCGATGGAGATTTGACGACCTACTGGGAACCAGCCGCGGCGAGCGAGGAGTCCGACCTCGCTTCGCAGTGGTGGTTCGTCGTCGACTTAGGCCGGTTAGCGATCACTAAGAAGATCGTGCTCAAATTCGTCGCCGAGGATTTGGGAGACCCATTCTTGCAGTTCGATGTGCTGGTCTCACAGGGCAACAAGCCCAAGGGCAACCAGCGCTCGCCGCTACCAGAGTTCAGCACACTGTTGCGCACCTTGCGGCCCAACAAGGAACAGCGCGTCTTCGAGATCGACATGGACCAGTTAGGAGATGATTTCGTCGGCGCTGGTCTCCGCTTCGTGCAGGTCGTGGTGACCGGCAGCGATTTCGACCGCGGCCGGGAGCTAAGCCAAGCCGAGTACGAGGCCCTACCGGCAGGAGAGCAGGGGGCGATCGACTACTTCAAAAAACTCGCTGGGGGCCGCGAAACCCTAGTGGAGCAGAAGGTTTTTGAGCGCCTCGATGCCGACCGCCGAGGTGCGATTCGCTACTACCACAAGGAGCGTCCGCGGCTGGCGGAGTTGGAGGTTCTGGCCGAAGGCGACGAGATCCTTTCCGGAATGCTGGAGCGCGGTGGTTCCGGCACGGCGACGCAGACGGCCTCAATCAGCAACATGATCGATGGAGAAATCGAAAGCCGGGTCCAATTTATCACCCGCTTCGGCCGGGGGTCGCTGAACTCGCCAGAGGGAGGGGTCTTGTTCGATTTAGGGGCCTTCTACTGGATTGACGCTTTCCGCATCGCCTACGCCGGCGGGGCCTTTCAAGCCTACCATCTGGACTTTTCCGACGGCAGCCTTGAAGCCGACGGCAGCCTCAAATGGTCGGTCGCGGTCAATCGCACGGAAAACAGCGATTATGGCAGCAGTCAGGGGTTGGGTTTCGGCCTCTACGAAGGCAACGACTTTGAGCGGATTAAGGCGCGCTTCTTTCACCTCGTCTGGAAGCAGTATGAGGCGGGCGGCGGCTTTGGTGGAGGTTCCGGCCAGCCGGCCGAGATTCAGCTCTACGGGCGGGGGTATCAGCCAGAAGTGACCCTGACATCCGACTTGGTGCGCTTGGGCGGCAGCCGCAACCTGTCCTCCATTGAGTGGGACGCTGATACGCCGCCGGGCACTAGCGTCGTGTTGCAGACTCGCACTGGCAACGAACTCGACGAGGTGCTGCGCTACTTCAAAAAAGACGGTACTGAAGTCTCCGAGGCCGAATACAACAAGCTGCTGTCGATTTTTCGCGGTGACACTATTGGCGAGGAGGTGGCTGGCGCAGATTGGAGCGACTGGAGTGCGCCCTACGAAGTAGCTGAGGGCAGTCCGATTACCTCGCCTAGCCCGCGCGAATTTCTCGAAATTCGCGCGCTCCTGCTATCGGACGATCCAGAGGTCAGTGCAACGCTGCGTTCGATCCGGCTCAACTTTACCAACCCAGTCGCGCAAGAGCTCGTCGGCGAAGTCGCTCCTTTCGAGGTGGAGAACCTCGGCGAGGAGCAGCGTTTTTCCTTTTACGTGCGTCCAGACTTCGCCCGCGGTGACCCCGGCTTCGACCAGTTGCTTTTGATCGCTCCTACTGACATGAACCTGCGCTTTGAGGGGCTTTATGGCGGTACAGCAGTCGAGTTGGCGGCCGAGGAGACGGTCGGGACGGCCCTCGACGCTGAGATCGTACCTACTTCGGGCGACAGCTTGCAGGTATCGTTTGCGCCGCTGGGACCTGACTCGGGGGTTGAGGTGGTGCGGTTGGATTTTTCGACGGCCTTGTTTTCGACTGGAGCAGTGATGCAGGCGTCGTTACAGCACAGTGTTGAGGGCGAAGGGGGCTGGCAGCGGGTGGATCCGGGTGAGGCCGTCGCAGAGGTGGTCAGCAATACGACGACGCTGGTGGGCAAAGTCGCGTCTGGACCTTTAGTGCAAGCGGTGTCGGTGGTGCCTGCGGTGTTTACGCCCAATGGCGATGGCATCAACGACGAGGCGTCGTTCCGCTTTGCGGTGGTCAAGGTGGGCGATGATAGCCCGGTGGAGGTGCTCATCTACGATCTGCAAGGGCGACTGGTGCGGCGGCTGGTCGAACAGCGGGCGTTGAGCACAGGGTCGTATGGGATTGCTTGGGACGGGCGGGATGAGCAGGGGGCGGTGGTGCCCCCGGGAGTCTATCTGGCGCGAGTACGAGTCGATACGGATACCGAGGGTGCTCGCATTGGACGCGCCAAAATTTTCCGCACCATCGCCGTTACCTATTGAAGGGGCATTAATGATGCATCGATCATTGATCTTAGCTGTGCTGCTCGCTGGCACTGCGTTTGCCCAATCGGGCTACCGGATCACGGCCGATCAAGTGGTGGTTGACAGCCGTGCGCACTGGCAAAGCTGGAATTTTCCACCGGGGGTGCTGGACCTGGGCGGCAGTGGGACGGTGCAACCCCGGAGTCTGCGGCGCGATGTCAACGCCGTCGGCGACATTGTCGCCAACTTGCAAGCCCGTCCGCCGGACGGCTTGAAGAAAGATCCAGAAGACATCGTCCTCGCCGACGCCATCTTAGGGGGTGCTCGCTCCAATGTCGCGGGTGTGGAAAACCTGTTCGACGGGGATATGACGACCTATTGGGAGCCGGACCCACCCACCGAGGAGTTGGATTTGGGCACGCAGTGGTGGTTTATCGTCGATTTAGGTCGTTTGGTGATGGCTAAGAAGCTGGTGCTCAAGTTTGTTGACGAGGAGTTGGGCGATCCCTTCTTGCAGTTCGATCTGTTGGCTTCGCAGGGCAACATTCCCAAGGGCAATCAGCGTTCGCCCACGCCTGAGTTTACCACCATTCTGCGTACGTTAAAGCCGAACAAGGAGCAGCGGGTGTTCGAGTTGGTCACCAACTCGGAGCCGACCTTTGCTGGCACGGGGATGCGCTTTGTGCAGATTATCATTACCGGCAGTGACTTTGATCGCGGGCGGGAGGTGAGTCCGGCGCAATACGAGGCTTTGTCGGCGAGCGATCGGGGAGCTATTGAGTTTTACAAGCGGCAGGCTGATGGCAGTGAGACGGTGGTGTCGCCGGAGATTTACGAGTTGCTGACGGCTGAGCAGCAAGGGCCGATCCGCTACTTCCAGCGGGAGCGTCCCCGGTTGGCCGAATTGGAGGTTTGGGCTGAGGGTGACGAGATTCTGACGGGGGCGTTGGCTCGGGGAGGATATGGTACGGCGACGCAGACGGCGGCGATCAACAACCTGATTGATGGCCAGATCGAGAGCAAGGTTCAGTTTCTCTATTCTTTTGGGCGCGGTTCGTTCAAAGATCCAGAGGGCATTGTCTTTTTTGACTTGGGGGCTTTTTACTGGATCGACGCGTTTCGCCTAGCGTACGGCGGCTCGCCATTTAAGGACTACCGGCTCGACTTTTCCGACGGCAGCCTCGAAGCGGACGGCAGTCTCAAGTGGACTACGACGGGAACGCGCCAGACCTCCGCCCCTACCGCGGTGGGGTCGAAGTGGGAAAGCGAGACTAATCTCAGATTCGGAGCCTACGAGGGTAACGATTTCGAGCGGGTAAAAGCGCGCTTCTTTCGCTTGGTGTGGGAGCAGATCGAAAG
>JAJDVZ010000128.1:0-21389 GCA_022825835.1 Candidatus Latescibacterota bacterium
CGGGATCACGCGCAGGCAGCCGGTGTCGCGGGTCAGGTGGTCGAGGTAGAAGGCGATCTTGACGTGGCGGATTTCCTTCTGGTAGCCGTCGGAGTGCCACCGGGTGTCGCCGGCGTAGTAGTTGCCGTCGGAACCGCTGTAATTGAAGTCGTCGCCGAGCAGGCTGGCGAGCAAGCCTTCGATGCGCGGATCGTCGAGCAGCGCACACAAGCGCTCGTGTTGATCGATGAAGGGCACGATGCAGGAGCGCCGTTCGCCGTCGTGCGGTTGGCCATAGTGGCCGCCGCCGCGCTCGGCCCAGACTTGCTCGAAGGCGTCGATGATTTCGTCGATACAGTCGGCCATTAGTCCCGGCAGCGCGAGGTAGCCGAAGGTGTCGAAAAAGTTGAGTTGCTGTTGGTTGAGTCGGATCATGTGGTTTCTCCCAGAGAGCTTGACGGAGGGTGGGGGAGGCGATACATTGGCGGCGCTTTTGGAGTCATGTTCAATTTAATAAGGCATCTGTCCTTACTCAATGGCTGTATAAATGCCTCTCGCTGATTGAGAATACTGACAGACGCACGTATATACGCGGAGGTAGCGATGAAAATTGTTGCCGTGGGTGCTGTGCTGCTGCAACCTATGCCGTGGGTGCTGGTGAAGGTGCGCACAGACGAGGGGATCACCGGCATTGGCGAGGCATATCACGGAGCTGGCGTCCACCACATCGCGGTCGATGAGCGCCTCACCCAACGCGCCCTTATCGGCCAAGACCCGCGCAACGTCGATAAGCTTTTCCGCGATATGAAAAGCTCGATGTCGGCGTCGGGGTACTACCAAGGCGCGGTAATGAGCGCGATTAGCGGCATTGAGATGGCGCTGTGGGATATTACCGGGCAGGCGATTGGCGTGCCGATCTGGCAATTGCTGGGCGGCGCGTATCGCGACTCGATTCGCGTGTACAACGACTGCCACGCTGGCGACGAGGACGACAATCCCGAATCTTGGGTGGCCAAGGCTAGGGAAGTGGAGGCCCGGGGCTTTGACGCCATCAAGTTCGACATCGACCCGCGTCCCGACCGGCGCGACCACTACAACCGCACCATGAGCAACCACGACATCGCCTTCCACATTGAAGTGGTCACGGCGCTCCGCGAGGCGCTGCATCCCAATACGGATTTGCTCATCGACGCCCACTGGGCATACGCTCCGCACGACATCCTCAAGGTTGCCTATGCTTTGGAAGCGCTGGATTTGATGTGGTTGGAAGATCCGATTCCGGCTGAAAACGTCGCCGCGCTCAAGGAAGTGAAGAACGCGACGCGCACGCCGATCTGCACCGGTGAAAACCTGTACACGCGACACGGGTTCCGCGAGTTGGTCGAGACGCAGGCGACGGATATTATCTCTCCTGATCTGGCCAAGGCTGGTGGTCTGTCCGAGGGACTGCGCATCGCCGATCTGGCCGACATCTATTACATACCGATTTCACCGCACAACATTTGCAGCCCGATTGGCACCGTGGCTATGTGCCACCCGTGCGCTGCTTCTCCTAACTTTCAGGTGTTGGAGTTCCACCATCTCGACAATGAGTTGTGGAATAGTCTCACGGTGGAGCGCGACCTGATCGTCAATGGGCGGATTCCCTTGCCGCAGGCTCCGGGGCTTGGAGTTACACTCGACGAGGAGGTGGCTCGTGGCGCGGCGCGCGAGGATCTCGGGTTCTTCGACGCGGAGTGAGCTGACTTGTCGCTTAACTACGTCTTTCGCCGCTTTGGCGTGTTCCTGCTGATCGTGTGGGCAGGGGCTACTATTAACTTCTTGATGCCTCGGATGGCTCCGGTGAACCCCATTCGCGAGCGTCTGTTGCAGGCGGTGTCCTTCGGCGGCGCGGGCAAGACTGATATGGAGGCGGTGGTGGCCACGTACGAGGCCCGCTTCGGTCTCGACCAGCCCCTGTGGAAGCAATACCTGCGCTACTTAGGCGATGTGGCGCGTCTCGACTTTGGGGTTTCCATTGCCAACTTCCCGAGCCGCGCTTCTGACATTATCATGCGCGCCTTGCCGTGGACGCTCGGGCTGCTGACGACGGCGACGCTGATTGCCTTTGCCCTCGGCACGGTGCTCGGCGCGCTGCTGGCTTGGCCGCGATCACCCGGTGCTCTGCACTACTTTGCCGCGCCTTTCTTGGCGCTGTCGGCGATTCCCTACTACTTGCTTGGACTAGTTCTCGTCTTTCTCTTAGGCTTTACCCTGCGCGCCTTTCCACTCGGCGGTGGTTTTACCTTGGGGACGCTGCCGGGGCCGACTTTGGCTTTTGCCGTTGACGTGATCTACCACTCCATCATCCCCGCCTTGTCGATCGTGCTGTCGTCGGTGGGGTTTTGGGCGTTGTCGATGCGCGGTATGATGGTCACTGTCCAAGGCGAGGATTACGTCAATTACGCCGAGGCGCGAGGGCTGAAGAGTCGCGAGATTTTCTTTCGCTATGCCCTGCGCAACGCGCTGTTGCCGCAGACTACGGCTTTGGCGCTGGCGATGGGTTACGTGGTGTCTGGGGCTGTGCTGGTGGAGGTGGTGTTCGCGTACCCGGGTGTGGGCACGGTGCTGTACCGCGCCATACAGACTTTTGACTACTTCGTCATCTACGGCGTTGTGCTCATGGTCATTCTCGCCATCGCTGTGGTGACCTTGATCCTCGACTTGGTTTACCCGCTTCTCGATCCGCGCATTGCCTACCGCCGATGACGCTCTCGCCGATCTTCGCGGCGGCGCGCCGCCATCCCCAGCTTGCGGCCGGCTTGATCGTCGTCTTTGTGGTGCTCGCCTTTGGTCCGGTGGGGACCTTGTTCGTCGATACGGATCTGGCCCGCGTCGGCTCGGCGGAACCCAATCTGTCGCCGTCGCTGGAGCATCTACTCGGCACGGACGCGGCGGGGCGGGATTTGCTCGCGGTGATGGTGGCGGGTACGCCGCTAACGCTTAGGATCGGCTTCCTCGCTGGTGCCGTGGGACTTGGTATTGGTATTATCCTTGGCTTTCTCGCTGGGTACTTTGGCGGTTTGGTCGATACCTTGATTCGGGGGGCTGCCGACGTGCTGCTGACTGTGCCCGGCCTGCTGTTCTTAGTGGTGCTGGCGACTTCGCTGCGCACGGCTGTTACGGTCGATATGATGGCTCTCGTGGTGGCCTCGCTGGCGTGGATGCTGCCGACGCGCACGATCCGCTCACAGGTGCTGTCGATGCGCGAGCGCGCGTACGTGCAGGTGGCGCGGCTTTCTGGCATGAGGGACTTGGAGATTATCGCTCGCGAGTTGCTGCCGAATTTGCTGCCCTATCTGGCGGCTAGCTTTGTCAGTGCCGTGGGTGCGGCGGTGTTGGCTTCGATTGGTCTAGAGGCGCTGGGTCTGGGTCCTCAGAACGAGCCTACGCTCGGGATGACCATTTACTGGGCTTTGTACTACACTTCGCTGCTGCGGGGAATGTGGTGGTGGTGGGCACCGCCGATTGCGATGATCGTGCTGATTTTCATCGGCTTGTTCCTCGTCTCTATGGGGTTGGATCGCATCGCCAATCCGCGCATATGGAAGGTCTCGTCGTGAGCCGCGTCGTGCTGCGGGTGCAGGACCTGCGCGTTCACTATCACACTCCGAGGGGGCCGGTGCGCGCCGTGGAGGGCGTTGGCTTTGAGTTGCGGTCGGGGGAGCGGCTGGGTTTGGTGGGCGAGTCGGGATCGGGTAAATCGACGACGGCGATGGCTTTGATGCAACTGATTCGGCCGCCCGGACGGATTGAAGGGGGACGGGTCAAGCTCGACGAACTGGAGTTGTTGTCGCTGGCTGAGGAAGAGATGCGGGGCGTGCGCTTTTCGCGGATCTCTCTGATTCCCCAAGGCGTGATGAATTCGCTCAATCCGGTGATGCGCGTGGGTGCGCAGATCGCCGACACGATTGAGGCGCACGAGGAGCGGCCGGACCGCGAAGCTCTGCAGGAGCGGGTGAGAAGTCTGCTGGCGTTGGTTGAACTGGACCCGGCGACGGCGCGCATGTACCCCCACGAACTCAGCGGCGGTATGAAGCAGCGCGTGGGCATGGCCATTGCCGTGGCCTTGCGGCCCCAAGTGATCATCGCTGACGAGCCGACTAGCGCCTTGGACGTGGTCGTGCAAAAGCGGGTGATGGATACCTTGTTCCGCGTGCAGCAGGAACTCGACGCCGCGGTGATTTTGGTGGGCCACGACATGGGGCTGATGGCGCAGTGCGTGGACCGCATCGGCGTGATGTACGCTGGCCGGTTGGCGGAACTGGGGCCGGTGCAAAGCCTGCTCGAAGAGCCGCTGCATCCGTACACGCGCATGTTGGTAGAAAGCCTGCCGTCGCTGGAGCGCAAGGGCGTGTTTCGCGGCATTCCCGGACTGCCGCCTTCGCTGCTGGAGCCGCCACCGGGGTGTCCCTTCCATCCGCGTTGTCCGCAGGTTATGGATAGCTGCTCGGATCGCGTGCCGGAGTTGGAGGTGGTGGCTGCTGAGCGCCGGGTGGCTTGTCATCTGCACGCCGGGGGCTCGTGAACACGCCACTGTTAGAAGCGCGGGGTGCGAGCCGAGCCTTTGGTGGCGGCGTGTTCGACCGGCAGCGGATTGTTGCAGTTGCCGACGCTTCGCTGGTGATCCCGGAGGACGATCCCGTGGTGGTGGCCATTGCCGGGGAAAGCGGTAGTGGGAAGACTACTTTGGCGCGTCTGCTGCTAGGCATTTTGCCGCCGACCGGAGGATCGGTGCGCTACCAAGGCACGGAACTGCGCGATCTCGACGCTAAGGCGCGGCAGACGTTTCGTCGGCAGGTGCAGGCCGTGTTTCAGGATCCCTTTGAGGTGTTCAATCCGTTCTACCGAGTGGACCATTCCCTGACGGTGCCGATCGCCAAATTTTTTCCGGAGTTGTCTCGCCAAGAGCGGCGGCAGCGGATCGAGGAGGGGCTGCAAGCGGTCGGTCTGCGCCCGGAGGAGACCCTCGGGCGTTATCCCCATCAGCTAAGCGGCGGTCAGCGCCAGCGCATTATGGTGGCGCGGGCCTTGTTGCTCGACCCGCGCGTGATTGTGGCCGACGAGCCGGTGTCGATGGTAGATGCCTCGTTGCGCGCTACCATCTTGGAGACCTTGTCTCGCATCCATCGGGAGCGCGGCATTAGTCTCGTGTACATTACGCACGACCTGACTACGGCGTACCAACTGAGTCATACTATTCTCGTCATGTATCAAGGTGCGGTGGTCGAGGTGGGGGACGTGGAGCAGGTTATTAAGGCACCGAAGCATCCTTACACGCAGCTACTGGTGAGTTCTATCCCGTTGCCGGATGCAAAGCGCCGTTGGGGCGAAGGCTCGGTTGAGGTCACGCATAGCGGGCCGACAGTGGAAGAGGATGCAGAGATTCCGAGCGCTACTGGTGGTTGCGCTTTTGCCGAGCGTTGTCCCCACGTCATACCGCGCTGTCGGCAACAGCGTCCGCCGTTGGTGCAGACCGATGCTGGTCGCGCTGCGGCTTGCTATCTCTACGAGGACGCTGCGGTGCTGTCGGAAGAGCAGGTCGCTGGTTTGTCCTACGGGGGTAGTGAACGATGAGGGGGATGGGCTGGACCTGCCGCTGGCTCCTACTCGCAGCGTGTGCAATTTTGGCTAGCTGCGGGCCGGCTGTGGTGTTGGACGACGTCCCTCGGGACCGCACCCTGATCTTGATGAATGGCGGGCCGAACCAGTATTCCCTGTTCGACAATCAGAATCCCTACATCCCCGGCTCCGATCAGGGATTCCACATGGGCACGCTGCCTGCGGTGTTTGAGCCGCTGATTATGTACAACGTGCTCACCGGGGAATACGAGAACTGGCTGGCTGAGAGTTGGGCGTACAATGACAGTTTTACCGTGCTCACCGTGAAGATCCGCGAGGGCATTGAATGGGCGGACGGCGTTCCCTTCACGGTGCGCGACGTGGCTTTTACCTTCGACATGCTGCGCGACCACGCCGCGTCCATGGTGCATCTGGCCGACCTGCCCGAGTTTTTCGACTCCACTGAGGTCGTCGACGACCACACCGTGCGGCTGGTGCTGAAAAAGGCGGGGCCGGCGTTTTGGGCGACTACGCTGAGCAGCAACCACGGCATCTTCGTCTTGCCCGAGCACATTTGGCAAGATCGAGACCCGCTAGAGTTCACCTTCCACGACATCGACGGCGGCTTGCCTTTGGGCACAGGGCCCTATCGTCTAGTCTATGCTTCGCCATACCAGAAGATCTACGATTTGCGCCAGGACTGGTGGGGGGCTAAGAAGGGGTTTAAGCGCCTGCCGAGAATCCAGCGGATCATCTACGTGCCGCAGCAGGAGGAGAGCCAGGCCGCGCAACTGCTGCTGACCGATCAACTCGACATGGCACCTATTATGCAGGTGCTGACTCTCGAAAGCGTGTTAGAGCGCAATGCGCGGGTCGTGACCTTCTCCGATCGGCAGCCGCCCTATGGCTACTTGGACTGGTGTCCCATCGACCTCAATATGAATTGCTCGGAGCCGCCGTTTGACGATCCGCAGATCCGCCGAGCGATCAGCATGGCCATCGATCGGGAGAAACTCGTCCAGCTAGCCGAGTCGGGAGCGGGCGTGGTCGCGCTGCATCCCTTCACGCCCTATGAATGGTTCGCGCCTTTTGACGAGGCCCTGCAGGAGATTCTCGCGCGGCACGGGTACGACTCCAAGCCGCACTTGGAAGAGGTGGACCGGATCATGGAGGGGAAAGGGTATCGCAAGGACGAGGAGGGCTTGTGGGTCAGCCCGGAGGGCGAGCGCGTCGAGATCGCCATGTACGTGCCGCAGTGGCTGCGGGCCTACGGTCCGCCGCTGACTCAGCAGCTACGCGACGCTGGTTTTGATGCGAACTTTGACACCTCGCCCGGTTTGACTTCTCTAGTGCAGACGGGAGAGCAGAAGGTTTCCCTCGGCTGCAAGGGGCCGAGTGGGGTGCGCGGCATGGACCCCTATCTGATGTTGTCTTACTACACCTCGCAGTACTTCCGGCCCACCGGGCAGCCAGCGCCGCTGTGGTCAACCACCTCGCGCTGGCGCAACGAGGAGTTCGACCGCATTGTCGAGCGCATCGCGCCCCTACAGGTTGGCGACGAGGAACTGTTGGAGTTGTTCAGCGAGGCGATGGAGATCTGGGTGGGGGAGTTGCCCGACATCTTCATAGCGCAGCTAATTATCCGCTACCCTTGCAACACTACTCGCTGGACTGGCTGGCCGAGTCAGCAAGACCCCTATGGTTTCCCGCACTCTTGGCAGTGGGAATTGTTGAAAACCTTTATCCGGCTGGAGCCTGTGGATAATGAGGTAATAGCCCAAGGCGAGGGATAGGCTATGGACACTTCGGGTACTGCGACTGAGTTGGGAATGAGCGGCGATATCCGCCTGCTGCTGAACGGCGAGTGGGAGTTTGCCGAGGGTCCCGACGGCGACCCGCTGACCGACGGCTGGGAGCGCGTGCGCGTGCCGCATCGCTCGCGCGAGTTTGAAGACGAGCCGCCCGAGTCCGGTTGGTACCGCACGGAACTGCGCCTGCCCGATGGCTGGGATGTAGCCGAGCGCATCGTGCTCGATCTCGGGCGGGTCCGCCACTTTGGGCGCGCTTATCTCGACGGCGAGGTGATCGGCGAGCACTACGGCATGCGTTTGCCTTGGTGCATTGACTTGACGGCCCGCATCCGTCCGGGACGCGATCACCGGCTCGACGTGTTCACCCACAACTGTAGCGGTCGCTATGCGCATCCCGACGCATCACAACTGAGCGAAGAGGCGGAAAAAGCCCTCGACACTCGCTTCTGGTACACGAGCGCCGCCACCATTGGCATGGAGTCGGATGTGTGGCTGAGCTGGGAGTCGCGGGTCCGGGTCGAAGATGTGCAGATCGTCACGTCGGTGCGGGAGCACGAAATCCGCGTTGGGTTGACGGTCTGCAACGACGCCGAGGAAGCGTTCCACGGCGACGTTCGCCTGCGGGTGCGCCGCATGGGCGAGACCGCGTTGGAACTCGCAGGCTGCGATCTCGATCTGGCACCGGGGGAGAGTCGTCGCTTGGAGACCGCAGCGCCTTGGCGCGATGCCGTGCTCTGGGGTCGTCCTCCGTACGGCGAGCCGGTTCTGTACTTCCTCGAAAGTTCGCTGCACTCGGCAGGTCGCGCCGTGCATACTACCGTGACTCGTTTCGGCTTCCGCGAGATCTGGGCCGAGGGGGATCGGCTGCTGCTCAACGGCATTCAGCTAATGCCTTGGGGCGACCACACGGTGCCGTACGTGTACGAGCGCCAGTGGTTGACGCGGAAGTTCGTCGATCTGGCCGATGCCAACGTCAGTATTGTCGAGCACCATCGCTACGATCCGCCGCCGGTGTTTTACGACGTGGCCGACGAGCTTGGCGTGTTCGTGGTGGGGGCCAACTTCTGCGTTGGTACGGGACAGGTGTACACGCCGGAGATGGACGTGCGGGAGAAGGTGCTGGTAAGGGAGTACCAGCTAGCGGTGGCCGACTGCTGGATTCGCTCGGTCCGCAATCACCCGTCGATTCTGTTTTGGGACATCACGGACGCGAGAGATCCCGAGTACTGTGTACCCCTGCTGCGCAAGGTGAAGGAACTCGACGATAGCCGCATTGCCGAAGTCACTTTTGACCCGTCGGTGGCCACGGACGATATGATTGAACTGATTGATTGCTATCGGCTGTTCAGTGGCCTAGAAAACATTGAGGCGAGCATTGACGAAATTCGCAGCGGCCTCCCAGTGAAGCCGATCCGAGTCGGTGAGGCGGGCATCTTCGACGGGGGCTCTTGGGGAGAGCAGGAGGAACCGCCGCTGTCGGAAGGCTGGTGGGAATTTTTGACCTCAATGCCGGAGCGCAATATACACGGGTTACAGACGTTTTTCCTCGCCGACATGGACTACCGAGGCTTCACCGACCACGTGCCGGGGATGTTGGCTGGACCGCTCGACGTGAAGGTCATGTGGCCATCGCAGTCGGGAGCGGATGCTCGCATTGATCCTTTCGGCGCGGGGACGCCAGCGGCATGGGGCAAGCACCGGCTGTGTCTCAATTGGTGCGATCCGCAACAGCCAGTCTCGCGTCCGACGGCGACGACGGCTTGGTCTCAGGAGTTGTTCCGCCGACTCGCCGGGCGGGATGTGGGGCCGCTGGCGCACGAGCGATTGCCGGAGGTGCTGGTGCGAGTGATGCGCGACGGGCAACCGGTCGCCCGAGCCGGCGTTTTGGTGACTCCGCTGGCTGGGCAAGCGGTTCTGCCCTATGCCGTGCGGGCCGATCTGGCGGGTACGGCGTGGTTTGTGTTGCCTGAAGCGGGTGCGTACCGCTTTACTTGTCAGGGCGCAAGCGTGGATGTCGAGAGTCAGCGGCAGCCGATCCGCGCGCCGGGGGGATACGACCACGTTCAGTCGGTGACGCTGCATTTGCCGTAGGGGCGACCGATCGGTCGCCCCGACGGTTGATTGAATTCAAGGAGAATGATATGCCAGACACTCGTCCCAATATCCTGCTCATTATGACCGATCAGCAGCGCGGCGACTGCATGGGGCTCGATCCCCACAGTCCCTCGTGTCTGCAAACGCCCAACTTAGACTGGCTGGCTCGCACGGGTACGCACTTTCACCACGGCTACTCCGAATGCCCCAGTTGCATTCCCGCGCGCCGCAGCTTGACGACCGGTACTGCACCTGCGGCCAATGGGGCCGTTGGCTTCAAGAGCGCTCCGTGGGACCCGCCCCACACCTTGGCCGGCGAGCTGTCCAAGGCAGGTTACCAGACGGAGATGATCGGCAAGCTTCACTTAACTCCCCATCGCAAGCGCTATGGCTTTGACCACATGCAACTGGCCGATGCCACTCGGGGCGCGGACAACGACTACGTCGAATGGCTGCGGCAATACCACGGCCGCAATGAAGTAGATCCCGGCATGGCCCACGGCATTTCCGCCAACGGTTGGATCGGTCGCCCGCACCATTTACCCGAAGAACAGATGCATACCTTTTGGTGCGTTGACCGGGCCATGGATTTTTTGCGCAAGCGCGATCCTTCGGCTCCGTTTTTTCTCAATCTTTCCTTTATTGACCCACACCCGCCGCTCACGCCACCAGCCCCGTATTACGATCGCTATATCGACCGCAGCCTGCCCGATCCCTTTGTCGGCGATTGGGCTCCCGCATTCGATGGCCCTGAAAAAGGTCTCAATCCCAATGGGTGGGAAATTCGTCTCAACGAACACGACATGCGCTGTAGTCGCGCGGCTTACTACGGCATGATCAACTTTATAGACGACCAGATCGGCCGCCTCATCCAGTTTACCGGTGGCCTCAACAACTGCTTAGTCATCTTCACCTCCGACCACGGCGAAATGCTGGGCGACCACAATCTCTTTCGCAAAACTTGGCCCTACGAGGCGTCGGCGCGAGTTCCGTTTTTCATGCGCGCGCCAAAAAATTGGGACTATCCCGAAGAAGTCATCAGCAACAGTCCCGTCGGCATACAGGACATCATGCCCACCATTCTCAATGCGGCAGGCATCGACATTCCCGATACTTGCAGGGGCAAAAGCCTCCTGCCCGTCATGCAGGGCGATGCTGACGGCGTCAGGGAATTTCTCCACGGAGAACACGCCGGCTGTTACGCCCGCGACCACGGCAACCACTTTCTCACCGATGGGCACCACAAATACATCTGGTATTCGCAGACGGGTCAGGAGCATCTTTTTGACTTGGACGAAGATCCCCAGGAAATGCGCGACTTGTCTCGTGAATCCGACGCTGAGACTAGAATGCAACCTTGGCGAGATCACCTCAGCGAAATCCTCAAAGATCGACCGGAAGGTTTTGTGGATGGCACGCGCTTGATCCCCGGCCAACCCCATGATGCGCTGCTGCCGGACTATGATCCAGAAGCGACTTATCCCTATCTATGAGATAATTAGGAATTACGAATTGGGAATTACGAATTCCCCGCGCCCTAGTCGCGTCTGAAGGCGAAGGAGGCGAGGGGACTGACCATTGATCACTAACGCCGGAGGAGACCATGACTACGTATCGCGCCGCCGTTATCGGCTTGGGCCGCATGGGCAGCACGTTCGACGATGAAATGAGCGAAGGAGGGTCCATTTTTCTGCCCTATTGTCACGCCCCCTCGTACTGCGCTTCGCCCCATACGGAACTGGTGGCTGGAGCCGATCTGCACGACGAACAACGCGCTATTTTTGGCGACCGCTGGGGTCTTGAGCAAGACCATCTCTACAGCGACTACCGCCAAATGCTGGAGCGAGAAAATCTCGACTTGGTCAGCGTGTGTACCACGGCCCGCATTCGCTCGCAGATCGTCGAGGATTGCGCCCGTGCTGGCGTCAAGGCCGTATGGGCGGAAAAGCCGATTGCTCTGACTTTGGCGGAAGCCGATGCCATGGTCGAGGCCTGCCGCCAACACGGCACGGCTCTAGCCATCAACTGTGCCCGCCGCTGGAACCCGTTCTTTAGTCAGGCTCGTGCCCTGATTGACAAAGGCGAGTTGGGGCAAATCCTCCAAGTTACCGGCTATGCCCAGTGCGGCCTGTCGCACAACGGCAGCCATCTCATCGACGTTGTGCGCTACATGGCCGGGGGGCAGGTCGAGTGGGTTTTTGGCGAAATGGAATCGGACGCCGCGGCCGAGGGCGAGACCGACTCGCAGGGCAACGGCTATCTCGTCTTTGACAATGGGGTCCGCGCCTTTATCCGCGCCACTCCTACCGGAGTCGCGGCTTGGGAAATCGACGTCATTGGCACTGAGGGCCGCATCCGATCCATAGCCAATTGCACGCAAATGGAGTACATCCGCACGGCTCCGGGTGGCAATAGGGGACGCGGCGTGCCCGCGTACGTGCCCTTTCCCTATCCGACGCACATCCAGGGCATGGGTTTGACCATTGTAGAGGATTTGATTCAGGCTATTGAGACGGGATCGGATCCGCGCTGCTCGGGCGACGATGGCCGGGCCGCCCTCGAAGTGGCCATTGCTCTGCGCCAATCGCATCGCGACGGTTTTGCCCGCGTGGATTTGCCGCTAGCGGACCGCTCGTTGGGCATTCTCTCCTCGGAGATCTCCGAGGACCACACCCCGGCGCGAGTGCGGCGGTTGCAGGCTTCTTGAAGGTTATCCTTCGGACACGGGCAGCACGAGCCGCGAGGGATGGGCTGCCGAGTGATGTACGGCGTTGGTCGCCACGACTAGCTCGGCGTCGGCTAGGTCGTTCTTGCCGGTGTTGTGATTGCGGTCGTGGTTGGGGAAGTCGCTCGACGTGATTTCTATGCGGATGCGGTGGCCCGGCTCAAAGCGGCAGGCCGTCGGCCCCATGCGGATGCGGAGTTCTACCACGTCTCCGGGTGTCAGCAATTCTTCGACGTCGAGGGAGTTGCGGTGGCGGGCGCGCACCATGCCGTAGCACATCTCTGGCGCTGGGCCGCCGGGTGGGTGTTCATCTACCAGCCGGGCAAAGAAGTCCGTGTCTGGTGCCGACGAACTGACGAAGAGCACGACTTCTGGATAACCGGCGATCTCCACGGCGTCAGTCAACGGTTCTGAGCGGTAGCAGAGGATGTCGTCGCGTCCTTCTAGTCGGCGGCGGTCTGCTGGCCCTGTGAACCACTCCCGCGTCCACAGCGTTGGCACGGGATTGTGGGGATCGTAGTCGAAGCGGTCGGCCTCGGCGGTGGTGTGCCCGCCGTTGATCGACAGTCGGCCGGAACCGCCAAACTTGGCGTCGCCGTCGCTGCTCAACAGGTACTCACAGGGCATCGTATCCGCTGGCGGCCAAGTGTCGGCCGAGCGCCATTGACCCTGCCGTCCGGCCATTGAGAAGTAGCGCACGGCTGGCTCGCGATCGACGCCGTTGTCAATCCCCTTGAGCCAGTGGTCGAACCAGCGGATGATTAGGTCCGGCAGGTCGAGACCGGCTTGTGGGCCGAAGTCGAACCCGGCTACTATGCGGCTGCCGAGGCTCGGGTGATTCCACGGACCGGCGATGAGCTTCGTCTGCGACCGCGCCGTCTCGGTGCGACCGTGGCGCTGCATGAGCTGTAGGTGCTGCATGGAGCCGTTGCAGTGGTCGTACCAGCCGCTGAAGTCGAGGTTTGGTACGGTTACTTCCTTGTGCACCTCGTCGAACTTCCAGGCCCGCCGGTTCGGGTGTTCGAGCCAATCCTTTGCGTACTCCGCCAGTCCCGGCGGCAGGTGGCGGGTGAAGTCGAGCCATGGCAAGTAGCCGATCCAATGCCCTTCGCCGGCGATCTTGTCCCACTCCTGCCGCGCTTGCTCCGGCGTGTGGGGCGGCGGTAGTCCGTGGCGGCGGCGCAGGTCGGGTGCCATGGAGGTGAGCCACCACTTGATGCGTCGCCCTGGTCGGAATCCGCCGGGCCAATCGACTTCGGTCAATTCCAGTGGGATGGTGTACGCGCACATGGCGACCAAGTGCGGGGGGCGCAGCTTGGCTAGCTGCCACTGCATCCAAGCGTTGTACGAGGCTCCGAGGGTGCCGACGTTGCCGTCGCACCAGGACTGCGCCGCCAGCCACTCCACGGAGTCGTAGCCGTCCTCGGCGTCGCCCGTGTGCTCTTCGGTGAACGGTACCCAGTCGCCTTCGGAGCCGTAGCGGCCGCGCGAGTCCATGGAGACGACGGCGTACCCGGCGCGCACGTACCGCTCGAATCCAGACTTTGGGCGGTCGTACGGCGTGCGCAGCAGGATGCCGGGGAACCGGCCATCGGCGTCGGGGCGAAATACGTGCGCCGCCATGCGCGCGCCGTCACGCATCGGTATTTGGACGTCGGGCTGAGTAACAATTCCTAGCGCACCACTCATCTCATTGGCTCCGTTTCGATGATCCCGAGCAGGTCATCACCGGAAATCATCTTACTGTTGAACATTTTTTTAGGCCGCAAAAAGGGAGCTGCCGACCGAATCGGGGCTCCCTTCGTCGTTGTAATTACTATAAATAAAATACTGATTGTCTTTGCTTTTGTCAAGGGATATATTTATATAAGTCATTTATAAATAAATACTTATTGACAATTCGTCAAGTCTCCTTATCTTATTGCATCCGCCCGATCTTACGCGACTTCAAACTTCTTGGCTACGACTGCGAAAACTTCGGATACCTTTTTCTCCTAAAAGCAACTATAAGAGTGATCACGACTTGCCGATTGCTCGTCGCTAGGTCGATCCACCAAGGAAATATTTGCCACTGTTAAACGCCCCCTCTTCCGTTGTAAGTCTGGGGAAGGCACAAATCCCTATTGCGTTCTCTGGCGGCAGATGGATTCCTGCAATTTGCCTGCTATGAACGGAAGCCCCTTTTCAACCTTGGCCCAATTGAAAGGAGATCTATGAGCACGGCATATCCGACTCAGCGCGTTCATACACACCTATGGCTACTCTGGATGATAGGGGCTGCGCTCGTCGTTGCGCCGTCTGCATCTGCCCACGAAAAGCCCAGCGAAAAGGAAGTGTGGGCCTTCAGGACGCACCTCCGGCCAACCATAGACGGCGTCCTAGACGATGCGGACTGGAAGCGGGCGACACCGGCGACAGGATTCATCTTGATCGAACCCGAAGAGGGCGTCGCTGCGACGAACCAAACCTTTATACACGTACTCTACGACGCCGATTATCTGTACATCGGCCTCAATATGATGGATGCAGAGCCCGGCAACATAAAGGGTCGCATCATGCAGCGAGATGGCCGGTTTGCTCCGCTAGATCTTGTCGGTCTCGTCTTAGACACCTATCACGACCATCAGAATGCCTATGGGTTCTATATAAATGCCTATGGCGTCCAGAACGATTTTCGCGTTGAAAACGACGGGGCCGGCGGCTGGGGTGGCATCGATCAGAGTTGGGACGGCATTTGGCAGGCTGAAACCCATATACACGACCAGGGCTGGAGTGCCGAGATCGCCATCCCATTCAAGACGCTGCGGTTTCCCGAATTGGACCAGCATACGTGGGGCATAAACGTCCAGCGCATTGAGCGGACCTATACGGAGAATAGCAACTGGGCGTTTATATCGAGGGACGACCGATATCTCCTAAAAGTGTCCAAAGCCGGCCATCTCCATGGACTTGAAGACATAAAACCGGGGCTTCACCTAGAGGTACTGCCTTATGCAACCGGAGGCTACGGCAATGTGGGGAGTCGGGCCACAGAAGGCTGGTCCAGCGATTTCGGCCTCGATCTGAAATACAGCATCGCCTCCAACCTCACCTTGGACACTACCTTCAACCCGGATTTCGCCCATATAGAAGCCGATGAGAATCAGATAAATCTGACGAGGTTTGAACTCTTCCTAGAGGAGAAAAGGCCCTTCTTCCTCGAAGGCCAACAGCTCTTTACGGCGATGGATCTCTTTTACAGTCGTCGCATTAGCGACCCGGATGCCGGCGCTAAAATAACGGGGAAAATTGGCAAGAACAGCCTCGGTATGATCGCAGCACGGAACCGTCCAGCGGACGAGGAGGGCGATCCTCCGCATTTCGGCGTCCTGCGTCTCAAGCGCGATGTAGGGGTCAATTCTTCTATTGGTGCCTTGGCAGTCGGGAAAGATGGTCCGCTAGGGCAACAGGCGGTGGGTAGCGATCTCGTCTTGAGCTTGAACGACAACGATAAGCTCTTCCTCAATTCGGCGATGAGCTTTGGTGCAGACACGGACCAAGACAACAAAATGTACAGCGGTCGCTTTAGGCACAATTCCGATCGCTTCCCCTACGGAGTTTGGGGCTCTTGGATCGATCCGGGGTTCAACGTGGACCAAATCGGCTTCATCCCCCACGACGCCGACGTTGGCGAGCGAGAGTTCGGCCTCTATGGCAGCTACGGTTGGCGTCCCGATTTCCTCGGCATTAGAAATATCTATTTGGGGCAGGATCTCGTCGCCGAGCGGCGGACCAACGAAGATGGGTGGGAATGGGCATGGAACAACATTGATCTGTACGTCCGGCGGCTGGATGACTCGCGGGCGTGGTTTAGCCACGAAAATTGGCAGTTGCGGTGGCAGCAAAAAAAGTACAACGGCGATTCCTTCAACGCCGGTTTTGACACTGGCAACGGACGCAAGTACCGGCTCCGCCTCAGCGGTCAACTGCGGGACCAGTACGACTTTGCGGACGAATACCTCGGCGACATCCGCCGCGTATCCGGGTCGTTGCGGTTCGACTTGTGGGAGGGGTTCTTTTTGGACTCTAGTACGGAATCGGTCTGGGAGTATTTTCCCTCCGGCGAGCTGGACGAAGTGAAGCGCACCATGCTGGTGAGGACGACGTACTTTTTGCATCGGGATCTGTTCATCCGCAGCTTTTTTCAGCGCAGCTTCCATCGGGACACCGTCGATCTCAACCTGCTTTTTAGCTACACCTTCGGCCCGAACAACAGCCGATTCTATATCGCCTATAACGAGCATCGGGCCGACACCACGGAGCGAATACTGCTGACGAAATTGAGCTATAGGTTTAATTTCTGAGCCGAGCTAGTCTTCTCACCTTCTCTTTTTCTATGAGCGCTTTGATGTCGAATCGGCCATCGACGTCAGGCCGGAACACGTGCGCCGCCATGCACACGCCGTCGCGCATGGGGACTTGGACGTCGGAATCAGTGAGGATTCCTAGGGCGCCGCTCATCGCATTGGCTCCGTAGCGATAGTACCTCCGCCTCCAATCGTTCACCCAAGCGATCTTTCTCCAGCTCTAGATCGTAGCGCGTCTGCAGGTTGAGCCAGAATCGATCGGTGGTCCCGAAGTAGCGAGATAGTCGAAGAGCTGTGTTTGCGGAGATGGCGCGCTGGCCATGAACGATCTCGTTAATTCGGCGTGGAGGGACCGAGATGTCCTTTGCTAGGCGATATTGGCTCAAACCTAAGGGCTCGAGGAACTCCTCAAGCAAAATCTCTCCCGGATGAATGGGGGGCATTACAGGCATATCTGCCTCCTAATGATAGTCAACGATTTCTACGTTGACAGCGTGTCCTGACTTCCACTCAAAGCACAGGCGCCATTGATCGTTTATACGGATGCTGTACTGGCCTCTGCGATCTCCGGCAAGTCTTTCGAGTCGATTGCCAGGTGGCAACCGAAGGTCTTGTATTGAATCGGCGGCGTCCAACAAGAGAAGCTTCTTAAGAGCCGAGCGAGCTAGCACTCCCGAGAATCTTCGCGACCTCTGGCGATAGAAAACTCTTTCAGTCTCTCTGTCGCGAAATGATTCTATCATTCAGAGAGAATAACGCAGCGCGTTATTAATGTCAAATTCGAGGACGGCCCCAGAGATTTTCTTATCTTTGATTCCCACGACAATCTCCTTTTCTAAGTGAACCATGCCCCCTCCACGCTCAGGTTACACTTTCAGGGCCTTCTTTTTGGGCGCGCTCTTCGCCGCCTTTCTCGCCGCAGGTGCCCCCTATTGCAACATGGTCCTGCGCGGCTCGTATATGACCCAGGATTTTTCCACTCCTGGGGCGCTCTTCCTGTTTTTCTTTTTAGTCGGCGTATTTAACGCACTGTACAAATGCGCCTTCCCCAGCGGCGGCCTCGCTCGCGCCGAGCTGCTACTGATCTACAGCATGATGCTCATCGCCTCGGCGATTACCACCTGCGGCCTCTCTGAATATCTCTTGCCGGTCATGGGGTCCTGGCTCTACTTCGCCACGCCGGAAAACCGCTGGGACGACCTGTTCCATCCCTACATCCGCGACTTCTTGGTCCCCGACGACACGCGCGCCATCAAGCACTTCTACGAGGGGCTGCCCACGGGCGCGCCAATCCCTTGGGACGTTTGGCTGCTCCCTTTGCTCGGATGGAGCGCCCTTATTGTCGCCGTCTATTTCGCCATGATCTGCGTGGCCGTGGTCCTCCGCCGCCAGTGGATCGAGCGCGAAAAGCTCATCTATCCGCTCGCGCAATTGCCGCTCGACATGGTGCGCCAAAGTGACGATAGTCGGCTGCCGCCGTTCTTCAAAAGCGCGAGCTTGTGGATCGGCTTTGCCATTCCCTGCCTCATCTCTTCGACCAATGCCTTCCACAACTACTTTCACGTCTTTCCGCAAATTCAGCTTTCCTCGGGCATTAGCCTTTTTCGCGACACCGTGCATTTGCCGGTGGTGCTCAGCTTTCCGGTCCTCGGCTTTGCCTATCTGATTAATCTTGAGATCGCGTTTAGCCTGTGGTTTTGCAACGTGCTGGTCAATGTGCAAAAGGGACTCTACGGCGTGCTCGGCGTCACCTCCGGCGAGGCGTTAGACACCTTTAGCGTCAATCCGCCGGCGATTGCCCACCAGGAAATGGGGGCGCTGATCGCGCTAGTCGCCCTTACGCTGTGGGTGGGGCGCGGGCACCTCAAGGACGTGGGCCGCAAGGCGTTTTTCAATGCTGAGGATGTCGATGACACCGACGAGATTCTTTCCTACCGCGTCGCAGTCTGTGGTGCGCTGGCCAGCTTGGGTTTTGCCGGGGTTTGGCTCTATCTGAGCGGCATGCCGCCGCTGGTTGCCCTGCTCTTTCTGCTCAGCGCCTTTGCCATTTTCGTGGCGCTGACCCGCATCGTCGCCGAAAGTGGGGTGCCCGAGGCGCGCACGCCGATGATGCCGCAGAGCTTTGTCGCCACGGGAATTGGCACGACCGCAGTCGGCGAAACCGGCATTACCGCGCTCGGATTCTCTTTTACTTGGGCTACTGAATTGCGCGTCGTGGTAATGGCCTCGGCCGCCCACGCCCTCAAGCTGCTCGACGGCCAGCAGGGACGCCACCGTCCCTTCTTCTGGGCGCTGATGCTGGCGGTGCTGGTCAGCATGGTTAGTTCGATGTGGGCGATTCTCGATTTGTCCTACCGCTACGGCGGCATCAACCTCAACCGCTGGTTTTTTGGCGGCGGGGCCCGCGCCCCATTCGAGAGCTTTGTCGCCCGCCTTTTGCTCAACCCCACCGGGCCTAGCTGGGAGGGTTGGTTTTCTACGGGGATCGGCGCGGCGATTATGAGCGGTCTGATGCTGGCTCGGCACTACCTGACGTGGTGGCCCGTGCATCCCATTGGCTTCCCCATCGCCGGTCTCTGGCTGATGAGTCACTCTTGGTTTTCGATCTTTTTGGCGTGGCTCTGCAAGGCCATCGTTCTCAAATACTGGGGGCCGCGCGGCTTCCGCGCCGTGCGCCCGTTTTTCATGGGAGCGATCCTCGGCCAGTTTGCCAGCGCCGGGGTCTGGCTGGTCATCGACGCCTGTACCGGCATGACCGATAACCGCATTTTTAGCTGGTGATTGCTCTCAGCATCGCCAACTTACTTGCCTGCGTGTTCACCATCGACATCACCGAACGCCCTCACTGTAGTGAGTTCTTGCGGATTGTCTCAGCACTGATCAAGTCTCGTTCGATTCATTCTTATCTCGACGGCGTTAGCCTGCCTGTACAGCCCCACCGATTGCGCTCGTATGAACTCGAATTCGCCGTCTGATTATGGCCAGCAAAGTGGCTATCTCGCCTATGAGGTAAACCCCAAACTTTATTTGACGATACGACACAGCCGACATAGATTGAGCGATTACCAAGCCACCTTATTTGATCTATTGAGCAAGGGTAAAGACATGACCATACCGGAAAACGGGGAAACAGGTTTTCTTACGGGAGTAAGTGATGACATAGCCGCGGATAAAAAATCCGAGGCCTTACTAGAACTTGCCAGCCTCATCAATTCGGACCAGTACATCGGCGACCTACTCAGCCTAGATTACGACTCCGCCGAGATACTCATCCATGACAGCCATAAAAACCGTGCGAACGGCGTACCTCACGGCTGCTTGCTTATCGCAAGCCGGATAACTCCTGACGGCCCTCCCATAACGGACCTGAAGGACAGCCGTGTATCTCTACTGTTGCTTAGAGTATCCGGCGGCACCAAGCTTAACTCGGATATCGACCTCGATAAGACCAGGTTCGAGATTGTGCAACGCTCCAACGACACCGGGCAAAACTATGACGACGCTCAGCAGACAGACCAATTCACTTTGAATCTGCTCCGGTACGCCGGTGTAAAATGCCGCATTTTGGGTACATTTCGGATATACCAGCCAGAACAGAATGACGAATGGCAGTTACATTTCGGTGCTGACATCGACAATTTTTATGCCGGACAGGGCATGAAGATTTACAAGCCAAACGGCGACGCCTTGCAAAGAATTGTCAACTATCGTAGTAACGGTCCAGAACAAACTCCGACTACGCGCATCGGTCGCCTCCGCTACTCTGCCGCTATAAAAGAGGATAACACACCTGAATCAGCACCTGTTGAAATCACGGCGGAAGACTTTATCGCCCAGCGGACTGCTCTATTCGGAATGACTCGAACCGGTAAGTCCAACACCACCAAGACCATTGCCGCTGCTTTGTTCAAACTCAGACAATCCCCAAGCGGAACACGCGTTGGTCAACTAATTTTCGACCCCAACGGTGAGTACGCCAACGACAACCCTCAAGACCAAGGCTGCATCCGCAATCTGAAGTACGAGAGGCAAGAGTTTGCTGAGGAAGTCCATACCTATGGGTCATTTGAACATCCCTATGACGAAAGTCGGCACATCACCAAGTTCAATTTCTACGGCGCATATGAACCGACATCGCCGCCCAGTCAGGAAGAGTTGAACGAGCGATTGCGCACTTTGTACCAAGGAAAGCAGATAATTAATGACGCCTTGGCTGAAGAGAGCGGTGGTTACATCGAAGCATTTCGCAACGCCGATGTATCCACCGAAACGCATATCACTGAGCGCGGCGAATATACTCGCTTCCGCCGTCGGCTATTCGTATATCGCAGCATACTGGCCGAAACCGGATTTCAATACGAAGGCGACGCTAACGTTAGAGGCTTATTCGGCGACAACATACGCTCGCGTATGAGCGAGTCTGACGATATGAGACAGTACGTCGGTCCACTACAGTCTGGCGTCATGTCCTGGGAAGTCGCTGGCAACTTTACCAAAGCACTGGCCAAATGGGTCAAAGAGAACGTATTCAGAGATTTCGACAGCAACTACGCATCGTCCCATGATGGACGGAATTGGAGTGATGTCCACCTGCTAGGACTGCTTAGATTCTACGACAACACTCGTGCCCGTTCCATCATCCAAAGCACCCGTGTCTGGCACGACTTGAGCTCCACAGCAGACTACGCCGACCAGATCGTAACCCAAGTCCGTCAAGGAAAACTGGTCATTGTTGACCAACTGCTGGGCGACCCCGACATGAACCGCCAAGCCGCCGAACGCATCGTCCGTCGGCTGTTCCAAGAACAACAGCGTTCCTTCAGTCAGCCACAA
>JAJDVZ010000151.1:0-80917 GCA_022825835.1 Candidatus Latescibacterota bacterium
CGGCGCAATATGCGCCCATTGGGCGTCGGTCAATTCGGATGCATGGCGAGACATAAGGGGACTCCTAGGGCCGAAGGAAGACGAGCAGAAGCAAAAAAGAAAAAACAAAACCCCCTATCAAGTTATGAAACCGCTTCTAAGGCACCTTCCCGATGTCGAAGCGTTGGCCCGCCGTCATGCTATGGGATGCGGCTTGCCGGAGGACTTGGTCGAAGCTATCGCCTGCGCGGGTCTGTTACACGATTTAGGCAAGGCCGATCCACGATTTCAGTCTTTGTTGCGGGGTGGCGCTCGCTGGTTGGGCGAAGAGCCTCTCGCCAAGTCTGCCGAAATGCCGGGAAGTCCGGGAGCCTATGAGAAGGCTCGAACCGCTTCCGGCTATCCCAAAGGTGGGCGGCATGAACTGCTTTCAGTGCGCCTAGCAGAAAGCGCGTCAGCGCTTTTGCCGGAAAGGGACGATTTGCGCGACTTGGTTCTGCATTTAATCGCCAGCCATCACGGCCACTGTCGGCCGTTTGCGCCGGTGATATTCGATGAGCAGGGCGTGGATGTGGATTTTGAGTTGCGCGGCCAACGGACGCACTGGTGCGGTCCTACTAATCTTGAGCGTCTCGATTCTGGCGTCGCGGATCGCTATTGGCGGCTGGTGCGGCGCTATGGCTGGTGGGGTTTGGCTTGGCTGGAAGCGCTGCTGCGGCTTGCTGATTGGCGGCAGAGCGAACAGGAGGAGACACAATGACGGCCAATAAATCAAGCTCGAGACTTTTGCTCAACGGACTCGACGGCAGCAATCCGCTCGGATTTCTCGCGACCATTGGTACTTTGCGAATTGCGACTGAGGCAAATTCATCGGCGAACTGGCGTATAAGTTGGAAAGAGCAGGGTGGGCACTGGTCTCCCGTATTGTTTGGGGATACAGCGCTTACAGCGGATAGCTTGATCGAACTACTCATGCCTGCTCTAACAGAGATGAAAGATGCGTTTAAATTTGCCGATGATCTAACAATCAACTGTGAGGAGTTCAGGCAAGTAGCTAAATCCGCCTCCAACGCAGCCGAGCTCACTGATCGGCACTATGCAGATTTCATTGCCGCCTTTGGTTGCGATAGCCTCCCCATCTCCGCGAAGGACTCACGCATTCAGGACACGGCGCTGCGCACCATGAGCGGAGCAGGACATCAGCACTTCATCGGCTCCATGCGAGAGCTAGTGGAAAGCACCAAGTCCGATCATTTGCGTGCTTCCTTGTTTGAGGTGTGGCAATATTCAGACCCTAAGCCGAGTCTCCGCTGGGATCCTTTGGACGACCGCAGGTATGCTCTGCGTTGGGAAGCACCTTCGGGCGATCCAGTGCGTACCATGCGCGGTGCTAATCGTCTCGCCGTGGAAGCGCTGCCTCTTTTCCCTACTGCACCTAGGGAACGACACTTACATACGACTGGTTTTTCGCAGCGGCGTGATGAAGGTGTGCTATTCTCGTGGCCAATCTGGGAAGGGGCTTTGGGTATTGAAGTCGTGCGGTCTCTGCTCAGCTTGGCCGAGTTGCAAAAGCCTCTACCGGATCGCAAGAGTCTTTTAGCGTTAGGCGTTGTCGAGGTTTATCGGAGTCAGCGAATTACTAGGGATAAGTATCGCAATTTCACACATGCGGTGCCTGCATGATCCAAGACAGCTAACTCATGACGTTGGTTATGGTGGTTTCTGGGGTGGCAATGCCCCGGCCTCATTGAAGCAGCACCAACGGCCATGTCGCCTACGAAAACGGCAAGCGATTTCCGGGGAGTAACCGCCCCGGCCTCATTGAAGCCTCTCCAAGCAAGGCCAAAGGCTGGGGCAAGGTACCTTGCTGCGCCTGAGTTTTCCCGAACCAATTGAGATTGTATCGCTTCTGAGAAAAGATTATCTTAAGTTAAACTTGAAGGGGGGCATGACTATGTCAGAGGTGATCAGCGCCAAACAGCTCCGCGAGCGCCTACAGGATGTCGTTAAAAAAGTGCGACACGGGGAGCGATTTACCGTTATATATCGCAGTCGTCCGGCTTTCGACATCGTCCCGGTTGGCAGTCCACCGCTCGAAAACGCGCCACTGGAATCGGATTCGCTGTACCAAGCCCCGGCCGTTGGGGCATCCGAATCGGGGGACGCTGCCGCACGGCATGACGAGGTGCTGTACCGGTGAGGCAAATGTTCGTGGATACGGCCGCATGGGTTGCGGCCGCGGATAGTAGTGATACGATGGGTTCGGCGGTACGAGAAGCTCGGGATCAATGGCTGTCGTCTGGAGGCGTACTGACGACGACCGACTATGTGATCGACGAGACTCTGACCACCGTCCGGTTCCGCCTTGGTCTTAATGCTGCTGAAGCTTGGTGGCAGCAAATCGACGGCTCGGCTCGACTGCGAATCGAGTCTATTGACGAACCGCGAAGAGAACGGGCGCGGTCACTTTTCTTCGGCTATCGGGATAAGGAATTCTCCTTTACCGACTGCTGCAGCTTTGTTCTCATGCGAGAACTGCGAATCCGTCGAGCATTGACATTGGACCACCATTTCCGACAGATGGGCTTTGAAGTTATTCCATAACATAGTGGATTTACGGCGTGTGTTGAGCTCCTGACATCGCCGTGCATTCCGATTGGATACCGTAATCTATGAGCAAAGCAGTCTATTTGGCTGGTGATTTTTCTGGAATCCAGCGTTATGTGCTGGGTGTCAAAAGCGCGGGCAAGGCACAGGCGAAGCGTTTGCGAGCCCGATCTTTCCTGCTTGAACTTTTTGAACATGCTGCACTTTGGACGATAAAGGAACGTTTGCGTATTGCCGACGATGATGTACTTGTCCGGGGTGGAGGTGGTTTTCTGATAAGGATTCCACCTGCTACCGATCCAGTTCGCCTTGAGGAAATCCGTTCCGGCTTGCAACGCAAGCTGTGGGATGAATCCGGCGGAGAAGTCCAGTTCTCGCTGGGCTGGGGTAAGAAGCCACTCGCCGCCCGCGCTCATCTGGAAGTGCAGAAGCGCCGTATAGGAGCGTCCATCCTGCAAAGCACTGACGGTTGGAGCCCGGAGGGTTGGAGTCAACCTCCACTTGACAAGCCGTTTGGTAAACCGTGCGACATCTGTCGCCAGTCTCCGGGAAGCCAAGTTATACAGGATGAAGGTGAGAAGGTTCTACATTGCAAAAGCTGTCTGGAGGCCCGCAGACTCGGTGAAAAGCTGACACGGTGGAAGTGGATGCGCCCCGGTGGCGGATCGGTGCGAGCGCTAGGCGTCAGCTTTGAGAACGTGAACAGCCAGACGCCGGAATCCTTTCGCGTGGGCCGTTGGATACCGCGTCATCCCGATTCCAGAGAACCGCTGACATTCCAAGAGATCGCAGAGCAAGCCCGTAGCGACCATCGCCTAGCTGTGCTGAAAGCCGATGTGGACGACATGGGCGTCCGGGTCGGACAAGTTGCCGGAGAAGACCCGTCGTATAACCGGCTGCGATCTTTCAGTTACAGTCTGCACGAGTTCTTTGGACAGACAATTCAGGAATTGTTGGAAGAGTCATGGCCTTTGATCTATACGCTGTATGCCGGCGGGGATGATCTACTGCTCGTTGGCCCTTGGGATGTCGTACTCGACTTTGCCGGATTTCTGGCAAGAGAGTTTGAGGCAGGGCCGGCCCAAGAGTATTCACCGCTGACTTTAAGCGCTGGAGTCGCTCTAACCCCTTACCGCGTACCGATCCGCCACGCAGTGGAGCGTGCGGAGGAACTCTTGGAGTCAGCCAAGCAATGTCCGGGCAAGAATCGGTGCGCCGCCCTCGGGGCGGATTGGAGTTGGAAGCAGCACGAATCTGTAGTAGGCGATGGCAAGCAGCTAGCGGACTGGGTTGAGAGTGGAGTGGCACCTCGCTCGCTACTGCATCGTTTGTTGCGTCTCGCGGAGAGCGGCAAGTCTTTGAGTGCGGCCCGCTGGGCTTATCAGATTGAGCGCAACGTGCATCGACGCCACTCCGACTTTCGTCGCTGGGCGAACCATGTGATTGAATATCTAGAGCGCGATGAACAGCGCGTAAGCGAATTGGCGGCGAGTCTCCGTTATGGTTTGTTGGCAACACGACCGCGAAAGGAAGGACGCGATGACTAGCATGGAGGATGCTATGAAAAAGGCGGGTTTTCAATCTGAACAACGAGAACGGCGAGGTCGCGGAGGTGGTCGTAACAAACCGCCAAGGGAGGACCTGCCAAAATTCCCAGTCTCGTATTTCGAGACTGATAACCAAGTGCGAAGCTATCTTCAATCTGACTTCGTTTCCAAGCAAAGTGTTAATCCTTTGGCACGATACTTGGGAAGAAATGCCAAACCCAATCTCACCACGGGCCAGTTACGCCGTTTCTTCAACCACTGCCGCGAGATTGAACGTCGATTGAAAGTTGACGGCGAAAGCTGGCATCAAGTATCTGCTGGCTTCGAGGCGCTCTGTTACCATGCCCAAAACGCAAAATCGGCGGGCAAGATACCTCAAGAATTTCAAAATTTCATCGATGACAATGTGAAGCGGGTAATCTCTACAAAAGAGCCGGAAAGAGCTTTTCTGGACGGTTTTTTGCCACATTTCGAGGCATTGGTCGGCTTTGGGGCCGCTCATCTGAGGAAGGATTCCTGACATGCAAAGAACTACTATTTACGCCATTACTTTTACCGCTCGATGCGAAAGCGGCCTTCATATCGGTGGTTCGCAAGACGAGTTGGCAATTGGCGGCTCCGATAGTCCGGTGATCAAGAATCCGGCAACTCGTCAGCCCTATATCCCCGGTTCCTCCCTGAAGGGAAAGATGCGAGGCGAATTGGAGAGGCAATTGGGCCGATTCGGTGGCCGGGACAATGACCGTCCGTGCGGTTGTGCAAAGGACGAATGCCCCATCTGTCGAATATTTGGAGCGCACATGAACACCAGAAGCAATCTCGGCCCTTCCCGCATCATCGTCCGCGACGGTAGGCCCCTCACGGGTGTTCGCATCGAGAACAAGACGGAAAATGTCATAAACCGCCAAACTGGTGCGGCTCAACATCCGCGATCCAACGAGCGGGTCGTCGAGGGTACGGAGTTCAAGATGCAGATCGTTCTGCAAGTATTCGATCTCGACGGACATTTCTCATACACGGACGTCAACGGCGGCTCGCATCAAGGTGATGAAGCTCTCCAAGCGGTCGTCGCCGATGGTTTGCGCCTAGTTCAGATGACGGGTCTAGGTGGCGGGACGAGCCGGGGTTCGGGGGCGGTGGGTTTTTACGATTTCAAACTGGATGGTAACCCATGGAAACATTGGTCCGCCTGAGGCTGAAGCCTCTCGGGGTTTGGACTACGCCTTGGCAGGCGGATTCGCTGCTTGGCGCGATGGCGTGTACATGGGCGCGTTCTCGGGGGCAGGATGCGCTCCAGCGGGACTTCTTGGAGCCGTGGCTCGCCCATGAGCCGCTGTTTGTCATATCCGACGCTTTTCCCGGCGATTCTTTGCCAGCACCGGCGGGGCTGTCGTTGTGGTGGGATTGGCCCGCAGAGAAACGCAAGAACGTCAAAAAACATCGCTGGATGACTGCAACCGACTTTTGTCGAGTCCAAGAGGGGAAAAAACCCAATCTAGAAGATTCCGGTATCGCCATCCGAGATCGCGTACGGCTGCGCAATACCATCTCCCGCGTTTCCAATACCACGGGTGCTGGCGGTGAACTCTTTGAAGTGCCGTTTTCAAATCTCAGCAAATCAGATGGTGGCTTGACTATTTTTACTCGTGCTGCCGATGGCGGCCTGCAGATTTTGCTGGAAGCCTTGGGAATGCTGGGGCGGACCGGATATGGTGCCGATACCTCGGTGGGCCACGGCAGCTTTGAGCTAGAAGGAGAGCCAACACCCTGTTCCGAACTGGATAATGTTCCTAGAGCCGACGGATTCATATCTCTCTCAACGTTCCAGCCAGCGGCTACGGACCCAGTGGAAGGTTTCTGGCGGCTCTTCGTCAAGTACGGAAAACTGGCTCCAGAGTTCCACTCGACAGCCGTGTTCAAACGTCCACAGGTCATGCTGTCGGCCGGTGCCTGTTTCCGCACGAAACACCCTCCAAAACCTTTTTACGGTGCCCCTATTGGGCCGGAGCGTTTGCTCAGCAAAAATGCCCGTGAATCGCTTGCCGAACGTGGCGTTCACCCGGTTCAGGCAGCCTTCGGGCTCGCTGTCCCCATGATCTGGCGAGAAGTAAACGACCAGTGAGCCTACGAATGAAGGATTGATGCTTATATGGCACAGTTGCTCATCACCACTGTTGGAACATCTTTGCTCACCAACCGCGATGCCCGCCCATGGGCAGGATGGAATGGGCGGGCTGGCGATCCGTTGCCAGACGCCGCAGTCGTAAATCAGTGGCTGGATCAAGCAGAGGCAGTCACAGCTAGCGCCGAAACCAATACCTTGTACGCCATTGGCGTCCATGCCTCAGATCATATCCTCTTCCTCCACTCCGACACACCAGAAGGGCGCTTTTGTTCAGAGCGGCTGCAACATTTCTACGCTAAGCACTGTCGTCAAGTTGATGGTCGTTCGCTAACGGCCTTGGGATACTCCCACGCTAGCTTCTCTCAAAAGGGGTTGAAAGTCTTGATCGAAGAAGCCATCAAAGCCGTGCGCGAAGCGCGTGAGAAATCCCTCAACCCCGTATTTTGTGCCACCGGTGGATTCAAGGCTGAAATTGCCTTTCTCAACTTATTGGGTGCCTTGCTTGAGGTCGAAGTGTACTACATCCATGAGCAATTTCGAGAGATTGTTCGCCTGCCTCGCTTGCCATTGAATTGGGATGTGCAATGGGTGTTGGAACGCGAGGATTTTTTTCAGTGGATTGATGCCGAACCTCGTCCGAGTACGGAAGTGGAAAACCGATTAAAAGCATGTCCCGAACTTCGACCGCTTATCGAGGATGATGCAGATGGAAACTCATACCTCAATGCCGCGGGCGACTTGCTGTTTCGCGTTGCCAAGGAACGGTTGAGCCTTGAACCTCGCTCGACTTGGCCTGATGCGGTGGCGAGACCGCCTCAAGAAAAAGATCAACTCTCTGGTGTGGAACATCACCGTCCGAAGGGTTGGAAGAATTTTGTCTCTCGCCTTTGTGCGATCGATTGTGTAAGCCAAGTCTCTTATGATAAGGCTGCCTTTGGTGGAGAAGTGGTCAAGATGCTTGATGGTACTAATGGCGTCATTGCGGTGCGATATGGTAAGGGTGACAAGAATTTGCCCTTACGCATTGAGACTTCTGCTCGCGGAACAGAGCAAACGGAGTTGGTTAAAGAATACATTGCACGGTGTCTTCGGAACTGACCACTTTTGCGTGATTCATATCAGGTTTTAAAGACCTAAAGGCTTAGAAGGCATGATTGCTCTACTAGCTGCCTTTAACCATATAGAGAATGCCACGACATGACCCACGACCACCAACTCACCCTTCCCTTGGCTCCGCCGCCAGCCGATGAGGATACGCCGCTCGTCCCGGCTCGCATGGTCAACGAATGGGTCTATTGTCCACGGCTGGCCTATTTGGAATGGGTGGAAGGCGAGTGGGCCGAAAGTGGGGATACAGCCGAGGGGCGTCGCGCTCATGGTCGGGTCGATGAAGGTGGGGGGCGCTTGCCCGCGCCCGATGAACTAGGCGAGGAGATGACTCGCGCCCGATCCGTTACGCTTTCCTCGGAGCGTCTCGGCGTTATCGCCAAGATGGATGTCGTGGAGGCCGACGAGGGCATCGCAATGCCGGTGGACTTCAAGAAAGGCAAGCGGCCCCACGTTGCCGCCGGAGCCTACGAGCCGGAGCGCGTCCAAATCTGCACCCAAGCCATGATCCTCGAAGACAATGGTTACAAAGTCGAGCAAGGTGTGCTTTGGTATGCTGGCTCGCGCGAGCGGGTACAGGTTGTTATCGACGAAGAACTCCGCGCGCGGACGCAGGAGGCGATTGCTGATCTGCGCTGGGCCGCGGCTAGTGGTCGTCGGCCACCGCCGCTCGAAAATAGCCCCAAGTGCCCGCGCTGTTCGCTGGCTGGCATCTGCTTGCCGGACGAGACCAACCTGTTCCGCAAGGGGTATCCGTCGCGTCCGCTGAATCCGTCCAACGATCCGGCGCTGCCGCTCTATGTGCAAACGCCGGGGGCGCGGCTGCGCAAAAGCGGCGAGCGCTTGGTGGTAGAGACCAAAGAAGAGACCGTGGAAGTGCCGCTGATCGATGTTTCCCAAGTTGATCTATTCGGTCCAGTCTCGGTGACCACACCGGCCCTGCACGCGCTGATGAACGCCGAGATTCCCGTTTCGTGGTTTTCTACCGGCGGCTGGTTTCTCGGCCACACCGTGGGGACTGGCAATGGCAATGTGGCCGTGCGCCAAGCCCAGTACCAAGCTTCTTTTGACGAGCCTCGCCGCCTCGCCTTTGCGCGTGACTTGGTGGCGGCTAAGGTGCGTAATACGCGGACGATGCTGCGGCGCAACTGGCGCGTCCACGGAGACGCGGAGGCCAAAAATGAAGTCTTGGTCCGATTACAGCGCATTGTCCAGCGGGTACCCCGCGCCAAAGACGACCATCAACTGCTGGGCATTGAGGGCGAGGCCGCGGCGACCTATTTCGCCTGTTTTGCGAATATGCTCGCCGAGGGGGCGAAAAAGGATGTGCCGGCGTTTGCTTTTGCAAAGCGCAATCGGCGTCCGCCTACTGATCCGGTGAATGCCATGCTGTCGCTGGCCTACGCCTTTTTGACACGGGTTTTTACGACTGCGATCTCGGCGACCGGCTTGGACCCTTATATGGGCCTCTATCATCGCCCGCGCCACGGTCGCCCGGCACTGGCGCTCGATTTGATGGAGCCGTTCCGGCCCATTGTCGCGGACTCGTGCGTGATTCAGGCGATCAACAACGGCGAGGTCAAACCGGGTGATTTTGTGTTCAATGGCCCGGCGTGCTCGCTAAAAACGGGCGGTCGCAAGGCGTTTATCGCTGCGTTTGAGCGCCGTCTGGAGCAGGAAACCACGCATCCGCTTTTTGGCTATCGGGTCTCTATGCGGCGGCTGATTGAGGTGCAGACTCGGTTGTTTGCCCGGCATTTGCAGGGCGAGATTGTCCCTTATCCACACTATCTCCCCCGGTAGCGAATATGGCCAACGAGCGTCTCTACATCGTCGCTTATGATATAGCCGACCCGAAGCGTTGGCGGCGCGTATTCAAGGTGATGAAAGGCTATGGGCACTGGTTGCAGTTGTCAGTTTTCCAGTGTCGGCTGACGGCTCGGCGACGCACTGAGATGGCGGCGAGGTTGGAAGGTTTGATCAAATTGGCAGAGGATCACATCCTAATTTTGGATTTGGGGCCAGCGGACCAAATTGATCCGCTGGTAGAAAGCTTGGGCAAGACGTATGAAGTGCCGAGTAGGCAGGCGACCATTGTTTAGCGGAATATCCGCCGTGTCCTCTGCGAGTGCTTCGATAGAAGGAAAAGGGCCGGTAGCCCTCGCAATGTGCTTTCTATTTGTGTTACAAGGAGATAGGTCGTATTATGATGTGCATCTGGCGAACAATTTGCGTGTTTGAGAAGACAAAGCGGCGAGCGCTCGCAAAACCTGTGGAAAACCCAAGCCGCACAGGGAGTTCCGCAGAGACTATTTCCGGGGTGGAAACGCCCCGGCCTCATTGAAGCCTCCGCACGCTCCACTGCGTGGCGGATCGGTACGCGATTTCCGGGGTGGAAACGCCCCGGCCTCATTGAAGCTGCGCCAAGTGCTAGCGGTTGAACGCGCCGCCGGCCGCCATATTTCCGGGGTGGAAACGCCCCGGCCTCATTGAAGCGGGGGCAATTCGCGCGGGGTGAGCTATTGGACCGACGATTTCCGGGGTGGAAACGCCCCGGCCTCATTGAAGCTTGGTCCTCGCGGCACAGGCAAATCGACCTGGCTCCAATTTCCGGGGTGGAAACGCCCCGGCCTCATTGAAGCCCGCCTTTTAAATCAGACGACTTCACATATATTTGGCTATAAGAGTCAAATGGAGGGGCAAGTCTCGTCGGGCCGACGCCGATTGGAAAGGCTAAAGCGAAGACGGCCATTGTCCATAGCCTTGATCGGCCCAAGAAAATGTCCATGAGCAGACGCAGACTCCCCATCGGCATTCAGACCTTTCGCAAAATTCGCGAAGAGGACTGCTACTACGTCGATAAAACCGCCTACATCCAGCGGCTACTCGACGAGGGCACGCACTATTTCCTGTCGCGTCCGCGCCGCTTTGGCAAAAGCCTGTTCTTGGACACGTGCAAGGAATTGTTCGAGGGCAACGAGCCGCTATTTAAGGGGCTGGCCATCCACGACCGTTGGGATTGGTCGGTGCGCCATCCGGTACTGCGGCTCGATTTCAGCAGTGGCAACTTCACCGAACCGGGCTACTTGCAAGCGAATCTCATGGATCAGCTAACCGCTATCGAGCGCCGATCTGGGATAGTTGCCGAGTCCGCTACGGTGCCGGGACGCTTCGTCCGCCAGCTAGAAACACTACACGAGCGCAGCGGTCAGCGCGTTGCCGTGCTGATCGATGAGTACGACAAGCCGATTTTAGATGCACTGGAAGTGCCGGAGGTCGCCCGCGCCAACCGCGACTTTCTGCGCGGCCTGTACTCGACCGTGAAGTTTGCCGACGCGCATATCCGCTTCACGTTTATCACCGGGGTGAGCAAGTTTTCCAAGGTCAGCCTATTTTCCGGTCTCAACAATCTCACTGACCTCACCTTGGACCCGCGCTATTCGGCGCTCTGTGGGTACACCGAGGCCGACTTGGATGCAGTGTTCGCGCCGGAGTTACCCGGCTTGGACCGAGACCAGATCCGCGACTGGTACAACGGCTACAGTTGGCGGGGCGACGAGAAGGTGTACAATCCCTTCGATATCCTGCTGCTGTTTCGCAACCGCGAGTTCAGAGCGTATTGGTTTGAGACCGGGACGCCGACGTTCTTGGTCGAAACGCTATTCAAACGCCACGTTAGCTCCCTCAAACTCGATGCGATGATCGGCAGCGACGAGTTGCTCTCGACCTTTGATGTTGATCACATCGCGACCGAGGCGCTGCTGTTCCAGACCGGCTATCTGACCATTATTCGCCCCGAGCCGCGGGGTGGCGAGATGTTCTACCGGCTGGGCTATCCCAATCAGGAGGTGCGCCAGAGCCTCAACCGGAGTCTGCTGAACCAGCTAACGGGGGATCCGTCGCGTCGGGCCGAGCACAGTGCGCGGCTCTACGACTTATTGGAAGCCAACGATTTCGCCGGGTTAGAAATGCTCTTCCACGCCTTCTTCGCCAGCATTCCCTACGAGTGGTACACCAATAACGACATTGCGAATTACGAAGGGTACTACGCCAGCGTATTCTACTCCTACTTTGCTGGGCTGGGGCTGGATGTCAGGGTAGAGGACAGCAGCAGCCACGGCCGCTTGGACATGGCGGTGCTGTTCAACGACAATGTCTATCTATTCGAGTTCAAGGTGGTGGAGATGGCGTCTGAGGGCGCGGCGATGGCGCAGTTGCAGGAGCGCCGGTATGCGGATAAGTATCGCGGCTTGGGGCAGCCGATCTATCTGATTGGCGTGGAGTTCAGCAAGGATGAGCGCAACTTGGTGGCTTTTGACGTGGAGCGGGCGTGAGTGGGCGCGCTCCGGCCTCATTGAAGCGTGCGATAGGTCTGGCTATATTGGAGGCCGTTGATACAATTTTCGGGATTTCATCACCTCTGCCTCATCAGCCATGAACGACCTCGAAACGCTGCAATATCTATTTGACGTGCAGGGCTATTTGGTGCTCGAAAACGTCCTCGACGCCGAGCAAGTGGCCGCTCTCAACCACCTGCTCGATGCACACCTGCCGCCGGCAAAGGGCAGCCGCTTTGGTTCTGCGCCCGACGGCTCGGGCTTTTTGGACTGGGGCCAGCCCTTTATCGACCTGCTCGATCACTCCCAAATCATGCCCGTGCTGCGCTTCCGCCTAGGAGATTGCTTCCGCCTCGACCGGATCTATGGATTGTGTCTGCGCCACGGCATGGCCAGAGGCACCTTGCACAGCGACTACGGCGCCACGTCGCCTACCTCTGGGGCGCAGCCGGGCCAGTACCATCCTTTGCGCGACAACCAGATACTCAACGGCTTTGTCGTGGCGACTTGGAACTTGACCGACGCCGGGCCGGACTACGGCGGCTTTTGCTGCATTCCCGGCAGCCACAAGAGCAATTTCATCCTGCCGCAACCGATTGCCGACGCGCCTGAACAGGCCCCCTGTGTGATTATTCCCTCGGCCCCGGCTGGTTCTGTCACTTTGTTTACCGAGGCTCTGACGCACGGGACGACCGCTTGGCACGGGCATCATCAGCGGCGCGCCTTGCTCTACAAGTACTGCGTCTCGCAAATGGCTTGGACCAACAGGCGCGTGCAACCGCCGACCGAGCTGACCCGGCGGCAGCAGATCCTCTTTGGCGAGCCGGCTGATCCACACCGCTTTTTCCCTTCGCTTTTTGAGGGCGTTGACGAGGGGGCGAGTTCGTGATGTCAATGCCTCCCAATCCTTTGCTAGAAGACCAATTGGACGATCCGTTGTGGGAGCGCTTTATACACTGTTCCACCAGCGATTTGGCGCGGGCGAGTCGGCCGGACTTCCTCGGCGATGAGCCGACGCCTCTACAATGGACGATAGAAGACTGGGATCGCTTGGAGGCCGAGCGCCGCGATATTTTTGACTGGGACAAGTTGGAGGCTCAATTCGACCGCGATACCTATCTGCGCGATGGATACGCCGTGCTGCGGGGCATTGTGCCCCCGTCCGTCATTGAGACTTGGACTGAGGCGCTGCAGTACGGCCAACAGCGCAACGACGCCCTTTTGCAGGCGGACTGGAGCCAAATAGACTGGCTCACCTTGGGCCTCCGCCCGCCCGAGTGCCAACTGAGCGCCGAGGCTATTGCCGGTGCCTTGGGCGGCAGCCAGAAAGCGCCGCAAAGAACCGACGAGGCTGGCGTGCTGACTCTGCGGCGGCACAGCGTTTTCACCGAGTACTTCCCGGCTGGGCACGTCCTATTCCTCATGGATGTGCTGACCCATCCGCAGATGTTGCACCTACAGAAGCTGTGCTTGGGCACGGAGACCGTGTATTTCGACCACAACCAACTCCTGACGCGACCGCCGGGGTATGCTGGCGGCGGTTGGCACAGTCACAAGATCGGTGCCGGCTACGACTGTGGCCTCGTCCACGATGTGGCCGAATACCAAGCCCAGCCCAATACCAACCTCACCCTGTGCTATCCCGAGGGTTTTAGCGCGGCTGACGATGGTGGCCTCAAGCTCATTCGCGGCAGCCACTTGTTCCGCGACCCGGACAACTGCCGAGCGGCCACTGACGAGGAGATCGAAGCTGGTTGGCTCAAGGGACGCGTCCATCCCATCACGGGGAAGCCGCTGGCCATCGAACATCTCGAACTGCCTCCCGGCTCGGTCGTCTGCTGCTTGTCGCACGGAGCACACGGCGTGGCTGCGAAGGGAGCGGACAAAGAGACCCGCTGGTGTACCCTGTATGCGTATAAAAAAGCCGACGACCGGACTGGCTTGGTGCAGCCGCCCCACGCTGTGCCGCCGCTGTGGGCACTCAAAGCGCAGCGAGGCGAGCTACCGCCCGTTTTAACCGAACTGATGCGTCCTAGCTTTGACCGCACCTTGACCGGAGGCCGCACCGAGCCTTATCAAAATTGAAGTACTGATCACACATCTTTCGACGAGGTTTTCGATGACTCCTGAAGAAGCTGTAGAAAAACGCCAACAGTTGTTGCGCGATGGATTCTGCGTCGTTGATAACATTCTCAGCGACGAATTCTTACGGGAATTGCACGACGAGACCGAGCGCATGATGGAGGACTGGGTGCCGCCGCCCGACTTTAAGTACCAGGGCCAGCACGTCACCGCGCGCGGGGAGGACAATCCGACCATCCAGAAGCTGCTCGACTGGCCCCCTACGCGCCGCGCCCTCGAACAAATGGGCTTGGGCGACTTTGCCAGCACGGGTGGCATCATCCTCTTGACCAAAGACCCTAGCGAACCGGCCCTGTATTGGCACCAGGACTGGATGCAGTGGAACGATCCTTTGAGCTGTTCGCCGTGGCCGCAGATCATTTTTGTGTCCTACTACTTGAGCGATACCTCGCGGGAAAACGGCTGTCTCAAAGTTATCCCCGGCACCCATCACAAGCGCATCCCCCTGCACGACGATATGGTGCCAGCCCACGAGCAAGGGGCGCGTTTTATAGAAGAAGACCACCCGACCATGTTCAGCGACCACCCCGACCAAGTCGATGTCTGCGTCAAGGCCGGCGATTTAGTGCTGGCCGACGCTCGCGTGCTGCACTCGGCGTATCGCAACCAGACCGACGAACGCCGCACGTTGGTGTTGGCTTGGCACCGGCGTCCGGAGACTGTGCCTGCCTATTGGACAGATGAAGTGCCGGCCATCATTGCCGAGCGCGACCCAGAAAAGGAATATCCCGGCTCGCGCATCCCCGGCGAGTTGCTGCAATAGGAATTTTGCATTGCCGTTTTGACGATCTGAGCGTCCAATGACCCCATAGATACAAAAACCTTCTACGCAGACGGATGTAGGTTATGACCAGCTTTCAATACATTGGGAGTTTGAGGATCGCAACCGTCCTCTGTTTTTCGTTACTACCGGATCAATTGGTAGGTGTAGAAGGAGACTATAATGTGGTGGATCGGTCGGAGGTGTTGGCGGCGATGCGGGAGCATTATGGTAATTATGAAGAACTAACATCGACGACCAATGGCGCGTGGTTGGCGGATGTGGTGTTTTATCTTGCGCGGCAAGCTATGGAGCGCGAGCCGGACGGACCGCCGCTGTTTATCGGGTACGAGGAGTGGTTCCGGTCGTTTTTGGCGGTGACCGGGCAGACGGAGCATACGGCACCGCGGTACGCCCTGCTGAACTATCGCTACGAACAGAATATGGAAGTGGACTATCGGCTAGATCGGGTCATCCGCGAGGTGGTGGAAGGGCCGATGCCGGAACTGGCCTTGAATGTGCGGATTAGATGGGAGGACGGGCCGGGTAGGCCAGACCGGTATTCGTACATAGATACGCTTTCGACGCCGACTGTTAGGGTGACTAATCGGCAGATGATTACCTATCGCTTGCTGGATTTTGGCGATTGGATTGTTTACGACGAGATCGAGGGGATTACAGTGCGTCCAGAGTCCGGCGTATTAGCTCTTCTTTTTCAGCTTATTGGCGAGGGACATATGACACATTCTCGCATAGCCATTGCAAAGGACGGCATTCAGGTGTCGCGGACGCGGGCAGAGAAGGCGTATATAAAAATGATGACCACGGTGACGATCTATCCAGATGGGACTATAGATATGGATGTGCCGGACGGCCGACCAGATCTGCTGGAACTGGAAGAGCGGCTCAAGCAGCCGATGGAAATTGATTATGTGGAGTTCCCGGATGATAGGTAATATGGGTGGGAGGTTGAGGATTGTAACCGTCCTCTGTTTTTTGCTACTGCCCGGTCCGCTGGCAGGTGTAGAGGGGGCGTATAATGTGGTGGAGCGGTCGGAGGTGCTGGCGGCGATGCGGCAGCATGGTGATTACGATCCGACCGCGACGACTAATGGCGCGCGGTTTCAGGCGGAGGTGTTGTTTTATCTTGCGCGGCAAGCTAGGGAACGCGATCTGGACGGTCCGCCACTGTTTATCGGACATGAGGATTGGTTTCGAGCTTTTTTGGCGGTGACTGGGCGGACGGAGCATACAGCGCCTCAATTTGCGCTGCTGAGCTATCAACACCAACAGAATATGGAAGTGGACTATCGGCTAGATCGGGTCATTCGGGAGGTGAAGAAGGGGCCGATGCCGGAACTGGCTGTGAATGTACGGATCAGTTGGGAGGATGAGCCGGGTAAGCCAGACCGGTATTCGTACTTGGATACGCTTTCGACGCCGCGTTTTAAGGTGACTAATTGGCAGGTGATGACCTATCGCTTGCTGGATTTTGGGGATTGGGCTGTTTACGATGAGATTGAGGGGGTTACAGGGCGTCCAATGTCCGGCGTATTGGCTCTTCTTTTTCGGGTTATTGGCGAGGGGCGTATTGCACATTCTCGCATGGCCATTTCAGAGGACGGCATTCAGGTGTCGCGGACGACGGCAGAGAAGGCATTTATGGGAGTGACGACTACGGTGACGGTGTATCCTGATGGGATTATGGAGAAGGATGTGCCGGAGGGGCGAGTGGATCTGTTGGAATTGGAGAGGCGGCTCAAGCAGCCAATGGAAATTGATTATGTGAAGTTCTCAGATGATAGATAGTATTCAGGCAAGAAGAAATCATAAAGGTGAGTGAATCCGTCGAACGCTTTTACGACGATCTAGCTGCTGAGTACCATCACGTTTACGCCGACTGGGAATCGGCTATCGAACGGCAGGCATCCGTGCTAGATCAGTTGATTCAATGTGAGTCTTCAGCGAGTGCATCGGTTGTCCTAGACTGTTCATGCGGAATCGGCACTCAGGCGATTGGCTTGGCGCAGCGAGGATACGAAGTTTTTGCGTCCGATCTTAGTCCGAGGGCGGTCGCACGGGCGCAATCAGAAGCAGCCAAGCGGGGGCTAAATGTGCGATTCGCGGTTGCCGATGTGCGCGAGTTGGAATGTGTGTTTGACCAGCAATTCGACGTAGTGATTAGCTGTGACAATTCCCTGCCGCATCTTTTAATTGACGAGGATTTAACGCTTGCTCTGCGAAACATCCGACACGTATTGAACGACAAAGGACTATTTGTTGCCAGTATTCGCGATTACGATCGGTTGCTTGCGGAAAAGCCATCGTTTATAGCTATGAATCCCGGCGGTACACATGAGGAAGAGGTAATAGTGTTTCAGATCTGGGACTGGTCCAAGGAATCAGATACCTATCTACTGCGGCTTTTTATGATGAGTCAGGCAGCGGGTGAATGGCAGGTGAAGGAGATCAGGACTCGCTACAGGGCAATAAGACGCAGCGAGCTTACTGCGGCCTTGGAGTCAGCCGGATTTACAAGAATCGCTTGGCATAGACCTGAGCAGTCTGGCTATTTTCAACCTATTGTGACGGCACAAGCCTAATATCGGAATCGCAAAGGAGTAGAAACGATGGCTGACAAATCAATTCTGCAGGAACAAGTCGCCTATTACCGGGCGCGCGCTGACGAGTATGACGAGTGGCATTCACGCCAGGGACGATACGACCGGGGCGAGGAGCACAACCTCCAGTGGCAGGCAGAATTGGATGCTGTGAGATCGGCAATTGAGCGGGAGCGGCCGTTCGGCAAGTGTCTTGAGCTTGCTTGCGGTACGGGATTGTGGACGATGTGTCTGGTGCAGGATACTGATGACCTGACGGCCATAGATGCTTCTCCCGAGACGATTGAGATCAATCGTACCAAAATTGGTAACGCTCCGGTGCAGTATGTGGTGGCGGATCTTTTCGAGTGGTGGCCGACCGAAAAGTATGATTTTGTCTTTTTTGGGTTCTGGCTGTCGCACGTTCCGGCACAACAATTCAATCGGTTATGGGAGATGGTTCGCGCCGCCCTGAAGCCGGGGGGTAGAGCTTTCTTTGTCGATGGTTTGGCGACTCAGGAAGTAACCGCACGGGATCACGCTGCAATTGACGATTCCGGCGTAATGGAACGGAAGCTGAACGATGGCCGGACGTTTAACATCGTAAAAGTATTCTACGATCCGGCTCAATTGGAACGGCAATTGCGCGATCTTGGCTGGAGCGGCTCAGTTGAAACAACTGGAGAGTTCTTTTACTACGGTTGCGTGATGCCGACAGAAATTGGCTAATCGCCTTCGCAAATAAGCACAAGATAGATGAATCTTCTATTTGATATGATCGGAAGCATAGCTTCTGATGGTATCCCTTCTCTCTTTAGGCGAAATCTGCCTAAACCCATTCATCGGCTGCGGCTAGCGGCATGGAGCATCGTGATTGTCGTCGTCGTATCGTTTTTTTTGACGGAAGTGCCATCGTTAGAGACGTATAGACAGTTGCTCAAAACGGCTGTCCTTGGCGGTCTAGTTATCCTTGTTGTGATCTTGGTCACCATGACTCTAGTGTTAAAAAGTCAGAAAGAGTCGTAGCTAAAGGTGGTCTATGTGAGTGTTTATGACTAGCGCATCGGTTTCCTATAGCGATACGCGGAATATCTCGCTGGAAGCTATACAGGAACTGTATATATCGAACGGTTGGTCCGCGGCCAAAAAGCCGACTGAACTTCGCAACGGCCTACTAAACTCACATTCGCTATGGACTGCTTGGGATGGAGATCGTTTGATCGGATTGGGCAATGCGATCTCTGATGGTTATTTAGTTGTGTACTATCCCCATTTGCTGGTTCATCCAGACTATCAAAGACGGGGGATTGGTTCGGCATTGATGAGCAGACTTATGTCGATGTATGAAGGCTTTCATCAGCACATACTGGTGGCGGATGGCGAGGCGATCAATTTCTACAATAAGCTCGGTTTTGAACGGGCTGGTAGGACTCAATCTATGTGGATTTACTCGGGCGACGATCACTAATTTTCAGCTCACTATATCAGATTGCCCTCGACGTGGACGGGCCGGAAGAGCGTGCGGCGCTTGGGCGGCATGGCTTCGAGCGCCTCGGGGTGAGGTTGCCACTTGTGCCATTTGCTATCGACGTAATTGTAGCGGCTGAAGATGGCGCAGCGCTCGTGGTCGGTGTTGCCCCACGGAGAAGCAGTGTGAGTAGTGCTCTCTGCGAAAATGAGCAGGGAGCCGGCCGGACACGTGTATCGAGCCCAAAGGTCTGAATCGAGGTTTTGGGCTCCAGCGGGCAGGGGGAACGCGGCCTTGTGGCTGCCGTTGATGAATAGGGTGCCGCCGCCGCTGGCATTGACTTCGTTCAATTCCCACACCACGCAGGTCAAGCTACTGCGCGCCTTGCCGGGCACGCAGCGGTAGTTGTGTCCGTCGCCGGGCAGACGCCACAGGCCATTGCCATTGTGAGGCCCAAAGCCCCCTTCCCCAGTCTGGCGCATAGCTAGGCTGGTCGATTCCATGCGAAAACCGTAGCAGTCTTGGCTCGACAGGTCGGGATTGGCGAGGAATTCGTTCATAAAACCGACGATGAAGGGGTGGTCGGTCAGTTCTTCCAAGGGGCCGCCAATAGGGCTGCGCTGCGGCTCCGGCAGCGATTCGGGCTGCTGGTGCAAGCGGTAGCAAAAGGTCCGCATCTCCTCTATTTCGTCTTCGCTGAGCAGACCGGGAATCAATAGCCAACCCTGGGTATCGAACAAGTACCTCTGTTCTGGCGTCGGATCAATTACCGGCTTGCCAGCGGCATTGGTGCGGGGTAGGTCAACCTCGTCTATTTCGACGTAGCCGACGCGGCTCTGTTGAAATAGGAGGGGCTTGGCAGTGCTGGGGTCAGGTGCGGACATGGCTATTCCTTTCAGTTGGCCCGACGAAGATAGGGCAATGAAGTTAGTCGCGCATGGAACGGAATACTGCGTCAGCTAGCGGCGAGCACTTCGCGCAAATGGGCCACGGCTAGGCGCATGCATTCTTCGTGGCTGCAACTGTTGAACTCGCCCAGTTCGAAGACCAAGCCAATTGTGCCGTTGAAATCTACCCCGCGCAGAATTTCTAATACGCGCCTGTAGTCGATAAACTCCTCAACGCCGCTGTCGATCTTGTAGATTTTGGCCCGCACATACGTGGCAAAAGGCGCAGTCGGCTCCAGATAGTCTTTGTACAAATCGACATTCGGATCGAACTCGCCGCGCGGATGCGAGCCAATGGCCCCCAGCCACTGCCCGGTATCCAACAGAAAACTGAAATTGTCGCGCTCGGTCTCGCGCAGGATGCGCAGCACTTGATCCGCGGTCATGGCGAAACTGCCGTTGTCGTGGTTTTGCAAGGCGACCATGACACCGCGTTGGGCCGCGTAGTCGGCAATCGCTTGGAAATCCTCGATCATCGGACGCCACAGGGCCTCTTGTTCCTCGACGGTGCTCGGCCACTTGTGGCGCGCGAAAACGCGCAGCACCTGCGCTCCTAGCAAAGCCGCGGCATCGACGTCGGCGCGGCCCTGATCCATCCGCTTGGCTCGATCCTCGGGCGGGCCTACAAAGCTGCCGGCTCCAGCGTAGCCGATGTTTAAGCCGCTCTTGAGGCAGAGACGCTTGACGTGGTTGATATACTGGACGCTGCGGTCCATGCCCGACAAATGGAAATCGACGCCGTCCAACTGCAATTGGCGAGCCTGTTCGATGACCTGTCCAATAGTGGTGGTAGGCGTCTCGCGGGCCATTGTGCTCAATTTGATCACAGCTTATTCCTCCTCGGGACGCCAGTCCGATTTATCCTGCGGATAGTAGCCAATGGCGCGTCGTCCGTGGTCGAGGTCGTAGCGCGGCCAAGTGCTGTCCGACACTCCGTACACGATTTCGTAGCGCACTCCGGGGTGTACCACGGCCTGCTCAAAGACCCGCACGGCATCGCCGTGGCTGAGATGGTGCGGATGCTCGGGCTGATCGCGATTGATGTTGAAATTGCCTATGCGCACTGCGACGAACTCTAGGTCGTGCCTCTGGGAGTAGGAATAGCCCATATGCTCGCCGAATAGCTTGCTGATCGTATAGTAGCCCAGTGGCTGGGGGCGCATATCAATGTGGCGCATAACGTCCTCGGGCAGGGGTCCGTGTACTCCGGCGCGACTGGCGTACGCTACCCGGCGCACGCCTTGGATGCGGGCTGCTTCGAACATATTGTACGTGCCGATAAAATTGCTGGACAGGGCCTTTTCCCACTCGCTATCGACGCCCGTCAAATGGATGATGGCCTCCATGCCCTCGGCGGCTGCCAACAAAGCATCGTAATCGGCCACATCGCCCACCTGGCTGTCTGCTAGGTCGGGCATTTCCACGCGGTCAAAACCGCGCAATTGGTGGCGCTGTCCCATCCCCTTGACGAGCGTGGAGCCGACCGCTCCGGCGGCACCGGTAATGAGTATTTTCATGGCTTCCCCTAGTTTCGCACTTACTTTGCATTGGCCTCGATCAACACCTGAATTTTTACTTCGTCCCCGAGCACGGCGCTGAAGCGTTCCCAGCTATTGACTCCGTAATCGGAGCAGAGGATGGAAAAGTTCGTTTCTAGGCCGATCTGCGCCTTGCCACCCCTCGGATTGATGCCAGTCCCGAGGATCTCGATGGGCAGGGTGACCTCTTTGGTGGTGCCGTGCATGGTAAGCTTGCCCTTGACGTCGAGGGTGTTTTCGCCCGTGCTGGTCACCTCGGTAGATTCGAAGGTGATCGTGGGATAGGTTTCGGCGGCGAAAAAGTCGTCGTTTTGCAGGTGGCCATCGCGGTTTTCGTTGCCGGTGTCGATGCTCTTGACCTGAATGGTGCCGGAGAAGCTGGAGGCTGCGGGCTTGGCAGCGTCGTAGCTGATGGTGCCGCTGAAGTCTCCGAAGCGGCCTTTGGTGCGGCCGACGAGGTGGCGAATGCTGAAATCGACCGAAGAGTGCGAAGCATCGACTACGTAGGTTTCCGCCAAAGTTGTCTCGGCGGTCAGGGCGAACGTCAGGGCGGCAATCCATGCGAAGCGGAGTGCATTAGGGCGAGTCATGAAATTCTCCTTGGGCTATTAGTGTGAGAGTGAATCAGGCATTTTTATATAAAGATGCCTTTTGCTATACTACAAATCCGGCGCTGTAAGATGAGAACCTATAGCAGTCGGGGCAAGTTCCCCGGCAGGAGATGGCGATGATTAATTTTCCCCGTTCGTCCTTTACTTGGAAGGCCCATCCCTGGAAGCCGGATCCGTATTACAAGTGGCCCGGTGGCTTCGTCGGCGAGCACGGTCAGGTCTATCACGTGCGTTTTACCTTAGAGGCCCGTTGCGTTTTGCGCGACAGTGGCGGGGCCGAGCTGGCTGAGCTCTTTTTGGGCGCGCCCTGCCGCAGCGAGTACACCATTGCCAGCGAAAACCTGTTCCAGATCCCCAGCGGCGAGTGGCGGATGCCTTTTAGCCGCACCTCGATTCCGGCGATTGCCCAGCGGCCGAGCACGGAGTCCGAGGAAGTCAGTGCGCGTTCGCTGGCGGATGCGTATCAGGATTATACCATCGACATCCGCTCCTATCCGGCATCCGAGGCGCTGGAGGAAGTCGACGCCATTGTGGCCTCGACCTTTGCCGGCGACGCGCAAAATGCCCGCTCGGTGTACCAAGACGCGGCGAGTGGCATTGAGGTCGAACTGGAATATCCGATCAATGTTATGAATCTCAATGCTGCTGATGGTCAGTATCAGGTCTGCACGGGGCCGGTGCTGCTGCCGGATCTAGCGACTTGGGATGGAAGTGATGTACACCGGGTGTTCGTCGCCCATGCGGCCTTCTCGCGCCGCGACCGGGTGGAGTTTATTTTGCGGCGTCCGGTGCAAGCCGCGTCCGAGGAGCGGGTGTGGCTCGACAAGCCCCGAGGCCGCGATCGGCTGGAGTTGCTTGATCCCAATAATCCGCCCCCCGGCTATCCACCCGAACGGGCTCAGCCGCTGGTGTACAACGAGACTTGGGATCTGGCCGCGCACAACGCGGTGTTGCGGGCCGATTGATTTCGATCACAAAGGAGATTGCTCATGTATCGCGCCGCAGTTATCGGTTTAGGCTGGATGGGCCTGCTATACGATCTGGCAGCCCGGATCGGGGATCGCTTTGAAATTGACGATATCGACCGGCCCACGCCGCCGTTGGACATTCATCGCAAGTTTCATCACTACGACCACCCCGGCGACGAGGGGAATCCCACCTCGTATGCCGAGGCGCTGTGGGATCGGCCCGAGGTGGAGACGGTCATCGCCGCCGACCGCGACCCCAAGCGGCTGAAAGTCTATGGCGAGCGCTATGGGATTGAGGCGCTCTACGAGGACGCCGAGGCCATGCTGCGAAAGGAGCGGCCAGATATTGTCGCGGTGTGTACCAATACCAAATACCGTGCGCATTTTACCTGTCTGGCCGTTGAGTGCGGGGCCAAGGGCATCGTCACGGAAAAGCCGATGGTGCATACGCTAGAGGAAGTGGATCGGATGGTGGGGACTTGCGCTGCGGCGGGGGTGCCCCTGTGTTGCGGGGCGATTACCACGACGCATCCTTCGTTTGCGCGGGCCAAGGCGCTGCTTGCAGAAGGGGTGATCGGCGAACTGGTGTCGATCGAGGCCCCGGGCGCTGGGGCGCAGCATCAGAACTGGTCGTATTTCCTCGACGCGCCTCCGGCTTGGGTGGTCGGCACGGGGGATCAGCCGCGGCGGGAGTCGGGCAGCGACGAGTTCGCCGGTCAGGGGATGTTGGTGGCTGCGGATGGGACGGTGGTGCATTTCCGCAAGGGAGCACCGGGGGTGCGGTTGTGTGGAGCGCGTGGGGAAATGGCTTTCGACTACGGCAAGGGATGGCGGTTGTGGCAGCAGGTGGAAGGGCCACAGGGGCCGGTTGTGGCGGAGCTGGATTGGCCGCAGCCGCAGTTCAATGTGCCGTATGGGGCGGTGTATTGCGTGGATGATGTAATGCGGTGTTTGGCTGGGGAGATGGATGAGCCGAAAAATTCGGGGCGGCGCGTGGGCGTGGCGCTAGAGGTAGAGGTCGCGTTGAAGGTTTCCGCAGCGCAGGGCGGGGAGCGGGTGGAGTTGCCGTTGCAGGATCGGTCGTTGGGGTTGCATTACGATTGGTTTCGCTAGCAGAGGCGTTTGATCTGAAAGTCCTGAAAGCGGATCCAGTGCTCGGCGTTTTCGGGGCCGTTGTAGCACTGGATGCTGACTTGATCGTCGCCGGGCGGAGGCAACTCGCCCCGATCCGCGGTGTGGAATTGGTCCTCGCCTTCGGGCCGGTACTGGGCTTCCCAAGAGTCGGCGGTGACGACGAGGCGCAGGCGCACGCTCTGGGTGGGCATGGGCTTGCGGCCGGGAATAATGTAGAGATCGCCGTCGATCAATTCCTTGACTTGTTTGAAGACAGGCTCGCCGTTTTGGTACCAAGTGATGCCGGCCTGCTCGTACTGCTGGATGGGGTGGGTGTGGTTGTACACTGTTACTTCTATGGCCCAGGTTCCTGCGCTGCGATCTGGGGCTGGACGCAAAAGCGCGTTTTGCACGGTAGGGGCCACGCCCGGTTCGACGCGAATCTCTAGGCCGTCCTGCAAACGCCAGAAGCCGGGATGTTCGCGCAGCCAAGTCCACTCGGGATCGAGGGCTCCGTCGAAAGCATCGGCAAAGACGAGTTCTTCACGGGTTGTAGTCATGTTTACTCCTTTAGTTCTCGCTCGTGTAGTCCAGAAAAATTGGGGTTTTAACGGCTCTATTATTTATGCGGCTTAATGCCCGCTGTCAATAAGGTGTTATATGATCCTTGCCTTGGATTCATTGGCAGGATACAGTATGTGGCGCAGTTATTGTCGATCCGTTCGACCGCATCAACACGTCCTCACCAAGGAGTAGTTCCATGTTGGATATAGGCGACAGGAAGCAGCTTTTTATCGACGAGCGGTTTTTTGCCGAGCGCGAGGGGATCGCGTTGCAAATGGGGACGCCGGTGCAGCACTTAGAGCCGGTGTTGCGGCCGGATCGGGCGTGGGAGGAGTGGGGGATTGGGGCGTATAACACAGTGTGGCGGGAGGCGGATGGCCAGTGGCGGATGTGGTACGACGCGACCATGCAAACGGGATTGCCGATGGAGGGAGCGCGGCGGCTGGGCTATGCAGAATCCGCGGATGGATTGCACTGGGAAAAGCCAGTGCTGGGCCTAGTGGAATTTCGCGGCAGCCGGGCCAACAATATCGTCGCGCCGTTGGTCGAGCAGCAGAGCATGCAGGGGGCGACTGTGTTGCGCGACGAGCGGGCGGCCGCCGAGGAACGCTACAAGTTGTGGACCAAGTTCCAGCCGACCGATGAGGAGCGGGCGCAGGGCGTCGAGCCAGGGTTGTGGGCGATGTATTCGGCCGATGGGCTGCACTGGCAGTACTATCCAGACCAGCCGAATCCGCCACAGACGATGTGCGACACGCAGAATATGTTTTTCTGGGACGACCGGCTTGAACTGTACGTGGGCTATACGCGGGTTAGGGAGACTCAGCACTTGTCCGAAGCAGCCGAGGGCAGGGGCTCGTACCGCTGCGTCGGGCGGATAACCTCGCCCGATTTTAGGCATTGGTCCGCCCAGGAGATCGTCTTTGAGGCGGATGAAGAGGATTTGCAGATTCCGGTGCCGTTCCAGCGCGACGATCCCCGGCCCAATATCGACTTTTACACCAGTTGCGCCACCAAGTACGACGCAGCGCAGGACGCCTATTTCATGCTGTCGGCGGCGTACTATCACTGGGGAGAAGACGACTTCCCGGCGACCATGGACGTGCAGTTGCTCAGCAGCCGCGACGGGATTAGCTGGCAGCGGCAGGGGGAGCGGCGAGCCTTTTTGCGCCAAGGATGGGACGGCGGTCTGTTGAGCGGGATGCTGTTTGCCAATCCGTGGTTTATTCCGGTGGGCGACGAGTTGTGGCTCTATTATAATGGCACGGCGCGGCGGCACGGCGGTAGGGAAGACCAGGGGAAGGCGCGAGCGAGTGGAATTTTTCGCGCCTCGCTGCGACTAGATGGGTTTGTGGCGGCGGAGGCGGGCTATGGCGGTGGGTCTTTTACGACGCCGCTGTTGCAATTTGCTGGCGAGCGGTTGGTGCTGAACTTCGATGGCGGGGCCGGGGGATGGCTGCGGGTGGAGGTGCTCGATGAAAGCGGGCAAGTGGTGCAAGCGTCTGAGGCGGTGATGGGCAATGGGGTGTGCAAGGAGGTGAGTTGGCAAGAGCCTATTGGGAAGCTGGCTGGCACGCCGGTGCGGCTGCGCTTTGAGATGCGGGACGCGAGGCTCTATGCATTGCAGTTTTTGCGTTGACCGGGGAGACCTTATTGGGGTTATTTGTATTAACGGACAAAGGAGACTGTCATGCAGATCATTCGCGTAAAGACCAAAAAGGAAGCACTCCGTGAGGTTCGGCGGCGCAGGAGTACGCCGGAAGGGGCGGGATTGATTTATAAAATCGTCGAATCGCGCTTTGGCAAAGGATTTAAAATCGTGGCCATGGACCCGGAGTTGTACGTGGATATGCTGACGGTCCATCCCCGATACAGGGGGCGCCCGCTGATGGGCAGGGGTACCTCCTGATGGCTGCGCAACCTGACGAGACCGGCGATGGCGGCGAAGCGCAAGAGGTTGTTCCTGTTGAGGATAGGAAATTCGCCGAACTAATTGCCATACAGCGCGAACGAAACGAGCTTGTGGCCCGCGCCTTGGATATTGACCAACAAGAAATCCAACTCAGTTACGAGTATGACTCCAAAGAGCTAGAGATAGAAGACGAACAAAACAAGAGAGCTCACCGCTTAGTGCAGCTAATCGTCGTCGGTTTTGCGCTCGTATTATTTTTGCTGCTGTACATGGTGTTCTATGGAAGCGAGGCCCAAGCTGGCAAGGCTGAGAAACTACTGATCGGGATAATTTTATTACTGGGTGGTGCCTCTTTGCGTGATTTGATGGGTAGAGTTCAAAAACGCCTCATCAATCGCTAATTCCCGAAAATTTTTATTCCCCCCATTGGCGTCTGTCCGCACGTTCTCTCCAAACGGAATTATCTAATGGTTGACGAGACGGAGCAGCGTGTCCGCATACCGTGGTTCCCGATGTACCGCGAAGTTCGACACCTCCTTCAGATCTGGTCTGGGCGTCCCAAAAAGCAGATCACCGGGTTACAGACTACACTTGGCGGACTGCGTGGAACGCCCCAGAAACCTGTCAATTGGACGGATCCCGACACATGGATCCTCGAACGACTCCCGAACGACGACCAAGACCTAGCTTGGGCTATTTGGACGAAAAGCGGTAAGACTGTCAACCCAAGGTACACCCACGGTTCTTGGCTCCTGAGCCAAAAATACGAACTGCTTGAAGATGATACTGATGGCAATCTTCGCCTAACCAGAGCCGGCCAAAACTTCATCAACCACGAACGCGGTGAAACAGAAGCCTTCCTCGATGAGCAAGAAGGGATTGCCAAGCTATTGGCCCTTGTGGCCGACAACGGGCCGACACGTGTGAGTGGCATCCTTGAAGAATGGACTAGATACCTCAAGCTCCATTCTACTCCATTCAGTAGTCCTTCGACTATTCGCAACACGCTCCGGGCGCGACTGAAGAACCTCCTTGACCGAGGTTTGATAGATCGAAAGAGCGCAATGTACTCTGTGGCCGATTTGGGCCTCGCATACTTCCGACAGGTCGGAACTGAGGAGGCCCTAGACGGAGATGAAAAGCAGGAGCTTTGGTCGCTTGCCAAGAAGCAGGAGGCGTCGGTCCGAAAGCGCCTACGCGATCTCCTGATCGACATGAACGCCTTCGCCTTTGAGCACCTTGTGAAGCGTCTCCTTGAGGAGATGGGCTACCAAAATGTCGAAGTGACGCCTCCGTCAGGCGACGGGGGCGTTGACGTAATTGCCGATATTGAACTCGGCATTACTTCAGTGCGTGAGGTCGTCCAAGCTAAACGCCACCGACGGACCATCCAGCGCAAGGAACTCGATGCCCTCCGTGGCTCACTCCACAGGTTCAACGCTGTCCGAGGAACCATCATTGCTACTTCCCAGTTTGCCAAAGGCACCAAGGAGGCCGCGTTTGAAAGCGGGGCCGCGCCGATCACACTCATTGACGGCGACAAGCTCATTGATCTCCTGATTGAGCACGACATCGGTGTCCGCAAGCAAACTTTCAAAGTGCTCACTATTGACCACGAGGCATTTACTGCCGCCTCGGCGGAAGAGGCATGACGACCTGCTTGGCTATGAGAGGGGATGCAAAATGAAGCTGGGAATTTTCCACAAGGTTTTTGCAAGGCCGACGCTGGAGGAGAGCCTCGACGGGGTGCAAGTCGCTGGCTTGGAGGCCGTGCAGCTCGATTTGTCGGCTGCGGGTATTGATCCGGCGGCGCTGACGGATGCCGATTGCGAGCGCATCCGCGCTGCGCACGCAACGCGCGGCATTGAGATCGCCGCGCTGTCGGGAACCTTCAACATCATTGACCCTGACTTGGAAAAGCGCAGAGCTGGGATGCAGTGGCTCGCCGCGCTAGCCGCCGCAAGCGGCAAGTTGGGGACGGAACTGATCACTTCCTGCACGGGGACACGCAATCCCGACTGGCTGTGGGGCGGCCATCCCGACAACAGCACACCGGCTGCATGGGACGAGATGGTCGCGGCCATGGGGGAAGCTGTGGAGGTTGCCGAGGCGCAGGGTGCGACTTTGGTCTTTGAGCCGGAGGTCAACAATGTGGTGGATTCGGCGCAGAAGGCGCGGCGCTTGCTCGACGAGGTGCAGTCTAAGCATTTGCAGGTGGTTATCGACGGAGCCAACCTGTTCCACGCTGGTCAGCTACCGAGGATGCGCGAGGTCTTAGACGAGGCATTCGATCTGCTCGGGGATTCGATTCGGCTGGCTCACGCCAAGGACTTGGAACAGGACGGCGACGTCGGGCACCAAGCCGCGGGCACAGGGCTGCTCGACTACGATCACTACTTGGCGTGCTTGCGGCAGATAGGTTTTGACGGGTCGTTGATATTGCACAGCCTAGAGGAAGAACAGGTAGCGGCGTCAGCGGCTTTTGTGCGCGGGCGCATGAACACTTGAGAAAGGAACGAAAAATGGCTGAAGGCAAATTGCGCGCGGCCGTTATTGGCGCTGGCGTGGGTGGGGGACATGGATACGCATACGCCCGCGCTCCAGAATACGAATTCGCGGCGGTCTGCGACATAAACCCGGAGGTGTGGGCGCGCTTTTACGAGCGGGCCGAGATCGAACGAGGATCCGTCGCCGAATACGCGGATTACCGCGAGATGTTGGCGCAGGAGCGCCTCGACGTGGTGAGCGTGGCCACCCCGGATCACCTCCACGCCGATCCGGTCTGCGATGCGGTGGCTGCGGGCGTGCGCGGCATTTTCTGCGAGAAGCCGCTGGCGACCACGGTGGAGGATGCCGATCGCATCATCGCCGCGCTCGACCGCCACAACGCGGTGTTGTCGGTGGATCACACGCGCAGTTGGCTGCCGTCCTATCAGGCTGTGCGCACGGCCATTCGTAGCGGCGAGGTCGGCAGCTTGACGAGGATTGTGGCCCACTTAGGCGGTCGGCGCGCCATGCTCTTTCGCAATGGGACGCACTTAGTGGATGCGGTGTGCTTTTTTGCGGACGCCGAGCCGGTGTGGGTGATCGCTGCGCACGAGCGCGGGTTTGAAGACTACGGCCCGGTGTACGATGGCCGGGGCGGCAGGGACCCGCAATTCGATCCCGGATCGACGATCATCGTGGAGTTTGCCAATGGGGTGCGCGGGCTGATCAATTGCGCCAAGCGGACGCCGCAGATGTTCGAGTTGGACCTACAGGGCACGGACGGTCGCTTCTGGGTGACCGATCAGCACTGCATGGCTTGGAAGACCGACACCTCTGAGGGGACGCCCGAGGTGGTGTCGCCGCCGCCGGGTCGCGGTTATGCCAGTCCGTTTGGCGCGAACTTGATTCCGGCTGTGCAGGAGTTGGCGCAGGCCATACAAGGCGAGGCGCTCAGCTCGTCGCCGGCTGTGCGCGGCCGGCATGTGCTGGAGATCATGGTAGCCGCGCTGTGGTCGCAGGCTGCGGGGAGTGCGAAGGTGGAACTGCCGCTGCCGAGGGGGTGACCTTCACTCCGGCAACGCCAATGCCAAAAGCTGCGGCACCCAGTCATCGCTGTTGATTGGAAATACGATATACTGACGCCCGTCAGCCATATAGCTGATGGGACTGCCGTTGGGGTTGCCGGGGAATTCCATCTCGGCCAGCACTGCGCCTGTATCTAAATCGAAGGCGCGCAGATAAGGCCCCTTCTCGACAAAGGCGTCGCTGCTGACGTCTCCCCACCATCCGGGCCGTTGCGAGACCACCACCAGCACGGTCTCGGTGGCGAGTATAAAGTTGTAGTGGAACCAGCCCATAGCGGGCAGGTCGAAGTCGCGCAGAGCCTTGTGGTTGATTGGGCCTTGGCCCACCGGACTCATCCAGACATGCTCGCCAGTGTCCAAGTCGATGGCGGTGATCCGGCCGTAGGGGGGCTTAGTCAGCGGTAGGCCATCGACGTGTTCGGAGTCATCCTTGAAAAAGGCGTAGTCCGAAAAGGTGCGCAGGCCCTCCACCTTTTCCAGCCGCACGATGTCGGGGCGGGTGCGAGAAGGGACATAGAGCACGTTCTTTTTTGGCACTAGCGCCGCGCCGCTCCAATCCGAGCCGCCCAAGCCTCCGGGCAATACCAACGTGCCCTTTTCGCTGGGTGGGGTGAATAGCGGGCCGTGCTCGTATTTTTGCAGGATCGCCAGCGCCTTTTCTCGCAACTCGGGTGTAAAGTCGATCAGGTCGTCTTCTTGCAGCCCTTGGCGGTCGTAGGGCGCGGGCTTGCTGGGAAAGGGCTGGGTCGGCCAGCTTTGCTCGCCTGGGGTTTTCGACTGGGGCACCTCGTGTTCGTTGATCGGCCAGACTGGCTCGCCCGTCGTGCGGTCTAATACGTAGCAGAAGGCCTGTTTGCTGACCAAAGCTAGGGCCTTGATCGCTTTGCCTTGTACCTCGATATCGACCAAGACCGGCGGTGCTGGCGGGTCGTAGTTCCACAGGCCGTGGTGGATGAACTGGTAGTGCCAGTCGCGCTCGCCGGTTGTCGCTTTGAGGCAGACCAGCGTCTGGCTGAAGAGATTGGCACCGGGGCGCTCGCCGCCGTAGTGGTTGTGGGTGGTGCTGCTGACGGGTAGGTACACGTAGCCCAACTCATCGTCGGCGCTCATCGCAGCCCACACATTGGCTTGGCCGAAGGTCTGCCACGCGTCGTTTTCCCAGGTGTCATTGCCGTTCTCGCCCTCCTGCGGCACCGTCTGGAAGGTCCACACCTGTTCGCCAGTGTGGGCGTCGAAGCCGCGCACGTCGCCGGGGGTGGAGTATTTGGCAGGAGGCCGGTCGTGCCAGTCGGTAATGCCGGAACCTACCACCACTACGTCGCGGCAGATGATCGGTGGTGCGGTGATGCAGTAGCGGCTGCGGTCGATGCGGCGGCGCAGTCCCTTGCCTAGATCGACGAAGCCGCCCGCGCCGAACTCCGGGTCGGGCTGGCCAGTCTCGATGTCGATTGAGTAGAGGCGGTCGGAAGCCGTGCCGTAGAAGATGCGCTTCTTGTCGCCGCTTTCCCAGTAGGCGATGCCGCGCGCAAAGCCCCAGAAATCGCCCCGATCCTTCCACGACTGCGGATCGAAGGTCCACAGCTCCTCGCCGCTGGTCGGGTCGATGGCGCTGAGGACGTTGAAGGGCGACCCGTAGTAGAGCACGCCGTCGATGACCAGTGGAGTGCCCTTGTTCGACCGGGTCCAGATATCCTCGGCCACGGCGATTGAACTATCCGGGACTGTGAAGCGCCAAACTTCCTGCAAGCGGGCGAAGTTATCGCCGTCGATCTGCGATAGGGGCGCGTATTTGCTGCTGTTGGCGTCGGCCGCGTAATAGGGCCATTCCTCGCCTTGGGTCGCAACGGCGGCAAGGATCAGCAACGCGCCGACGAACAATCGTGTCTGGTGCATGGGTTGGGTCTTTCTCGCTGTAAAGTTCATTCGGCCAAGCCCTGATAGAGGGCACTAATTTCCGCGGTGGTCAGCACGCGGCCGTAGAGCCGCGCGTCGTCTAAGGTCCCGGTAAAGAAGAAGTCCGTCTCGTCGAGGTTTTTCGCACCAATATAGATGGGCTGATCGGGCGAGGTTTTGACCGCGCTCTGCTTCTGCTCCTGTAACACGCCATTGACGAAGAGCCGGTGATAATCTCCGTCAAAGACGGCTGCGAAATGGTACCAGTGCCCCTTGCGCAAAAGGAGCTTGGCGTGGAGGTCCTCGTCGCGCATCCGGTGCCAGGTGACTCGCCGTCCTCGGGTACTGAGTTGGAACACGCGCACTCCGCCGCCGTTGTCCTGCGCCCAGATGCAATTGTTCCACCAGTAAGGGCGCGTTTCGATCTCGTCGTACTTGGCCCAAATTGAGACGCTGAAGGGGCCATCGAGCAAAAAGCCTTCGATATCGACGACGGCCTTGCCGTCGAAATAACCGGCACCGTCTTTGTCGCCGGCGCGGTCCTCGGCGAATACTACTTTGACGTTTTTGAGCGGGCGCTGATGCGGGCTGGTGTCGCGGATCGCGCCGTCGAATAGGACTTCAAGGAGTAGGTCCTCGCGGCCCGGTGGGTTTGGTTCGGGTAGCCCTGCGCTGGGGTCGGCTGCCTCGTCTCCCCAACGCACCTCCACGTCGTACCAGTCGGCTCCGCTGTCTTGGTCGGCGAAGACTATGCTGAGGGTGTCGCCGGGCGCTTGAGGCTCCCTTTCCAACTGCGCGACGTCGCGCGCCTCGTGTTTGACTAGGTGGTACTGCGCGTTGGCAGGCCATGCGACCCTGTCGGCAAAATAGACCTTGCGGGTCTTGTCGCCCTGCCAGACGGGTTGCCAGCGCACTCCATTGACCTCGACGGGCGAAAAGCCGTCGCCGTCCTCGTGTCGCCCGGGCAGGGCACCGTAGCTGTGTTCGACCCACAGGCCCTCGCTGTCTGCGAATAGTTCGTCGCCGCCATCGACGAAGATGCGGACGCGAAGCTGCTCGCCGCGTGGCTCGACGGAGACCGTCTTGTATTCCTCGGCCGGTACTTGGTGGAGGACGCCGGCGATCTTCCAGCCGGCGTCCGCTCGGTCAAGCAACCAAGCGTTGTATTGCTTATCGCCAACGGGGCCGGACACTCCCACCAAATGCTCCTGCGTGATGGCCATCGCCCGGTCGCCCCACAGGAGGATGTCGAAAAATTCGGCCTTCTTGATGTACTGGTGGATTTCCGGGTCGTAGTCCCAAGCGTCGCCGCCGGTCCACTCGACGACGATCCCGTCGAGGAACTCCTCGCGGGACTGCACCTTGCGCAAAAGCCAGGTCTGCGGCTCTTGGCGACTGCGCATGTCGAGCTCGACGACGCTCTCACCGATTAGGTCTTCGGCGACGACGAAGTCCTGCTGGTTCCACGCCTCGTAGAAGCGCTGGACTACGTCTTGTATCTGCTGGAGGTCAGGGCGTTCGTCGCCAAAGGCAAGGGCCGGATGCAATAGACACAGAGCTAGTAAGACATTTGCTACAGAGTTCATATTTCCCCTCGAAGACTGCACGGTTGTTCACTACAGAACTAAAGCACGAGGGGCAATTGAACAGTGTCAATTGCGTAGGGGGCGGTTTGCAAACCGCCCCCTACTTGCCGATCAGGACGATCCGATTGGTGTTGGTGCCTTTTGTGCGGTTGTCCACGCCCCAGCAGTTTGCGGTCTTGGTGAACATTTGATCGTTGACCAACACCATCAGCGGCTTGAGGCCAGCCTCCGTGGCCGCGGGTACGACGAGGGTTTCCAGTAGGATTTTGCCATTGCGGACCTCGCCTACCTCAAAGGCAACAAAGCCACCGCTGGCGAGGATCCGGTGCAACTCTCGGAAGGTGCGGGTCATCGCCGCTTGCCAGTCGGCTGGTTTTTTTAATTGCCATATAGCCACCGCCTTGGCGTCGATGCCGTTAAACCAGCAGCGCAGCCAGTTGTCTGCTTGGTAGTTGACGATGTCCAAAAAGGGCGGCGAGGTAACGGCGAGCTGGATGGATTCACTGACGATAGTGGAGGTATTGTCAGACGAGCCGGTTATGAGCAGGGGGCTATTCGCCGTCAGCGTTTCTAGCTCGCGTGCTTGCAGCTTGCTCAGTAAGGATTTCGTCTTGCGGAGGATGATGGCCTTTACGTCGCGTTCAGGCGGCACTTGAGCGCGTTTTTGGTTGATGCGCTTTTGCGACTCGATGGACACCGCCTGATTGGGCGGCAGCGTATAGACAGAGAAAAATCCCGGCGAGTGCCCGGTCAGGCGGTTGGTCGCCACCATCTGAATCCACGCATCCACGCGGTCGAGTGGCCCTTCTTGGCGGCGCGTGAGGAGATAGGAGCGCAGGTTGATGATTTGGCGGAGAGTACTAGGGTGATAAAAAACAAAAAGATCGTCCCAGACCTCGCTCGATTTATCGAGGTCCAGCGCCGTCAAGCGCGTTTCTACTTCGTTCCATGTGGGTGGATCTAGGCGAGGGCGGACTAGGCGCTCGCTGAGGGGGTTTATGTCGCAGCCGATGGGGCGGCGGCCCAACAGCGCCGCTTCGAGGACGGTGGTGCCGCGCCCCATGAACGGGTCGTACACCGCGTCGCCGGGTTGTGTCAGGCGACTAATGAAAAACCTCGGCAATTGCGGCTTGAAACAGGCGCGATAGGAGACCTCGTGGAGCGAGTGAGCGGCGCGCTGCTTGGAGGTCCAGAACTCGTTGACATACACCGGAATGGAAATGGCGGGATCGGGAAAGTCGAGGATGTTCGTCTCTTTGCCAAAATCCGCAAAGGCTTGGATTTCGGCGGCGAATTCCTTGGCGTTTAGGGGTCGGGATCGAGGAGGCTCAGGGGAGAATAATTCGAGTTGGGGTGTAGTCACGATATACTCCTGAGTAAGGCGAGAGCCTTGGTACGGCTTATTTTTGACGTTTTACCAAGCTGGCCTTGACGCCACCAAGCTCGGACCGTGTCCGCCGGAATTTGCCAGTACGGTACGGAAGGGAAGCATTGGATGTCCGAGACGATATAGCCAGCGATCTCGTCTAATTTTTGTAGAAAACCATCCTTTCCAAAGCGCCTTCCTGATCCGACCATGTAACTGGGACAGAAATGGATGCCTCCTTTGGATACACTGCGGACTTCCCATTTGCGGCCATCGGAATCCAGTACATCATAACCGGCTCCTTCGCTACTGGCTAGCGATCCATTGAGCACCTCGTAGGCTATGCGTCGTTCTAGCAGAAAGGATACTCGGCGTCCATCGGTGAAGTAATCACGCACATCGTCTTGAGGAATTTTCAGTGCTTCCGCTATCTGAAGAATATCCCATTTTAACAAACCATTAGCAGTAGCCACGTTCCCGTTCTCCTTCCGTTCTGTATGCTCCAACTGAGCAAGAAACTGCTCGAAATCATCCTCGCTCAAACGGAATGCCTTTACGTCTGCAACGCCCAAGCGACCCGTAATATCGCGAAGCGCGTAGTCCTCCGTTTCCTCAAATGTGCCATCCATCATTGCATTCTCAGCCCATTCTACTAGCTCTTCGAGGGACACTTGGTGTTGTAGATATGTCCTTATTCTATCTGTGAGCACTTCAGATGTGATGAGTTCCATGATTGCTACTTTCAACGAGTTGGTGCCCGGTATCTTCTGGATACTTCTGATGTACTTCTACCAACTGCCCATTTTGGTCGTAAATTTCTTGGTAGAATCGCACGGTTTTTTCTTTTTTATCTACTTCCTTCACATAATTTACGCTCCATCCCGAACGACCTAAGACATCATACCAGTATCGCCGTCCACCATCTTGTAATTCGCGATCCACTGCATCTTCAAGTTGGGGAACTTCGTTTTCTTTATAACCAAAGTGGGTATACACTTCTTTTACCAACACACGAGCTACTTGCCTCGGATCATAGTCGGAGTTGAGAACGATTTCTCGACTCACTATATGTTGGCCCTCGAATGCCTTCAATTTTCTACCGAAGAACGGACTTCGAGGATGACCATAAGGAAGCGCAAAGCCAGTGACGTTTCGGTACTCTTGGCCTACCCTAATGTTCGTGCGAATGTTGGCAATTTCGTACAGTGCCTTGGCGACTTTGAGGATACTGAGAGGCATCTCTAGGACAGCGTATGGATACAGCCAGTTTACATCAGGCACCCCGGCTTCTTCCTTGTACCACTGAAAGAGGGCACTCCTGAGAGGACACCTTAGCTCTAGGTAGCCGTTTTTCATTAGGGTTAGTTCTTGTTCGGCGGTAATACCGACGCCTTCAATCCCTTCTGGGGTCAACCGAGTTTTACTGAGGCCGCGAAAACCAAAGCAGTCTGGTCGAAGGTTAGGTGGACTCAGCAGTATCTCCTTGACCGCTAGGCTCCTAATGTCGATCAGTGCCTTATCTAAACGTTCTGGTACGATGAAGATCCTGTACTTCGGACCTGCCATTACTCAGCCTCCTCTGCTGCGGGCGGTTCGTCTCTCATGCGCCGGAATCTCTCGGCTATATCCTTAATTAACTGGTCCATGTCCGCAACGCCAAGTGGTCTAGCTGAAAGCCTCCTTGAGTTGCTCGATTTCTCGGCGCAGTATCTGGATCTCCTCAGTCAACTCGCCGAGTCTCCTATTCGTCTCAGTCTCGGGAAAGTAGATGCGCGAAAGTTGACGTCCCAACTCTTGGACAGGCATGAAGCGGACATCCGTACCGTATCGAGACACAAAAATGGAGGCGTCCCGCCAGCGGAAAGCATGCGGGCGTCGCGTACTGGGCGGCACGTGAATTCCGACTAGGTCCGTCTGACCGGCAGTTCGATGGAGTGTCTTTGGTTGTACACATTCTTTACTGAACCCCACCGCGCATCATCGCCAGAAATCGCTGGGCATTCCCGGCAAAGTGATCTTCGATTTCTGCGGGCGTTAGTTGCAGCATCTCGGCCACTTGCCGCTCTTGGCGCAGTTGCTCGTAGATGACGAGTGTAGCCCGCGAATCGCAGTGCGGAGTGCCGGCCTTGTCGCCAGGATAAAACAGCCAGGCGCGGCCATAGGTGATGTACTTGCCGCGCGCACAGCCGGCGACCACGTTGTCCGACCCGAACATCACCCGCTTGCGGTCTTCGTGTTTCATCAGCAGATAGTGAGCATACAGGTCGTTCACCGCCGAGGTGTCGTACCATATATTGGGCAGGTCGCACAGGAAGTAGATGGCCTCTTCCATCATAAAGGAATTGAACGAGCGGGCGCAGTGGGCTAAAATCCACTGCGCGTTGGGGTATTCGCGGGTGTAGCGCGCTAAGTCGCGCTGGTTGTCTGGGTCGGCGGGGCCGGTGGGTTTGGCCAGATGCATGGTGATGGCCAGCTTCTTGTGGTGGGCGACTTCGATGAAGGATTCCGGGAGGAAGTCGCAGATGCGAGCGCCAGCCGGGTCTGGGGCAAAGGTGCGGTAGGGCTTGAGGCCGAGGAAGCCGTACTCATCGACTTGGGCGGCTACGTATTCAGGCGTCATGTCCGGGGTGACCATCATGTTGATCGCGGATTCGGGGTCGGCGGCAAGTTCGGCCGCCATCCAGGCGTTGTGCCCGGCGGCGTCCATGCCCGGCATGGGGGTGCCCAAGACCAGCATGTGGAAGGCGCGGCCCGGGTAGAGTTTGGCCGCCCAGTCGAGGTGGTCCTGAAAGTCGATCTCCTCGCGTAGGCCGGTAGGTGCGCCCGTGAGGGAGCCTCGGTGGTCTTCAGACCACATGTGCGTGTGCATGTCGTAAACCGTGGCGGGGACGAAATTTTCGAGTTCTCTATCCCAGAGCTGGCGGTCGAAGTCTTCATAGGTGAAAGTGGTCATGGCGTTGTGCTCCTGAGCGGCGCGTTTGACAGAAAATGGCAGGCAACCTAGTGTTGCCCCCAAAGGAGGAAATCCGAGATGAACAAGGAAAAGATAGTACCCGAACTAGTCGTGGAAAAGGACGCGCTCATCGGCGAAGGGGCCGTTTGGGATGCGGACGACGAGTTGTTGTACTGGGTCGATATCCTCGGCCACGAGGTCTATGTGTACGATCCAGTGAGCGGCATCAACCGCACTATCCCGACGTGCCAAGCCGTGGGTACGGTGGTCAAGCGGCAGAGCGGCGGCCTCGTCGTGGCGCTACACAATGGCTTTGCCCACATCGACTTGCGGACGGAGCGCATGGTGCCACTCGGCGAAGATCCAGAGTGCGACCTCCCTGCCAATCGCTTCAACGACGGCAAGTGCGACCCGGCTGGTCGGCTGTGGGCGGGGACGATGGAGTTTGGGGGTGCCCGGGATCAAGGTGCGCTCTACTGTCTCGACGTGGATCACTCGGTGAGCCGCAAGGTCGCGCCGGTCAGCGTGTCCAACGGCATCGTCTGGAGTGCCGACCAGCAGACCATGTACTTCATTGATTCGGGCTTGAACAATGTGCGCGCGTACGACTACTGCCGCGACAGTGGGGACATTAGCAACGAGCGCGTGGTGGTGGAGTACGGAGGGCCAGGGGTGTTAGATGGCATGGCCATCGACGAGAAAGACGCTTTGTGGATCGCCGTGTTCGGGGGGTGGTGCGTTTTGTGCTACGATCCTCGCTCTGGGGAGTTGCTGCGCCACTTGGAACTGCCCATGTCCAATGTGACGTCCTGCGCCTTTGGCGGCGCGGACTTGGATCAGCTCTACATCACCTCGGCTTGTCGGGGTTTGGATGCTGAGGCGCGGCAGGCTCAGCCTTTGGCCGGTTCGCTAGTGCGGGTCGATCCGGGCGTGCGCGGCGTGCCCTCGGATGCGTTTGTTGGGTGACTAAAATCCGCAGATGAACGCAGATGAGCGCAGAGATGGGAGGATTGGGGCGCACTTATAGAGTGATGGTGCGCATCTCGGCCGACCAGTCGCGCCACATGTCCTTTTGCGGCGGCTCCTGTTGGGTTTGTTCGATGTCCTTTTTGAGAAAATCGTAGAGCACGGCTTGGCGCAGTTGGCGCGAGGTGTTCGGGCTAGCCATGTGGCCGAGGCGGTGGTGCCAGAAGACGATGTCGCCGGCTTGGCCGTGGGTATCGACGGGCGTGCGCTGGTTGAACTCGGTGCGCACCTTTTCGTAGGCGGCTTCGTCTTGGTCGCGGAGGTACTGCGAGGTGAAAGTCGGGTAGAAGGCGCGATGGCTTGCGGGCCAGACCATGAAGCTGCCGCCGTTGGGCGGTACGTCGTCGATGTAGCCGACCACGCCGAGGTGGAAGGGGTGGCCGTCGGTGTGGCAGCCTAGGGCTTGGGGCGGGTGGTCGCCGTAGGGCAAGGTGCAGTAGATGCCGCGAATGCGCTCGGGCTGGACGAGCTGTCCTTTGCCGAGCATTTGTTCGGCCATGGCCCACACCTTGGGCTCGGTGGCCAAAAGGCGCACCATCCACGCCTCGTCGCCCGGCTCGCGGAAGTTCCAGCGGAAGCCTCGGCGGTGGTTGGCGCCGTCGGGGTTTTCTTCGTCTTGGCGGAATGGGCCAACCCAAGTGTCGGGGTCGTCGCGGTGGCGGTCTGGAGGGGCACCGTCCCACAGCCGAGTGCGGGCGCGTTCCATGAGCGCGGGGTCGAGTACGCCGCGCTTGATGAGGTAGCCGTTGCGCTTGAAGAAGCGCATTTCGTTGGTCGTCAGCATGTTTACCTGTTAAAGTTTGCTTGAGAAGGATAGGCAAAGAGTGCGTGTTGGGAAAGCTGCGTAGGATTTAGCTTTAGGGCTGTGGCGGGCGTATCTTAGACCTGAGATAGGGGCAACTGGCCGGTCGCCCCTACCCCTAACGATCGTCGGAAGAATGAGTATGAGCGACCTATCTTTTGAGCACGTGTTGAGCAGTCAGTACACGGTCTTTGATGGGCTGGCGCGAGCACCGTCTTGAGAGAGCTTACCAGCGGCCAACGGCCTAAGTACTATTTGTGGGACTGGTCGCAGGCACCCGACGATGGTGCCCGCGCCGAGAATTTAGTGGCCAGCGCACTCCTCAAAGCCGTGCATCTGTGGAGCGATCGCGGCGAGGGAGATTTCGGTCTGTTCTTTTTGCGCGACAAGCAACAACGCGAAGTGGATTTTGTCGTCGTCCGCGATGGACGGCCTTGGTTCCTAGTCGAAGTCAAGCGCTCCGGCAGTGCCTCCCTGTCCCCGGCCCTGCATTTATTTCAACGCCAGACGGGGGCACCACACGCTCTGCAAGTGGCCTTGGACTTGCCATACATTGAGCGCGACTGTTTTGCCCATCACCAACCCCTTATCGTCCCGGCGCAGACCTTCCTCTCGCAACTGGTCTGACGAGTGGGGCGTTATATTACACCCGTTTCCGGGGGAGGTCGAAGATGGCATGGAGCCGGAAACAGGAGAGATAATCGTCTCCGGGGTGGTCTTAGTGGGGACGTCTCCTCGGCTGCCGACGGTGGCACTGCCGGATTGGCTGGTGCTGCCCGTGCCGGAGTTGACACGGGAGAAAATAGTGTATTCTGTTTCTTTAATATTGCTTATAAGTCAAGAATAGAGAAAGGGAATACACACTATGAAACGGAACCTCGGCAGGCTGGAGACGCAGTTTTTCGCGTGGGTCCAACTGCGCAAGCGGACGACTGTCCGGGCGGGTGAGGTCAGTTCTGCGCTGCGGATTACGGGGAAGCAAGCAAACGAACTCCTAAGCCGACTCACTCGCGCCGGTCTGATCGCTCGGGTGAAGAAAGGGCTCTATCTCGTCCCTGAAAGGCTGCCGCTGGGCGGAAAGTGGAGTCCCAGCGAGGCCCTTGCTCTCAAGACGCTTACGGAAGACGCAGGCGGGCAGTATCAGATTTGTGGGCCAAACGCTTTCAATCGGTATGGATTCGACGATCAGATCCCGATTGTGACGTACGCGTACAACAACCGTTTCTCAGGGACACGTCGGATTGGCAGCGTCCTCCTTTCGCTGATCAAAGTCAGCGACAAGCGCCTAGGTGCAACCGACTCGGTGGAAACGCGAGACGGTCTATTGCTGGTGTATTCGTCAAAGCTGCGGACGCTGATTGACGCCGTGTACGATTGGTCGCGCTTCAACGGGCTTCCCCGTGCATACGGTTGGCTCCGAGAGGAGATCGGGAAAAATTCACAGAGTGCCGACAAGCTTGTACAGCTCGCCTTGGCGTATGGGAACCAAGGAACGATGCGACGACTCGGATATCTTCTCGAAAGGGAAGGGGTTCGGCCGCCTATAGTCCGCCAGCTCAAAGACGCAATCAACCCTTCGTCCGCGCTGATTCCATGGGACCCGACGCGGCCACAACGGGGGAAAACGGTCCGCACTTGGGGGATCCTCGACAATGACCAATGAGAATGGTGCCGGTTTCAATGTTCACGAAGACGCCGATCTGTTCGCCGAGGCGGTCAATTTCACCTCGGCCACGACGGGGTTCGCTGCGCGAGCCGGCTGTGCGGGATTTCTACGACTTCGATTACGCAGTTCAGACGGGCTCCCTCCAACCAGAGGCTGCCGACTTCGTTGCGCTCGTCCGACAGAAGCTGGCGATGCCTGGCAACGAGGGGATTGACGTGAGCGACACGCGGCGCGAGCAGTTAGTGAGGCAATTGGAGGCGGAACTCCGACCCGTGCTGCGTCCGGCAGATTTTGAAGCCTTTGACTTCGACCGCGCCTTCGCACGCGTGGTAGAGTTTGCTGGTCGCGTGAGTTGAGGAGTCGCACCCATAGGCAAAGGGCGCGGGCTTGGAAAGCTGCGTAGGATTTAGCGTTAGGGCGGCGGTCGTATCTGTCGTATCTTAGGGCCGTTACGCTGGCATCCAGCGTCGGGGGTCCCCGACGGGCATGACCCCACCAGACGAAAAGAGCGAGCATGAACGATTTCTCCTTTGACCATATAACCACTGAGCACTACACGGTCTTTGATGGGCTGGGCGGGATGCACATTGAAGACCTCTACCAAGACCGCGAAGGCTTTCTCTGGATCGCCACGGCCGATGGCGGCGTCAGCCGATTCGACAGTGTGAATTTTGATAGCTTTGGCCTCAAGGACGGCCTGCCCAATCTGACGGTCATGGGTATTGCCGAGGACGCGGATGGGCGCTTGCTGTTCGGCACGTTTGGCGGTGGGCTGGCCGCGTATGACGGGCGCGGCTTTCAGGTGTACACCACCGAGCACGGCCTGCCTTCCAACCAGATCGTCGGCCTGCAAGCCCAGTCGGATGGCTCGGTGTTGGTGCTGACCGGCGCGGGCGTGGCGTGGTTTGCCGAGGGCCGCTGCATCAAGTGCCTAACCGAAGTGGGCGGCCAGCCGTTGGGCCGGGTGTACGACGTGGTCACCGACGCGGCCGGCACCACGTGGCTGGCGACGTGGAAGCGCGGCGTCGTCAGCTTGGATGGACGGCGCATGGACACTGGCGAGCAGACCCAATGGCCGTGGCAATTCGCCCAAGACGGGGCTGGCCACCTTTGGATCGCCTTTCACTATACCGGGCCGGACGCCTTTATCGGCTGCTACGATGCGCGGGCTGAGCAGTTCGCCTTCCTAAACGTGGGCCACAAGGCCGAGCGGGCGGTGCAGCAGGGGACGCGGCATGTGCGGGTGGACGATCGGGGCTGGGTGTGGATGGCGCGTCGGGGGGTGTTCTGCTACGACGGGCAGGCATGGCACCATTTTGCCGCGGCGTCCTTGCCGGACATCGACTTTTCGGCTACGCGCCTGAGCTACGAAGACCGCGAGGGCAATGTTTGGGTTGGGCTGTGGGGCGGCGGGCTGATTTTTTGCGACCCGGTCAGCGTCCGCTATTACACCGAGGCCGACGGCCTGCCCGACCACGAGGTGCGCCACTTGGGCGAAGATGCCGAGGGGCGGATGTGGATCGGTACGATGAGCGGCATGGCCGGCATGAAAGATGGCCGCATCCAGCCGCTCGATCAGGCCGAAAGCGTGTCGGCGCTGCTGGTGGATCAAAAGGGGCAGGTCTGGAGTGGTGGAGACGCCGGGCTGGTGTATCAATGGGATGGTCAGACGCCGCAGGCGATAGCGGCCCCGGCCGACGAAATCACCGGGCTGTACGAAGACGGGCACGGGCGTATATGGGTCGGCACGGGCCAGAGCGGCTTTGGCTTGGTAGCGGACGGTCACTTCACTCGGTTTAGCGCGTGGGACGCCGAGGAGTGCCGCGCCCTGCTGCAAGACCAAAATGGGATGTTCTGGGTCGGGTGCTACGCCCGCATCCCGGCCCTGTACTGGTACGCGGACGGTTCGTTCCGCCCGGCGGATATGGCCGAGGCCGAGACCATCGCCTATGTCCATGTGTTGTGGGAGCACCAAAACACGGTGTGGGTGGGCACGGCCCAAGGGCTTTTCGCCTATGACCTCTCGTCCGGGCAGGTGCGCCACTTTACCGCGGATCAATCGGGGCTGTCGGCCAACGGCATCTTGGCGCTGGCCGCGGACCAGCAGGGGGATATGTGGGTTGGGACCAGCGGCGGGGGCGTACTGCGCTACGACGGCGAGACCTTCCAAAGCATCCGCTTGGGGTCGTCTGCGCTAGGCAACATCGTCGAGGCCGTCCTGTGCGACCGCGCTGGGCGGATGTGGTTTGGGACGCGGGCCGGGCTGGTCGCCTATCAGCCGGGCGACACGCCGCCGGGCTTGGTCATCCGCGAGGTGCTGGCCGGTGCGCGGATGGCCATGCCCGACGTGGTCTCCTGCCCGGAGGACACCCCGGAAATCCGCATTCACTTTCAAGGGATCAGCTTCCGCAGCGGCGCGGCGCAGATGCGCTACCGCCACCGCTTGGTGGGCTACGGTCCGGCCTCGGCGTGGAGTGCGCTCACGGCCGCCGATGCCGTGGCGTACCGGGCCTTGCCGGTGGGCGACTACCGCTTTGAGGTGCAGACGATAGACCGCGATGGGCTGGAGTCCGCGGTGGTCGGTTTGGATGTCCACGTCTTGCCCGACGTCCACGCCGAGCGCCTCCGCGCCCTCGCCAAGACGCAGCGGCCGACCGACGGCCCGGTCGTGCAGAGCCGCAGTCCGGCCATGCAGCAGGTGATGCAACAGGTCGCGCAGGTTGCCGATACCTCTATGAACGTGCTGGTGCTGGGCGAGACCGGCACCGGCAAGGGGGTGCTGGCGCATACCATCCACGACACCAGCCGCCGCTGCGATGGTCCGTTTGTTCATGTCAATTGCGGGGGGCTGCCGCCCGGGCTGCTCGAGAGCGAGTTGTTTGGCCACGAGAAAGGGGCCTTTACCGGCGCCGGCACCCGTCAGCTTGGGCGTTTTGAACTGGCCGATGGCGGTACGCTCTTCTTGGACGAAATTGGCAATTTGCCGTTGGAGGCGCAGCAGGTGCTGTTGAACATCTTGGAGGAGCAGACCCTGACCCGGGTGGGTGGCCAGCGGCCGGTGCGCGTGGATGTGCGGGTGGTGGCGGCGACCAACCGCGACTTGGCGCAGGCCATCGACGCGGGCGCATTCCGCGAAGACCTGTTCTACCGGCTAAGCGGCTTTACGCTTGAGCTTCCGCCGCTGCGGCAGCGGCCAGAGGATATACTGGCTTTAGTCGCGCATTTTATCGAGCGGTTTGCCCTCGACTTAGAGCGGTCGGTGCCGACTTTAGCCGACGGGGTGGTCGCGCACTTGCAGGCGTATGCTTGGCCGGGGAACATACGCGAGCTAGAGCACGTGCTCCATCGGGCGGTCTTGCTGTCCCAAGGTGGCGTGATACAAGTGGAGGATTTGTCGTTGCGGTCGGTTGCGCCGCCAGCCGGGGAGGCGGACGAAAGCAAGGCCGCTGCGCCGGCTGATCGACTCACCGAAGTGCCGCCTACTGAGGCAATGGACGAAAAGCAACAGATCCTAGCGGCCCTGCAAGCGACCCACTGGCGGGTTTCTGGCGTGCATGGTGCGGCTGCGTTGTTGGATATGCACCCGGAGAAGCTGCGGTATCGCATGCAGAAATACGGGTTGCGCCGCCCAAAAAAGTAGCACAGGATACGAGAACTTACCGGCGACCACCGGCCAACGAAAGTCGTAGCGGTCCACGAAAAAACTGTGGCGGTCCACAAAAAAACTGTGGAAATCCACAAAAAAACTGTGGACCACCTTGCGCCGCTGGCGAGGCGGCGCGTCCTATAAAGCCCCGTCTCATAATTTTAAGTCTTATGTTTTTCAATCCTTTAGGTGCATCCTAAAGGATTTTTTTGTGCGTGGGCTGCTTTTTGGCACGGAACTTGCGTTTATAATCCGTAGAGGCGAGGCCGAGGCGGAAGAAAGTAGGTGAGGTGGTGCGAACTCGTATCGGTCATTGCTCAATTTTCACTTCCAGTGCCGAAGCGGCAGCGGGTCGCAGACGTACTGGGACACTAAGGAGATACGAACTATGCAGACCTTGAGGGAATTTTTCACGTCGTCGAGCGGCTTGGCTCCGGCTCGGCAGGGGTTGGGGCTGGGGTGGGTCATCAGTGCCCTCACGGGGGTTGCCATTCTGCTCGGTGCGCGAGAAGCCGCCGCCGACAATGGTGACTGCGACGAGGAAGAATGGACAAGGGAAAAGGGGTACAGCGCAGGTTGCGACGAAGCCACGGATGGGGACAGGGCGTGCATGTGTCAGGATTGTTGGCTGGACTCTAACTGCAAGACAAGGTGCGGGGGGAACTACTGCTGCGATTGCTAAGAGGCTGTCTTAAGTTCCCGTCGGGTCGCCTCAAGAATCGCCAAGCAGCCTTTGCATTGAGCGTTTTTCATGGGGCGATCCGACCCCTTTTTCTTAGCACAAGGGACGGCATTCTCGTGGAAGGCAAGGCAGATGCAGTAGAAAGGAGGCGATGCGAACTCGTATCGGTCGTTGCTCAGCACTCACTTCCAGTACCAAGGCGACAACGTGTCGTGAGCGTACTGGGCTACTAAGAGAGGATGAATCATGACTATGTTACGGGAATTTATCGGCTCGTCTAGCGGTTTGGCTCCGGCCCGGCAGGGGTTAGGGCTTGGGTGGGTCATCAGTGCTCTCGCGGGGGTCGCTGTCCTGCTCAGCCCGCGAGAAGTTGCAGCCTGCGACGATATCGCTTGGACAGAGGGGCCAAAGTCTAGCTCAGGTTGCAAGGAAGCTACGGGCGGGGAACAGGAGTGTAAGTGTAGGGACTGTTGGCTGGATACGAACTGTAGTGTCAATTGCGGTCATTGGTACTGCTGCGATTGCTAAGTCTTAAAACCGCCTCAAGATTTTCATGGGGAGAGATTAAGACAGCATCTAAGGTGGTAAGGGCCAGTTTAATGACAGCGATTAAGCTGGTCCTCTATGCTATCTGTTGGAAAGGACATGTGGTATCATGTTGAAGCTCGTCGTTGTTATATGCGTAGTGATATGGAACGGCCCCGCCGAGGCAATCAAATGGGATTTCGACGATGGGACGACGCAAGGGTGGACCACCAAAGAAGCTCGTATAGTAGATCGTACGCGTGAGTTCCACCAGTTTCCGGGGGAGGTCGAAGAGGGCGTGTGGCGGATTCGGGTCGATCCCTCCGTCACCAAGAGTTTGGACTCTTCTAGACCGAATGTCGAAGTGATTTCTTCGACCATCGGGTACGATTCGGGTCTGTTCGATCAAGTCCGCATCCGGTTCCGCACTATCCATAGCCGCCCTACGGAGGGTTCTCTTGGGATGGAGTGGGAAAACGCTTCAGGTTTTTTTGATGCTTTTGCCACGCAATTTTCCTTATCCCAACGCATCGTCTATACCACCGAGTGGCAGGAAGTGGTGTTCTCCTTGGCGGATCAAAGGGGATGGGAGGGCCTGTTAAGAAATATTCAGCTAAATTTTATACTGGATTTTGATAGGGATACCGAAGCTGGGGTTGTAGAGTCGTTTGAGATCGACTGGATCGAGTTGACTGGGGTGGAAGAGATCCTACAAGGGGAACTGCCGCCGCCGCCGGTCGAGTACTACTTTGGCTTTGCGGGGGATGGCCTTTTTGCGTCGCCGGTGTTTTATCCGATTGCGCCGGGCCTAGGGGAAGCAGCCCAGGGAGGGAATGGAAGTGGGTATCTAGGGGAGAGAGACGGCGGCGTTTTGACGGACTTGGATGGGGATGGCGACTTAGACCTGTTCGGCCTGTGGGAAACGGAAATGGACACAGGACGGGAGCTTGAGCGTACAAGTGGCTGGCTGATGGCCGTCAACGACGGGCGCGGTGCCTTGGAACGGGGGCTTGTTATAGAGGAAGTACAGGCCACAGAGGAGACGGACGAGGAAGTTGGCAGGACAGTGGCCTTAGAGGTGATAAATGCTGATTTAACGGGCGATGGCAAAGACGAAATTGTGCTATCCAGAAGTAACCGGGAGCCCTCGACCGAAGTTTGGTCTATCGGGCCAGACCTAGAAGTCGAGGTGCTCGCACAGATTGATGATTCGCCCCATAGTGTGGTCGATTGGGATGGCGACGGCCGGGTCGAATTATTTGTCGGGGGAGGTAAGGTTGAAGGCTCTTGGAAGGACATAGTGGAGGGTACGGCAAAGTTTTATAGCAGGTTAGCGGTATGGGAGGTAGAGCAGGGCGTGTGGATCTCCGAGGAGGTGGTGTATTCTGAATACTATGTTCCCCGTCACATCGGCGACTTTACCGGCGATGGGACCCTCGATGTGTTTTGGACATCGCTCGTCGGGCAGGAGGAAAGGTGGTTTGTGGCGACCTTGGGCGCGGAGGCTCAGAGCGGCGAGACCTTTGAATTCGACGAAGAATTGGAGCCGTTAGGGGTGGGCGATTTTGATGGCGATGGAGGGGTGGATTTCCTCACCGAGTTTACATCCCATATAACCGAAGGGAGCAAGGGGCTCGTCTTGCAGAGAAAGGGAGTTGGGGATCGCCTAGAAGCTGAGGTACTCTACGATGATCGGCTGTTGCGTCGTTCGCCGGTGTTGGTACGCGACCTCAATGCCGATGGGGTTGACGATTGGGTGTTTATCGGCGGGGATCGCGCTTCGGGCTTTGGGGTGTTTGTCGAATGGGGTGGGAGTATCAATCCTACTCAAGAAGGGGAGCGGCATCATCTGGAGGGAACAGCGCGATATGTGCTCTGCGGAGATATGGATGGCGATGGCGATCTCGACTTGGTGGTGTTAGATCCGATCTTGGGTGGGGTGCATGTGCTCAAGAATTCGCTGGCCGAGCGACCAACGGCGGTACAGACGCCAGCGGTGGCAGGATTGCCGACACAACATCGGCTCGGCGACAGCTATCCCAATCCGTTTAATCCGACTGTCGTGCTTCCGCTTGATTTGGCGACGGACGCGGCGGGGGTGTCGCTGCGGGTGTACGACGTGTTGGGTCGTCGGGTGCGTCAGGTGTGGGACGGGCCGCTGGGAACGGGGAGCCATCGGTTTGTGTGGGATGGGCGCGATGAGTCGGGCAAGGGAGTGTCCGCGGGAGTGTATATCTATCAGGTTGAGGTGGATGGACGAGTAGAAGCGAAAAAGACGACGAAGCTGCCGTGAGGAGAGATGAACTATGAATAGTTTGCGTGAATTTATCGGCTCGTCCAGTGGCTTGGCTCTGATGCGGCAGGGGCTGGGACTCGGGTGGATCGTCCGTGCCCTCGCTTTGCTTGTGGTTCTGCTCGGGATCGAGGAAGCCGAAGCCGACACTAAGTGCCCATATACTTGGACCGCGTGCAGCCCTAGCGCGGATTGTGCGCTGGCGGAGCCGAAGGGGGCATATCGCTACTGCACCTATGGTTTGGACGCGGACTGCCGCTTCTACATAGTAGATTGCTGGTACTCCTCCACGCCCTGCTCGGAGTCCGAGCAGCCGACCGCGCCTATCGTGCTGACCCGAAAAATTGAGTGCAGCTACCACAGCGGGTGTGCGGAGTCTAACTCGACCGAACCGTATCGGCACTGCACCACGTACTATGACGCACGTGGCGACATTTATTTTCGAGAATTTTGTGAGTGCTCGTCCACGCCCTGTTCGGAGGTCGAGCAGCTAACCGAGATCGCCGGGCCGACCGATGGGTGCTTCAACCAAGAAACAGAGTGTAGCTACTTCGACGATTGCGCGGAGTTTAACTCGACCGAGCCGTATCGGCACTGCACCACGTACTATGATGCACACGGCGACGTTTATTTGAGACATTGCGATTGCTCCTCCACTTCTTGTTCGGAGGCCGAGTCGGCCCAGATGACAGCGGTGCTGACGCCAGCGGCGGTGGGCCGACCGGCGCAGCATTGGCTCGGCGACAGCTACCCCAATCCATTCAATCCGGCTGTGGTGCTCCCTCTTGATTTGGCAAAGGACGCAGCGGGGGTATCGTTGGCCGTGTACGACGTGTTGGGGCGTCGGGTGCGGCAGGTGTGGCAGGGGCCGTTGCGGGCGGGTAGCCATCGTTTTACTTGGGATGGCCTCGACGAGGTGGGCAAAGACGTAGCCGCCGGGGTGTACATCTACAAGGTCGAAATCGACGGGCAGGTGGAAGCGAAAAAGACGACGAAGCTGCCTTGAGGACTTTCAGTACCGTAGCGGCACCGGGCCGCGGGCGTACTCGCCACGAGGGAGGCAAAGAGATGAACAGGTTGCGTGAATGTACTGGCTCGTCCAGTGGCTTGGCCCCAATGCGGCAGGGGCTGGGGTGGTTCGCAAGCGCCCTTGCGGGGCTTGTGATTCTGCTCGGCGCAGGAGAAGTTGCCGAAGCCGATGATAGGGTGTGGTGTGGGACCGGGACTACTTGGGTCGGCTGTAGCTCCAACCCCAGTTTCGATTGCGGCGCACAACAGGCGGATCCGCAGGATAAATACCTCTATTGCGCCTATGGCTTGGACGCGTACTGCAACCTCTACATAGCAAATTGCTGGTACGCCTCCACCCCTTGTTCGGAGTCCGAGCCGGAGGTCGCGCCCACCGGGTTGGATGACGCTACGTGCCTTGAGTCGATCGATGCGAAGATTGAGTGCAGCTACTTCGACGATTGCGCGGAGTTTAACTCAACCGAACCGTACCGATACTGCACCACGTACTATGGTGAGGACGGCGACATTTATTGGAGGCATTGCGATTGCTCCTCCACTCCTTGTTCGGAGTCCGAGCAGGATCAGATGACCGCGGTACTGACCTCAGCGATCGCGAGCCGACCGGCGCAGCATCGGCTGGGCGCAAGCTATCCCAATCCGTTTAATCCCGAAGTGGTCATTCCCCTCGACTTGGTGACCGACGAGGAGCGGGTTGACTTGGCGCTCTATGACGTGTTGGGTCGGCGGGTGCGGCAGGTGTGGCAAGGGCCGCTGCGGGCGGGGAGTCATCGTTTTACTTGGGATGGCCGAGACGAAGCGGGTAAGGAGGTGGCCGCCGGGGTGTATATCTATAAGGTTGAGGTGGATGGATGGGTGGAAGCGAAAAAGACGACGAAGCTGCCCTGAGAGGACATTGCGTTGCGCTATTTAACTCGAACGAGGATAAGACGGCATGGGACAGCCTAAGCATCCATTATATTGGATTTACTCTGGTTTAATCCTACTACTAATACCTGCGATTGTTATGCTTATTGGCTTCTATGAAAAGAGTCTCGGCCCCGAACCGTCCCTACCTCCCGTTCCGCCTGAAGAAGTAGTGCTGCAAAGTCTCGTCGCGTTTGATTCCACCGCGAGTGCCCTCCACTTAAAAGAAGTGTATCAGGCCGTGCCCGCGCCTCGTTCTGGAGTGTTATCAGCCTATCGCGTTCTTACGGAGGACGAGGCGTTGGCCTACAAGCTAGTCGTCGTTCGCCATGATATTGCCTGTCCTACCTGCCGCGATTTACTGATTGGCATACTCATAGAGCCGGAAGAAGACCGCGTTGCGGCCATTTTGCCTTTGGCATCTTGGGAGCTTGCTGACGGCTCTTTCGATCCGACCGAATTCTTTGCCCAACTGATCGGGCGGGCACTCTCTGAGCCTTTAGTCGTAGGCCGGGATATTGATGGAATCACAGGGGCTACTCTGTCCGTGAATGCCTTAGTTACTCAATGGAGCCAAGCGGGAACTTGGCTGGCGGAGTCCAAGCAAACCGCTTTTTAAGGAGTATTCGGCTATGGATATATTGCTGAATGAGATTGATGCCGTCTTCTTGATAGAATGGGCCTTATTGTGCTCGATCATGGTGGTTGCCTCCTACACAACCTATACGGACATCAGCCATCGAGAGATTCCCAACGCGGCTACTTGGATTTTGCTCGGTCTGGGGCTGATGGGGCAGATGGGGTTGTGGGTATTGGATGAGGTTACACTCGTGCAGATCGGCCTATCCTTTGTGCTGGGCTTTGCCGTGGGCTACCTGTTGTTTATGTATGGCTTCTGGGGGGCGGGGGACGCCAAGCTGTATTGGGCCATGGTCGTGGCGATACCGAGTACGCTGTTTGGCGGGAAGTGGCCGACGTTCTCCTTGGCCTTCTTTTCGCTAGATACTCCTCTTTGGGCCTTGTTGGTCAATACCATTTTGACCAATACCGTTTTTCTGGTAGTCCTTCTGGTCATCCACAAACCCGCAAAACCTGTCAAAACACCTGCAAGCGAGCAGCGAAAGGGCATGAGTTGGGAATGGGTGCGCTCTGGGATTGAGGCGGCCGGGGTGAGTGGGCTGGTGTTAGGTGGGACGACGTTGGTCGGCGCGACGTTGACTCTTGCCGAGGCGATCGTGGTGGGTGCTGTGCTCTATTTACTCCATGAAGACCGGACCAAGGCATCTCAACGAATCATTTGGGTCGTTCCCGGGCTTGTAATAGGTGTCTTTAGTGCCATTGGCACCGGGGACTACCTGATCTATCTGGTTCTTTGGGCCGTGTTATGGGGCATACGGACCGTCTATGTGTATATCCATTCTCTCGAATACCAGAAGTTTGTGCAGCCGGTCGCCATCGATGCTTTACAGCCGGGCATGGTGCTACATCAGTCGATTTACGAAGCACCCGAGCAAGACCGGGTCGAAGTGGTTTCGTTTGGTGAGCAGAATAGAGAAGATCAGGATCTCGTAGGCCGCAAGGGAAGGCCGTTGACCATCAGGAAAGTTCGCCAACTAAAAGATCTGCAGAAGAAGGGATTGTTTCGCATATGGAACGATCAGTTAGAGGTAGAACTGTCGCTCCCGTTCGCGCCGATTTTGATGGTTGGTGTTGGCTTAACTCTGATATGGGCAGGTAGTATCGTCCGGCCAGCCAATCAGTGGATTCAGCCGTTGTTCGATGCGTTTTAGGGAAAGGAAAGATACACGATGGAAGACGTGCGTTCAAAACCGCAAGTAGCGATGCTGTTCCTCTCGACGGTGCTAGGTATCCTATTGGGGACCAGTATATTGTTGGCCACAAAAATCAACAATCCTCCCGTCACTCCAAGGACTACGAGCTTAGATCATCTGCTTGGGAAGCTCGTCCCGGAATACGAACTTGAACAGTTAGATGGCGATCCGATCTCTACCCATCTGTATCAAGGCGAATCCCACCTGCTGGTCTTTACTCTGTCGGGCTGTGATGCCTGTGATTTCATGTACCCCATTATAGGGAAAGCGGCTACAGATATTCCTATCTTGATGGTTGCTAACACACGGGAAGGAATGATGGAAAAGGTCACCGAACACGCCTTAACCTTTCCTATTGCCGTAGATACGCTGTCGCTGATGCTAGAAAATCTCAACATCACAAATTTTCCAGCCGCGCTTTTGGTGGATGAGGAACAAAGGATCGTCGAGGCTGTCAGGGGTATAGGCTTTCCGATTGAGAACATTGTGCAGTCCGCGCAAAAAGTAACAGAAAAAGAGGGGACAGAATGATGGCCGATCAAAAGCATTGGAAGGTCGCCGGGCTTATCAGCGTAGTCTTGTTGCTCGCGCTGATTTTCAAGGAGAAGTCTGAGGAACCAGCGGGGATCGTCTGGAGTGAGGGGGATGCCAAGCGTTCTGAGCCTCTGTCTGAGGGAACAGACGCCCCTGATTTTGAGTTGCCCTCTGTGCAAGGAGGGCATGTCCGTCTCAGTAGTTTTAAGGGACAGCGAGTAGGGTTAGCTTTTGTAACTCCAACCTGCCCATATTGCAACGACTTGGAACGTTACTTGGTAGAGTATGAACTTCCTGAAGGACGCCGGTTATTACTGGTATGCCGAGGCACGAAAGACGAAGTGCAGCAAATCGTCGAAAACCATGACTTGACTGTACCCGTTTTGGTCGATTCGACAGGTGTGGTCGCCCAAGCCTATCAGATCGGGGGCGTACCGCAGTTTTATGTGGTGAGCGAGGAGGGAACCATCGCTTTTTTTGCACGCGGGATGCCTCCAGTATGGGAAGCCGTGCAGAAATTATAATCAAGGAGAGATCTACGAGGTATGGAAATCATTCCGTTAATTTCCGAACACGACGTAGCGATACAGCGGGCGCGGGTTGCCCAAAATCGAGATGTACGCACCCAAGCGAAGGCTTGTCTCCTGTTAGGTCGCTATTACAAGGAACAAGGTGAACTTGACAAGGCCGAAGAGCTTTATCAAAAAGCCCTTGCGAAAGCACGACAGTGGCGGGCGCATGAGATGGAAGCCGATGCGTGCAGCGGCTTGGGGCTTATGTACCAGGTCAAGGGACGGATGGATAAGGCGGTTGACTATCTCAATAAAGCCTTTGAGATCAACAAGGAACGCCGAGATGAGGAGCGTCTAGCCGTCAATTATAGCAATAGAGGCTTTGTCGCCCAACTCCAGGGAAAAATTGGAGAGGCGCAAGAACTGCACACCCGAGCTCAACAACTCCATGAGGTGTCGGGGAATAAGACCTATTGGGCCGAAGAATGCGGCAACTTGGGGCAGTTGGCGCTTCAGCAGAACAAGCCACAGGAAGCCGAGATCTACTTCCGGCAAGGGCTGAACGTTTGCGAAGAACTCGGCGATATGCCGGGTATTTCTGGCCACTATCAGGGCTTGGGTCGGGTCTATCTCGTACAGAAGCGTTTGGCCGAAGCCGAAGACATCCTCAAAAAAGGCATTGATATTGAGGAGCGGCTTCAGCGCGACGAGGGGTTGGCTCGTCATTACAGCGTCTTGGGGGGCGTATATAGCCAGATGGGTCGGTTTGATGAGGCGAAAGAAATGTACTGTCGGACGCTGGCCATCCAACGAAAATTAGGCTATAAACAGTTTGAGGCTCGCACCATGAGCGGTCTGGGTCAGGTGCTGCGGGAGAAAGGGAACACGGAAGAAGCCGCGGTGTTATTCCACCAGGCTAAGGAACTGTTTGACGCGATTGGGGACAACAAAGGCCGGGCGGTACAAGCGGTTCTTTTAGGTGATGCCTACATGGATGTTGAAAATTTTAAGGCGGCAGAGGAGGCCTATCGGCAGGCGTTGCAACTTTTTGTGAAAGTATCGGACTTGGAGGCTGTAGCCGATGTTAGAGTCAGTTTGGGGAGGGTCTATACATCGAATCAGGCACCTTTTGATGCCTTACTTCAGTGGCGGCAAGCACTGGAACTCTACCGCGAACTTCAGCGAGACGACAGGATTGAGTTCGTAGAAAAGCTGCTGAGAACGAGCGGCCGAATGTAAAGGACAAAATGATGTTCAACGCAATACGACAGCGGACCGTAGCTAGACTCTTTAGGATCATCAGACGGCTTGAGGAAAGGGAACGCTCGCGTCGTCTAGGTCGGGATAGGGTTTCAATACTGGTCTTTTTTCATGGCTTTGATCGCGTTTCTGCGCATCGTGCTTTGGTGGTGGGTACGACGCTCCAGAACCGAGGATACAGCGTCGATTTTGCTGGAACCGGTTCGTTTGCCGACCAAATCCGGCAAGTGGACTTCCCGCTGCACGATCTCGACACGCCGATACAAGACTTGGGATCAGTGCTGGATTTTGACACCAATGAAGCAGACTACGACTCGTTTATATATCAAAGCGTAGAAGCCGAGCGGGCACTGGTTGGCCGCTTAAAGCCCGACCTCGCTATCGTAGATTCCCGTCCCACGTTGCGCTTAACTGCTGCACTGGAAGGGATTGATGTGGTTTGGATAAAATCAGCCTATGATATGCCCGAATACTCCTACCCTATTCACTCGTCTGAGTTCGTGCGTACTTGGGATGACATAATCGAAAGTACCGCTCATCAAGGATGGACTTGTGGGACGACATTTAGGGAAATGTATCTGCTTTGCGATATTCCAGCGGTTCATCCATTGGGACAGGAGATGCCTGCTAACTACTCCTTCGTAGGACCGCTGCTTGAGGGGCTTGACGTAGAAGAGCAAGACGATACGGAGCGAGAGGGGTTGTATTGGGATCTGAGAACGTTGGGAGCCGATTGGTCCTCTATTCAGGAGGCTGTGCAAAAGCTGGGAATGAAAGGGATTCGGCAGTGGGTGGTTCCACCTGTTGGAGTGCTTACTGAATCAATAGAAAACTGTGAGATGGTCGATCCTAATTTTTTGCCGCAGGCCGCCTCCCAAGCGGCCATCTTTGTCGGCAATGGAGATCATGGCTTCTTCTACCAAGCTCTGTTCAAGGGCATACCGGTCATCGGGCTTCCCACGAATTGTACGCAAGAGTATTTCATCGACCGCCTGCAGGCAATGGGGCAGGGGATCAAATTGAGCTACCGAGACTTCACTAGACCAACGGCTCTCGTCCAAAGCGTCGAGGGGCTGTTAAACCACTATGCGATATTCGCTAGACGATGCCGTACTTTTGCCACCGATATACGAGAGTGGCAGGACACAAATCGAGTCGCGGATATAATCGATGGGTACTGGATGAGTCGCTCGGAAGGAAGCCGAATAGATCCGTATTATCAGGTGGCCCAACGCGACTTTGCCCGGCAGTTGTCATTGAGCACAGTGCTCAGTGACGAGCATGTTAAAAAGATGCTTGAAAACGGACGAAAGCACCAGATGCCGCATGAGGTGAAACGAGATGGCATCTGGTACGATCGATCCGATTCGTGGAACTGGCTTTACGACAACGACACTCGCTTTTTTGCGTGTGATTACGAGGCGCGTGAGGAGATGCGTTCGTTCTTTATTCACCGAAAAAATGGTGAGCTTCGTCCTGCTATGGAGAGCCAGCGCTTGCGGCTGACTTATACCTTTACCTTGTCTGCTGTTGAGGATACAACACATAATATGCGGATATTTCTACCCTATCCAATAGCTACCGACTTTCAGAAGGATATAAAGCTGCTATCGTGCAGTCCCGTGGAAATGCAGAGGCACTTTCTGCCGCATTCGGGGTTTTTTTATGGCCACCCTGTGGTTTGTGATTTTAGTTCCGGTGAAACATATACGTTTTCTTATGAGTGCGAACTGACGGTTTATTCGAGAGTTATGGGTTCCACAGGGACAACGGAGACGCTCACGCCCGAACAGTCCGATTTCTATACTACCGTCGATGAATCTTTGGTAGAACACCCACTCATCCGCCGTTGTTGGGAGGAGGTGGGCATAGACGAAAGGGCGAGCGACGTAGAAAAAGCTCGTTTGCTGTACTACTATTTGGCCAAGAACAAGCATTTTAAGAAGACCAAAGATAGCTGCCAATGCTATCGGTGTAGCACTCTAAAAGCACTGACGGACGACGGAGGACATTGTATTACGTTGGCTCGTGCCTTTATTGCTCTTTGTCGCCTGCTAAAAATACCCGCCCGCGAGCAGACAGGGGCCATAGCGGTCAATCCTATCGGGCCGAACCAGTACGAGAACCGAACCTATAACGAAGTGGTGTTTGGTCACACGTGGGCTGAGATCTTCATTTCAGGTTTCGGATGGATCCCCGTGGAGTTTCATGGTATAGCTATTGGTTCTCCAGCACTAACGGAAGCCAATGTGCAAAGTGAGGCATTGCGCCAGAAGGTCTTGGAAAATAGCGATCCTTATTTTGACTTTTTCTTTGGTCATTTGGACTGCTTCCACATCGTGTGCTCAAACTCCGCTGCCAAGGAAGTGCCACAAGCCGTTGTATATGAAGAAGTGGATAACAACTCTCCTCTCATTCATCGGCCAGACTCTCTGAGAGAGGAGTGCCGTTTGGTCTTTGAATGTATATAAGGGAGCTAGTTCAATGGATATTTCTGTCGTCATCGCCGCACACAATCAGCGCGATCGGTTACGACTTGTTTTAAGTGGCTTGGCTGTTCAAACGTTCTCCGAGGGCCAGTTTGAGGTTATCGTGGTAGATGATGGCAGCACGGATGGAACGGGGGATTTTCTGCATGAGTATGAGCAAATTCCCATAAAAGTTATTCCCTTGCATACCAATGTCGGGCGCTGTCGGGCGCGAAATATCGGTATAGCGGAAGCGCGGGGAGATTTGATCGCCTTCTTGGACGGCGACGCGCTACCGGGTCCCGATTGGTTGGCTCAACATTGGCACCTATTTCAGCGATACGACGGCGTAACGAGCGGATTCCAATATTGCCTGCCTCGCTTGGAATACGTCCAAGACCCACAGAGTGGGCTTCCTTGGGAGGACGTTCCGGCATCGGTTGCCCATACCATGCGGACACACCCCGACGCATTTCGGGTGACCGAGACGATGATACAGTCCGATTTCGCGGCGATTGATCGGTTCGCTCAAGAGGGTGGGTATCCCTTCCCAGAGTTAAAATTGATGCAAAACCAAGTACAAGTGCTCTTCGACAAAGTGCCCGATTCGCCGATAGGTTGGATCAGTTTTTATCCACACAATGCTTCGGCCCCGCGCGTTGCTCTTGAGGAGGTCGGTGGTTTTGATGAAGAGATGCTTCATTCTGAGGGATGGGATTTAGCCTATCGCCTCATGCGGAATGGGTATAAAATGCGCTTTGCCGCCAAGGCGCAGAGCTATCACCTGTATCATTATCACGACTTTTTTAACCCACAAAATGCGTTCGCAGAATCGCAAAAACGGCGTAGGGCAATAGCCCACATGGTGGAGAAGAACGAGGATTCTCGATTGTATCTAATCGAGTTTTGGCGTGCCTCTCTATGGCCGGACCCCCTAATCCCAGAGGAGATGCGCCTCAATAGCCTGATGGCATTTCACGAAACCCATCAGACCATTTCGAGCAGCGAAATGGAAGAGCGTGTGTTAATGCTCGATCTGCATCCTTTGAGAGGCGCATAAGACCGTGAGACGACCGTGGAAAGTCCCGTTCCGAAGAAATAGAAAACTGCAAAGCTGCTTGGCGTTGTCGCTGGCGTTGCATCTGCTGGTGCTTTTCGGCCTCATGCCCCACGAGCGGGTTACGCAATACCCGGTGCTGCCGCCGATCATGGTTGAGTTCACCAAACGCCCGCCGCCGCAGCGAAGCCTCACCCGCCGCCAACGGCCTCAACAGCGTCCATTAGTGCGGCGTCCGGCCCTGCAAGCGGCTCCGGTGGTGGCGCAGCGTCCGGCTCTTACGGCGTCGCGGCCCCTGCCGATGTTGCAAGCGGCGTCGCTGCGGATACCGACGGCGTCGCTGCCGGATCGGCTGGAATTGCCGGTGCCGGATTTCCCGGCGCGGCAGATTGGGCCACAGATGCGGGCGGGTGCGCTAGAGGGGACGCGGCAAGGTGCGGATGAGATTGATTTGTCTTTGGAACTGCTGGATGTGCAGGCGCTGGACACCGGACGACACCGGGCGATGGTGGTGGTTGATCCCACCGACCGACGCCAGCTCAAGGGATTCCTCTATATGTCCGGCGTCAACAGCCCTTCCATTGAACGGGCTGAAGAGAGTGTGCGGGCTGAAAACAGCCAAGTGCGCTGGTATCACCAGATGCCGCGCCGCTTGGTGGAACGGCGGATGCTGCAAGGGTTGGCCGATAAGATGACCGCCCAGACGCAGGTTCACGTCGAAGTGCGCGACGCAGTTCGGCTCGACGATCCGCAGCTTTTGCAAGTCCCCTTCGTGCTGATGACGGTCAATACCCCCTTTGATTTTACCAACAGCGAGGCGGCCAATTTGGGGGCGTATCTGACCGGCGGCGGCTTCCTGTTTGTGGATATTGTCAGCATGTTGTGGAACAATTACAGCGACGACGAATTGGATATTCCGGCGGTGCGTGCCTTCATTCGCGCCAGCTTCCAAGCGGCGGGCTATCAAGAATGGAAGGATTGGAAGTTTGAGCGCCTAGAGATCACCCATCCGCTCTATCATTGCTTCTACGATGTAAATAGCCTGCCACGCGGGATACGCGATATGAACTTTGTAGTTAGCGGACAAGATAGGCCATCCACCCCGGACTATTTGGAGGGCATCGTGGTCGGGGATCAGTTAGTGGGGGTGTATTCGCTGCGGAACTACGCCGATTTCTGGGCCGGCATTGGTCGGGAGAACCTCGATTGGGCTTTGGCGAACAACGCAATCAACCACTCGTCTCTGTTCAGTGCCGAGGAGCCGTTGGTGTATAACTTGGGCGTCAATCTCGTGGTGTATGCGCTGACGCGGGAAGGCTCACTGGCGCGGCAATTAGTCGATGCGGATTGACGTTTGGAGGGTATCAGCATGATACGCATTAACACGTTGGATCGCTGCGGCGAGACCTTAACCATCGAACTGATGGGCTATATCCACAAGAGGGAGTTCCCCATCCTGCACGACTTTCTGAAAGAGTATGCCGAGGAGGGCATAACCGAGGTGTGCATCGTGGCGAATGAGGTGCGGAGCCTGCATCCGTTGATCCAGCAAGACGTGATCGGCTTGGGGCAACTGGGGTTGCGGTTGCGCTTTCAGCAGCTTCGTTTGTCCATCCGGGGAACGTTAGAATTTTGGGGATTGGAGGCATGGATTGATGATGAGTAAGATGTGTTTTTGGGTCGGCTTGGCCGTGCTGTGCGGCCCACCGGCGCTGGCTGGCGAGTGGGTGCAGGAAGGGGCCGACAGTTTCGCGGCTGGCCTCTTTGACGGCGCGGAGCTCGACCGCTTGGGAGGAGTGTCGCTGGCCTCCTTTCACGGGGTCAACCTCGCGTTGGCTGCGGTCGCTTCGTCCGGGCCGAACACCCTGAGCGGTCGCCGCAGCGTCACCGACGGCGATACCGGCACCGAGTGGCGCTTTGACAACGAGGTCGAAGTGTTGGGCAAGTGGATTCGCATTGACTTGGGCGGCGACAGGGGCGTCAGCCAAGTGCGCCTCGTGCCGGGCAAGACCGTGACCCAACGGCCGCTGTTTTTCGTCAAAGGCTACCGCCTCGAAGTGGCGCGCGAGGCCACGCCCGACGATTGGGTGTTGGTGGCGCAACAGGCCGAAAACACCCGCCCGCTGGTGGATACGTCGGCCGATTCGACGTGGATTGAGACGGGTGCCGCTGGGGTGCCGCTGCCGGTGTTGGGTCGCTTTGTGCGCCTGCGGCTGACGCGGGAAGACCCGCCCAACTGGGTCTCCATTGGCGAGGTGGAAGTGTTTGGCGAGGGCTTCCGCGCCGAGGGTGCGTTTGAGTCGGCCGTGTTCGACGCCGGGCAGCCGGTCAACTTGGGGCGGGTGTGGTTTGCGGGAAAGACGCCGCCGGGCACGGCCTTGCGGGTGCAGTTCCGCACGTCGGCAGACGGGGAAATCTGGCCCGAATGGCACCGGGTGCCAGCGTGGGATTTGGCCCAAGTCGGCGCTGGCGTGGCCCTGACCGAGCCGGAGCCGGCGCGGTTTGTGCAGTATCGGGCGGCGATGGAAACGCGCGATCCGCTGCGTGCGCCGAGGCTTGAGCAGGTGAAGGTCGCGTTTGGGGAACAGCTTTTTGCCGCAGCCGTGGCCGCGGCCATTGCGCCGCTGCGGCCGGTGTTGGGCGTGGAGACTGCGTTTACGTACACCTTCGACGTGGAAATCGGCCCGGACGACCTCGGCTTGGACCGCGTGCATATCGGCCTGCCAGGCGTGGTGCATCAGGTGCGGTTTGATGGGGTGGCGTTGCCGGAGGATGGGTATGCGGCCGGCTGGGACGATGCGGGGCTCGGCGTGGTGTTGGGCGCTGAGCATCAGGTGCGGCGGTCCGGGCGGCTCGAAGTGGAATTTGCCTCGGTGCTGTTGCAGCCGACGCTGGCGGTGCGGGCGGCGGTGGCCTTGGGGGCGGATGCGGATTGGCAGTACGGGCGGCCGGTGGCAGAAGAGGCGTGGACGTTGGTGGGGGAAGGGGTGGTGTCTCGGGCGCTGCCGCGCACCGGCGTGTCGGTGCGGCCCAATCCGTTCAATGCGGCGGCGGGTGCAGCACACATTCAAATTGACTTGGCCAAGGTGCAGCACCCGCAGGCTCTGACGGTGGCGCTGTACGATTTGGCCGGGCGGCGGGTGCGGGTACTGTGGGATGGGCTGGCGGCAGCGGGCCGCAAGCGCCTAGCGTGGGATGGCCGCGACGCCAGCGGGCGGTTGGTCGCGCCCGGACATTATCTCTTGCGCGTTGCAATCGACGCGGACCGCGGGGATGTGTGGACGGGTCTGGTCGGGGTGGTGTACTGATGTAATAACGTAGGGGCGACCGATCGGTCGCCCCTACAATACCTAAAGGTTATACAAAAATTATGCGTACCTACTGCCAAGCCATCCTCTGGAGCGCCTTGCTGTGGGCCGGGCGTCCGCTGTGGGCCGATTTGCCCGACGCCGAGCCTTCGCGCCATTTCTTGCGCCGCCCGCCTCTGAGCGCGTACACCAATTACGGCGAGGACCTGTACCGGCCCTATCGCCGCGAGATCCGCTTGGCTCCGCGCTACGACTTCTTGGGCCGCTTTCTCGCCGAGGGCTTCTTAGTCTATGAGCTAGACGAGCAGCGGCCCGGCGGCAGCCGCATCCTCAAAGACCGGCTCTATCGCTCGCTCAACAACCTAATCGTCGCCCACGACAGCTACGGCCCGTGGCACTGGTCGTTGACGGTGGGCGACGAGGTGCGCACCGAGTTTACGCCGTTGACCTTGCGCCAAGCTGGCTTCAATGGGTTGCGCTGGGACGTGGTTTTTCCGGCCAACAAAATTACCTTGCTGACCACGCGCGGCTTTGACTCGTCGCTGTTTCCAACGCTCAACAGCTTTTCCGATCCGGTGGCCCAAGGGCGCGGCACGCTCATCGACTTTTTGGAGCGCACCGAAGAAAATCCGGTGTACAACATCGCCGGGCACTGGCAGACCCGGGTGGGCGATGTGCTGCGCTTTGGCGCGACGTTGGTCAACCAGCATCAGGCCAATACGGCCCGAGGCAGCGAAGGCGGCTTTTTGCGCGGCAGCATTCCCTATCCGGCCATGCAGCCGCCGAGCGAGATTACCGTGCGGGTGCGCGACGACTCGCCGCAAAGCGACGAGGCCGGGGCCATTGTGTACGACATTGTGCTCGAATTGGTAGGAGAAGGGCCGGAAGGCGAGGCCACGATCAGCAGCGATCCGGCCGACGACCGCTTTGCGCCGGGGCTGCAAGCGCAAGTGTTGGGCGGGCGGCGCGGCGATGGCTTGCGCGAGGTGCGCGGCGAGGAGGCGGTGGAATACCTGTTTGTGGTGCCGGAGGATTTTGCGCCGCGCCGGGCGCGGGTGCGGGCGTTGGTGGCCAATGATTACCGCATTGAGGTGGCGCAACAGCACCCCTTTTTCGACGCCCTGCGCAATCAGTTTACGCCGCGCAACACGTCCTTTGAGACGCGGGTGCGCGCGCCCGGGGAGGTGCGCGATTTTTCCAACCGCCGGGCCGTGGAGTTTGACCACGGCTTTACTACCGGCCAGACGCTTTTCGGCTTTGACGCCGCGGCCACGTTTGTCGGCCTGAAGGTGCGCGGCGAATACCAGCGCAACCTGCTCTACCGCAGCTTCCCGGTGCTGCGCGGCCAGCGCGACCAGTTGCGGACCGCGGCGTGGTACGTCCATGCGCTCAAGGATGTGGGCCGCTTGGAGGTGGGCGGCGAGCTCTTCCGCATTGGGCCGCGCTACGGCGGCGGGTACGACAGTCGGCGCGGCGGGGTGCGGCTGTACACCGACTTGGGCGGCGACAGCCGAGACCAACAGATGCTTTCGGAGTTTCCCTTAGTCGATGACAACGACGACAACGACCGCTACGCCGACGACAATTTGCGCGATTATCCCAACGGCTCGGAGACCGAGTCGGGGGTATTCCCCGGGCTAGACGAGGACAACGACAACATCCCGGACGACGACAAAAACGCCAATGGGGTACCCGATTTTGAGGAGCCGTTTTTGCTGTATTATTCCGATCCGCAGGAGTTTGTCTATGGCATTGACCTAAACAACAACGGCGTGATTGACGAGCGCGAAAACGACAACAAGCCCGACTACCCCTACGACCGCGACCGGCGCGGCCTGCACGGGTTTGTCGCCCTGCCGGATTGGCGCGGCCTGTCGGCTGGGGTGGGCTACTATCGCCAAGAGGAAATCGCCGGGCCGGGGCAGGCGGTGTCGCGCTACGGGCGGGTGTCTTATGGCTTTGACGTGCCGCGTTGGGGAAAAGTCCAACTCGATCACGACAGCAAGCGGGTCGAGGACACGGTGCCGGACTCGGTGTATGTGTTCCGCGCCGGTGAGAACAACAACCCGGACCAGCCGCCCACGCCCGATGCCTTGCTGATGGCCGACTCGTGGGTGCATACCTCGTTTGTCGGCACCCGCTTGGCGCGGCTGGACCAACTCCACCTTGAAAACAACGCCCAGTGGATCTTGAACCGGCAGCTAGCGGCGGATGCCCGCATGCAGACCTTCACGATGGTCAACAAGGCCGACTACACGTACGAGTTGGCGCGCCTGCGCGTTCAAGCGATGATTAAGCATTTGTACAAGCACGTTACCGCCAGCGACCGGCGGCGGGCGGTGGAGTCGTGGAATCAGATCGCGCCCATTCTGCGCGTGGATTGGACGTTGACCGAGAATACCTTGGTGCAGTTTGGCCAGCAGGGGATGGGGGTGCCGTTTACGCGCACGTTGATGCCGGTGCTGGCCTTCCGTTTTATCGACCGGGTGGATCGGGAGCGCGAACTGCGCTCGGCCAGTTCGGTGCTGATGTTCACGGTGCGCGGCACGTACATCGGCTACACCATGGTTTCCAACACCGGCATTGAGCTGCGCCACGAAGAATTTGCCGATCCGGCCGTGGCGCGTACCCGCGATGGCGGGGTGTCGCGGTTTTTCATCTCGGTCATCGCCGGATACGATCGCTAACGACAAGAGGGTGAAAGGCGAATAAAATGGCTATTTGGCTTCCGTTGGTGATGGCCGGCTTAGTGGCCGGCAGTCAGTTCGTGACCAATCCAGAGGACTTGGGCAAGCGCTTTGCGCGGGCGCAAAAGCTGCTGGCTACCGGCGATTTTGCCGGGGCCCAGCGGATCTACGAGGGCGTGTTGGCCGTGCAGGATGGGGCGCTGCTGCGCGCCTCGGCCGTGCGCGTGGAGGTGGATGAGCGTGCGGTGGGTGTGCAAGCGGCCGCGCGCTATCAGTTGGCCAACATGGGCCGCAAGCAGGCGCAGTTGTGGCGGGAAGAGGCCGCATTGGCCGATTCGGTGGAGGCCGATTCGCTGGCCGAGTTGGCTACGGCGTCCTTGCGGCAAGCGGCGGACCGGTTTGCCGCGCTGCGCGACGAGGTGGGCTTTGAACTGCGCGAGACGGCGGCGTATTTGGTGGTGGAGTGCTTTTTTGAGGCCGAGGAGTACGCGCAGGCCGCGCAAGCTGGTCAGGTGTTGTTGCGCTTGTTTCCCAGTGGGCGGTACGCCGAGCGGACGCGCTATACCTTGGGCTGGGCGTGGTTTCACCAAGAAGAATACGCGCAGGCGGTGGCGGCCTTTGCCGAGTACGTGCAGGATGCGCCGACCGGGATGCGCGCCGCTCGGGCGCGGTTGCAGATGGGATTGGCGCTGGAGGAGTTGGCGCAGTATGAAGACGCGGTGGCGGCGTTTGGCAAGCTGGCCGATTCCTACGATCCGGCGGAGATGGACGACGCCGAGAAGCGGGCGGTGGCCTTGGCCGGGTTGCGCGAAGGGCAGTCGCGGCGCACGCTGGCGGCTAAAGCGTGGATCAAGCGCGGCGATATGCTCAAGGCGCTGGAACGCTACGAAGAGGCACTAAGCGCGTACAAGAAGGTCAGCCGAGATTTTCCGCAGGAGCCGCAGTTGGCCGAGCAGGCGTGGGTGCGGCAGGCCCTGTTGGCCGAGACGATGCACGGAGTGGATGCCAGTTTGGAGGTGTATCGCTATGCGGCCGAGCAGGCCGAGCGGCCGGCGTTTCGGGCGCGGATGCAGGCTGGGCTGATGAGCTTGCTGTTTGACGAGGGCCGCTACGCGGAGTCGCTGGCGGCGCATCGGCTCTACCTGACGGCCTACACGGCGTTTGCGGATGAGGCCGGGGTGTCGGTGGACGAGGCCGTGTTCCGCCAAGCCGAATGCCTGCGGCTGCTGGGGGAAGAGAGCGCGGTCGCCGACAGTGCCGAAGTGTGGTTTGCCGAGGCATTGGCTTTGTACGGAACGGTGGAAAACTACTTGGCGGCCGAGGCCCTGTTTTGGCAGGGGACGATCCATCAGGCGCTCGGCGACTCGACCGCGGCCTTGGCGCAGTTTGATCAGGTCGTGGCCGGGGAGGCCACCCCGGAGCTGAGCTGCCGCGCCCTGTTGGAGATTGCCCGCCTGCGCCACGAGCAGCGCGACGCGCTCTACGAACAGATTTTGGCCCAATGTGGCGACGCCGAGGTGCGCGGGTTGGCGGCGCTGATGTTGGGCCGGCGCTACCGGCAGGCCGGACGCGGCGAAAAAGCGCGTCAAGTGCTGGAATCCATTGCCCCGACCCAGCCCCAGTACGCGTACGCCCAGCTCGAACTGGCGCAACTGCACGTGGAGGCCGGCAAGGCCGATGCGGCGATAGCGCTGATTGCGCGGCAGCTAGCGCAGACGCCGAATGCCGAGCTGACCGCGCAGTTGGGGTTGTTGCATCAGCGGCGCGGCGAGCACGAGCAGGCCCTGCCGCTGTTGCGCGAGGCCCTACCGCTGTTGACCGGGGCTACGGCCGCGGCCGCGCAGGTGGGGTTGGGCTGGAGCTTGTACAAGACCGGGGATTACGAGGCCGCGTGGGCGGCGTGGCAGGCCGCGTGGCAGACCGGGGCCTTGGCCGGCGATCAGCAGCGCACCCTGTTGCAGGCCATGAGCGCGTGTGCGCAGACCTTGAAGGACAGCGGGCGCATGGAACGGGTCTATCGGGCGATGGTTGCCGACGAGGCCACCCGCGTCGAGGGTTTGTTGGGGTTGGGACAGTGGTATTTGGATCAAGGGGAGGCCGCGCAGGCGGCGGCGCACGTGCGGCCGCTCTTGGCGCATGAAGATCGGGCGTGGCTGCTGATGGGCCGGGCGCTGGTGGCGCAAGATAGCTTGGCTGGGGCGCGGGCGGCCTTGGCCGAGGGGCTGGCGCGGGTAGCGGACTCGGCGCAAGCGGCCGAGTTCCATTTTGAGCTGGGCAGCGTGGCCTTGGGTGAGCGCGATTACGAGGCGGCCGAACGGGCGTTTGGCGCGGCCTTGGAGCTGGCTCCGCGCCGAGGGCTTCAGGCTGCGGCCCTGTTTTACAAGGGGCACAGCCTGCAAGCGCGGGGCGAGCGGGTGGCCGCACAGGCGGCTTTTGAGGAGTTGGTCGCAGCCTATCCCGAGCAGCCGCAGGCCCCGGAGGCCGAGTTGCTGATCGGCGAACTGTACTACGAGACGGCCGAATACGAGCGGGCGCTGGCGTGGTACGAGCGGGTTCTCGACGCGTACCCAGACAGCAAGGACGCGCCCGAAGCCCTGTACGGGGCGGCGTGGTGTCAGTTGGAGTTGGAGCGCATTGAGCCGATGCGCGACCTGTTTTTGCGCTTGGTGAGCGATTATCCCCAGCACGAACGCGCTCATCAGGGGCTGATGCATCTGGGCGATTACTACTACAACGGCCACCAGTTTCTCAAGGCGTCGCGGCTGTACGAGCAAGTGGTAGAGCGCTTTCCCGAGACGGCCGATGCCGTGCAAGCGCGTCAATTGCTGACCTATCTGGCCGATGCCGAGGCCGACTCGCTCTACAGCAAGGGTATGGCGCTGTACGACGAGGGCGAGCTTGAGCAGGCCATCGGGGTGTTGGAGGAGGTGATTAAGCGCTACCCCAACACGCCGAGCGAGGCGGCCGCACGGTGCAACATTGGGGTTTCTTATTATCAGATGGACAACTGGCGGCTGGCCGCGATAGCGTACGAAGAGGCGGTCGAGGCGTTAGAGGGGAGAGAGGAAGAATGGCGCGCCTTGGAATTTGCCCGCAGCAATCGGGAACTGATCGGTCGCCTGTACTTGGGCGAGGTGGCCGCGGAATGAAAACATGGGGATGGAGTGTACTCGCGCTGCTTTTTGCGGCTGGCTGCATTCGGTTTCCGCCGGATTTGCGCTATGCGCTGCACGTGGTGCCGCAGGAGAGCCTGCTAGTGGATGGTCGCTATTACTTCGACTCGGAGGATAGTACCACCGTCTTCGAGCAGGAGGGGTTCCGCCTCAAGCTGCGCTACTTAAGCGATCAGGCCCTGAATCGAGAATACGCCCGTTTTACCTTCCGCGAGCCGAACCTGAATCCCTTTACTTACGGACAGGACCGCGACCTAGACCGGGGCTATGCGCCGCCGCGCTTTACCGTCTTTGCGCTAACAGTGGTCAACCAGAGCTATCCCAAGGTGATGGTCGATCCGGCGAAGATGGTGCTGCGGACCGACCGCGGCGGAGAGTACCGCTACTGGGGCGTGCTCAAACGCGACGCGGACCACAGTTTTGAGCGTTACTACATGGAGCGGCGCGGCAAAGGCGGCAATGAAGACTACTACTATCAGGAACGCATGGGCTTGGTGCGGGAGGCGTTGTTTAGGCGGCACACCTTTGTGTTTAAGGGGGACGACTATACCGGCAAGGTGGTCTTTGCGCCGCTGCACGCCGAGGTGCGAGCGATTACCGTCGAGGTGGAGGATATGGTCTTGCGGGTCGATGCTTTTGACCGCCCCAAGGAGGTGACGAGCGCGTCGTTTGCGTTTGCGGTGACGCCTGAGATTGCCCCGGTGCCGTCGGTAGAGGAGGCAGCATCCCAGCCGTGATCCTAGCCCTGTACATGGTCTGATCTTTGGCGCGAAACTTGCGAAATCGCCGTTAGTTTGTACGCCTCCAGCCCGGGGGGCGAAGTGATTTCTTCGACCATTGGGTACGATTCGGGTCTGTTCGACCAAGTCCGCGTTCGGTTCCGCACCGTCCATGACCGCCCTACGGAAGGTGTTTTTTCCATCGAGTGGGAAAACGCTTCCGGTTTTTATTTTAATATCGTTAGTACTGATATTGATATTGCTCCAGAAGAAATCACCATAGAACGACTAGTCTATACCTAGTCTATACCACCGATTGGCAGGAAATGGTGCTATCCTTGGCCGGGCACAGGAGATGGGAGGGCCTGTTAAAAAACATTCGGCTCGGTTTTATACTGGATTTTGGTGAGGATACCGAGCCTGGGGTTGTCGAGTCGTTTGAGATTGACTGGATCGAGTTGACCGGCGTGGAAGAGCTGATAGAGGGCGAACTGCCGCCGCCGCTGGTCGAGTACTCCTTTGGCTTTGCTGGGGCTGGCCTTTTTGCGCCGCCGGTTTTCTATCCGATTGCGCCGGGCATAGGGGAAGGTACTAAAGGGAATAGGTATATAGGGGATCATGGGGGCGGCGTGTTGACGGACTTGGATGGCGATGGCGACTTAGACCTTTTCGGCCTGTGGGAAACGCAATCGGAAATACCGCAGGGGCGTGAGGAGAAAAATGGCTGGCTGATGGCCGTCAATGACGGGTGGGGTGCCTTGGAACGCGGGCCTGTTATAGAGGAAGTAGCGGCCACAGGTAGTGTGGTCTTAGATGTGCGTAGTGCCGATTTGACGGGCGATGGTAAAGGCGAAATCGCGCTATCACGAAGCAACCGGGATCCCCGGACCGAAGTTTGGTCGATCAATCAGGAACTCCAAATCGAGGTACTCGCGCAGATCGATAGCTGGATCCATAGTGTGGCGGATTGGGATGGCGACGGCCGGGTCGAGTTATTGGTCGGGGGGACTACGTTTAAAGGGACTTTAGAGCAAGTAATCGCGGGTACGGCGGAGTATGAAAGCAGGTTAGAGGTATGGGATGTAGCCTTGGGTGTGTGGACCGCCGCGGAGGTGGCGATTTCCCAAGCCTATTCGTTTACTCAGGTCGGCGACTTTACCGGCGATGGATTACTCGACGTGTTGTGGATAGATCTCACTAGTGGGGAGGACAGGTGGATTGTGGGAGTGAAGGCCTTAGACGAGGAGTTTCAGGAGAGCGAAGTCTTTGAATTTGATGAGAGGCCGAAGCTGTTAGGGGTGGGCGATTTTGATGGCGATGGGCAGGTGGATCTTCTCACGGAGTTCACCTCAGATATAATCGAAGGGAGCAAGGGGATCGTTTTGCAGAGAAAGGGAGCCGGGGATCGCCTAGAGGTAGAGGTGCTCTACGATGATCGGCTGTTGCGGCGCTCGCCGATTCTGGTGCGCGACCTCAACGCCGATGGGGTGGAAGATTGGGTGTTTATCGGCGGGGGTGTCAAGCCTACCCAAGAAGCGGAGCGGCATCGGCTGGAGGGACTCCGGCATTTACAGCCCTTCCATCGAACGGGCTGAGTACAGTGAACAGGCCGAAGACAGACAAGTACGCTGGTATCACCAGATGCCGCGCCGACTGGTGGAACGGCGGATGCTGCAAGGGTTGGCCGATAAGATGACCGCCCAGACGCAGGTCCACGTCGAAGTGCGCGATGCGGTGCGGCTCGACGACCCGCAGCTTTTGCAAGTGCCCTTCGTGCTGATGACGGTCAATACACCCTTTGATTTTACCAACAGCGAGGCGGCCAATTTGGGGGCGTATCTGACCGGCGGCGGGTTCCTGTTTGTGGATATTGTCAGCATGTTGTGGAACAATTACAGCGACGACGAATTAGACATTCCGGCGGTGCGTGCCTTCATTCGGGCTAGCTTCCAAGCGGTGGGTTATCAAGAATGGAAGGATTGGCAGTTTACCCGCCTAGCGATAACCCATCCGCTCTATCATTGCTTCTACGATGTAAACAGCCTGCCGCGCGGGATACGCGATATGAACTTTGTAGTTAGCGGACAAGATAGGCCATCCACCCCGGACTATTTGGAGGGCATCGTGGTCGGGGATCAGTTGGTGGGGGTGTATTCGCTGCGGAACTACGCCGATTTTTGGGCGGGCATTGGTCGGGAGAACCTTGATTGGGCTTTGGCGAACAACGCCATCAACCACTCGTCTCTGTTCAGTGCCGAGGAGCCGTTGGTGTACAATTTGGGCGTCAATCTCGTGGTGTATGCGCTGACGCGAGAAGGCTCACTGGCGCGGCAATTAGTCGATGCGGATTGAAGCTCGGCGGGCATTAGCTTCACGCCTTGCGGCGCGTTCTCTCGCCTCGGCGTAACGTCCCTTTAGAAATAGCTTATAGAAGTGCTTTGGGCGCAGGTGCGTGCGAGTGCGTATATTTTTGTTCCAAGCAAGGAGCGCCCGCAACCCGTGATCCTAACCCTGCCAACAGACAAGCTGACGCCACGCACAGCCGACGAATTCCTCGTAGAGTTTCTCGACTATGCACACGGAGCCGTGCCTGGGCAGCCTTTGGAGGTCGATTTGCGCCCCCTGCACTTTATTGACCCCTACGGCTTGGTGGCCTTGTGCTTGATGGCGCGCTACGGGGACGGGCTCTCGTCGCGGGTCGTTTTTCACCTGCCCGAAGCCTTTGCCTTGCGAACTTATTTGGGACGAGTGCGGTTCGCCGCGGCTGTCGATGAGGTTGAACTGGTTGGGCCGACGCTTATCGTGGATCAGGAGCGGGAAAAGGAAGAGAGTGAGGCCCTGCTGGAAATCACGCGGATTGAGGAGCGGGCGGATATTGAGACCGTGTTGGGCAAAATCGGCCAGCGCGTCGAGGCGATTTTGGCCGAGGAATTGCGCTACACCGAGGTGGAGATCAACCAGTTCAAAAACGTCGTCGCCGAGCTGTGCCACAACATTCTCGACCACAGCGAGAATTGGGGCTACCTGACGGCCCAGCGCTACTTGAATTCTCGGGTGAGGAAAAAGTACGTGGTCATCGGCGTGGGGGATCTCGGCATCGGGATCAAGAAGAGCCTGTCGGTGCGCTACGACGCGGCGGCTTGGTCGCACGGCACGGCTATTCTCAACTCGTTGCAGAAGCACTTTTCCCGCGATGCCACGCGCGGCCTCGGGCTGTACATCGTCAACCAGATTTGCGATCGCTACAACGGCTCGTTGCACATCCGCTCGGGAGATACGCGGGTCTATATTCGCGGTCGGCGGCATTGGGAACACGCTTCGGTCCACTTCCCCGGCACCCAGATTGCCATTGCGCTATACCAGCGAGAAGGAGGCGAGTAAGCGATGTTCGGCCAGCATCACAGGCCACCCAAACCGCCCCGCTACGAGCCTTGGTTGCTGTTGCTGCTGGCGGTGGTCATCGCCGGCTTAGGCGTGGTCGCATACGTGGCGGTGAGCTTTTTATTTCCGCACTAACCCCATCATATTGGTATTCGTCTAATTCCGCATCCCTCATTTTGTGGTAGAAATGGCTTGACAGTCGGGAAATATCCGCGTAAGTTTCGTTAATTGAATACAGTTAAGCTATTTTTTAACTACGGGAAAGGCGCGGCTCATGGATACAGCCGTTGAAGAGCGCGTACAGCAGCAGGCCATACACCAAGCCCCCGCATACCTGTTTTCCGGCGAACAGGGCATCCTCAGCGGGCGACCCCGAGGGGCCGAGTTGCTCGAAGAATTGATGCAGCATCTGCTCAGCGGTCCGACCGATTCGGTCACGCCGCTCGACTTCTCTCGCGTTTCGTTCATGGATGTCTCGTGCGCCGACGAGATGCTCAACAAGCTGCTCTTACGCCTGACCAGTGGTGAGATAGGGCATCGTTACGTCTATATCGCCGAGGCCAATGTTTCGGTGCGCGAGACTATCGCGGCCGTGTTGCAGCTCCGCGAGTTGGCCGCGCTGTACAAAGACGGCGAGCACGTCGAGGTGCTCGGGGTGCTCAAGACGCCGATGCGCGAGGTGCTCGACGTGCTGCTGGCGCATAAATGCGCGACCTCGGCCGAGATCTCGGACGCGCTCGGCAAAAACATCAACATCGTCTGCAATCGCCTCAACGCCCTGCAACGCCTCGGGTTGGTATGCCGCCTGCGCGATGGGTCGGTCGCTGGCGGCGGGCGGCAATTCTACTATGTCTCGATTGTCTAAGTGCTTCTTAGGAGCGGCCTTAGTCGCCGCCTTGGCCTTGGGGGGTGTGGCGGCCAAGCTGCGCAGCGCCTCCACCTTCGTGGTCGAGGCCAGCGTGGAAAACTTTCGCGATGCTCCCAAGGGTACCAAGCTGGGCACGTTGCTGGCTGGCACGGAGATCGAATCCATCGGCGAAGAGGGCCGATGGGTGCGGTTCCGCGTCGAAGGCTGGGTTTGGGGGCCTTCCTTGGAGGGCTATGTCTCCGAGGAGGAGCGCGACGAGTGGGAGGAGGAGCCGATCCCACCGCTCCAAGACGAGCGCCCCCGGATCAAGGAACTAGTCAACGACCGCTATGGGGTGTTCTACGGGGTTGGGCTGGACGAGGATATGGGTCGGCTGTGGCTGCGGTTTCGTGTCCGCGACATCGAGCGCGAGGTATGGGAGCAGCGCGCATTTGCCGTGCAGCGCGGCGCGGCCGAGCTGTTGCAGGGCCGCGTCGAATTCAGCGAGATCCGCATTGAGACCAACCGGCCCGACGGCAGCGGCGAGGTGGGGCAGTACATCGCCGCGACCACGGCTGCTGACTTGGCCAGCGTTGGGGACGACTGGGCGGCGTGGCGGCAGCACACGCGCTTTTCGATTGATGGGGGCGAAACGTGGGAAGAGGCCGAATAAATGCGCGCATCGCGACGGGGTCGGTCCAGAGCGGCCCGCAAGGCTAATGCCATGTTGGATCTCTATTCGGTAAAGACCCAAATAGACAGCATGGTGGCCGACGAGCGCCGCGTCCAAGAGGATTTTCGCGCCAAGCTCGAATTGGCGTTGGCCGAATATCGGCGCTGGTTGCCCGAGTGGGAGCGCTTGGCCCGCAAGATCGACGAGAGCCGCACTTCTTGGCTGTTGCCCGGCTTAGGCGAGGGCCTCGGCGGCGGGATTGACTCGCCCGATCGCCCGAACACCATCAGCATCGCCGCCACCGACGGATCGCAAATTTTTCCCGACCGCCACGAGATTTCGGCCTGTTTTCTGATCAATATCGGCTACATCCTACTGCACTACGGCACGGGCGAGAAGCCGCTGATGAGCAGCAAGCCGCGGCTGTACTACCGCGAGGAGGAAATCTACGAGGAATGGGGTGGGGCGCGGGTCTTCGTCAATCGCGAGCTCGTCGGCTTCAAGCGCGGCCTCATGGAGTTTACCGAGTTGGCCGATTTGGCATTGGCAGCCCACGCCGAGGGACACCGGACGCTGGCGCTTGCCGATGGCACGCTGATTCTGTGGAACTTGGAGGGCAAGCCGCAGGACTTCCGCGCCGCGCACCTAGAGGCCACTATAGCGGCGATGGACGAGTTGCGCGAGGCGCGAGTGCCGGTAGCTGGGTACATTAGCCAGCCAGGGAGCCAAGAATTGATCAACGCCCTCAAGCTGGGCCTGTGTCCGCTGGCCGCGGCCGACTGCGACCGTTGCCCCTATCAGGAAGAAAATCAACTCCACTTCAGCCGCGAAGAAATCGACACGCTGAACGGGGACTTGTGGCAGGGGCGCGGCTTGCCCTGTAGCCCCATTGAGGGGCTGAGCGACGCGGTCTTGGTGCGGCGAGTGCTGCGCCCCGGGCAACGCACGCCGCTCTACCGCAGCGCGTCCAAAGTCCTCGCCGAGTACGGGCCGCATCACATCTACTACTTTTACCTGCACGTGGGAACGGAGATCGGCCGGGTCGAAGTCCCCGAATGGGTGGCAGCCGATCGCGAGTTGCTCGACTTGGTCCACGCATGTTTGTACGACCAAGCCGAAAAGGGCCAGGGCTATCCGGTCGCCTTGGCCGAAGCGCACGAGCGCGCCGTAGTGCGCAGTGCAGACCGCGAGACATTCTATCGCTTTTTGCGCGACACCTTTGTCAAAAACGACCTGCAAACCCACTTGTCGACAAAGAGCTTCAAGAAGCGCTACACCGGGATTTAGGGGAGGCCCATCGTGGAGACTATCAAAGAGCGCGAGCAAAGCCCGCTGAGCCGCTTTCGGTCTGAGGCTCTGCCGTTGCCCAGCGACGCCGAGGTCGAGCGGACTCACGTCGGCGAAGTGGTCGAGAGCAGCACCACCGAGTTGATCGCCCAAGCGCGCGAACTGCACGGCGCGCCCTCCTTTGGTCAGTTCATCCGCGTGGAGGCCGCAATGCCGGTAGTCGGCATTGTGTTCAACGTATTTACGCACTCCATTGAGCCGAACCGCCGACCCACGGCCTACGGCAAGACCGAAGAGGAACTGCGCCTAGAGCAGCCGCAAATTTTCGAGCTGTTGCGCACGGAGTTCCAAGCCCTCGTCATTGGCTACTTGGACGGCGATGAGTCTGTGCAAATTCTGCCGCCGCAGCCGGCGCGCATCCACAGTTTTGCGTACTTGTGCTCAGACGAGCAAGTGCGGGCCTTCACGCGCAGCGACGACTATCTGCGCAGCATCCTCAACACGTCCAAAATACCCACTGACGAGCTGGTGATCGCGGTGTTGCGCCACACAGTGCGCGCTCACGCTCACGCGCCATCCTATCTGGTGCAAATGGGCAAGGAGCTATCGCGGCTCCTCAGCGACGACTACGACCGGCTCAGCTCGATTATCCGACGGGTGGTCAACTGACGATGGCAAAACACGCGCGCAACGGAGTGCCAGCCGCAGCCGGTCGCGGCAAGCAGATTGGGGTTATTACCAAAGGCTCGCTAGTCGAGGGGCTGGAGATGAAGCTGGATCCCGAGCAGAATGTCGAGGACATGAAGGCCGGCAAATTCGTGGTCATCGAGGGCGACAAAAACGACTTCTTCTCCATGGTCACCGACATGCGCCTCGACGCCAACAACCAAGAAGTTCTCCTGCATCCGCCGGGCCAAGAAGACGCGCTCCTGCGCCAAGTGCTCGCTGGCACCAGCACGTACAACATCGTCTCGCTGCGGCCCATGCTGATGATGCCCAAGGACGCCGGGGCCGACGAAGGCCCGCGACCGGTCAAGGCCATTCCGAGCCACTTCTCCGAGGTGCAAGAGGCCATGGCCGACGACGTAGCCAAGATTTTCGGCTGCGAGGGCGACGCCGAGGGCCGCTACTTCAGCATTGGCAACCCGCTCGACATGGACACGCAGGTCTGCCTCGACATGATTCGCTTTGCCGAGCGTTCCAACGGCATCTTCGGCAAGACGGGTACGGGCAAGTCCTTCCTGACGCGGCTGGCGCTGTGCGGGCTGATTCACTACGACAAGGCCGTCAACCTGATCTTCGACATGCACAACGAGTACGGGTTCAAGGCGATGAAGGAAAACGGCTCCTCCACGACCTTCGTCAAGGGCCTCAAGCAGCTCTTCGGCGAGCGGGTGGCGATTTTTTCCTTAGACCCGCAATCGACTCGCGCTCGCGGCGTGCAGCCGGATCACGAGGTCTATATCTCCTACGACCAGATCACCGTTGAGGATATTGCCCCGCTGCAAGACGAGTTGAAGCTCAACCCCACGGCTGTGGAGTCGGCCTACTTGGTGTACGCGATTTACAAGGAGCGCTGGCTGAGCACGCTCTTGAAGTTAGAGGGCCCAGATGTGGAGGAATTTGCCCGCGAGATCGGCGCGCACGCCGGGTCTTTAGTGGCCCTGCATCGCAAGCTCAAACGCTTGGAAAACTTTCCCTTCATGGTCTCCAAGCTACGGGACGGCGACGTGGTGGACCGCATCATGGAATACCTCGACAAGGGGATCAACGTGGTGCTGGAGTTCGGGCAGCAGACGAGTATGTTGTGCTATTTGCTGGTGGCCAACATTATCGCGCGGCGCATCCACGAGATGTACGTCAAAAAGAGCGAGCGCTTCTACGCCACTCAGCGCCCGGAAGATCAGCCGCGTCAGCTCATGATCACCATTGAGGAGGCGCACAAATTCCTCAACCCCATGGCGGCCAAGCAGACCATCTTCGGCACCATTGCCCGCGAAATGCGCAAGTACTATGTCTCGCTGTTGGTAGTAGATCAGCGGCCGTCGAGCATTGACGACGAAGTGCTCTCGCAGATCGGCACGCGCATCACGGCCCTGCTCAACGACGAGAAGGATATCCAAGCGGTGCTCACCGGCGTCAGCGGCACCGAAGGGCTGCGCAGCGTGCTGGCCAGCCTCGACTCCAAGCAGCAGGCCCTGATCATCGGCCACGCCGTGCCCATGCCAGTGGTGATCAAGACCCGCGACTACGACGCCCAGTTCTACAGCGCGATGGGCTGTATGGACGACCTGCCAGCCGAGGAGCGGCGGGAGAAGGTGGAGCGGGATGTGGCGGCGTTGTTTGGGGAGTAGGGGAGCTTACTTGAGCAACAGCGTCCCGATGGTAGAAATCCAACTGGCCAAGACGACGCCGAGCGTCCAGTGAAATTTGGTGTTCATTTCCTTGCGTAGTTCCGCAAACCCGGTGTGCATTTCTTGGCGTAGCTGATTGGTTCGGGCGTCGATTTTTTGGTCCAAGGTGTCGAATCGGGTGTCGATTTTTTGGTCCAAGGTGTCGAATCGGGCGTCGATTTTTTGGTCTGCGGCTTCGAATTTGGTGTTCATTTCTTCGCGCAGTTCCGCAAACCCAGTGTTCATTTCTTGTCGTAGTCCCGCAAATCCGGCGTTAAATTCTTGTCGTAGTTGGTTGGTTTGGGCGTCGATCTTTTGGTCTGAGGTATCGAATCGGTCGTCAATCTTCTGGTCTGTCCCATCGGCTCTGGCGTTTATTTCTTGGCGCAGTTGGTTGGATCTTTGATCTAGGGTGCGTAGGTCATCTTCGATCAGGGTCAGGCGGCGATCGACTTGCAGTAAGACGTCGCGCGTCGTCAGCTCAGCAGGGGTTTGGATTTGTTCTGTAGGCATGAGTCTGGACCTTATTGCTCATTAAGGGTTAAAATACGCTCAAAAATTGAGTATGCAAAATTGGGGCCACCGGCGTTACAAAGGGAAGCCGGTGGCCGATATGGTCAGTTCATGTAGCGTTTTCCAGACTTTGTGTTTCCTTTAGGCCCCATTCACCCACCCTTAGATTGAACGCATTATACCCCTAGGCGGCTGGCACCACGGGCCGTTCCACGTATTCGACGTAGAGGCGCTCTAAGTCGGCTTCTTGGAATTCGTCGCGGGTGAGCGTCTTGACGAGGTGGCCCTCGACCATGATGCCGAGCCGGTCGGCGATTACGCGAGCGCGGAACACGTCGTGCGTGGTCATCCATATCGCCTTGCCCTCGTTGCGTAGCTCATCCAACAGCTCCAAGAATTCGGCCCCAGACTTGGGATCGAGGCCCGATGTCGGCTCGTCGAGCAACACGATGCGGGCGTCCTTGGCGATGGCAATGGCAATGCCCAGCTTCTGGCGCATCCCCTTGGAGAATTCCTTGACCCGCCGGCCGAATGCCTCTGATTGCAAGCCCACCCGCGCCATGATCTGGTCGTAGTGCGCGGACTCTTGGGACGGTTGGCCGCTCAAGCGGGTGAAGAAATCCAAGTTCTGCCGCGCGCTAAAGTTGCCGTAGAGCATGACGTTTTCCGAGACATAGGCCACGTGCTTTTTAGCCTCTAAGGGCTGCTCGGTGATGTCGATGCCGCACAGCTTGACCGTCCCTTTCGTCGGTTCGGTAAAGCCCAACGCGACCATCAAGGTCGTGGTCTTGCCCGCGCCGTTGGCTCCGAGCATGGTGAAGATCTCCCCTTCGCGGATGGTCAGGTTGAGGTTGTTGACGGCTTTGACGTCACCGTAGTGCTTGGAAAGTCCGATAATCTCCAACATGATGCGATCCTTTCGGTTGAATTACGAATTAGGAATTAGGAATTACGAATTGGGGTGGGGGATAATTCGTAATTCCTAATTCCTAATTTTTAATTGTATAAAACTCGCTGTTGAGCGCACGGCCGAGTATCCGCCGCAGCTCTTCCGCCGCGAGGATGTAGGCCAAGCGCTCGGCAAAATAGCTCTGCTCGGCGAAGTTGACGGCGACCCGCTGGCGACGGATGTCGTCGAAGTTGAGGTTGCCCATCGCGTTCTCAAACAGCTCTTCGACCGTGTCCAACCGCTGGCGGGCTACATCGGCGCGGCGGCGCAGAATTTGGGTGTTTTCCCGCTGACTTTTTAAGTCGTAAAACGCTTCGACCACTTCGAGTTCAATCAAGTTGCGGGTCTCGTCGCGGTCTTGGCGCAGTTCGCGGAGCCGCGCTCGCTCTTGGGCGGACTGCGCCAACCGCCGACCACCTTGGAACAGGGGCAGCGACACGTTGGCCATTACGCGCCAGCCCTCGCCCATGTCCAGCGCGGGATCCAAGCCCTGGCTGGACAGCGATCGGCGACCGGATCCCACCAGCTTCCACGTCTGGCCGTTGCCGCTCCAGTTTAAACCGAGGTCGGTGTCTTGGACCTCCTTGGTCAGTTGCAGGCCGACGTGGGGTAGCCACTGCCAGAAGACACTGTGCGCTTGGTGCTGCTGTTGGCCTATTTGCCAGACGAGTTCGGCGAGGTGAGGCCGGTTGGCGCGGGCTTCCTCGATGAGGGCGGGCAGGTCTTCTTCGCTGGGGTCGAGTAACTGGAGTTGCTCGTAGGGCGGGCCGACAATCTCGATGGCGCGGAGCGAGCGCTTGCCCACCAGGCCGATCTCGGTAAAGAGTTTCAGATGTAGGGCGCGTAGCTCGCGCTGGAGGTTGTTGATGCGCGACTGCTCCTCCAATACCTCCAGCTCGGCCTCGTGTAGCTCCACGGGCCGGGCCAAGCCGGCATCGAGGCGCGTTTGCACTCGGTCCATTTTAGCGCGGAAGTACGCGAGCAACTCGTCGCGGCTGGCGATCTCGTCGCGCGTCAGCAGCAGGCGGTAGTACGCTTGGCGCACCTTGCTATCCACGGCGATGATGGCCTCGCGGTAGCGCGCCTTTTCCGCCTGCTCTTGGTGCTTGGCGGCGAAGCGCGATGGGGTGGTGGCCCCGTAGCGCACGATCTCTTGCTGGGCTTCTAAGAGAAGCTCGCGTTGGTCGGTCTCCGGCGCGTCGGCGAATTCGCTGCGGGCGTAATCTGCGTTTAGGCCGATGGTCGGGAGTTGCTCGGCGTAGTCGAGGCGAGTGCGCGCCCTCATCTGGTTCCAGCGGGCGCGCGCCGCTCCGAGCATGGGGCTGTGGTAGCCCGCTTCGCGCTGACAAGTCGTTAGATTCCACTCCTCTGCGGGGGCGATACTCGCCAAGCAGCAGAGGGCGGCCAAGGCCAACCAACGCACCCTTTGCAGCGCCGACGCGGTGGGCCGACGCGGACGCCCCAAGGTCATTCCCGCGCAAGCGGGAATCCAGCCTGGTGCCGGGCCATCCAATGAGCCTTGCTGGATGTCTGCTTGCACAGGCATGACGGCCGGTGGGGTCGCAAGCAGCTGACGCGGCGCAAGGCGGTGTAATAGCACTCGATAAGTAGTCATCGCTTGCTCCATTGCACGGTGAAGACGGCGATGCCCAGCACGATGCTCACCAGCAAGATCACCAACCCGGTGATGCCCCAAAACGAGCCGTCGCTCTTGATGTTGATGTTGACGGTGCGCTCGACCGACTCGACCCATTGGCCCTTGTGCTGAGTGCTGGCGCTGGTCTTGACTTCGTAGCGTCCGATTTCGGCGCTGTTGATGGGCTGCACGGTCAGCGTGGCCTCTATTTCCTCACGCGGGGCGATATGGGCGATCTCCTGCGGCTCAAAGGAGACATTCCAACCCGGCGGCGAGAGAGCTTGCAAGCGGATGTCGAGCAATGCAACCGTGCCGAGGTTGCGCACATGCCAAACGGACTGGGAATGGCCTTCGCCATTGACCGACAGGTCGAGGTTGAGCGTGGTCAGTTCCAGTTCGGCCCGGCCGGTGGGCACCAGTTGCAGTTGCTCGTAGCCGATGCCCATCGCTTGCAAGCGCGCTGGATCGGCCGCGGTCAACACCTCGGCATCGACCGCATTTGGCTCGTAGGCCAGCACCGAGAAAATCAGCGGCTGATCGACCGCAAAGGTAGCGGCCTGTTCCGGGACGTACACGTTGAGGGTGAGCGAGTCGTTGGAGTGGTCGCGGGAAAAGCGCAGCCGCGACAGGTTGCGGCCCCCGCTCTCAAACTCATAGCGGAAGTCGTCCGGCAGGCCGTGCGCCATGAGCTGGAAGATCTTTTCGTCTTCGGCCAGCCGCTCTAGCTGTAGTTCGTACGCCACCGAGTTGCCCAAGGAGCCTTCTTGGGAAAACTGGGTGGCGTACACGCGCACTACGTCGCGGGCCGACGCCTTTTCCAAGTGAATGACGTGGTCGTCCGTGCGGTTGAGGTATTGGAGTTGCACGGTGAGGTCCTCGATTTCAGGACGCTGCAAGCCGACCTCGACTTCGACTTCCTCGCCGAGGGCTAGCACCGGGATGTGGACTTGGTAGGGCTGGCCGACCATGACGTTGTCGGCGAGGATGGTAGCGAAGATGTTGTTCACCTGCAACAGGGACGCGGCGTCTTGGTCGAGGCCGTTGATCTCGTAGCGGCGGCGGGCGTGATCAACCATTTGCGCCAAGTGGAGGTCTGAGTCGTTGCGCAAGGTGAGCCGGACGCGCACCTTGTCGCCCTCGACGCCGTACTTTTGGCCGTTGACGACCGTCAGGTGCGTGGCGTCAGCTAGCGAGTGGAGGAAGGCGCGCTGGAGGTTTAGGTCGGCCCGTTGCCGCTCTTCGCGGGCGCGCTCGAACCGCTCGCGGGCAATGCGCAACTCTTGGCCGGTGACCACGCCGCGCTCCTTGAGGCCGATCATCTGCTCGTGCTCGATTTCGACTTCGGCTTCGCGCGCTTTGGCCTGCTCTAGCATTAAGTGAGCCTCTTCGAGGTCGAGCAGGATGCGCTGCTGTTCTTT
>JAJDVZ010000122.1:0-28840 GCA_022825835.1 Candidatus Latescibacterota bacterium
ACATCTGTACTGCCATCAGCACACACACAACAGCATGAAGGTGAAATGTAACCGGTTTGCTTGAGCCGTGTGCGGTCAAAGTCGCATGCACGGTTCTGAGGGGAGGGGGAGGCAGCGATGTCTCCTCCTTACCCGACGAAGCCGACCGCCGTGACGATCCGGCAAGGTCCGAGCTACGGCCCATCGTGCCGGTGGTGTTCTACCAGGGCGCCCGAGGCTGGAGCCATTCGACCGAGTTTGCCGATCTGTTTCCCGAAGGCGTGCGCGCCCTGCAATGGGTGCCGCGGTTCGCCCATGAGTTATTGGACCAGACCACCCTGGAACCCGAAGCCGTCGGAAGCACCAAAAACTCGGGGGCAATTGCAGAACTGGGCAAGTGATGGCATAAGGTCGGCATGGCCTGTCTGGAAGAAACTACGCCCATCGTTCAGCTGAAGGTCCGCCTGTTGGGTATCAGCCCGATGATCTGGCGGCGGGTGCTGGTGCCGATATCGGTGTCGCTGCGCGAGCTACATGGCATCCTGCAGGTGGGCATGGGCTGGAAGGGTATCCACCTCTACTACTTCGACATCTACGCCGTGCACTACGGTGCCTTCGATCTCGATGCCGAAAGCCCGGACCTGCCCTTTTCGGCGTTCCAGTTTCGTGAGAACGAGCGTTTCTCCTACCTCTACGACATGGGCGACTACTGGGAGCACGAGGTCCGTATAGAGAAGTTCCTGGAGCGGGATGCGAAGAAGACCTACCCGGCGTCATCGCAAGGTTTGTCCCCAGAATTACTCTAAGCGCGACAGACACGGTTGTCCTGGAAGAGGCTTTTGTGGTCTTTACGCCGGGATTCTTGCAGCGTAGAGGTTGAGAGGGCGGGCGTTCATGCGTTCAGCGGCACCCGAATGCCAGTTGTAATCTCCCGTCAGGCCGATGTGGTACCACCCCAGGGGTGAGACATACCTGAGCAGATTCGAGTCGGGCAATCGACCTTGCCGCCGCAGATAACTGGCGGCCTTGTCCATGTAGCACGTGTTCCAGTAGACGATGGCGGCGATGACCAGGTTCAGTGCCATGACCCGTCGTTGCTGAGCGGCGTGGGAGCGGTCATGGATGCGTCCCTGCGAGTGCGCGAAGACGGCCTTGGCCAGGGTGTGCCGCGCCTCACTCTTGCTGAGTCCTGCCTGGCAGGCCATTCGAAGTTCGGGACGCTCGATCCACTCCAGCATGAATAGTGTGCGTTCGATGCGACCGATCTCGCCGAGGGCGACGTGCAAGCGATTCTGCTGCCGGTAGGCGCCCAGCTTCCTGAGCATGGCCGATGGCTGGACGGCCTTGGTCTTGATGCCAGCTGTCAGTCTCATCACGTCGTCCCAGTGATCGAGAATCACCGTCTCATGGATCGGTCTTCCCATGATGGGGGCGAGACCCTTGGACTGGCCGGGCTTGCCGAAGCATGCCAGGCGGCGATCCGGGAAGTCCCGCAGTCTGGGCGCGAACACAAGGCCCAGAAGGTGGAACAGCGCGAAGACGTGATCCGAGACGCCGCCAGTGTCGACGTAATGCACCAGCGGGTTGAACTGGGCGGCATTTCCGACGAGTCCGTCCAGGACGAAAGGCGCCTCTCCTGCAGTAGCACCAATCACATTGGCATGGAATGAGCCGTACTGCCCCGACAGGAACGAATAGATCTTGAGACCCGGGTCCGGGCCGTACTTGGCGTTGATCTCCCCTGACTTTCGCCCCGAGGCAAAGAACTGGCCGTCCGACGAGGTCCTGTCGGCTTCGCCCCATACCTTGGCGAACGGCAGGGCGTGATGGGCATCGATGATGCGCGCCAGGGCATCGGCATAGGTCTGGGAACGCAGGTACCAGGTGCTGGCCCAGGACAACTGTGCGTGGCTGACGCTTCTGGAGGCCTGCGCCATGCGTTCCAGACCCAGGTTGGTTGCCCCGGCGAGGATGGTGGCCAGTAACGCGACGGGATTGCTATGCAGGCGTCCGGAGCGCAGATCGGTGAAGGCGTCAAGGAAGCCTGTCTGCGCATTGACGTCCCACAGCAGGTCGGTGATGCGGATACGCGGCATCAGGACATCGATGGCGTGATCAAGGCGTTTGGCAGCGGCCGGTGTGACCGGATCATATGGGGTGATCTTGAGGCGGCCACGTTCGAGACTCACGCCATCGATATGGCCGCGGACGAGCCTTTTTCGCACCTCGTGCAGCCGCTGGCACAACGTCTCGCGACGGCTTTCCAGCCATGTCGGTCCGTCAGTATCGAGTCCGCTGTCGGCAAGCACCTGCCTCGCCTCGTCCAGCGGCGGCAGGTAGGCGGCGAAGCGGCGATAGTCCCGGCTGCCTTCCACCCACACGTCTCCGGCGCGAAGCCGGTCGCGCAGTGTGGCGACGACTGCGGTCTCGTAGACGCGCCGCTTGGGCCGCCCGTTTTCCAGGACCTGGGATTTCCAGTTCTGGCTGGCAAAGGGCATCGGCACGACGTCGGGCAGGTTGCGCTTACCGGTGCGGTTGTGTTCCTTCAGGAGCTCCAGCGCTGCCTGCAGGTCCTGCCCGGCCTCGGGCACCTTGAAGTCGAAGGCCTCCAGGAACGCCGGCGCAAAGCGCCGCAGCTGGGTGTAGCGCCCCGCCGCCAGGGGCAAGGCGTCCTCGGTCGTCAGGTCCTCGAAGGTGGCGATTTCTTCGCGCGACCTGAGCAGGCGGTCCCAGCCGATCTCTTCATCGAGGACGGCGAACGGGTCCTGCTTGTGCTGTCGGGCCCGTAGCATGGCGTCGAGGGTGCCGCCGAAGAGCCGGATCAACCGGCCGACCTGTGGCTTTCTGGCCGACCAGGAGCGCTCCTGCCGGTTCTTGGAACGGCTGAACAACTGGCCCGTCAGGCGCTCGAACATGACGATCGCGGCATCGGTCAGAACCGTGTGCAGTTCCGACATCTGGGCGGCCAGAGTGGCGATGCGGCGGCGCTTGCCGAAATCGCTCAGCAGGTTGATTGGGGCAACTGCGCCTTCCCTGGCGAACTTGGCGAGCCTGGCGGGATGAATGTCCTGGCCCAGGTCTGCCGGCAGCCCGAGTTCCCGCACGAACTTCAGCCTGTCCAGAAGCCCGTGGAGGCTCGCCGCGCTGGTGGAATGGGGCAATCCGCGCAGCCAGGTCAGACGGGACTGCCCGAGGACAGGGTCATGTCTGAGCAATTCCTCCAGAGCGCCCTTGTGGGATTCGTCCAGGGCGTCGTTGAGGGCCTGTGCCGAAAGCCGCCTGGCACGGGCGCGCCCGGCCAACCCGATGCGCTCCAGCCTGAGGGCGCTCGGCAAGACGTAACGCAAGGCTTTCAGGCCACTGGTCAGCCGCTCCATGATGAGGCGTCCGTCATCGGTATCAAACGCCGCCCGAGCGGCGAGTTCTATGGCCTTGGCCATGTCGTCGCGCGGCACGAACGACTGGAGTCCAAGGTGGCGCATTGCCAGCTGCCTGTGGCTGGTACGCGTCGCACCCCTGATGCCGTAGCCGGTCAAAACTGACACGGATACGGCGATCTGTTCAGCCAGCCAAAGCAGCAAAGGACCAGGCAGGTTCGTGTCTTCCAGCCAGCCTTGGCCGGGATGACGGAGAAGGGCGATATGGACGGCCAGGCCAAGCCGGTTGGCGGCGCGTCGGCGTGTGCCGATGAGTTCCATATCTTCATCACCCAGGACGTAATTGCGCTCCAGAGAAGTCGTATCAGAGGGAATTCCCAGCAGGGTGTCGCGGACGGATGGCGGGAGAAGGCGTCGGGTTGCCATGGCGTGTCTCCAAAAGGATGTTTTGCATTTCGGGACCGCCTAGAGTATAGAGACGAATAAAGAGACAGATATGACGCCTTGAACGGGAGAATCATGAAGACTCTCAAGAGTGTCCCCGAACCGAGCGTTAAAGAGACGGCCAGGACGACCCGCAAAGGAGACATCCTTGGCTATGCCCGTGTGTCGACCGTGGACCAGGACGTCGCTGCCCAGGAAGACCGGCTGCGACAGGCCGGCGCCATCCGCGTCTTCAACGACGTGATCTCCGGGAGGCAGTTCGAGCGCCCGGGGCTGAACGAGCTCATTGACCATGCCCGCGCCGGCGACAGCCTCTGTGTCACGCGCCTCGACCGCCTCGGGCGCTCCCTCAAGGAACTGCTCGAAACGGTCGAGAACCTCAAGGCGCACGACATCCACCTGGTCAGCCTGGAGGAACGCATCGACACCACGTCGGCTGCCGGCGAGCTGGTGTTCCACGTCTTCGGGGCGATTGCCCACTTCGAGCGGCGGCTTATCTCCGAGCGTACGCGGGACGGAATTGCGGCGGCCAGAAAACGTGGCAGAAGGCCCGGCCGCCCGGCACTGGATCAGGAGACCGTTTCGGCTGCACAAGCCCTCGTCGAGGCAGGGTTGACGGCGGGACAGGCCGCGAAACAACTGGACATCGGCAGGGCAACGGCTTACAGGATCACCAGGACGGTGCGTTGAGGTCATGCAGCCGGCTTATGTGGCCTTAGAGTAATTCTGAGTACAAACCTTGCGATGACGCCTACCCCGTCTGCACCGGCGGTTCCGGGGCCTGTCCGCCCGAGGACTGCGGTGGCCCCCCAGGTTACCTGGAAGGCCAGGACGAAGCGATGGGCTTAGACGCCTGGTCGGATATGGATCGGATCGTCGGCTTTCTCGCCGGTGTCCTGGAGGGCCGAAGCGTCGGGAGCCTGGGCGAAGACGATCGGGAGGACTTGGCGGACGCCCTTGAGCGCATGGCTCAGCGTCGGCCGTTTCTGCAGACGACGTTCTACCGGCGACCCGTGAACGAGGCGTTCCGTGCCGGCCGTCACCTGCAGATGATGCACCAGCAGCTCATGTAGACAGGCGGCGTGGTTCCGTCAGCAGATCGGCCGCGAAGGCGCCGACGACCTCGCCCTGGTCCCGGGAGATGCGCTGCACCAGGTCCTTGCCTGCCTCTTCGGTAACCCGGTCGAACTTGCGCCGCAGCATGGCGACGCTGGTTTCGGCGTAGATGCGGGTGGTCGCAATGTCCTCATGGCCGAGGAACTTCTGCACGTCGGTGATGTCCATGCCGATGGCCAGCAGACGGGTGGCCATCGTGTGACGGAGCAAGTGCGGATAGATGCGCTTGCCGATGCCGGCGCCGCGGGCGATCTGGCGAACAATCTGGCCGATGCGCTGGCGAGTGAATGCAGGCGGCCGTCCATCCGCGCGCCGCTGGCGACTGACGAACAGCGGCCCGGACCTGCGGCGGCCGACGTGCAAGGCCACAAGACGGGCCAGTTCGGGACGCATGGGCACTTCGCGGCGTTTGCCGCCCTTGCCGTCCTCGATGACAATGGCTCGCTCGGCAAGGCTCACGTCTTCGACGCGCAGGGCCACGAATTCCGACACGCGGGCGCCGGTCTCCAGCAGTACCTGCATCATCAGTCCGACTTGGCCGCCCTGCGCATACGCCTGGTCGATGAAGCGCAACTCTTCCTCAAGCGTCAGGCGCGCCGGGGAGCCTCGGTGTTCTTTCGGAGCGCTGAGACCGGCCTTGGTGCGCGCCTCCTTGAAGACCGCCTTGGTCTGGGTGTAGTCGAGTCCCTCGCGCATCAGGATGTCGGCGATCTGGTTGGCGGCGCGCTCGATATAGCCGGACATATCTTTTCTATCTTACAATCGGAAAACCAAGTCTGTGACAGGAGAGGGTAATCTGACACCCTATCAGGGTCGAAAACACCATCCAGTGGACCACAGGTTTTCCTCTCCCTGAGATCTGGAAAACCCGTTTCCCTGGGAGGACAGCCATGAGATTCGAGATCACCCTGCGCGTCACGACACCGGACGGAGAACTGCGCGAAAGCGAGGTCATCGTTTTCGACAAGGGACATGATCGGCACGAAGACACCGGCCTGTCAATCGAAGAAGGCAAGGCGCTGTTGAAGTCCCTGCAACACCAGATCGTCGAGGCGCAGGCCGAAGCGTTCTGCGCCTCCAAGTCCGTCTGCCAGGAGTGCAGACGCCGCTTGCGCAAAAAGGGGACTCACACCATCCGCTACCGCACCGTCTTTGGCGACATTCCCGTCACTAGCCCGCGGTACTATCGCTGTCCCTGCGACGACCGGCGTCCCGAGACCTTCAGCCCCCTGACCGGATTGCTTCCCGATCACACGGCGCCAGAGCTTCTGTGGCTGGAAACCAGGTGGGCCTCGCTGGCCTCGTTTGGGGTCACGGCCCATCTTCTCAAGGATGTCCTGCCCATCGGCGAGAGCCTGAGCGCCGAGACCGTGCGCAACCACCTTCACAAGGCCGCCCGGCGCATGGAAGACGAACTGGCAGATGAGCAGGTTTTCTTCATCCAGACATGCCCGCGGGATCGGACCACCATGCCGCTTCCGGAAGGACGCATCACGGTCGGAATCGATGGCGGCTATGTGCGCTCGCGGCACAAGGAGCAGCCGCATTTCGAGGTCATGGTCGCCAAGTCCATGCCCACCGATCGCCCGAACCGCTACCTCGGTCTGGTACACACTCACGACACCAAGCCCAAGCGGCGCCTGCACGAGGTCCTGAAGGAACAGGGATGGCAGGAAAACCAGCCCGTCACCTTTCTGACCGACGGCGGCGATACGGTCCAGAACATGGCGCTGTACATGGCCCCGGCCTCCGAGCACCTGCTGGACTGGTTCCACATCACCATGCGCATCACTGTCATGCGCCAGTACGTCAAGGGACTGAGCCATCACAATCCGGACGAAGGACGAGCCGCAGATCGCCTTCTGCGCCAGATCAAGGGCTACCTGTGGAACGGCAACCTTCATGACGGCCATCGCGTGATCGAGGAGTTGGTCGAGGAGCTGGAATGCATCGAGACTGACTACCCAAGTATGAAGGCACTCAGAAAGGCTGCCGGCGAGTTCGAGGTCTACATCCGCAACAACGCGTGGATGATTCCAAACTATGCCGAGCGGCGGCGCTACGGCGAACGCGTATCCACCGGATTCGTAGAAAGCGCCATCAATACGGTAGTGGGCAAGCGCTTTGGCAAGCGTCAGCAAATGCAGTGGTCAAAGCCCGGTGCGCATCTCATGCTGCAGGCCCGGACGCGCACCCTCGACGGCACGCTCAGAAAGAAGTTCGAGCAGTGGTATCCGGGATTGAAGACCGGTGACGGGGCAGGTCAGGACGAGCAACTCGCTGCCTGATTGCCCCCGAGTTTTTGGTGCTTCCCGTCCTCGGGAAATCCCAATGACGGCGAGGTATCCGTCGCCGCGGCACCTGCGCTTTGGCCGCCGCCCGCCCCGCTCTTCCCCGGCCGCTTCGGCACCAGGCCGCTGATCCGCCTTGCAAGCGCCGCCTGCAGGATGAGCGACGCGGCCGCCGCCCCGTTGATGCCGTTTTCCTGTGCCGCCTGCTGCAAGAGCGCATACGACGCCGGCGGCAGCGTAATGCTCACTTTCGTGGACCTCGTCATCTCTCGATCAACCCTTTCCAAGATACCAGTTCGTCACCCTCTGGCGACCATGCCCGAGCTCCGACGACACCCGGTCCCTGGCCCAGTCGTCGGCCTGCAACTGCGCGGCCGTCATCTCGTCCCTTGTCGGCCCGCCCTGCACCGGGCAGGCAAAGCCCGTCATGGCCGCATAGCGAGCCTGCGCGTAGGCGTGACGGAAGCCGTGCGTACCGGTCAGGCCGATACGCTTGCAGGCACCCTGCCACAGCCCGTCGCGGTACGCCTTGTACGACAGCGACGGCGGAATCAGGGAACCCTTGCCCGCCACTTTCTTGGCGTGGTCCAGGGCTTCGCGCTGCGCCGCCGTGGTCAGCGGAATCTCGCGCCGCCGCCCGCCCTTCGTCCAGGTGCCTTCCAGGACGATGCGGTTGCCCCGGTCCGCCAGGGCGGGCTGGATCATCAGCGCCTCCTTGCGGCGCAGGCCGAAGGCCACCTGCAATCTCAACGAGGCCCGCGCATAGCGGTTCTGCACCCGGTTCAGGACATCCGGCTTCACGTACACCGCCTTGCTCACCGTCGCTTCCCGTACCCGCTTGCCGTCGTGATAATCGGCATTGCGCTTCGACATCACACCCCGGCGTCCGGTCCAGTCACAGATACGGCGCAAGAGAGCCAGCCGGTTGTTGATCGTGCCGGGGCTCAGGTCTTTCCCGACCCAGTGCTCTACGAGGGAGCGAATGTGTTTGTCCTTGAGCTTTCTGGAAGCGCCCTTGAGGCGCGAGAACCTGTGATGCCCGGACGCATCGAGATCGCGCGCCACGGTCGCCGCCAGCTCCAGCCGGTCGCCCTGCGTGGTGCGCCCGTCGACGCGGTGCTCGCGGCACAGTGTCTTGAGCTCGTATTCCAGTTGCAGCATGACCCCGAAGCATCCCGTGTGCTGAGGGTAAGTGGCCCGCACCCACACCGTCGGTGGGGTGGCTTTGGAGGGCCATAGGCGCGGGGTTTGCGCCTTGTCCTGGCGGTAACGAAAGCACCGCCTCTACCTGGACGACAACCGCCGCAAGGGCGATTGTGCAGAATCAGCAAGCCGTCACGGTTAACGCTTCAAGAGCGCGGACACGGCCGGGTCCGTCACGGGCAGGGCACGGGGAGGAGTCCGATCCCAATACCCTGACATGTCCTTGAAGGACAATCGGTTACAAGACGCACATCAAAATGCGTCACTGCGCCTGGGGGCTCAGTGACGCATCTCCCGCCAACCGCAGCGGGATAGCGTCGTCGGGGCCTGCGCTTCTGCGGCTGAACGCCGGTCGCGCATGCCCTGCGTTGCTGCACGCAACGCCCCAAGTCCGGCTGTCGGCTGAACGCCGACCATGAGCGCTTGGGAGCGCTGGGCAGGGATCGTTTTAGTTGGCACCGACTATGCAAGTCGGTTGGGCTGTCAATGCCATGGGATTGCTGGTTGCACCGTGCACGGGGATCCTCACCTGCTTCACGGTTCGGGACGTACGCTCAAGGGCTTCTACCGGCGCCATCAAGCTGGCGACGCCATCTAGCCGTCTTACGGATTGTGTCGTGAACAAGACCATGCGGCCTCCTTCATGACAGAACGGCAGCGCTGATTCCCCGCTCAGCGCCACCCCATACCACCAAGACAACAAGGCCGAGAGGACAAGACGGGAACCCCTCGTCCAAAGAAGGAAGCAAGACCGTCTTTTCGGGTACCGAGAACCCCGGGAAAACTCACGTACCGAAGAAGGAAGCAACCGGGGTTTTTAGGCAATGAAGCCAGTATATCCCAGACGCCAGTAACAACCAAGACAAACCCGAAGCGCAGCCCGCCGATTGACAGATTCAGGACGCTCCCTAAACTGTCTGCATTCCGGCATCCTTCACGAGCAGAGAGGTCCAAGACATGGCCTTCTGGAACCGCAACGTTGGCAAGGCGGTGGTTCCGGCTGCCCCGCCTCCCATACCCGAACTGGACGAGCTGGCCGACCTCCTCCCCGAGCGCGACGACAAGGAGACGTTCCTGTGGCAGCCCTACGTCGACCGCATCATCCAGCGCCTCGACGGCCTGCCGGCGCCGGACGGCGGCGAGTCGTTCGTGCGCGCCTGCCTCGCCGCCGGCTGCAAGGCGGTGCCCGTCATGCGGAGCAGCACGTTGTGGGAGAAGGACCTGTCGCAGCAGGAGAGGTTCCTCGCTGAACGTTCCGGCCTGGCAGCGCGCGTCCGCCTCGGCCTGTTCTTTGCTGCCAGCCTGCGCTACCTGGTGCACGGCCTGTGCCGGTTGCGCATCAAGGCCGAAGGGGGCGACTGGCATCCCCTGGTGGGTCCACTGAGAAAGGGCGAGGTCTTCTGGCGGCCGGTTCGGGGCAGCGGGGTGTCTTTCAGGCAGTTTGAGGCCGTGCACGAAGGCGGGATCGGGATCACCTGGCTGGACGTTCAGCCGACCGACGCCCAGGCCGGCACCCTGGCGTCATCCTTCCTGCAGGGCTACGAAAGGTCGCTCCTGACCCTCGGACAGGTGACGGACGTACTGGACTGCGCCATGCCCCGCAGCAGCGGCGGCACGTTCAGGTGGATGCTCTTCAATGACGGTCAGATCGAGGCGAAGCGGGTGGATACGGCGGGCTTGTGCCTGGAGGCGTTAAGGCAGCTTGCATGGTCGAGGCGCCTGCGGCTCAACACGAATCCGGGCGACCTGTTCGTGACGCCGGAACTGACGCTTCTGGTTACGCCGGTGGCGGTGGACGTGCTCGCCCAGGTGCTGCGCAAACGGGGTCACAGTTTTACCCGCACGGAGCTCTACCGGGCGTTGGGCGATGCGGGCTGTCTGGTCGGCACCCCGCCGGGAGCCAAGCGCCATACGCGCACGGCCAGGATCAAGTCGCCGGCCTGGCGCACGCCGATCCGTGTGCACGGGCTGCCGATTGCCCATGATGCCCTGTGGAAGCTGCGGCCGCCGCCTGGCTATCTCGATGGCACGATCAGGATGCAGGACTGACTTGCTCCTGAACGTCAGGGCAAAGGGGTACTACTCCAAACGTTCAATGAATTCACTGATGTGATCGTCTGCAAGCTATTAAAGAAAAGGGTAGGCAGAGAACAGAGTTTTAAGTGAATGTTCTCTGCCTACCTCCCCCTCCTCTGTAGAGGTAGGGGTAGGTAGAGACATTGAGTGCTGATTTTTGGTCAGTTATGGAGATTTTTGCACGCCACTACCCCGGTTTGCGCACGCCACTACCCCGGTTTCGCCGCCGTGCCAACAGGCGTTTGAGGGCATGGCGACGTGGAATATATGGTAGGGCTGCCGGTGGCATGAGGCGCCCGTCGATGTAGCGAACCTCGCCCGCCGCTACCAGATCGTGCAGGACGCGCCACGACTCCGAAATCAGATTCCGTTGTTGCGCCCGTGTTGAGGTTGGATTGACAAGTGCCACGATTTCCGCATCTGTTACCTTGCTGTAGCGTTTCAGGTCTTGCGTCTCTATCCAATGCCGGTCACGCCTATTGCCCACTGGATGATGCGTTTGCCCCGGTTTCCACCATCGATAGGCTAGCCCGAGTAGCGCCCGATAGTGGGGCGCTGCGGTCACGCCCCAGTGCGCCAGTCGTGGCGACACGGTAGGGCCGGTTATTGCCCCTGGTGGTAAGTCCACGATAACGCGCAGGTGCGGGTTGCGCCCGGTCACGATGTCGTTGATAAGGACGACGTGCCTTGCCCCCTGCTGCTTGGTCGTCGGGTCTTCCCATGGGATTTTGGCTTCCCGCTTTGCCAGTGCTTCTTGCGCTGCCTCCAGTCGTGGATAGTATTCGACCCGCTTGGGGATTCCGTTTGGATAGATGGCCTTGAGAGGAAACTCCAGCGTTGCTGCCCCGTCGATGTGGCGCCGGTCAGAGAGGCTGATACTCAGAACTGCTTCCACCCAAATGCGCAGTGCCAGCGGCGCGCCTCTGCCTCGTTGCTCAACCCCCCGGCCAACGCCCAGGTCGTAGAGTACCAGTGGTAACGCGGGTGTGGGCAGGTCCTGCACGTCCGGTCCGAATCCCGGCAGGGCCAGTTGGCCACCATCATGAGGATTGACGTACCAAGGGGGCAGGAAACCTTTCCGATCTTTCGCCATGCCCACGCCGGTCGGCATGGTACGGGCCAGGCGCCTGTTTCGCTGCACCGGTCTTGGGCGCTGTTGCCAAGCTCTCACCAAGGGGCGCAGGGGATGCTCGGGACGGGGCTTCGACAACGCTATCCAGTCGGCATGCGCCGTTGCAATGTTGCTCGGACGGCGGAGGGTTGGACGGCGCATGCGACCGCTCGCCATGATGCGGTCAATCGGGGCTGACGGGACCGGCCATTCGACAAACAGGCACGGTCCGTTCCCGTCGTCGGGGTTCTCGCCAATCCACCCGCCCCCGGAAACGCGAACGTGCTCGCGAAGGGCCGGCTCCGTCGGGATCATGTGCGCGGGGCATTTGGTGCTGCCATGCTCTTCCCACCAAACCGCCCGTGCCACTGCCTCAATGATTTCACCGGGCATCTTCGCCGTGCTGTAGGTCGGATGCTGCTCACTGCTCATAAGGGTTGAATCCATCCCGCGTAACGGGAGCAAAGTCGGTAGCAGGCGCGCTGCTGCCTGCCCGTCCGCGCCAGTCCTTCACACGCTCAAGACGATTGGCGTCGCTCGCCAGTTCAAGGCCGGCGAAAACGCCGCCGTCCGTCAGCCGCTCGGCCAGAAGGGTGCCCCAACCCTTGCGCCCATAGTTGGCTTTGACGCACTCCAGGATGCGCGCCCCGGGGTTGTTCGGGGCTTCTTCCAGGCTCAGGACACCGCGGGCACCGTCGTACCATGCCGCGCTACCCGCCACCACGCCGGCGCCGGGATCGTCGCCGCGACGCAGCGCGTTGCGTGCCGCCTTCGTGCTGTGCGACACCACCAAGACGCCGCACGCCGTTTGCCGCGCCTCGTGCATCAGGGCGCGCAGGAACTTGCGCACGGGACCGGTCTGCGACACGTCGGCATCGGCCAGCGCCGCGCTTGCAGGGTCCACGATCACCAGGCGCGCGCCGACGTCACGCACGTACTGCCACAAGTCGCCCCACCAGTCGGCCTGTCTGGAGGTACCGCTGTCCGCCGTCCACAGGGGCGGCGGATTGGGAAGGGAATGAAGCCGCTCCGCCGCTGCGGTCTGCCCCATGCGCCCCAGCCGTCCATACATGCGAGCCGGGCTGTCTTCGTAACTCACCAGGACGACGGGGCCGGGCATGACGCGCAAGCCGCAAGCGGCGCCGTAATCCTGCTCCAGGTCTGCTGCCAGGGCGCCCGCCACCGCCAGCGCCAGCGTCACGTAACTCTTGCCCAGGCCGCCCTCACCGCTCAGCAGGGCGACCTCGCCGACCGACAGCACCGCGTCGGCGTGCTGGCCGTCTGCGTCACGCCACAACACCGGCGCCGGTTCAGGCTCATCCTTCCAGGTGGACAGGGGCGCCATGCGGGGGCGGTCGACGTCCACCGCCTCTTGCTGGGGGGCTTGCCCCGTCGCCTCGGCCACGCGTCGCCTTCTGCCTTCCGGCGTGCAGTCTGCCGCTCCCTGTCCGTCCGAGAGGCCGTCCGTCTTCGCCCACAGTACCTCAGGGCCATCAGGCAGCCGCTGCGCCACGCGGTGCATATGGGCCAAACCCGGTTCGTCGGCGTCAGGCCAGAGGATCACCCTTTCAGCGCCGGAGAGCCCCCAGGCCAAGGTGTGGGGTGCCGGCTGCGCTGCGGCGCCCGTCACGGTGCCGAGAACGCGGTGGCCGGGCAGTGCGGACGCTGCGGCGTCCGCATCCTTTTCGCCTTCGCAGATAATACAGACGGTGCCACTGCGGTCAGCGCCTGGCGGGAAGTACAGGAAGTTCTCGGTCCTGAACGCATAGGGTTCGGGCGGTTTGTCCTCCCACCAGACCCGTTTGGGTCTGCCGGGGGTGTCCAGCCGGACATGGACGGCGGTGTTGCCGTCCGGCGCCTCGCACGTGTAGCGCCTGTCGCGTTTCCCTGTGCTCTGGCGGGGTGGGTTGCATGCACCGAAGACGGCCTGTTGCAGGTCCTGGAACGAACAGCCCCTGCGGCAGAAGGCGCCCTTGTCATTGACCCGGAAGCGGTCGGTCCCGCCGCATACCGGGCAGGGGCCGTGATGCTCGCCGCCGGCCTTTTTCAGGTCGGGCAGGGCTGCCAGCCAGTCGGTGGGGCGCAATCGTTCGTGGTGTTCGGCCATGTGGGTGTCCTTCGAGGTCTTGTTTTTGTCTCCGTGGTTGTTGCAGCATGACAGGTTCTGTATGCTACAATACTGAACGGTACAGTCCAGTACATTACACCATAAGAGTTGCGCATGGAACATCGTCTACGCTTGGTGACCACGGGGGACAAGGGAGGTGTCGGTAAAACAACGGTCGCGATTCTCATGGCGGAGTGGCTGCTTGCACAAGGCCAGGCCGTGTCGCTCGTTGACGCTGATCCCAACCGTTCACTTCAGACCTGGGTCGACAAGTGTCTGGAATTGCAGTATCGGGTGAGCGTGCCGTGCGGCAACGTCTTGATTGTGGACACCGCTGGCACGAGTGGCGCCGGAGCCGGCCATCTCCGCAGCGCCGATATCATCGTTGCGCCGTTCAAGCCTCATGCCGGCGACCTGGAAGTGGTGATCGGATGGTTTCTGAACTTGCGTGAATCCCTGCAAGCCAGAGTTGTCTTTGTCCCGAACGAGCGAGCCTCTACCAAGGAGCAACGCGCCTGCATGAGCGAGATGGGTGCCGTACTGGCCGAGGAGGGGCGCGGCGCCTTGGTCGATGGCCTGTCTTACCGACCGGCAGCTTATGGCCCGTTATTGGACGGACGCTCCGGCAACATCTTCAAGACGACCTTCGAAGGCTTCGACCGCAAAGCGAAAGACGAAGTGGCAGCGCTGATGGCGGCCCTTGTCAAGGACCCCGTGCCGCGGCGCCAACTCTAGGGACATATCGCCATGGACCGTGTGAGAATCAGAGCCCGGGAGCAGACCCGAGGAGCCTTGCAACAGGCCGCGCCAGCGGCCTGGGACGAGACCGACGCACGGAGATTTACGCACTCCATTACGGTTCGATACAGTATAAACCTGTACAGTACGGTACGTAACATGATCGAATCGGCGCTTATCGCGCAGGACTTTACCTACTTGTCCCCTTCTGATTTTGTGCGAGCCGCGCTCAGGGCTTACAAGGAAGGCATGGTCTTGACGGAAGTCAGCGCGGATGGTGCCAAGCGGGAGACGAAATTGCGGGTGGACGACGAGTTGTATCGCTTCTATCAATCACTGCCCAAGGGCATCCGCAGCCAACTTTTGGAACGGGCGATTCGCACGCTGCTCAAACGCGCTTAAAGGAGGCTTGACCAGGGATGATGAACGGCATCAAGGACTGGCTCGGCTTGGCGGCGGCGGTCATCGGCCTGCTGGTAGGGGTCAAGCTGCTTGTCGCCAACCCCATCGAAGCCCGCCTGGATCGCATGGAGACGCGCCTCAATGCCCGCCTCGACGCCCAGCAAGCAGAAACCAACCGGCGCTTCGACGCCCAGCAGGCGGAAACCAACCAGCGCCTCGACGCGCTGCTCGAAGCCGTCATGGCATTCGACCGCCGCGTGGCTCGTCTCGAAGGCCGTCTGGACGCGCAGGACGCCGGCGAAGAGTCCGCCACGCAGCCCTGACGGCCCAATTCCATGCGCTGAAACTTTCTGGCCACGAAGGGAGAAGCGATGCCTTTGATTGGTACCCTGAGACTGAAGACTGGCCTGTTGGAGGGAGGCATGCCGGAGCCCCAGGCGGCATGCGATCGTCAGCGCGTTGGCAGATACCGATGTGGGGCAACTGGCTACCAAGTCGGACTTGGCGGACTTGCGTGCCGATATTGCGGAGGTTCGTTCGGAAATTGCGGGTGTGCGCACAGAGGTTAAGGCTGTGCGGGGCGACTTCAAGGCGCTGAGTGGCAAAGTCAATCTGTTGTCGGCCTTCAACACGCCGCTGGTGCTGGCAGTGCTTGCCCTGCTTTGGCGAGCCTTCTCCGCGGGAACAAATTGACGCCGGTGGCATACCTTATTTCTGAATTTCCGGACAGGATCGCAACCGTACCATGACCAAAGCAAGCATCTGGATCGTCCAAGACCGTGAGACCGAAGATATCTGCCTAGCGGAGCGCCTGCGCGGGATGGGATATGAGACGTGCACCTTTTTTTCCGGACGCCGGGCTGTTGAAGACGCCGCCTGCGAGCGTCCCGATTTGGCGCTGATCGATCTGGAAATCAGAGGCGACCTCAGCGGTATTGAGACGGCGGTGCAACTCCACGAGGCGTTCGATGTACCAGCGATTTATATGACCGACGGTGACCGCGACTTGCCGCAGCCTGTCGACGGGTGCCAGCCCTACGGATATCTCTTGAAGCCCGTTTCGGTGGAGCAGGCAGCCCTGAGCATCAAAGCTGCTTTTGACCTTATTGCCACTGAAAAGAAAGCCACGTCCGATCTGCTGCAGACTGGCGGCCGATCTCACCAACAGGACCTGTTCATGCAGGCGGTTTTCAATAACATGAATGAAGGGATTTTCTTTACCACGATTGATGGCAGCACGACATGGGCCAATCCCAGAATGGAAGAGATCGTCGGTATGGGTGTCGTGAAGACGCTCCCGGAGGAGTGGGCCAACATATACGGAGTTTACTACCCCGATCAGCAGACGATCATTCCAACCGCCTGTCTCCCGATCATGCGTGTCTTGAACGGCGAGACGCTGGACGACGTAGAAGTCTTTGTTCGCAACGAAAAAAGGCCGGAGGGTGTGAACGTCAGCGTCAGCGGATGGCCTCTGCGGGACGAGAACGGAGCGATTCAAGCCGGTGTGGTGGTTTTTTATGACATCACCCGACAGAAAATGATCGAGGCCAAGTTGAAGGCAACCATTGCCAAATTGGGCGCTCAGTCGCAACTGATGCAAACCGTGCTCGACAGTATGGAGGAAGGCGTGGTAGTCGCCGATCCGGCTGGCAATTTTCTACTGACCAATAGTAGACGGGAAGAGATTATCGGCCAAAAGCTGGCCGCCTTGAAGACAGATAAGTGGCCTTCAACATACGGCACTTTCCGTCTTGACAAAACAACCCATTTCCCCACCGAGGAACTTCCGATCGTTCGCGCCATGCGGGGCGAGGTAACAGAAGACATCGAACTCTTCATACGAAACGAGCAAAGGCCGGCAGGTGCCTACGTCAAAGCCCGGGGCCGTCCTTTGTACGATAGCACCCGTAAGGTCATCGGCGGCGTGGCTATCTTCAGCGACATTACCAACTACAAGACTACGCAGGCCAAACTGGAGCAGACGATTTCCGAGTTACAAAGACAGGTGCAGCTTGTGGAAACGGTTTTTGAAAGCATTAGTGATGGTGTCGTCGTTGCTGACCCGGACGGGCGACTTTCTATCTTCAATGCAAGTGCCCGGCGAATGGTCGGCATGGACATGGTGAAGTCCACCCCAGATCAGTGGTCGCGCGACTTTGGTCTATTCAATGTCGATAAGGAAACTCACTTTCCCACCGACCAGATTCCACTGCTTCGAGCCATCCGAGGCGAGGTGTCGGACGACGTCGAAATGTTTATACGCAACAGGAAACGGCCCGAAGGCGTTTACGTCAGTGTCAATGGGCGGCCTCTGCAAAAAAATGAGCATGGTCATGGTGGTGGCGTCGTCACCTTTCGTGACGTGTCCAATCGCAAAATATCAGAGTTCGAGTTGCAGCGCGCAGTGGAAGAGTTGCGGGAACAGGGCGAACTGATGGAGGCCGTCTTCAACAGCATCAGCGAGGGCTTGGTGGTCGTCAACACCGAGGCAGAAGTGCTTAACGTCAACCCTGCCGGCCGGCAGATTGCGGGTACCGAGGTGTTGGAGCCGTCACAGACCCGGATGGTGAGAAAGTGGGCCGATTATTATTACCCCGATCGCAAAACCCTCATCCCGGCAACGGAACTGCCCATCACTCGCGCCATTTCCCATGGCGAGCCGATCAACGAGATGAACATGTTCGTGCGCACGCAGTTCAGGCCGGATGGATTCTTTGTCTGCGCCAGCGTGCGGCCGCTGCTCACCCCTGAGGGCGGCATTCGAGGAGCCGTCGCCATCTTCCGCGATGTCACCGATCAAGTACGGGCGGAGGAAGCGTTGGTGCAGGCATTTGCGCAAGGCCGTCTGGAGATCCTCGACACCATCTTGCACAACATCGGCAATGCCATCAGCAGCGTCACCATCGGCATCGACACTATTCAGGAGATTTTAAGCGACAATCAACCACTGCGTCGTCTGCACACTCTTGCCGACACCGTCAGGGCTCACCAGGGCAACTGGGTCGAATACATCTCACATGACCCGCAGGGCCAAAGGTTTCTGCCTTATTTCCTCCTTCTGGTCGAAAGCTTTGCCACGCAGAACAACGCCTTCGTCGAGACGATGGCGCGGGTTGGCGATAGGGCACATCATATTTCAGACATCATCCGTACCCAAAAATCCACCGACAAACCGCACATGAACAAGAAAGACCTTGACCTGAAAAGTGCCCTCTCCGCCGTTGTCAAGGTGCTGCAAGAATCACTGAACAAAAGGGGTATCACGGTTGAGATCGACTGCGGCGACGCGCCGCGGTTAATTCGGATTCAGGAAAGTCAGTTCCATCAGATGATGGTCAATCTGGTCAAGAATTCGATGGAAGCCTTTGACCAGCAGGCAAGGATGGGCAGCCTCAGGGAGCCGCCGCGCATTTGTATCCGGGCATATGCGAGCGAGGACTTTCTCCATCTCGACGTAATCGACAACGGCATTGGCATTGACAGCCGGAATCTCAAGATTGTCTTTGCAGCTGGATATTCCACGAAAGAAGGTGGTACTGGCCTGGGCCTGCACTCGGTTGCCAATTTCGTCATCGGAATGGGCGGGCGGGTTGAAGCGTTGAGCGATGGCCCCGGCATGGGCACGACTCTGCGCGTTGCACTGCTGCTTTCGTCTGTTAGGGCCGTTTCTGAATGGCTTCCCCTGGCGTCGGTCTGGTCCAGATAGGGTGGGCGGTAGAAATGACAGAGCACGAAAACAACCAAAACAACCGTGTCCTGATAGTCGATGACCAGCCCGAAATCCACGGCGACTTTCGGGACATTTTGAAGCCCCATGGAGTTATGCTTTCACTTGATAGATTGGCGTCGTTCTTCGGAGAAGATGAATCCGCAACAACGTTGTTGCCAGAGGTCCAGCTTTCCCATGCCAAGGGGGGCCAGGAAGCCTGCGACATCGTGCGAATCGCAAGGACAGCTGAGAAGTCTATTGCCCTTGCTTTCGTTGATATTCGCATGCCTCCAGGCATCGACGGAGTCGAAACGGCCCGTCGCCTATGGCAGATCGACGACAATATCGAAATCGTCCTCATGACCGCCTACACGGACAAATCGCTTCCCGAAATTGTCCGAGGGTTGCCGCTGCCACACAAACTGCTCTACCTCCGGAAGCCCTTTTCCCGCGAAGAGATTCAGCAGATCACGCTTTCTCTGGTCGGCAAGTGGAACATGGAACAGGCATTGGCCGAGAAACAGCGACACCTCGCCGCCAGCCATCGAAGACTGGAAGCCGTGCTTGATGCCACCGAGGATGCCATGGCCATGTACGACACCGAGGATCGTTTGGTATTCGCCAATCGGAGTTATGAGAGGCTGTTCGATCTGACAGAAGATCAACTGAAGAACTTGCCACCGGACGCGCTCGCGACGCGGTTCAAGGAAGGGTTCCGGGGATCCGGCCGACCAACCCCGGCGGAGAAGTTCCTCTTGGATGCTGGCTGGAATGGCAAGGAAGAGTCTGAAGCGGGGCCGGGGGGAGTAGGGCGGATGTTCTATCAGACCACCACGCCGGTGTGCGATGGCCAGGAGGTCATCGGCAACTTGATGTTATACCGGGACGTGTCAAAGGAGATAGAGGTCGAGCAGATGAAGGCCGAAGTTCTCCACCTTCGTAAAGAATTGGGGGCGGTCCACTCGTTCGACGGCATCATCGGCGACAGTCCCGCCATGCGTAAGGTGTATGCGCTGATGGAACGGGCCCTGGAAAGCGACGTGACGGTGCTCATTGTCGGCGAAAGCGGGACAGGCAAGGAAATGGTGGCCAAGGCGTTTCATTTCGGCGGCCCGCGACAGAATGGACCGTTCATCGTCATTAACTGTGCGGCTATCCCCGAAACGCTGATTGAAAGCGAATTGTTCGGACACGAGCAAGGCGCTTTCACCGGGGCGATAACGCAACGCCTCGGGGCCTTCGAACGCGCCAAGGGCGGCACCGTCCTTCTGGACGAGGTCGGCGACATGCCGCCACTGCTGCAGAGCAAGCTGCTTCGGGTCTTGCAAGAGCGGAATATCCAGCGACTTGGAGGTGCGGTGCCAATTGATGTCGATGTGCGGCTGATTGCGGCGACCAACAAGAATCTGGAGGCTGCGGTCAGAACTGGCGAATTTCGAGAAGACCTCTTCTATCGCCTGTCAGTTTTTCCCATCTTGCTTCCGCCACTGAGAGACCGTCGCGAAGATATTTCCGTGCTCGCCAACCATTTCCTCAAGAAGCACACCGAACACCTCAATAAATCGGTCAGTAGTTTGTCCGCAGCCACGTTGCGAGCGCTACTCCAATACAACTGGCCGGGCAATGTACGTGAGTTGGAGAACGTTATCGAGCGGGCCGTTTTGTTGGAGACGACCGAGGTGCTGCAAGTTCACAACCTTCCGCGCGAACTTTCACTACCACTATTTTCGGAACCTCGAACAGAAACTTGGGCATCGATGGCGTATCTACCTCTGTCTGAGGTGGAACGGCAGGCGATTGTCTATACACTCGAGCTCCTGTCCCACAACGTTGCCGAGGCGGCTCGCGTCTTGGGCGTCAATCGGGCCACTTTGTACCGGAAGCTGAAAAAGTACAACCTGCCCACCGGGTTGTGAGGCGAACCGCCTCTCCATCGAGTGTTGCACATTGCGAATCAGGCGCAATTTGCGACCCCCCCCCCCCAATCCATTTACCCTATACATTTCACGCACTTAGAGTTTTTCGGATCGCCTGTTGGCTTTCTGAAGTGTATCATTTCGCGACTTCTTCCTGCCTCCCATGAACTCCCTCCAAGTATCTGAGGAAGAAAGGATTACTACGCCTGCTCCCCATTTGGCACAGTACTTGCCTGAAATCCCAGCACCATAGCTTGCAAACTGAAATTGGGTAAGCCGCGTGCAACCATGCAGAGTGGCGCTGATGCGCTTCCAGTTCGTTCGGGATGAGAGGGAGGGAAACAAAAAATGATTTCCAGTTACACCAAATCGTCGGGTTGGTCCTGTTGTCTCTTGTTCTTCATCGTGCTTCTGGGTTGCGCCGTGGGGGTAAGCGCGCAGCAACCGACACAGCAAACGGATGAAGTCAATGAGTTCCTGAGACACGTTTTCGGGGACGATTTGGGCGCAGTCAAGAACATGGTGGCGAACGGCATGGACGTCAATGCGCAAGCTCCACCGGGGACTTTCTTCAAGTCCGGAGTCACTGCACTGCATATTGCTGTCGGTAATAACAGCCTCTCCATGGTCAACTTTCTGCTGGGTGAAGGGGCGAACCCAGGTATCAGCGACACTAATGGCAAGAACTCGTTTCATCTCGCGGCAGAGAAAGGTCACGCCGCGATTGTCACCGCCATGCTGAATGTCTCCTCTCTCGGGCGGTTGCTCCTTCTAGGAATAGATGCCCAGGGCAGAGTGCCCTTGCATCTGGCCGTGGTATCTGACGGCGCCACGGTCACGGCCCTGCTGGAAGCCGGGGCGAACGTCCATGCGACAAACAACGATGGCCAGACGCCTCTCCAGTACGGACAAAGCAAAACCAACGCCAAAGGCCTCGTCGCTCTGACCAACTTCTTGAGCAGAATGGCGTACAACTTCATAGTGGCCGCTGGCTACGGTGACATACCCAAACTCAAAACACTGCGTTCTAACGGTGTCGACATAAATATTCAGGCCAGCGGCAGAGACAGCTTCATAACCGGCATCACCGCGTTGCATGCCGCTGCCTCACTCAACCAACTCGAAGTCGTCCGATACCTGCTCAGGCTTAGAGCCAAACCGAGTATCGCGGACAGCGGTGGCCGGACCCCCCTGCATTTGGCGGCCGAGGAAGGCCACACCGCAATCGTCACGGACCTATTGCATTACGGGGCGAAGGTGAATGCCGAGGACCATAACGGCGATACCCCAGAGCAACTTGCGAGGTATAACAACCACAGACACCTTGCCGAGGACCTTCGCACCTACGCACAGACATTACCGCTGACATTCCGGGAGGCCATCAGGCGCGGCAACGTACCCTTGATCAGGCGCCTGATCGGTAATGGCGCGGACGTGAATGCGAAAGATGCCGACGGCCAGACATCGCTGCATCTCGCTGCCAGAACCGGCCGGGCCGAGCCGGTCACGGTTCTCCTCCAGGGTGGCGCGGACGTAGACGCACAAGACGATGAAGACAAGACGCCGCTCATGTGGGCCGTCGTGGCCAACCGCCCAGCGGCTGTCACGGCGCTGCTTGCAGGCGGCGCGGACGTGAAGGCCACAGACAACATAGGCTCAACCGTGCTGCACCTGGCCGCCACGAGTGACCGGGCTGGTATTGTCCCGCTCCTACTGAGTGGCGGTGCCGACGTGGAAGCCAAAGACACGCAGGGTTACACCCCACTGCATCTCGCTGCTTCGGTCGGTCATGCTGCGGTTCTCAAGGCTCTGCTGAAGGGCGACGCGGACACGGATGCCAAGACCGCAAATGGCAAGACGGCACAGCAGCTCGCAATTCAGAACGGACACACGGATATCGCCCCCCTTCTCGGCGATTACACACCACCACAGGAACTCTGGGATGCCATCAAGGCGGGCGACCCGGATGAGGTCAAGCACCAGATTCGCTTGGGCGCAGACGTGAATGCGATAAGCGAAAACGGCCTCCCCGCGCTTCATCTTGCCGTCACGCAGACCAATCTCAGCCTCAAGATCGTCCACTACCTGCTGGCTGCCGGGGCCGACGCGGCAAAGAGTACCTCCCTAGGGGACCTCTACAACTGGACTGCGCTTCATTACGCCGTCGTCCGGGGCCGTCTGGCCACAGCCGAATTGCTGCTGGCCTATCATAGTGGCAGCCCTCTTGTGGCCTTCCAGAACACCGCGGGCTATACCGCACTGCATCTCGCCGCCGAGGAGGGTGACCGGGATATGGTCGAACTGCTGGTGGCCTACTGGCCGGATGTCCTGGACAGGGGAGGCGCCGCACAGATCGACCCGAAGAATCCGCCGGTCAGAGAACCGAGCTTCCCGAACAACGACGGCAAAACGCCGCGGCAACTGGCGCTGGACGAGGGGTATGCAGGCGTGGCAAAGGCGCTCAATGGCCTGGCGGCGTTCAACCAGAATGCCGACTTCCACCGGGCCATTGCCGATTCGGACGACCCCGCCCTGATTAAGACCCTGCTAGACCAGGGCGCCTCCGTAGAGACGCGCAGCAACCTCACTGCCAACACCCCCTTGCACACCGCCGTGCTCGCGAAAAGTGAGGCCGTGGTGAGATTTCTGCTGGCAGAGGGTGCTTCCACCGAGGCGCGCAACGCCATGGGCGAAACGCCGCTGCATTATGCCGCGATAACGACAAACGCCAGCATGGCCGCCATCCTGCTGGAGGCGGGAGCGGAGACAGACGTGCAGAACATTCAGGGGAGGACGCCACTGCATTACGCAACTTCTACGGGAGCCGAAGGCGTGAGACAACTACTCCTGGACGCTGGCGCGGATGCCACCATCGAGGACTGGGACGGCAACACACCCTGATTGATCAGCGCCCGCCCTGCTTTGGTGGGCCTTCTTCGCGGGGACGAATTGACGGCCCAGGCCTCATCGCAAGGAACCACTGCGATGCGTGCGCTTCCCGATGAGGTCTCCTGTTACGCCCGGTCACCGGAATTCACGGAGCAGACGATACCGCCGAATCTGGGTATCCGATAGTAATGGAACAATTTTGGTCGCTAAGGAATCCTTCCACCCGCTCCCCGCAGGGGTCGTAGTCCCCTTCGCCGCTGCGCCGTCTCGACGTCGAAGTGAAAACGGCCGTAGACATTGAGGTGCTCATAACGCGCCGGCCAGACACGGGCAAGATCACTGTCATGCACCGGGTAGCCTTCGCGTCTGAGCTGCGCCACCACTTCCGACATGTAGACGGTGTTCCACAAGATGACGGCATTAGTCACCAGGTTGAGACAGCTGACCTGATTGGCCAGGTCTTCGCCGCGCTTTCGGCGCACGTGGCCCTTGTTGGCGACCATCAGGTAAGCGCGCAGGTCGTGCAGGATTTCGCCCTTGTTGAGCTGGCGCATCACCCGGCGGCGGTCGTCCCGGTTGGCATACCAACGCAGCACGTGCAGGGTCCTGATCAGTCGGCCGTATTCCTGCAGCGCCTGAGCGAGGGGGTTTCGTTGCGGGTAGGCCTGCAGCTTCTGAAGCAACAGCGAGGCCGTGACGTGACCGAGTTTCATCGAGCCCGCCACGCGCAGCATCTCATCCCACCAATCCAGGACTCGTTGCCGGTTGATGCGGCCCTTGATGGCCGGTCTGAGCCGGGGACAGTTTTCCAGGCCGATCGTGCCGGAGCGATAAAGGCGGCGCTTGCCGATATCACGCAACCTCGGCGTGAAACGCAGCCCCAGCAGGTCGAACAGCGCAAAGATCATTTCGGTGGCGCCGGCCGTGTCCGTCGTATGCTCCAGAAGAGCCAGTTCCGTTTCGTTACCCAGGATGGCATCGAGGACATAGGTAGCGTCGCGCTCCGTGATGATGACGGGCTTGGAGCCGTACTGCGACAACTGGTCCGAGGTCCAGCTGTAGAAGGTGAGTCCCTGGCCATAGCCCAGCGTCGGCGGAAACGCCCGGGCGTGACGGTTCTTGCCTGATACCGGGAAACGCTGGCCGTCGGAGGAAGAGAGGATTCCGGAGCCCCACAGCCGGCTGAAGGGCAGCCTGTGGTGGTAGTTGACCAGGCCGACGATAGCTGGATCCAGGGTCTCTTCGCGCAGGTACCAGGTCGTTGTCCAGGCCAGTTGTCGATAGGAGATATCGGTGCTTTGCGCCATTTGCTCGAGGCCGAAGTTGCAGGCATGCGCCAGGATGCTGGCATGGAGATGCGGCAACAGGTCGGGCCGCCGCGCCTCTTCGCCGGCCGCATGGACGAAATGGTCCGAGAAGCGTGTCCAGGCATCGACCTCGAGTAGCAGGTCGCTCAGTTCCACCCGCGGCAGGCGGGCGGCAATCAGGTCTTCAAGGGCTTCGGCGCTGTCGGGGCGTCTGTCGGCCTCCAGGGGCGAGAGAACCAGGGCGCCGTCTTCGATCCGGACCGGGCTGTCTTTGCGTGCCAGGAGTTTCTCTACCTGGGCCATGCACGCTTCGAGCTCGGCGTCGCGTTCTTCGAGACGCCGGCGTCCATCGCCGGGCGTGCCGGTCTGGCGGATCACTTCCGGGCGGTAGCCGGGCCACTGCGCGGGTGGGATGAGGTAGGTGTCCGGGTCGGCATAGCGGCGGCTCTGTTCGACCCAGATATTGCCGGAGCGCAGGGCGCTGCGCAGGTGCCAAAGCGTGCAGAGCTCGTAGTAGCGGCGGCTGAGACCGCCTTCGGCGGCGCGGAGATAAGGCCGCCACGCCTCGCCGGCGAATGTGATGGGCGCGTTCTCGGGCACCGCTCGCCGAGTCGGTGAGCGGTCGAGGTCGCGGATGACCTGGGCGGCGCGCAGTACGCTGTCATCGGGCCCCTGCGCGCGCAAGGTCAGGGTCTGGAGAAGTGAAGGCACGAACTGCCGCAGGTAGGGGTAGCGCCTGGCAAGGAAGTCGATGGCGTCATCGGGTCGTGGACGAATCAGGTCCTGACTCTCATGGATCGCTTCGCGCAGCACGCCTTCGGGGACGCGCGCGAAGCTGGCCGAGCGCACCTCGGCGTCGTCGATACCGGGATCGAGCAGCACGCGCCCGAGTTCCCGAAACAGCCGGAGGGCTTCGCTGGTTGAGCGCGCCTTGGCCTTCTGGAACTCCTCAAGTTCCTGCCTGGCGTCGACATGGCAGCGCCACAGGCACTGATCGAACAGTTCCACGGCCACGTCCGTATGGTGCAGCAGCGCCTGGTGGAGAAACGCCACGAGGACCGCATAGCGTCTGCGCGGCGGCATGCGCTGCAAGGCCTGGTTGGTGGACTTCCAGCCGATGCGGGCCAGCCACTTTGCCCGGTTGGGGTTGAGGCTGGAGAGGTCCCAGCGATGGACGCCGGCGTCCCGCAGGAAGGTGATCTTGCGCAGGGCGGCGAGGATCTGCGAGGCGGCATGGGAGACGGCTTCTTGCCGCAGCCAGCTCAGCGGCGTCTGCCCCGTCGTCGCGTCGGGCTCCAGGAGGCCGTCGAGGAAAGCCTGGCGCTCGATCTCCAGCAGCGGCGCCAGGCGGCGAAAGGTCTCGTCGTGGGCCTGCTCGCGGGCCGTTGCGACGAGACGCTCCAGGCGTGTCACGCCCGGGCGGACGATCTTTTCGCGGTGCAGTTTCTCGCACGCCAGCTGCAGCAGCAGGGTGGGCTTGTCATGTTCGAGGGCGCGCTCGAGCAGCCAGGCCTGCAAGCCGTGCAGATCGAGGGGTGCGGCACGGCGAAAGCGCAGGTAAGCCTGCACGTGGCGCTCATGATCCGTTTGCGTTCGGTGCCGTCTGGCGTAGGAGAGCAAACCGCCCGGGTCGACCGCGAGTTGCTCGGCCACGAACGTGACCACTTGGCGGGGAAGGGTCCGGAGATCGTCAGGCACGAATCCGAGATAACGAAGACTGCACAGTTGCAGGGCGTAGCCAAGGCGGTTGTGAGGGGCTCGCTGGCGCTGGACCTCGCGCCTGTCACCATCCGTCAACAGAAAGAAGGCGTGAAGGTCGTCCTGTGGAACGGTGCCTGGAAAGCACTGCCAGCGTTCCCGTTCGGCGTCGCTGAGAAAGTTGACGGGCATGCGCTGGTACTTTCAAGAAAACGTCCCTTATCGTAGGTCTTATAATAGCGGGAAAAGCATGACTTCCCTACAATGCATGACAACGAAAAAAGTCCGTCTCACGATTTCATGGAATGGCCATGGCGACGATTGCCTATCTTCGGGTGTCAACCGGAACTCAGGACCTCGACCAGCAGCGACTGGCCATCTTCGACTACGCCCAGAAGCAGAGACTCACGGTGGACGAGTTCGTGGAAACCAAACGCTCCTCGCAGCATGCCGCCCAGAGACGGGAGCTGATGGAAAAGGTCGAGGCGCTGCAGCGGGGCGACCGGCTCATCGTCAGCGAGTTGTCGCGCCTGGGCCGAAGCCTCGGCCAGATCCTGCACGTCATTGATCGCCTGATCCACAAAGGCGTGCGCCTCGTGTCGATCAAGGAGTCCATCCGGTTCGAGGGCAAGCAGAATCTCCAGACCAAGGCGATGATCGTTCTCTTCGGGCTCTTTGCCGAGATCGAACGCGACCTGATCGTGGAGCGCACCAAGGAGGGTCTGGTGGCCGCCAGGGCACGCGGCAAGCGCCTCGGTCGGCCCAAGGGGGCACGGGGGAAGTCGAAGCTGGACGGCAGGGAAGAGGACATCCGGACGTTTCTGACAAAGGGGGTCTCGAAGGCCTCCATCGCACGCATCATGGAGGTCTCGCCGACCACCCTGCATCACTTCGTCAGGACGCGGAAGCTTCAGGCCAGGACCATCTCACCGCGGTGATGGGACGAGAAAAAGCGATCCTTAGCGACCAAAATTGTTCCATTACTATCGGATACCCAATCTGCGGCGATCGCACCGCACCGAGGCGGACACGTGGGGCAAGACCGTCATTCCAGATGACCGGCCTGGCAGACCACAACACGCCGGAGCGAACGTCCCGGGGGTATCCCACCATCCCACCTCAAACCACAACATCGTCCCGACACTCTGGGCACGTGCACGACTCATCCGTCACGGAAGCCGGAATTTCGCACGAGAATTGATTTTGAGAAGTTTTTCTACCCCCCCCCCTTTTTTTTGCCTATACTCCATAACTCATCACAGAGCGCTATGGGGACCGAATATAGCTTCCAAATGGCTTGACGTCCTGCAACTGGGTGCCGGGCCCAGGCATGCAGCGGCGTGCCGAGGTCGGCCCCAACGAGGGAGGAGAGAGGTCAGGACCGCTTGACGAAACCAGTCCCTTATGGAGCGAATCTCAGGCAAACCAGAAGGCAAATCATGCTGAGGAGGAACCGATGACGCGATGGATTTTGGTGATGGTGGTGATGGTGGTGGTCGCATGGACGGAGCCGCTCTTGTCGCAAAGTCGACGAGCCGGTGATTTTCATCCCGATTGCGAGCGCTGGTCTTGGTGTATCGTCGAGGTCGAGCCCATAGATTCGGGCATCGGCAAACCCGGCCGGATGGGCTTTGTCGAGGTCCTGGTGGGCAAGTGGGCTCCGTACTTCAACGAGCCGATACAGTGGCGCATCTCGCCTTGGCACGAGTCTCCCGTCGCTGATTCCCAATTGGTGCCCGAACTGCTTCGGGTGCGCAAACAAGATTGCGGCAACGAACCGTGGCTACAGTCGTTACTTCCGGACTGCATCCTCACCATCCTGCCGGGACAGGTGTCGTCAATGCACAACCGGCATGGTCAACCGAAGCGGAAACGTGCGCTCAAGATTCGATTCGCGGACTACTGGACACCGAATCCTGACGCCCTGCGGCGTGACAACCCCTCCCGCTGGGAGGTCTCGTACGGGCTGAAGATCGAACACATAGACGGTGACTACAGCACCGTTAAGGATCACATAGTCGTGGGGGTGTACCGCTGACGTTTGGGACCGGCCGAAAACACACCTGAGCCGCTACCGCACTACCCCAAACCAAAACGACCACGGTGAGAAGAACCCAAGGCCGTCATTCATTGAACAGACTGCCAAGCGTGCCTTAATCCATTGCGCCACAGAGCCTCGATCTGCCCTCCGCCGGGCAAGGAAGCCGTCAATCTCTCAGAGCCCCCAGCCTCGAGAGATCGAGAGGTTGCTGGGTCAAGTATTCGTAGACGGCCATGGAGCAACTGGCCCACCAGCCACCGGGGGCGTCCGTGACGCGGCTCCTGAGCACCTCCACCGGGGGCACCATGCCCTCGTCCACGGTCTCCCGGATCCCGGCCATGTAGGACGGCGCCAAGGCGAGAACACCGGCGATCAGCACGACGTCCGGACGCACAAAATGAGCGTGCTGCACCAAGGCGCGCCCGAGCTCGCG
>JAJDVZ010000031.1:0-44299 GCA_022825835.1 Candidatus Latescibacterota bacterium
TGGAGCAATGTGTGGCCAAGGCGTGGGACATGCCGCTGGCGCGGTCGGTTAAAGCCGATGTGCTCACCGGGTTGACGCTGTTGAGCGACTTAGTGTATAATCCTCAGACGATTACGGCCATCGTTTCCAAGGAGTATCTCATGGACCTCATGCGCGAATCCTCGTTTGCCCAATACCTAACCCAACAAGCCCGAGAGGAAGGCATTGAGCAAGGCATCCGCGAAAGCATTCAAGAAGTGTTGGAACTGCGCTTTCAGCCGGAGGCCGTGCGCCGCTTGGCCACCCGCCTTGGGGACATTGACGATGTGCCGCGTCTCAAGCAGTTGTTTCGGGCGGCCATACAGGTGCCCAGCCTTGAAGCCTTTAGGCTCCTGCTAGACCAGGCCGAATAGGGCCGCCGCGTAACGTCAGTTACTAAGAGGCTCTGCCAAAACGCCTATCATCAGCCCGAAAACATAGCGGTCAACCGCTATGATGATCGCTAGAAGCTCTCATTTTCATCATCTCTCCTCAACGCTTAATTCACCGCTCTCCTCAACGCTTAATTCACCGCGATGAACGGCACGACGATGCGCGCGATGGTGTTCCGGGGTGTCGGGCGGGCACTCGCCCTTGAGGAGCGGCCGATGAGCGTGCCCGGTTCGGGGCGGACGCATTCGACCATAGCGCGGATGAGGGCGCGCGGCGTGAAATACCGGCCTGCGCCTGACTTGGTATCTGTGGTGCAGAAGCTCCAGACTTTAGAGATGATGGGAGCGGTGTTCATGTGGGGGCGTTCTGCCGTTTGATTTGTTCAGCGAGCGCCTCGCCTTGAGCGGTTCGGCGATAGCGCTGGTTTTGGCTATTCGGCTTGTCGGGGAGGGTCATTTCAACCAACTCAGCCTTGAGGGCGGGTCTTAGATAGGCGGTGGTGAAGTGGCGGCGGTGTCTCAGTTGCAGCGCCATTTGCAATTCTGTCCGGCTCATCTCTCTGGTGAGCGCAATTACCAGTTGCTCAACTTGGTCGGTCACTTGGTCGGTCACTTGGTCGGTATGCCGCATATCGTCTTGTTTTATCAATGACTTATCATGTATGGTATCATGGTCGGTCGCCGCAAGAGAAGCCCGTTCATGCACCGGTAGGCACACTCGAAACCAAGTGCGGTCGTCGTCGCTCTCAAAAATTGGATCCGGGGAGCCGTTCTGCCGCATGGCCCGGAAAATTTTCGGCACGCCGGTTGAGCGCGCCTCGGCGAGGTCGAGTTCTTTCAGAAACTCACCAATACGCCGGTTCCGGTAGCGCCTGCTTACGGCCTGACCCTTCTTGAAGTCATCCATACGGATGGAGCGGTCCGCACCGGGATAACTCAAGACCAGCAACTCTTCGCGGGTGATCCGAACTTCAACCGGCTCCCGCTCCTCGTATGAGCGATGGTAGATGGCGTTCACCAGCGCCTCTTCGATGGCACCAATCGGAAAGTTCCAGAATCGCTCGGCCTCCGGCTTGTGGGGATACTTGACGACGGTTTCCTTCAGGTAGTTCCGCTCAATGTAACTGATCGCCTCGCTGAGAATGATGGACAACGGCCCGCGGAACTCCTTCTCCTCGAACTGATCGCCGCCCGGCCCATCGGGAAACCACACGACATCGATCTGGGTGGCCGGAAAAAAACTGTCTGGCCGCTCATTGAAGAACAGCAGGCCGACGTTCTTCGGAAACATCGCCTCGGGCGGGCCGCCGACGATATTCAGGCGCTTGCCCAAGCCCTCAACAGATAGGCCCTCTGCTTCCGATGCTAGTTCGCTGCCGATTTCCCCTAAAAACTCACGGATCAGCCGATGGGACAGGTCATCAAGCGAAGCAGTCTGGCGATAGCGGTCGTCAAAAGGTACTGTGGCCGCCAGACTGAGCAGCTCACGCTCGTCCTGACCCTTGGCGCGAACCGTGCTGCTGTGTCTGCGAATGAAGTAGGCCCAATCGTTGCGCTCCGCACTCAGATTCACTTTGGCTTTATAGGGACGGGTTTCGCCGCCGGGCACCCAGAGGACGAGGATGGTTTGGCCATCCACATCGTAGGTCGCCGAGTTCGGGTGACACCAAGGTTGTATGGCCGAATATCCCAAGTTCAGCAGTTCTTTCTGAATCGCCTCGACGGACTCCGGGTCAATGCCCGTTGGCGGCAGCACCGGACGGCCGTTCTGTTCCTCCACACCCAGCACGATGTAGCCACCGCCTAGGTTGTGGAAGTCGTTGGCGAAGGCGCAGATGGTGTGCAGCACGCTCTGCGGATTCCAACCAGCTTTGTACTCGATGCGTTCGCCTTCGATGGTGCGCTGGCGCAGCAGGTGGTCAATGTTGATGGGAAGTTTGCCGGTCATGTTCGTGTGTAGAAGCACTGAACTTTGGAGGCGATGAGCGCTGTGTTCATGCCGTCCCGTGGTCTAGGATGTCCCTTGCACTAAAGATTTGCACTACATTCAGTTTAGCCAGTTTTATAATAGCCCTGTTTTATCGCATCGACAATCAAGCCCGCACTGATGGCCCCCTCTGAGGACCGAGGATGAAACACCCCAAAGAGCTACGCATCATCTCGCTGAAGTACGCCGGACGCTGCCGATCGTGCGCAATGTGGCTAGAGGTGGGCCAGCGTGCCTACTGGTCACCATCGTCAAAAAAAGTCTGGTGTATTGACTGCGCAGGTAGTAAGGGCTCCTCGGTCCAAGTCGCATCGGATAGCGTAGCGGGCGGTTCGCGGAACACGGCAACGAACGCAAGTCCCTGCGTTTCAAGCTCTTCAAAGCCGGCTGCCAACAGCGGGCAAACTCCTTGGCAGCAATTATGCGACTATGCACAACGGTGCATTGAAGCGGAAGCAGCAAAATCACTGGTCCCATACGTCAAAGAGAACTCTCTGTGGTTCTTGCACCGTGGAGAAGAGAAACTGGTTGTCGGGCAGAGCGACTCGACGCCGGCACCCGGAGAACTCCCCGATAAACTGAGGTCTCGCACCGGGTCGATCATTTACGGTTGGCCGACTATCGTCGTAACCGACCGCGATCACACACCCAAGGTTGCTCCTCTTTTCGCTGTCCAAATCGAACCGGAACAAGGCCCCGATAACCAGTGGGAACTTCACGCTACTATGGAGCCAGAGTTCAATTTGGCCATCACGGCAAGCGGTATCTTTGACCCTTCGATCACCGAAGACATCAGCGACCTGTTGAGTCATGGCTTGCCGTTCGGAGATGCCGACGCTTTTGGTGTTCTCGCCGAACAAACGGCCGACCTGCTCGGGCTCCAGATATTATCGCCTCTCAACGCGAGAATCCTCGAATCGAACATCGATCGCAAACAAGGTATCTACAACGCCGCGATTTCGGTCGTGGCCGAGTGGTCTGGAGGGTACACTAGCACCCTTCGTGAGGAATTGCGACGCCTGCAGACTCGCGATGACTGGGCGACTACGGCTGCGGCACATCTTCTCCTCGATGGTTTCGCGCAGAAGAAAGACAAGCGACCTCCGTCCGAGCCTCTCGCAGCTCCACTTGTATGCAACCAATCACAGGAAGAAACACTCGAACGTCTCCGCAGGGATCCTCTGACGGTCGTGACCGGCCCACCTGGGACCGGCAAGACGCAACTCGTAGTGAACGCGGTAGCGAACGCGTGGCTGGACGGCGACAAAGTCTTGGTGACTTCGACCAACAATGGTGCAGTTGACGTGGCCGTCGAGCGTGCGGAAAAGGACGTGATTGGCGGCTTGTTAGTCCGCACCGGCAATCGCGATGTGCGCGAGCAGGTCCCGGATCGCATTACCGCGGCGTCGGCTCAGGCGGCAGCGCACCGCGGCAACCAAGCCGCAGCGCGCGCCCAATTGAAGCGAGTCGCTACTGAGCGCACCCAGCTAATGAAGAAATTGGCGCGGCTAGACGAACTCGATGTGAAACTACTTCAGGTGGTCGAGGAGCAGGAGGAACTCAGGCAAGCATTGAAGGAGGCGACGCGAACACTCTGGACTAACGCGAGTCCTCCTGAACTGTCCATCAGTTCCCACGAAATAGAGCAACGAGCCAGAGGGCTGTTGCGGACGTGGTTGTTCCCTCGTTTCCGCGCGCGACGCTTCCGTAGGCGACTGGGCTGCCTTGAAACCGCTTCATTGGATCAACTCGTCATCTGGGCTCAAATTGATCAGCGTATAGCAAAGCTGACCTCCCAATTGGAAATTGGACGAGCTAAACGTCAACAACTGGAGTCCGCAGTGGGCGACCCGACGACCAGTGTGCGCGAAGCAGACCAGAAATGGGCGGATGCAAGCCTCTACGCAATCCGCGTGGACACGGCAACGCGAATCTCCTCCGGCGCTAACCGTCTAGCACTCTTCGGCACAATTCCTGTCAGTAGCGACCGATTCAGACGAGTAATAAGCAATTCGTTTCGCTACGTACGAGGCTGGGCGTGCACGGCATTAACAGCGCATTCCAACTTCCCCTTGGAATCAGGATTGTTTGACCTCGTGATCGTCGACGAAGCCAGCCAGTGCAGCCTCGCGGCCGTATTGCCATTGGCCTACCGCGCAAAACGCTTGGCGGTCGTGGGGGATCCATACCAACTGAATCCGATCGTTTCCCTTAGCGATGGACTTTTACAGGAGATCTCCACACAGACGGGGTTTGACAACGACGATCTACGCGACCGCGGCATCCACTACAAAGACGGTTCGGCTTACTCCGCGTTCGAGTTTGTCGCAAGACCCCAAACACCAGTTCTTCTCAACGAGCACTACCGCTGCCACCCACACATCGCCCGGTGGTTCAACAAGACGTTCTACAAGGGTGAACTCACCGTATTGACGGATGTCTCCGATACATCCCAGCGTGATCGTGCCATCTACTGGTGCGATATCGACGGCGCGGCAGTACGGCCCGCCACTGGAAGCTGGCTAAATCGGGCAGAGGCAGAGGAAACAGTGAAACAACTTCGCGGCGCAATCGAATCCGGTTACAAGACCGTCGGCGTGGTAACTCCGTTTACCGCGCAGGCGCGGCTCATTGATCAGATAGCCAAAACGCAATTCGGCCAGGACTTCCTAGACGACATCGATTTTGTAAGTGGAACCGCACATCGCCTGCAGGGAGACGAGCGTGATGCGGTCATTCTTTCTTCCGTGCTCTCGCCCGGCATTAAGAGCGGTGCCCGTTGGATAGAAAAAGAGAGAAACCTCCTCAACGTGGCTGTCAGCCGCGCCCGTCGAGCACTAATCGTTCTCGGTCACCCGCTCATGGGAGACTTGGGGAGTCCAACCTTGGCCTCCCTGCGGGTCTATTTGCGCGATGAGGTCGCCCGGAATGAGGGGACTGGTTCGCTGGCCGCCGAGTTCCGCACGGACAGCACGTCTGAGAAGATCCTGCTCGACGCCATGCAACTCCAAGATATCTTACCCTATAGCAAGCTCGAAGTAGAGGGGTACGAGTTGGACTTTGCGCTGCTAGAACAAGGAATCAGGCTGAACATCGAGGTTGACGGCGATCAGCACCTTGACGCCAGAAACCAACAACGGCGCCAAGATATTACACGAGACCGCGTCCTAGTCAATCTCGATTGGACAATCCTGCGAATACCGGCGTGGCGATGCCACGAGGAAATTGACTCAGTGATTGAAGAAATCAGGAAGATACAGGATCAATTGCTTGACGAAGCCTCTCGCCGGACATTTTAGCGCTTACTAAGTGATGTTACGCAGCTTTTGTCCCCAACCCTCCATTGCTGTATCCATTCCGCTACACTCCAGCGCCTCCTAGCCCGCTCCTCCCCTCTGAGCCGCCGGCCGGACAGGCTGAGACGGCGTGGTTGGAGCAATGTGTGGCCAAGGCGTGGGACATGCCGTTGACGCGGTCGGTTAAAGCCGATGTGCTCACCGGGTTGACGCTGTTGAGCGACTTAGTGTATAATCCTCAGACGATCACGGCCATCGTTTCCAAGGAGTACCTCATGGACCTCATGCGCGAATCCTCGTTTGCTCAATACCTAACCCAACAAGCCCGCGAGCAAGCCCGCGAGGAGGGCATTGAGCAAGGCATTGAGCAAGGTATCCGCGAAAGCATTCAAGAAGTGTTGGAACTGCGCTTTCAGCCGGAGGCCGTGCGCCGCTTGGCTGCCCGCCTTGGGGCCATTGACGATGTGCCGCGTCTCAAGCAGTTGTTTCGGGCGGCCATACAGGTGCCCAGCCTCGAAGCCTTTAGGCTCCTGTTAGACCAAGCCGAATAGGGCCGCCGCGTAACGTCAGTTACTAAGAGGCCCTGCCAAAACGCCTATCATCAGCCCGAAAACATAGCGGTCAACCGCCCGTGGCGCACGGAAGCCACGGCCTACCGCGTCTCCAAACCGGCTAAGACTTCGCGGAAGCTGTTGAGACCTGCCTCTAGGTTATCGATGATCTCTTCGGCGAGTTCGTCGGGTTCGGGCAGGTTGTCTAGGTCTGTTAGGCTTTCGTCTTTGAGCCAGAAGATGTCGAGACTGGTCTTGTCGCGGGCGCTGATTTCCTCGTAGCTGTAGCTGCGCCAACGGCCTTCTGGTGCGTCGTTTTCGTCCCAAGTCGCCTTGCGCTGATGTCGGTTCTGAGGGTTATAGCAGTTGATGAAGTCCGACAGATCCTCGAAGCGCATCGGCTTCTTCTTCAGCGTATGGTGGATATTGGTGCGGTAGTCGTAATACCAGACCTGCTTGGTCCAAGGGTTCGGGCTGGCTTCGTGGTTGTCGAAGAAGATTACATTGGCCTTGACGCCTTGCGCGTAGAACACGCCGGTCGGCAAGCGCAAGATGGTGTGCAGGTCGGTGTTGTCCAGCAGCTTCTTGCGGATTGTCTCACCGGCACCGCCTTCAAACAGCACGTTGTCGGGAACGACGACGGCAGCGCGGCCAGTGGTCTTGAGCATTGTGCGGATGTGCTGCACGAAATTTAGTTGTTTGTTCGAGGTCGTCGCCCAGAAGTCTTGCCGGTTGTAGGTGAGGTCGTCTTTCTCTTGTTCGCCTTCCTCGTTTGTGAAGCTCATGGAGCTTTTCTTGCCGAAGGGTGGATTTGCGAGGACATAATCAAAGCGCTCTCCGCTATCGGCCACGAGCGAATCGTTTGGCGATATGGGTACGCCACTGTCGATCTCGCCGATGTTGTGCAGGAACATGTTCATCAGGCACAGACGGCGCGTATTGGCGACGATCTCGTTGCCGTGAAACGCCTTGTGTTTCAGGAACTCCTTTTGCGACCTATCGAGATTGAAGTTGGCCGGGTTGGTGATGAAGTCGTAGGCGGCGAGGAAGAAACCGCCTGTACCGCAGGCCGGGTCGGCGATGAGCGTGCCCGGTTCGGGGCGGACGCATTCGACCATGGCGCGGATGAGGGCACGCGGCGTGAAATACTGGCCAGCACCTGACTTGGTGTCTTCGGCGTTCTTCTCTAGGAGTCCTTCGTAAATATCTCCTTTGATGTCGGCACCCATGGTCACCCATTCGGTGTCGTCCACCATGTCGATGAGGCGGAACAGCTTCGCCGGGTCTTGGATCTTGTTTTGGGCCTTGGTAAATATCTGGCCTAACATGTCCGTCTTGGTGCCAAGCTCGCGAAGTAAGGTGATGTAGTGTCCTTCGAGATCTGAACCTCTTTTCGATTTCAGACTCTGCCAGTTGAATTCGGCTGGGATGCCTACGTCGCGGTTGTACGGGGGTTTGGCGTACTCGTCGGCCATCTTGAGGAAGATCAGATAGGTGAGCTGCTCTAAGTAATCGCCATAGCTCACCCCGTCGTCGCGTAGGGTGGTGCAGAAGCTCCAGACTTTGGAGACGATGGGGGCGGTATTCATGCAGTCGTCTTTCTCTTCTTTGTTTTTTTGGAGTGGTTGTTCTTTGCTACCTGCTCTCTTTCGGCTCTGATTCGGTCCAGAAGAACTGAGGCTGGCTCGTCGTTTGGGTTTTGAGCGACGAGCCAGCCGTTGAAGGCTTTCTTGAGGATGGATTGGCGTAGCATCTCTGCCTGATTCAAGGCCGAGTCGATCTCTCGCTCCTGCCACTCAATCGCCGCAAATCGCTCCTCCAATAGGCGAACAATTTCTTGCTGTTCGGCCAGAGAGCAGAGAGGAAGTGCGATCTGAGCGAACTTGAATGCACTTAAGTGGTTGATTCCCACGCCGCCTGCAACTTGAGCAAATTTCCCGCTCACATAGAAGAAGCGATACAACCAAAGCAGATAAACCGCATAGTCACGACAATATGGTTGATGCCTGATAACGGTGTTTTGAAAGCAGCAGTTCGGGATCTGATCGTCCCAAATCGCTGGCTTTCCAACTTGCGCTGCGCTGCCGGATGCTTCAGACAGCACTAAGTCGCCCTTTTCCAAACGGTATGCGCTTAGTTCGTGAGGAAGGAAGTCCATGTCGAGAACGTCGTCCAAATCCAAACCTTGCTCCGTAATGTTTGCAGCTCGGATGTACTTCGTGGGGTAATCTTTCGACCTGTTCTTTGGAGAACGTTGGCGACCGAGTTGGACGACTCCTATAGATTCGGCGGTCAACCATAGCCAACCACTCGGCAGTGATTCTAGGTGGGCAATCTCCTCTTCTGGCATCGTTGAAACTGGCTTGGGCATTCTTGACCGCGCCGGCTTCTTGCCAGACTTGCCATTTTCCTCCCATTTCTTGACGGCAGCCTTCCACTTCTGGAGTTGCCGCTCGTAGCGTGCTTCCCGCTCTTGCTTGATGCGAGTGAGTAATTGTTCGGGTGTCTCAAGCTTGTCTTTGTTCTCTTCGCGCCATTGGGCCGTGAGCTTGCCTTCGAAGGCGTGCTTGAGCACGGCTTGGCGATAGACGTTGAGCTGTGCGCGTGCCGTCTTTAGGCTCTCGACGCCCTTGTCCAGTTCGGAAAACAGTTCCTCGATCTTGGCGACGATGCGAATCTGTTCATTCTGTGGGGCAAGAGGAAGTTTACTCTTTTTGAGAAATGCGTAATGCCTTGAATACCCGCGATCCGGCAGACGCAATGCCCTGCAAGCATAGTACGCGAAACGTTCGTTGATAGTAATTGGCCTGAGCACCTTTACTCCGTCGGCACCAGGAGCGAATCGAAATCCGACTAGCTTGAAGCATTTTGTATGATCACCAAAAACTATCAGGGCACGATTCGGTCGGATGCTCCTTGATGCGTCATTTGTGAACCCTCCAATTAAATTGACTCCCTGATCAACTATCGGAATCGCGCCGGAGGAAAGATACTCTTTTTGCGGAATCTTGAGATGCGAAAGAGAAATGTTTTCGAATGCATCTTCAAAATCTATTTGCTCCCAATGCGGTGGGATATCCAACAGCGTTGGTGTCCATTCATCTGTGCGGGAAGAAAGATTACTCATGTTACGCCGCCAATGCCTCATTCAATTCGTCAATCACATCATCCATCCGGTCGCCAAAGAGCTTATACATCTGCCCAAGGCCGCCCTTGCCGTCGAATGGAGCCATGTCCAGATCGTCGCGTTCCAGATGAAACGAGGTGATGATGTGGTCACGGATCATGCGTAGCCAGTTCATCTGCTCTTCGTTGAACTTCTCTCCGCTGCCGCTGTGGTGCGTCATAATCCAATTCTGAAAATTGCGGCGCACAGTTTCTGAATAGGGAGACAGCGTCGCGTCGATACCACAGACCCGGCGGATCAGTGCCACGAGCGCGGTCAGTTCACTGGCCGGTTGGCTGCCCTTGTATTCATCCAGCAAGGAGTACGCTTGCCAGACCCGCAAAGGGGCTAGTCGAGGTTGGTCGCTCTTGAGCTTGTCGAAGACCTCGCGGATCATCTCGAATGTCAGTTCTCTGCGCCTATGCGGTTGGGTGTAGAAGATGGTCAGGGCTTCGATCTTATCTCGATTCGCTTCCAAATACTGGCGGAAGTCCTGTGCTATGGCTTCGGCATTTTCGTGCGCGTCGCCTTCCCATTCGGCGCGCTCCACGGTGTCTAAGCTGTCGTGGTCGATGGTCTGTTCCTTGTCACGATGAATTGAGTCGATCAGCTCTATCAACTCGCCGTTGAACACGCTGGCCGCGTCACGGACTAGCTGCTCCTGAGCCTTTTCGCGTGCGGCCGGTGACGGCTCGGCATCGTCGGGTACGCGCTCGGTCTCGCGGGCCTTTGCTTCGATTTGGTCTGGGTCGATGGCCTTCAGCAGATTGCCGACGATGTTGGTGAGTTCGATGCCGCCAGCCTTTTCGCGGATACGTTCCTGCTCAGCGTGGTCGAGTTGTCGGTTGAGTCGGGCGAGGCGACCGGCAAGGGAGCTCACAGTGTCTTCGTTGTACACGCCCATCATCACGCTCATGGCGAGGTCCTTGAGTGGCACGGAGGGTTTGGTGATGAGCGGCTGGCTGGCAGTCTTGAGTGATTTTGTGACGCCGACGGCGTCCACGATCACATAGTGGGTCTTCCCACTGACAGCGGAGGGCGAGACTTTCTTGAGATCGTCGTGGTCGAGTGTGCGCGTGCCACGGCCCTTCATCTGCTCGAAATAGTTGCGACTCCTCACGTCGCGCATGAAAAGCAGGCATTCGAGCGGCCTGACGTCGGTACCCGTGGCGATCATATCCACGGTCACAGCGATGCGCGGGTAGTAGTCGTTGCGGAACTGGGCGAGGACAGATTTCGGGTCTTCTTCGGTTTTGTAGGTGACCTTTTTGCAGAACTCGTTGCCTTCGGCGAATTCCTCGCGCACGGTCTGGATGATGTCGTCGGCGTGGCTGTCGGTCTTGGCAAATATCAGCGTCTTCGGGACTTCGGTGCGGCCCGAAAATATCTCTGGTAGCTTGTCGCGGAAGGTGCGAATGACGGTGCGGATTTGGTCGGGATTGACCACGGAATGATCCAGTTCGCGGGCGGTATAGGTGAAGTCCTCGTCCTGAATTTCCCAGCGCTTGCGGCGCGTCAGACGCTCGCGCTTTTCGACCTCTTGGAGTGCCCTGAGCTGGCCGCCGTGCTTGGTCCTTTGGGTGTCGATGATATAGACTTCGTTGCCGACATTGACGCCGTCGGCAACGGCTTGTTCATGGGTGTACTCGCTGACGATGTTCTTCTTGAAGAATCCGTAGGTGCGGTTGTCCGGCGTCGCGGTCAGGCCGATGAGATAGGCGCCGAAGTATTCGAGGACTTGACGCCAGAGGTTGTAGATTGAGCGGTGGCATTCGTCGATGACGATGAAATCGAAAAACTCGGGCGGGATCTTGTCGCTATAGACGACCGGCATCGGTTCTTTGCGTGTAACTATTTCCGCCGGATTGATCTCTTCGACGGCTTCGTCCAACTCCTCGCCCTTCAGGAGCGAATACATGCGCTGGATGGTGCTGATGCAGACTTGGCTGTCCTTGGCGACATAAGACGATTTGAGCCGCTGGACGTTGTAGAGTTCGGCGAATTTACGGTTGTCGTCACTGGGCACGTAAGCCATAAATTCCTGCTCGGCCTGTTCGCCCAAATGCTTGGTATCTACGAGAAAGAGGACGCGCTTGGCGTCAGCGTGTTTGAGCAGCCGGTAGATCGAGGTGATGGCGGCGTAGGTCTTGCCCGAGCCAGTGGCCATCTGAATGAGGGCGCGTGGACGGTCTTTTTTGAAGGATACTTCGAGATTCTCAATGGCGTTGACTTGGCACGCTCGCAACTTGGTGGGGTCTAAACTCGGAATCTTTTGGAGCCGCTCGCGAAGCGAGGCCGACTGGGTGAGCCAGTCCTGTATTGTCTCTGGCCGAGGGAAGTTGAACACCTCCCGGGAGCGGGGCTTCGGATCGCGGCTGTCGGTGAAGCGCGTGAGCACGCCGGTCGTTTCATAGACGAATGGCAGGGGCTCGCGATTGTTCACCCACCTGAGGTTGGCAGTGGCATAGCTGCCGGACTGTTCCTCTACCGTCGTGATCCTCTGGCCCCAGTCCTCCGGCTTGGCCTCGACTACGCCGACGGGTTTGTTGTCGACGAAGAGGATATAATCAGCGGGGCCGACAGACGTCTGATACTCACGGACGGCGATCCCGAGGCCGGCGCTGAAGTCAATTCTCTTGTTGCTCTGAACTATCCAACCCGCGTTAGATAGCTGTTCGTCGATTTTGTCTCGCGCCGCCTGTTCTGGCGTCTGATTGTCACTCGGCATCAGCTCATCCGCCCTTTGCCTGTGGCCCGGAGCGCATGAGAGGATCATCAGTAAGGAACTCCCGGTGATTGCCGATCTGTCCGTATGAACTCATAGTGCACTTGGGAGGCAGGTGTACTCGTGTATAGATAGATGAGTCGGCGGCCCTACGCGCAGGGTGGATACCCAAGATCCGTCGCCTTTTTACTAGAGATTTTCCAAGAAATCTTCTATTTCCACGTTCGCTTTTTTTAAGTTGGTCTTCAATGTCCCTTTGGCCATCTCGTTGCCTTGAATAAGAATCATTGTATCTATCTGGTCAGTGTCGGGGTGTGTTCTGGTCATCACTATATGACTTCCCTTTTGTCTCTTAAAAGTAAATCCTAAGCGTTGAAGGGCGTTTTGGGCTTTCTGCGACGAGATGCCAGAGGGAATTTTAGGATTAGGCAAGGTGCAGCTCCCTCTGATGATGGCTTTCTGTAACTTCTTCTAGGGTTAGGCAAGGTGCAACTCTCTCTGATGGCTTTCTGTAACCTCTTCTAGGTAGAGTGATACGGCTTCTTTGAGATTATTAAAAGCCTCTTCCTCATCCTTGCCTTGGCTGGCTATTCCGATCTGAGGACAATGAGATACGTAGAGACCTTTTTTCTCTTTATAGATTTCAGCCGTTAGGATTGTTCCTTGTTGCGGCACAAGCAACTCCTTTCAAGACAAACGTCTCTCCGAAGAATCACCCCGGAGAGACGTTTGTGTGTGGAAGAATGGTGGAGGCGGCGGGAATCGAACCCGCGTCCGAGACCGGTTCTACCGAAATATACTACGTGCGTAGTCGGCCTTAGTTATCTCGCCTGTTGCGCTGCCGACCGACGGGCCTCGCAACAAGCCAGCCCGAAAAATCTCGTCCCATTCCCTCGGGCGAAAGTTTGGGACCAGCCTGCTAAGAGATGTCATTGGGGCCTGCCGCGCAGGCTCAACAGACCCCAATGGGCTGCGCTAAATTTAGGCAGCCAGAGCGTACGTGTTAGTTTCGTCGCTTAATTGTTTCCCGAGGATTTACGAGGTGTCGGGACCTCGGCACGCAATTTGGGCTTCTCCGACCCCGTCGAAGCCAAGTCGCCCCCTTGGAGCATAATAACCGAAAATCGTGCGCAATGTCAACGCTCAGTTCACCACGTTAATCGGCGCGCCGTCCAGAAAGGCCCGCACGTTTTCTGCCGTCATCTGCATCAGTCGCTTGCGCGCCTCTAGCGTGGCCCAGGCCATGTGCGGCGTGATGAGCAGATTGGGTGCTTGCAAGAGCGGGTTGCCGCTGGTGATTGGCTCGACAGAAGCCACGTCCGTTGCCGCTGCCCGGGGCTTGCCGGCGCGCAGGGCTTCCAATAGGGCTTGTTCATTGACGAGTGCGCCGCGCGACGTGTTGATGAACAGCGCCCCTTCTTTCATGGTCGCTAACAACTCGGCGTTGACAAAGCCGGTGTTGTCGGGCGTCTGCGGGCAGTGGAGGCTGACTACGTCGGCTCCGGCGAAAATCTCCTCCGTGCTCTTGAGGGCAAACGGCGCGTACCCCGGCGGGTCCTTTGGCGACGGCGCATACGCCCAGACTTCCATGCCAAAAGCGTGGGCCAGTTCGCCGACGCGCTGGCCGATGCGCCCAAAGCCCACTAGGCCGATAACTTTTCCGGCCAGTTCCGTAAGCGGCGTCTCCCAGAAACACCAATGGCCCGATTCAGCCCAGCCGCCTTGATGAACCGCTGCGTCGTGGCGACCGACGTGGTGGCACAGCTCCAGCAGCAGGGCCATGGTGTATTGGGCGACCGAGTCGGTGCCGTACACTGGAATGTTTGATACGGGGATGGCGCGGGCGCGCGCCGCTTCCACATCGACGACGTTGTACCCAGTGGCCGTAACCGACACGAAGCGCAGGTTGGGCAGTTGGGCAAACGTCTCGGCTGTCAGCGGCACCTTGTTGGTCAAAATTACGTCGGCGTCCGCAGCCCGTTCCAAGATTAGGTCGTCGGGAGTTTTGTCGTACACCGCAAACTCGCCTAGCGCCGAGACTGGATCCCAGGGGTTGTCGCCGGGGTTTAGGGTGTGTCCGTCTAGTACTGTGATTTTCATGGGATTCCTTTTGTTGTCGTAGGGGCGGTTCGCGAACCGCCCTTACTATTTCTGTAGCTGACCCACGTCCCGCACGGCTCCGTGCGCTGCGCTCGTGGTCAGCGCGGCATACGCCTGTAGCGATTGGGGGATGTGGCGTTGGCGGTTGCGGGGGCGATAGGCGTTTATTTTTTGGCGGCGGGCGGACAGTTCGGCGTCCGCGATTAGCACGTCGATTTTGCGCTTGGGAATGTCGATGCGAATCCGGTCGCCGGTTTCCAACAGGGCCAGTGCCCCGCCCTCGGCTGCCTCTGGCGAGACGTGGCCAATCGACAGGCCGGAGGTGCCGCCGGAAAAGCGGCCGTCGGTTAGCAGCGCGCAGGTCTTGCCCAGCCCCATGGACTTGATGTACGACGTTGGATAGAGCATCTCCTGCATCCCCGGCCCGCCCTTGGGGCCCTCGTAGCGGATCACTACCACGTCGCCGTCGCGGACCTTGCCGCCGAGGATGCCCTCGCACGCTTCGTCCTGCGACTCGAAGATCCGGGCCGTGCCTTCAAACACCCAGATCGACTCATCGACGCCAGCCGTCTTCACGATGCAGCCCTCCTCGGCAATGTTGCCGAAAAGCACGGCTAGCCCGCCGTCCTGCGAATAAGCGTGCGCGACCGAGCGGATGCAGCCCGTTTGAGCGTCGGTGTCCGAGTCGGCGTAAAAGTTGTTCTGGGAAAAAGCGGTTTTCGTCCGCACGTTGCCTGGGGCTGCTAATGTGCGCTGTTTGGCCATTGCGTCGACTGTACCCGGCCCGCGAATGTCGTTTGCGGCGATTAGCTCGCCGAGCGACGGCCCGGCAACGGTCTGCGGCTCGGGGTGGATTTTGCCGCCGCGCAACAGCTCGCCTAAGATGCTCATAATGCCGCCGGCGCGCGCGACATCCTCTATGTGAAACTCCTGCGTGGCCGGTGCCACTTTGCAGATACAAGGGACTTGCCGCGAGAGCCGGTCGATGTCGGCCATGGTGAAATTGACTTCGGCCTCGCGGGCCATGGCCAACAGGTGCAGGACCGTGTTGGTGGAACCGCCCATGGCAATGTCCAAGGTCATGGCGTTTTCAAAGGCCGCGAAGGTCGCAATGCTGCGCGGCAACACCGACGCGTCGCCCGCTAGGTAAAATGCCTTGGCCATTTCGACGATCCGCTTGCCGGCCGCGGCAAAAAGCTCCCAGCGCAGCGCGTGCGTGGCGAGGATGGTGCCGTTGCCCGGCAGGGCTAGGCCGATGGCCTCGTTGAGACAGTTCATGGAGTTGGCGGTGAACATGCCCGAGCACGAGCCGCAAGTCGGGCACGCCTGTTCCTCCATCTTGGCCACGTCCTCGTCGCTCAGGTTGGGATCGGCCGCAGCGACCATAGAGTCGACCAAGTCGAGCTTGGCGCGGCCCGTTGATAGTTCGGTCTTGCCGGCCTCCATTGGCCCGCCCGAGACGAAGATCGCCGGGATGTTGAGCCTGAGCGCGGCCAGCAACATACCCGGAGTGATTTTGTCGCAATTGGAGATGCAGACGAGGGCATCGGCCTTGTGGGCCTGCACCATGTACTCGACGCTGTCGGCGATTAGCTCGCGGCTCGGCAGGGAGTAAAGCATGCCGTCGTGGCCCATGGCAATGCCGTCATCTACGGCAATGGTGTTGAACTCCACGCCGTAGCCGCCGTGTTGGTCGATTACTTGCTTGACCTTCTGGCCGATGGGGTGCAGATGCACGTGTCCAGGCACGAACTGGGTAAAGGAATTGGCGATGGCGACGATGGGCTTTTGGAAATCCTCGGTCTTCATGCCGGTGGCGCGCCACAGGGCACGCGCCCCGGCCATGCGCCGCCCCTGCGTGGTGGTACTGCTGCGAAATGATTGCATAATAGCTCTTTCAAAAAGCTGCCGTCTAGCAGCGGGTTTCAGGTAGCGAAGTCAATTTCTAGCGCATCTCCCAAAGGCACGTAGCCGATTTTCTCATAGATGCTGTTGGAGATTGGATTGGATTGATCGGCAAATAGACTGCAAAACGAATAGCGCTCGGAGAGTAGTTTCTTGGTCAGCGACGCGACGCATGAAGTGGAGTATCCTTTGTTGCGCTGCTCGGGCGGCGTGTACACTGCGGTGACGGTTATGCCGTTTCGCATCGGGCGCGTCGTTTTGGCAATGGAGACCGGCCCATTGCAATCCCAAATGTACAGTTGTTTGTCGGCAATGAACCGCGCGGCGCTTTTCTCGGCCTTGTCGCGATCGGCTGGTTCCCCTAACGCCTCTTGCGAAAAGGCGTCTATCCACTGCGCCATGAGCGGATGATCGTCCATGCTGGCCAAGCGCAGCGCCCCCGCCGCAAGGGGCACATCGGCGACCGCGCGGGCTTCAAATACGCGTAGCCGCATGGTCCCCTTAGGCGCGGCGCTTGGCACGGCCTCAGCCCAGCAAGCGGCAAAGGCTTGCGCTTCGGACGCCGGCCCGACGACGCCGGGGATGGACGCCTCCGTTTCAAGCAGGTAGCGCACGAGATGGGCTATAGCCCCATTCGCAACGAACTTGCTGAGGATGATTCTCCTCGGCGGCGTCATTACGGCCGCGCCGATCGGGCGGCCTTGCTCCAAGACGCTCAATAATAATGGCGGCTCGGACCCGTAGCGCAGGGAATCTTTGGCAAGCGCGTACGCGAGGCCGAGCGGCAAGTTGTTTTCGCTCTGGTGCAATTCGAGGCAAGCACCGGCAAGCGCAATCAGCTCGTTGGCGTCGGCGTGGTGTATGATTTCGACCATTCAGAAAGCCTGACCAATAGAAAAGTAAAAGTGCCGCCGCCGCCACCACGATTGCTCGTCAGATTGGTTGTTGAGGGAGCCATCGTTGAAGGCTAGGTCGAGCCGCAGGGGAAAGCCCAAAGCGTAGCGCAGCCCCACCCCATAGCCATCGGCCATACGCCACAAGGTCGCTTGGCTTGGCTTGCGCCAGACCTGCGCCCGATCCCAAAAGCCGACGAGACCAAAGTTGTTGCGCTGATAGCGCAATTCCCCGCGCATATTCAGGCCGAGGCGTCCGCCGCCCGGCACGTGTATGGCGTCGCGCTCAACGCCGCGCAGAGAACCCTCACCGCCGTATGCCCACCAGTATTTCTGCGGCAGCCGCCGTCCCTCGCGCAGCGAGGCCGCGCCTCCTCCTTGCAGGGCTAGCGCCAACACCAGCCGCCGCGAGAGCGGTTGGTAATACATGAATGCGGCGTCGCCATCGATCACATAAGTCTGACGCTGTCCTAGAATGAATGAGGAGGCGTAGCGTCCGGTCAACTGTAAGAGCGCGCCGCGCGTGGGGGCAAAGGGGTCGTTGCGCGAATCGCGCAAAAACTCGGTCTTCAATTCGACCGACCGCGTGCGTTCGGTCAGAATCTGTAGCCAATCCGCAGTTACCGGGATTTTGCCGTCGCTGTAGTCGTCTTGGGCCGAGAAATTGCCTTTGCCAGAGAAATCAAAGTCGGAGTCGCCAAACAGATCGTCCGCGTCGGTTGGCTCATCGCGGTCGGGTTCTTCTTCGTCTTCATCGTCCCGGTAGGCGATGTGTGCGCTCGGATCGGGCCGGATGCGCGAGTCTTCGCCGCTAAGAGAGACTTGGGCGCGGTACATTTCGCGCCAGCCTTTGGTGAGCGTTGCTTCAGCTTTCCACAAGTGCTCGACCGCGAGGTAGTCAAAGGTGGACGCGCTGATATACGCTCGTGCGGCCGCTTCGCCGGCAAAGAATAAGAGGTCTCCGAGTGCCGAATCGTTGGCGGTCAAAAGATCGAATTGCCGCTGGTCGTTCGGCTTGCCGAAATCCGTTTTCTCGTCCCATTCGTCGGTGACGCCGGCCGACAGCACCAAGTCGGCACCCATGCCGAGCAAGTTGCGCTCGGTGAAGGACGCGGTGACGCCCTGTTCTGGCTGTCCCCAACTGGCGTCGAGGCTGAGCCGAGCGCCACGGCCCAGCCAGTTGTTGTGCTGCACGACCCCTTTCACGCGCGGCTCAATGTTGCTGAAGAACACTTCGCTACTTAGGGAAATGCGCTTTTTTTCTTGCAAGCGCACCACGATCGGCTGCAAGCTGTCGCCGGTATCAGGGGTGAGCAAAAAGACCGAGCGGAACAGGCCGGTCCGCGCCAGTTGCTCGCGGCTTTTGGCAAGCTGCTCGGGATTGTACAAATCCCCCTGCTCAAAGCGCAGATAGCGCTCGATTAGTTCCTTGCGTGTGTATAGCTGGTCGAGGTTTTCGACCTCGACGGCACCGAAGTACATCTTGCGCCCGGGATTGATGTGAAAGACGACCTCTGTACTGCGGCCGGCGCGGTCGTCGCTTACCCACTCGTTGCGCACGGCCGCGTGCGGGTAGCCGCGCTGATTGAGGAAGACCTGTAGTTGACGCTCGCCTTCGAGCACCTTGCCGTAGTCGAGAGGTGCCCCGGCGCGCAAGCCGACCTGAGCGCGCAGGGTGTCGGCTGCAAAGGGCGCACCTCCTACGAGGGTCAGGGCGCGCACCGTCCAAAGGGAGCCGCTATTGATTTCAATGTGAATGTGGACTCGATTTTTGGCGTCCAAGCGCAGGAGCTTGCGGACGATCTCGGCGTCGCGATAGCCCTTGCCGTAATAGAGATTGACTAGTCCGCTGAGGTCGTTTTTGAAGAAGCGGCGTTGGAAGCGCTTGCCCTCTTGCGTCAGCATGGCCGAGCGCAAGGTCTCGCCTTTGATGCGCTTCGCGCCTCGGTGAACGAAGCGTATCTGATCCACCTTGTGACCATCGGCTTCATGGGCCGATATTTCGCGCGGCTCCTCTTGGGCCAAGGCGGTCCCGGCGAGAGCCAGACAGAGCACGGCGGCGAGTGCGCTCACCGGAATTCTCGCTTCAGGCCAATGCCCAGCCCGTAGTGATCGTACTCGCTTTGGGCTAGGCCGAAGATGGTGAGAAAGGACTTAATTTTGTGCTCGACTCGCACCTCGCCCGCCGCCATCTCTTTTAGCAGGGCCTCGTAGCGCACCCAGACGGGAAACGGCAATCCACCGAGGTACTTGCCCGCCCGCAGAGCGACCCCAGGCTCGGCTCCGGCGATCTCACTCGACGGTAGGACCGTGAATTCATTAAGCCCCACCTTCTCGACCTGCTTACTCAAGAGCTGGCCGGCCGTGGTGCCAAAGACTACGGCGGCGGTATTAACAGCCTCACTAGTCGAGCCAAAAGCCTCAGCGTAGTCGGGATTGGCCATGTTAAAGGCTAGCAGGTTGATGGTACTCTGAAGCCCTAGCGGGTCCGCGTCTGGATTCTCCGATTCCGCCTTAAAATCCGGCGCGATCTTCTGAGCTGGCCCTTGCAACGTCAACGTTGCGACGTACTGCTCCTCGTCCTGAATGTCGGTGATTTCATCGGTCTTGGCCTCTACGTCGAGTGTAGGATTCAATTCAAAAGGATCGTATATCACGTCGAGGATCGATTTGGTCGGTGCTAGGCGGTTGAAGACGACGCGTCCTTGGGTAATGTTGAACTGCTGATTGAGAACAAAGACCTGTCCTTGGTCTATGGTGACGTCGCCTTGAAACAGCGGCTTGTAGAAGGTGCCGCCGATCTCGACCGCACCCGACGCTTCGACCTCGGCTAACTCGCTGTCGAGGGCGAGGCCGCGGATCTCAACCTCGACGGCGAGGGCCATGTTCTCCAAAAACTCGTCGCGCAGCGCCGGCGGTGGCGGTGGCACGGGCAGTGTGAGGACTACGAGGCTCGTCTCGGTCGTTGGCTGGTCGAGGCGGACGCGCCCGGCCAATTTGGACGCGCTGACTGAGCCGACGAAAGACAGATCTAAGTCGATGTCGTCCGCCTTAAAGGACTGCCCAACGGCCTCGTAGTAAGAGGTCATCCGCTCGGCTTGGAGCCGCAAGTCAAAGCTCGGGTCGTCGAGTTGCGACAAGTCGAGCAGCCCGGTGAGCGACGCGCTGCGAAACCCTCGCTTAGGCTCTTGCTCGACCGAGAAACCCACCAGTTTGACTTGCCGGCCATTGAATTGCAACTGCCCGTCGGGCAGCGCGTAAATCGGCTCTAAGTCGAGGAGGGCAAATTCGAGCTCCGAAACCCCTATTTGACCTTGCAGTGAGAGCGTTGAATCCAACCCCTCTGCCCGGATATCCGCGCTAATCCGACCGTCGAGATGGTCCAGTTCGGCAATTAGGTCGCCGAGGAAGAGGAGGCCGATGCCGTCGGAACGCGCCTCGAGCCAACCTTTGTCTAAGGCGAGTTCGCCAGCCTGTAAATCCCAAGGAACTTGACCGGTTACGGTGAGGCTGTCGTCGGGCAAGGTCGTCCAGTTCAAATGCCAATCGCCGCCATCCCGGTCGCCGTCAAGCCGACCGCGCAGTTTGCCCAAGTCCGCAGATTCCACGGCCAGGTCGGCGGCAACTTGAGGAGCGGTTGCCGTGCCGCTGACTTCGGCGTCGAGCTGGACCAATCCCTCGGGGCCGCCGAAGAAAGCTAATTCTACGTCTTTGAGGGCCAATTCCATTTTCGAGGGCTTGCTACCTTCCAGTTGGCCTGCCAGTTGCAAGGTGCCCGCCGGTTGCAGGGCGCGGTGGTCGCGGTCGTAGCGCCGCAAGCCAATCGCCACTGAGTCCAGGACCACGCGGCCCGCGCCGAACGCGAAATGCCCGCCAGACAGGAGGTTCAGTCGCAGCGAGTCGGCTGAAGCTTGGCTTTCGATGGCCAAACCGTGCACGTCGATATGCCCGGACAAGTCCCGCCAGCTCGGCAGGGAGTCCCCTAAGGCCGCTGCTAAGTGCCCGTCGAGGTCGAGCCGCCCGTACAGCGGACGTCCCAAAGCATAGCTGAGCACTGGCCCCAAGTCGGCCGCCTTCGCCTCGATTGCGAGTTGCGCGAGGGCTTCTTCCGGCCCGAACAGCGGCGCTGCTGGGTAGGTCAGCGCGAGGCGTATGCCGGCATCGGCGGTGAACTCGGCCGTGAGCGTATCCGCCAGCGCGAGACGCAGCCGCGCATTGCCGAGAGCGAGGGTATCGAGACGCATCTCCGCCAGCGTCACCACGCCCTGTGCCTCTGGCCTCGCAAGGGTGCCGCCGACCCGCAGATGCCCGCCGCCCGTTGCGCTGAGGTCGGACGCGAGGTTGGATAGCTCAAGGGCGGATAACTCTGCTGCAACGGAGAGCGAATCCCGCCCGACCCAACCCGAAAAATCCACTAGGCCGACTGCCGTTTGCAGGTGTACCGCAGTGAAATCCATGCGCCCGTCGTCATAGTCGGCTTGGAGGGGACCGCGGTTTTGCATAGTCCATTCCCCCTGCCGCAGCAAGAGCGAGTCGAGCGCGAGATTCGCTTGGACTGCGTCTAAGTCCTCCAACGGTCCCTCCCAGCGCAAAGTACCGCCCAATGCGGCCGCTGCGCCATCTATCCCCCGCAACAAGGTATCGGCAAAATCCGCTTGAGCCGTTAAGTGCCCGTCCACGTCTAGCTCCGCTAGCACGCTCACGCCCGGTCCGCCGCCGGATACCCGCGCCGCACCTTGGTCCCAGTCCACATCCAGCGCAAGCTCGCCGGTCTGCCACCCCGCGTATTTTAGTGGCGTGGTCGCAATGTGTCCGGTCAACAGCAGTTTTTTGAGCGACAGTCCGCCCCCCCCGCGCAAATCCGCGTCGAACTGCCCGCTCAACCCGGGCATGACTCGCTCCACTGCCAGTCCGTTCACGGCTGTCACCAGCGTATCGATCTCGCTGTTCTCTAGGTCAATGTCTGCCCGCGCTACTAGGAGATTGCGTTCTAAGCGCAGCTCGGTAGTGAGATAGCGGTTGGCGGACAGGTGTAAATCTGCCGCGAGCGGACCGAATTCTTTGCCCAGTTTACCGGGGAGATGGCTACTGGTCAGCCGCAACGCCAGCGTATCGGGCTTGGCCTGTCCGGCAATGGCTATGGGCGCGGCACCGCGCAAAAAAGACGCCGCTTGCAACGCGCCCTTTAGCGCGAGATCGTAGTTCCCCGCTAAGTCGGAAGAGCCGGTGGCTACCAACTCCAGCGGGGACGATTGCAGGTCGATACGAGTCGCCCCATCGGGCCGATGCCAACCCGTTAGCTCGGCGTCGAACTGCTGATCGGGCATGAGGTCTATATCGCGCAGGAGGGCGGCAAAGTCCGCTGCATAACGCCGGTGTTGCAATTGTACGCCAGCCGCTAAATCGAATTCCACCCGTCCCCCAAAGGGAGCCAATAGCGCGAGGTCAAGTCCCTCGCCCCGCAGTTGGGTTTGTAAGCTGTCGCGGGTAAAGAAATAAGTTGCCTCACCCGTCAGGGTGCCGTCGAACAAAGAGACGAGCAGTGAATCCACCACTAGGCGCGTGCTGTTGGCGCGCATGTCTCCTCGCAGATCTACAGCCGAGATCACCGGCGCGCTTCCCTTGCCCCTAAGCGTCCCGCGCAGTTGCAGCGGCGTCAATGCCCCGTCTATCTCCGCTGCTAGGGAACCCCGCGCGGAATCGGCCTCTACTGTCGCCGTGGTGTTTACCTGCAAAGGCCGCGGCAATTTCAGCCCCAAGGCAAACGAGGCGTGCAGGTCGGTTCTTATGCTATCGCTAGCACCGACGGCTCGTATCTCTCCGCGATCAATGCGGTGCGGACTGAGCGCGAGATCTAGCGTCAGTGAGCGCAGCGGCACGCCCTGCAATTCGGACAAGGTTAGCTCTAAGTGCGCCGAGGTGTCGGCTACTGCGCGATATGCGCCGTGCCAGTCCTGTGCCACGATCCGCGTTTCGCCCAACTGCCAATCGAGCACACCGGCTGTCGCGTTGAGGTTGGGGAGGAAGGCAAGGGGCAGCTCGATATCCGCGGCTGCGGTAGTCGAATCGGCCGTGGTACCTGGCTCAATCCGCACCTTGGGTGCCTGTATGTCGGCTTCCCAAGACCACGGCCACGCGGCGATGTACTCGGCATTGACGGTCATCCCGAGCGCGGGGTTTTTGCAGCGCACGTCGGAAAAGGAAAACGCGTAGAGCAAGCCTCCCCGGCGACTGCCGATGGAGACCTGCCATCCCCCAATTCCGCGCTCTAGCAGGTGCGCGAGTGCGGCCGGCCCTATGGGCGTGACCGCGACGAGGATGAGGACGGCAGCCACAATGACCGCCGTCCCGAGCAGCTTTCTTTTCATTCGGATTTGAGGCGGGTCAGAGCCTTAGACACGTGGAAGAGCGAGTCGGGCAACGGCGCGTACGCCATGGCCTTGATCGTGCGGTCTAAGCGGAATACTTGGCTGGGCTTCTCTTTGTTAGGGAGCTTGACTGCGGCCGTCAAGGTCGAGCGCAGCGCGAAGCCTTTGAGTTCCTTGGCGTTCTCTAGCTCGTCGCTCAGGGCTTCGTGGTCTTCCAGCCCTTCCAGTCCACCGCCGATTACCGACGGATAGGACGTGCTAGCCTGCTGCAAGGCCATAAACGCCGAGATCTCCTGAAAGCCGGGGAAATTTTTGGCAATGCAGGCATCGTACGTGTAGCGGTTTTCGCGTCGGAGTTCTTGGGTTTTGGGGTCGAGGTAGCGGGCGCGCATCTGCGCGACGACCCGCCGACAGGGAATTCCAGCGATGCGCTCGGTGCTTCCCGGCACCTTGACTGCAAGGGCTCTCTGCGGCTCGCCGGGAGCGGCTGACGGCTTGGCAACGGCCTTGCGCGCCGGAGGGGCTTTCTGCTGGACGAAGGTCTGGGCCGTCAGGTCGATTTCGTACACTTGCGCTTGGTCCAGCCGCAGAATGGTGCTGGTGTTGAGGGACTGACCCTGCTGTCGGAGGGCCTTTGCCGTTTTCGCATCGACCTCAACTAGCTGCTCGACCCGCTGGTTTTTGCCCTTGATGTAGATTTTGTTGGTCGTTTTGCGTGCGCCGGTTTTGGCTTTGCCAAAGCCTCGATTGACGACCTCTTCCTCGAAATACACATCGGCGCTAACGCTCGCTGCGCTGACGAGCAATGCACATACCAGCAAAATCATGCGCGTACTCTCCTGTGGTAGGATGGAAGACGGGTGCCATATATAACACCCTAGGGGAGGGAAAAAGTCCCCTTTTATTAAACGTAATATAGCGAAACGCAGTTGCTAGCCCATAAACAAAAGGCCCCTGCCCGCAAGGGCGAGGGGCCTCGAATCTCTTGCCGCGTCTGCTGTTATTCGTCTGAGCCGCGCATGAGTAAAAAACCCACTAGCTGTAGCACGGCGGTCGCGGCGGCGGCCACATAGGTCATGGCCGCGGCATTGAGCACCCGCCGAGCCGAGCGCACCTCGTCGTTGGCTAGGTAGCCCTGCGAGAGGATGGCCATGGCCCGTGAGCTGGCGTTGAACTCCACCGGCAGAGTGACGAGTTGGAACAGCACTGCGCCGGCGAAGACCATGATGCCGATATCCATCAGGCCGGTGGCTTGGAAGAACATCCCCGCCAAAATCAGGGGAATGCCCAGCGACGAGCCCAGGTTGGCGATGGGCAGGATCGAGTGCCGCAGGTTGAGCGGCACGTAGCCATGGGCGTGTTGGATCGCGTGGCCGACCTCGTGCGCTGCCACGGCCAAGCCGGCTAGATGGTGCCCGTGGAAGTTGTCTGAAGAGAGGCGCACGGCTTTGGCGCGGGGATCGTAGTGATCGGAAAGCATCCCGCTCGTCTCCTCGACCGACACGTCGTAAATGCGTTGCTGATGCAGGATGCGCCGCGCGGTCTCAGCGCCCGAAAGCTGTGCGGTCGAAGCCACTTGGCTGTACTTCTTGAAGGCGCTGCGGACCCGCATCTGGGCCCAAGCGACCAAGATCATCGGCAGAATGAAAAACGGGTTAAAAAGAAACGAAAACATCTCCTCATCTCCTCAATATGCGAAGGGCTTCTATTAGGACGCGAAAGGGACGCCTCAAGTTTCTAGCAGAATAACGAAAGCACCCGAAAATCGCAAGAAAAGGGCTTATATTTTCTCTTCAGCTTCGGTGGGAAGGAAGAGGGCCGGAGGCACAGCGACGCCAGCCGAAACGATCATTTTTAGGGCCTCTTCAACGCGGAGTTCGGTGGGGCGCAATTGTTCGGGCGGCACGATGAGCATGAAGCCAGTGGTGGGATTGGGGGCCGTGGGCACGAAGATGCTGTGCGCTGGCTCTACTTCGTCCTCGCGGGGGACGTTGCCGGCCAGAAAGCCCAAAGTCCACATCCCGATGCGCGGGTATTCGACGAGCACGACTTTCTCGAAACCGGCCTTGCCCGGAGAGGTCAGCGACTCCATTAGTTGCTGTATGGGTGCGTAGATCGTGCGCACTAACGGCAGGCCCTCTAGCGTTTCGCGCGCGAATTGCCACAGACTGCGGCCAACCACGTTGGTGGCGAGTGCGCCGACGACCCACAGGATGATAAAGGTCAGTATAAAGCCCAAGCCGGGGATGTGGAACTCTTCGTAGCCGAACGGCTTAGCCACTTGGCCGATCAACGGCGCGGAGAAGCCGTCGGCCCAGTTGAACAGCGTCTTGAGAACCCAGCCAGTAAGCCATAGCGGCACGATGATCGTCAGGCCGGCCATTATCGTGCGCCGAAGCCGCTGGAGCCGAGTGGGGCTTCGGCGCGGCGGTGTATCACTCATAGCGTAAGTTACCTTTATACGTATATGTTGGCATTTTTTGAATATCCAATTGGTCAAAAATACTGTCAACACAAAGGATGCGCCCATGCGCAAGGCTTACGTTTTTTGCGCGGTGGCCTATTTTATCCTCTATGACGGCTATTCTACTCAGCGGCGGCATGGACTCGACCACCTTGCTCTGGTGGCTGAAAGCGCGGCAACAAAGCCCCATCCATGCCATTAGCATTGACTACGGCCAGCGCCACCGCATCGAGTTGGAATGCGCCGCCCGCCTTGCCCACCTCGCAGAGGTCGCGGCCCACGAGACGCTGGCGTTGGACTTGGCGGCCCTAGGGGGCAATCCGTTGACCGATCCCGCGCTGGACGTGCCCACTGCTGAATCTAAACGCCAACGCGACACCGTGGTTCCCTTCCGCAACATGCTCTTTGCGACGCTGGCAGCCGCGTATTGCGCAACAAAGGGCATTGTCGATCTGTATATGGCACCGGTCAAAGACGACTACGCGGCCTATAGAGACTGCCGTCGCCCTTTTTACGAAAGCCTCGCACAGAGCCTGCGCTTGGGCGCGGCCCATGACGCGCCTTGGGCGATCCACGTCCCTTTTGTCAAGCTGTGGAAGCGGGACATCGTTGCCATCGGGCTCAATCTCGGCGTTCCCTACGAAGAGACCCACACCTGCTATGAGGGCTTGCGGCCGGCCTGCGGCGTGTGCGACGCCTGCTGCGAGCGGCTCGCAGCCTTTGCGGAGAACCGAGTCTGCGACCCGCTGGCGTATGCTATTGGTGAGCAGACGCTGTGACCGCTCAGATGCCAGCCGAAGAGCGCGCCGAGCGCCTGCCGGTGTGGAACGACTCGGGGCGCGTCCTGCAGATCAACGAGATATTCTACTCGATTGAGGGCGAGGGTTTGCGCGTCGGCGAGCCTACCACCTTTGTGCGCTTGGCGCGCTGCAATCTGCGCTGCCCGTTCTGCGACACGGAGTTCGACCGCTTCACGCCCATGGACATCGAGGACATTGCCGCCGAGGTAGCGCGCCACCCGGCCGAATGGGTGTGCTTGACCGGCGGCGAGCCGTTGGGCCAAAATCTCGCGGCGCTGGCTGGCCGGCTCAAGGAAGCGGGCTACAAGCTCCACATTGAGACCAACGGCACTATCGCGCCCGATCCGGTGCTGTTCGAGTTGATTGACCATTGGACTGTGTCGCCGAAGTGCTACCCGGTCGTCGCTGGTTTTGCGCGCATTACCGAGCTCAAATACGTCGTCGGCCGGGCTTTTCGCGAGGAGCGCGTCGAGGAGCACCGCGCCGACTACGTCTATTTGCAGCCCGAATCCTCTGAGCCGCGCTACGTGCAGAAGGCCCTTGAGATTCTCAAACGCCATCCGCGCTGGCGCCTCTCCACCCGCATCCACAAGACGCTCGGCTTGCCTTGAGCAACCATATCAAAGGAGATACCATGCCCGACGTAGCTGAGATTTACAAGTTCGACGAGCTTACTTGGCCCGAAGTCAACCAAGCCGTGGCCATGGGCAAAATTCCCATCATACCCACCGGCTCGGTTGAACAACACGGCCACCACCTGCCGCTCAAGGTGGATCACCTGTGCGCCAATGCAGTGGCGACGGAAGCCGCGCGGCTAAAGCCCGAGCTCGCCCTCGTCCTGCCGCCGGTGAGTTACGGCTATGTCCACCACGTGATGGACTTTCCGGGTTCGCTCAACATTCACTACGAGCACTTCATCCAATACGTGCTCGACATCACCAAGAGCTTGGCCTATCACGGCTTCAAGAAGATGATCCTCGTCAATGGCCACGGGTCCAACCACAACCTCGTGGATATGGTCGCGCGGCGCACGATAGTTGAGACTGACGCGAGCTGCACGTTTTGCTCGTGGTGGCATTTGCTCCGGGTCCATCCCGACTTCGACAAAGAGTGGCGCGAGAGCGTGTTTCCGGGCGGCTGCTCGCACGCGTGCGAGTTGGAGACTTCCATGCTGCTGTATCTCTCTCCGGAGAGCGTGCGCCAGGACAAGATCAAGAGCGAGATTGCCAAGACGAATAAGCTCGGCTCCAAGTTCTTGTACACTGATTTGTTTTCACACGGGCCGATGGGCTTGATCGAGTGGACGAGTCAGTATTCGGATACCGGGGTGATGGGCGAGGCGGAGAAGGCCACGGCCGAGAAGGGCAAGATCGTCTTTGAGGAGGCGAGCCGGAACTTGGCCGAATTTGTCGAAGAATACCACGCGATGAAAATTGAGTCGCGCACTCGTCATCAGGACCAAGAGCCGACATTTCCGCTGTCGTTTCCGACGGATTAGGACAGGGAAGGATCTTGTTGTGCTCCTACGGTTCTATCGCTACTTAGGTCGCAACCGCCCCGCTTCCTCCTCGTAGCCCGCGCCGCACTCCGCACAGACCAGATTACCGCTCAGCGTGATGCCACAGCGGCAGGCCCAGCCCGTCTGCCGTCCCGGTACGCCGGTTATCAGCGCATAGGCCGGTACGTCCCGGGTTACGACCGCTCCGGCGCCAATGAGGGCATAAGCGCCGATTTCGACGCCGCAGACGATGGTCGAATTGGCCCCCAGCGAAGCCCCCTTGCGCACCCGCGTCTCTTCGAACTCGCGTCGGCGATCAACAAAGGAGCGGGGGTTGACGACGTTGGTGAATACCATTGACGGGCCGCAGAAGACCTCGTCTTCGAGCGTAACTCCCTTGTAGATCGAGACGTTGTTCTGTATTTTGCAGCCGTCGCCGATCACCACGCCGCGATCGACATAGACGTTTTGGCCGAGATTGCAGTTTTGGCCGATCCGGGCGTCGGGCATCAGGTGGCAGAAATGCCATATATGGGTTCCCGCGCCAATGGTGACCGGCTCATCGACGCACGTGCTGGGATGGATGAAGTATTCTTTTGTCATGACGACCGAATATAAATTGTCCCTAACCATTTACCAATGCACCGACCGAATGGTCGGCGCAGAAACCCTTTGCATACGGAGGAAATTGTGAAACTAGCCACGTACTCTGCCGCTGGCGAACAGCGCGTGGGCGCAGTCGTCGGCGACGATAATGTCGTCGTGGATCTCGCCGCTGCCGACCGCGTCTTGGCCCGCCGTGAAAGGCGCAAAACGCACCCCTTCTTTACCGACATGCTGGCCCTGCTCTCGGCAGGTGCCAAGGGCCTGCGCGCTGCCAAACAGGCCGCAGCGTACGCCGAAGATAAGGAACCCAACGGCAAGACCATCCACGCCCTCAACAAGGTCCGCCTCCGCGCTCCCGTGCCCAACCCGCGCAAGGTCTTCTGCTTGGCCGGCAACTACCAAGACCACATCGAAGAGGGCGGCGGCAAAATGGATGCCCAAGACAAGGAAACCCCGCGTGTCTTTATGAAACCGCCGACAACCACCGTCATTGGCCCCGGTGACCGCATCCTCATTCCCCCGATCGCCAACAGCATCGACTGGGAGGGCGAGTTGGCCGTGGTCATCGGTCGCAAGACCAAGGGCGTCAAAGCCAAGGACGCGCTCAGATACGTGGCCGGGTACACTGTTATGAACGATGTATCCGAGCGCGAGTTGGTCATCAAGAAGCGCACTGACAGCCGCCCGCGCGACGAGTGGTTCGACTGGCTCAATGGCAAATGGCTCGACACCTTTGCGCCGCAGGGACCGTGGATCGTCACCTCGGACGAGATCAAGGACCCCCAAGTCCTCGACATCAGCACGTACATCAACGGCGAGCGCAAGCAACACAACAACACCGGCCAGATGCTCTATCCGGTCAATAGGATCATCGAGTACATCTCGGCGATTATTACCCTAGAACCGGGCGACCTGATCAGCACCGGCACCATATCGGGCGTCGGCGCGACCACTGGCACCTTTATGAAAAAGGGCGACAAGGTCGAAATCGAGATCTCTGGGATCGGCGTACTCAAAAACTCGGTCGCCGAGAGCAAGAAATAACCTCTTGGACTCAGCGTCTGCGACTACGGGCCAGGAAGGCGGGCTGCTCAGCCGCGCCTTCCTGGCCCTTTGTTTGATTTACTTTTTCGAGAGCTTCCTCGTCGCCCCCTTTCAAGCGCTCTTTCCCGTCTATATCGAAGCCGACTTGGCGCGGCCGCCGTGGTTTACTGGGTACCTGCGCGGCCTGATGTTGCTCCTAGGCGGGATATTTGCCGTGGTCGCCGGCCGGCTCTGCGACCGCTTTGGCCGCAAGACAACCCTGATGATCGGCCTCCTCGGCAGCGCGTTCACCGGCTTGGTCTTTCGCACCGCAGACCCTTGGGGGCTCTCGTGTCTGCTGTTGGTGATGGGCGCGGCTAGCGGCCCTTGGTCCACGGCTGGGCAGAGCATCCTCATTACTGCGGTCACTCCCGCTCGACTCGGTTTGGGCGGTGCTTTGTACTTTCTCAGCAATACGCTCGGCAACGCGCTCGGCAGCTTCTGTACCGGTTTGGTCAAAACCGCCTATTCCTTCGCCCAGATCGGCGCTGTTATGAGCATCGGCATGGTCGCGGTAGTCGCCCTAGCGCTGGCGCTGTTGCCCGGCGACGCGCCTAGCCCGGCCACTGCACAGACGGCGCGCCTCAGTACGTGGACGGCCTATCGCCCGCTTTTGGGCCGCGGCAATGTGCATCTCCTGCTCAGCTTACGTTTGACCATCACCACTTTCTGGGGCATGGCGACGCTGGCGCTGCCCTTGTTGATCTACCGAGTCGGCGAAAGCGAGGCCCTGCCCGCTTTCTTTGCCTCTCTCTCGCTGGTCGCTGCCGCCTGTTGCCAGCTCAGCGTCGGCTATCTCAACGACCGCCTCGGCCGCACGGCACCGCTCCTCGGCTCGGCGTCCGGCGTCTTCCTCAGTGCCTTGGGACTGGCCCTGTGGCACGATTCCCTCGTCGGTCTCTTCGTCTGCGGCACGGCCCTCACGGCTACGGCGTGGGCCGTCTCGACGCTGATCCCCCGGCTCATCAACGACGTTGCCGCTCCCGAAGAAAAAAACCGCCTCGTCGGCTTGGGCCACTTCGCTTGGAGCGGCTCGATGGTGGTCGGCAGCCTGCTCGGCGGCTACCTGATCGAGATCAATGCCGCCCTGCCCTTCTATCTCGGCACGGCCCTTACGGCGCTCGGTGCGCTCGGTGCCTTTGGTCTCTGCCGCCGTCTGGACGGCGCGGAGGTTACGGGTTAGACTAGGCGGATGCAAAAACTCCGCTTGTTCGTCATTACGATCTCGCACTTTTGCGTCGATAGCTACGCCACAATGTTGGCCCCGCTGTTGCCCCTGCTCAAGGTCAATTTGGGGCTGAGCTTGGCGCAAGTTGGATTTTTGGGTTCCATCGTTTCTATATGCAATATCAGCCAGCCGCTCATGGGCTTGTGGGCCGACCGCATGGCCTGGCGCTGGCTGATCGTCGGTGGCTTGGCCTTGGCGACCATTTTCTCCCCGCTCATGGGGCTGGCTCACAATTACCTGACGCTCGTCGGCATCCTGACGCTGGGTGGGCTTGGGGTCGCTGCCTTCCACCCCCAAGTTTTTTCGCTGGCTGGCGAACTCAGCGGTCCGCGCCGCTCCTTTGGCTTGGCGCTCTTTATCTTTGGCGGGACGCTGGGACTGGGCCTAACGCCGCTGTGGGCACCGGCGTACACCAATTCCTTCGGGCTAGCCGCCCTGCCCTACCTGTCCATTCCCGGCCTGTTGTTCCTTTTGCTCGTCTGGCGCACGGTGCCGCTGGGCAACCCCAACTTCTCCCACGCCCACGGCAGAAGCACGGCCCAATGGCGCAGTCTCGGCGACCAAGCTGGTCCCCTCGTGCTGATCACCGCAATCGTCGTTTTGCGCTCGGTATCGGGACTGGGCTTTGGCACGTTTTTGACGCTTATGGCCCAGGAGCGCGGCCTTGGTCTCGTCGCGGGCGGCATCCCCTTGGGAATCTACAATATCGCCGGCGTGGTCGGTGCGCTCATCGTTGGCTATCTAGCTGATCGCATCGATCCTAAACCGCTGGTCTGGGGATCGCTGCTGTGCTCGGTGCCGCCGCTCTTCGCCTTCATCTATGTTGAGGGCACGCTAGCTAGCTATACCCTGCTTTTTTTAGGCGGCGGCCTGTTGCTGTCTTCCAATTCGATTATGGTTGCCATGGCCCAGGAGTTTGCGCCGGAAAATACGGGCTTGGTCTCCAGTCTGCCGCTGGGCTTTAGCTGGGGCTTGGCCAGCCTCACGCTGCCGCTGATCGGCCATCTCGGCGACCAGATTGGCGTGGCTGAGACCTTGAAATACCTAGCCCTGCTGCCGATATTGCCCGCTGGGCTGGCCTTCTTCCTACCCAACAAGGACACCGCGCCATGAGCTTGCTCATTTTAGACCCCGAGCAGAAGCAGTTCTTCGACGACAACGGCTATCTCTTGCTCAAAGGCTTCTACGACACTGCGGAAATGGAGCAGATGCGCGGCGAGTTTCATCGCTTGGTGACCGAGATCGAATCCCGGCCCAAGAACGTCAAGTACTCCTTCATGGACGCGCCGGACGGGTACGCGCCCGATCCCTTCAACCCGCGCAATGTCATCGGCATGATGGATCAGACGTTGGCTGGCGACTACTGGTTCGATCAGTTCACCGAGCCGCGCATTGTCTCGGTCATGGTCGATCTGCTAGGCCCTGACCTCGATTTCCACAACGGCAAGATCCGCAACAAACCCCCCGGCTTTGTCTGCACCCAAAGCTGGCACCAGGATTGGCCGTACGAGCGCCATACCGAGCCGGATTTGGCCGCGGCCATTACGTACCTCGATCCGAGTGGATTTGAAGCCGGAGCCACTGAGGTCCTGCCCGGCAGCCACCTCAAGGGCGAATACCCTACCGTAGAAAACAGCCACACCATCCCCGACGAGTACGTTCCCGCTAGTGAGCAGGTCGTCTTGGAGGCCGAGCCGGGCGACGTGGCAATCATTCACGTCCTCGTCGTCCACCGCGCTGGCCACAACTACACGCCGCGAGCCCGCCACGCCATTATTAACGAGTACAAAACTGCGGCTACTATCGACCAATGGGGCAACTCCTGTGCCTTTGCCGGTTTGCCTTTGGCTCGCAGTGGCCAGCTTTTGATGCCGCGCGTTTATCAGGGATGATGCGACCTTAACATGCGCCCCGCCTTGATATTGTTATAAACCGCTAGTACTTAAATATGGATCGCTTATTTTCTCCGCCGACCTCGGAGGCCCCATGAGCAAAGCATTCTACGTCACCACGCCGATCTACTATGTCAACGACGTGCCCCACATCGGCCACGCCTATACCACCGTGATAGCCGATTTTCTCGCGCGGTTTCACCGCCTCGACGGATTCGACACCTACTTCCTGACCGGCACCGACGAGCACGGGGAAAAAATTTATCAGGCTGCCCACGAGGCCGGCATTGACCCGCAGCAGTTTTGCGACCGCATCAGCCAGCGCTTCCGCGACGCTTGGCAGGTACTCGACATCTCCCACGACGACTTTATTCGCACCAGTGAGGATCGGCACAAAGCGGTCGTGAGCCAGATCCTAGAGGCGGTTCACACGGCCGGGGACATCTACTACGACGAATACGAGGGGCTGTACTGCGTGGGCTGCGAGCGCTTCCTCACCGACAAGGAGCTGGTCAACGGCCTGTGCCCCGATCACCTGCGAGCACCGGAAAGCCGCCGCGAGGGCAACTACTTCTTCCGCATGGAAAAGTACCGCGATTGGCTGCGCGACTACATCCGCGACAACCCGGATTTTATTCGTCCCACCGGGTACAGAAACGAGGTGCTGGCCCTGCTCGGCGAGCCGATTGGCGACCTGTCGATTTCGCGGCCCAAAGGCCGGGTGCCTTGGGGCATTGAGTTGCCGTGGGACGCCGCGCACGTGGCGTACGTGTGGGTCGATGCCCTGATCAACTACACTTCCGCACTCGGCTTTCCCGACGGCGCGCGCTACCGTGCGTATTGGCCGGTGGCTCAGCACCTGATCGGCAAGGACATTCTCAAGCCCCACGCGGTGTTTTGGCCAACCGTGCTCAAAGCGGCTGGGGTGCCGCTATACCAACACCTCAATGTCGGCGGCTTCTTGAAGGGACACGACGACGAGCAGAAGATGAGCAAGAGCTTGGGCAACGTCATTGATCCCTTTGAAATGGCGGAAAAATACGGCACCGACGCCGTGCGCTACTACTTGTTGAAGGACACGGTGTACGGCCAAGACTCTTCCATTGGAGAACAATTCTTGGTCGAGCGCTACAACGCGGATTTGGCCAATGACTTGGGCAACCTGCTTTCCCGTGTCCGCGCCTTGCTCACGCGGCATACCGACGGCGTCTTACCCGCGCCATCGCAGCAGGAAGCCGACGAGAAGTTGATCGCGGCGGGCACTGCGCTGGTGGGGCAGGTGCGGTCTTTGGTGGGCCGGTTGCGGATGTTCGAGGCACTGGAGACGGTGATGCAGTTCGTGCGGCAACTCAATCGCTACTTCAACGACGAGGCCCCGTGGAAGCTGGCCAAAGACCCAGCGCAGCACGAGCGGTTGGGGACGGTGCTCTACAATATTGCGGAGGGGCTGCGCATCGTCTCGGTGCTGTTGGAGCCGGCCATGCCGAGCAAGGCGCGGCAGGTGCGGACAGATCTAGGATTAGAAGACTACACCTTCGCCGACCTAGAGGCTTGGGGCCAAGCCGCGCCCGGAACGAAAATACCGGCGGAAGCGGATATCCTGTTCCCCAAGTCGGAGACTGGAAAGCCCAAGCGACAAACGCCACAAGCGCCACCAAAGAAAGAGGCTCCACAAGTGGAACAAATTTCAATCGAAGATTTTTCCAAAGTGCAATTGCGCGTAGCCGAGGTCAAAGCCGCCGAGAAGGTCGAAGGTGCCGACAGACTCCTCAAACTGACGCTCGATCTAGGCGACGAGACGCGCACCGTGGTCGGCGGCATCGCCCAGTGGTACCAGCCCGAGGACCTGCCGGGCCGCAAGGTAGTTTTGGTCGCCAACCTCAAACCAGCCAAACTGCGGGGCATCGTCTCGGAGGGGATGATATTGGCAGCCGACGACGGAAAGGGAAATCTCGTGTTAGTCGGGCCAGAACAGGACATCGCAATGGGAGCCGAGGTGCGCTAGGCACTAGCGACTTCTTCAACCAAACGGAAAAGAGAGGAAGATGGACAAAATTCGCGTGGGATTTATCGGCTGTGGTGGAAATGCCAGCGGGCACATCGGGCGAGTGCTCGACATCCCCGAGGCCGAAGTGGTGGCGATGTGCGATGTGGATCAGGGCAGCCTGCAGCGGGCTAAAGAGCGCCACTCGCAGGCCGCAGAGTTGCCGGAGTTTACCCACTACCAAGAGATGCTGGAGCAAGTCGAACTGGACGCGGTAGAAATTTCCACGCCACACACATTGCACTTTGAGCAGATTATGGCCGCGCTGGACAAAGGGCTACACGTGCTGACTGAAAAGCCGATGGTCTGTACTGTCGATCACGCGCACCAAGTTATTGCCAAAGCAGAAGAGACCGGCAAGGTCCTGATGATCTCCTATCAGCGGCACTTGCAGGCGCAGTACCGCTATGTGCGCAATCAGATCGCGGCCGGGGAATTGGGGGACATCCAGTTTATATCGGCGCTCCAAGACCAGAAGTGGTATCAGGGGACGATGGGGCTGTGGCGGCAGCAAATGGCGCTGTCGGGCGGCGGACAGCTCAACGACTCGGGAAGCCACCTGCTGGACATCGCGCTGTGGATGACCGGGCTGGAGGTGGCAGAGGTACAGGCCTACATGGAGTATTTCGACTCCGAGGTAGATATCAACTCGGCGCTGTCGCTGCGCTTTCGCAACGGCGCGCTGGGGACGATTGCGGTGGTGGGCAACTCGCCGACCGGCGGGATCTGGGAGGACATCACCATCTGGGGGACCAAGGCCGTGGTCTATCTGCGCCAGGGAGAGGTCTTCTACAAAACGCAGCACAGCAACGAGGTGTACGAGGTAAGTAATTTGCCCGGCTCGACGACGCCCGACCAGAATTTCATCGACGCGATTCTCGGCCGCGATCAGGTGCAAGTGCCCCCCGAATGCGGCCTGCGGGTCATCGAGCTGACTGAAGCGGCATGGGCCTCGGCCGCTAGCGGACAGCCGGTCAAGGTAAAAAGCATTTGACATGGTTCTGCGGCGTTTGTCATATTAAACGCAAGTCGAGTTCGGGGGCCACAAACCCCTGTTACCGCCACGCTGAGGCCCGAGGCTACGCGAGCGGGCCAACCCGACTTTGCAACTGGCCGCAACGACGCGCAGAGTTGGAGTATGGATTATGAGGCGCGCACAAGCGAAAGGAGGTGGTCCATTGAGTAGTAATCGTACCGCAGGGAGGTTGATCACTTGATCAACTCCAGGTGATCAACTACCTGGTCAGAAGCACAGTCGCCTCGGCGACATAGCTTTTGAGAGTACAGCCGGGCGCACCCCACCTTAGCGGGTGCGCCCGGTTTTTTTATTCGCACGGCTCTAGATTGGTTCCCATGCAGCATTTTTGCCATATTGTCCGCGAGGAGGCCGTCTATGAAACGCATCGCCAAGCCCGCAGGGGCCTATAATATCGTAGTAGAAGAGGTCGAGACCCCGGCCATTGCCCCGACCGAGATTTTGATCCGCGCCGAATGTTCGCTAATCAGCCGAGGATCGGAGATTTGGCGGCGCTACGTGCGCGAAGAGGCGATTGACCACCGCTCCATGGGCTACTCGCTGGTGGGCCGAGTTGCTGAAGCAGGCGCGGAGGTCGAAGAGTTCAAAGTCGGAGACTTGGTCGCGGCTCTCGCGCCGCACGCCGAATACGTGGCGGTCGAAGTCGCGGCCACCCAACACAAGCCCGCGGCCGTGCGCCTGCCAGCGGGCCTGTCGCCCGAGGCGGGCACCTTTTGGCCGCTGGGAACCAGCTCGGTTCTGTGGATGTGGGAGACCGGGGCCGGCCCGGACGATGTCATGGTCATTCAGGGGCAGGGCTTGGTCGGCAGCGGTTGCATGCAGGCGGCCAAGGCACAAGGCGCGGGGCGCGTCATTGGGATTGATGCCTTGCCCTTGCGCTGCGAGCTGGCGCGCGAGTTAGGAGCCGACGTGGTGATAGACGCCAGCGCCGGCGACTCTGTCGCGCAGGTCTTGGAGCTGACGGATGGGAAGGGTGCCGACATCGTGGTTGAAGCTGTAGGCGGGCGGGCCGGGGCGCAGGCTTTTGCCGAGGCGCAGGACATGCTCAAGAGCGGCGGCCTCTTGCAGGTGCTGGGCCTATACGAGAACGAACCCCTGCCGCTCTACTCACAAAAAATCATGGGCAAGCGCCTCATAGGCAGCTACCTCGACGCCAGTCGACGGCCCGAAGGATCGGCGCGGACGCTAGAGTTGCTGGCTACGGATCAGATCCAGTTCGCCAAGATGATCACCCACCGCTTCCCCTACACCGAAGCGGCAGCAGCCTTCGATCTGCTCTACAATCGGTTGGGCGAGACGATGGCAGTGTTGTTGGTGTGGGACAACTAGAATCAGGAGACGACGATGAGTAGGACCATAGAGAATCTCTTCCGCGCCCCCTACGGGGTGCCCAATGCGCTACAAGTAGTAGAAGAAGGACTGTGGATTACCGACCAAATTACCGACCGGGTGGCGCTGATCGAAATCGCCGAGCCGTCTGAATACGGCGTCACCCGCTTGATCCGCGACATCCCTAGCGAATCGTCCAATACTAGCGGCATGGCTTGGGGCGGCGGTTCGCTGTGGCTGGCGGCCAATGGGGCGGGTACGCTCTGGCGGCCCGCACGGCCCACGGATGCCGAGCAAGGGGCGGGCGAAATTTTCGAGGTCGATCCGGCTACCGGCGCGACCCGCAATCGCTATCCGGTGCCCGGCGGGGGTGGGGTGCATGGGATGGAGTACGATCCGTTAGAAGAAGGCTACGTGTGGATTACCACCCTCAAAAGCCAGACGCTGAGCAAAGTCAAGATCGCTGGCTGGTCGGTCGAGCACGTGCTGGACCTGCCCTACGGGCGCGCGCACGGCGTGGTGCGAGTCGCCGACGGCATCTGGGTGGTGCATACCGCTGACCGCGTGATCGTCAAGCTCGACGTGGAGAGCGGGGCCGAGTTGGATCGAGTTGTGGTGCCCGACGGCGAGCCTGAGCCGCATGGGCTGTCGATTTTTGGCGAGGATTTGATCTATTGCGACGCCACCTCTGGATGGGTCGCTAAAATCGGTCTGTGAGGATGTGATGACGCGCATAGCAACATCGTCTTGGAGCTTGCACAGGACGTTAGGAGCGTCGATGTACCAGTGGCCCGACCCCAAGGGCGAGCCGGTGCTGGAAGGGACCGGGCAGGGATATCTCACCTTGTTAGAGCTACCGGAGCAGCTTGCCGCACGCGGCATCGGCCTGTTGGAGATTTGCCACTTCCACTTCCCGAGGCTCGACGATGATTATATCAACCAGTTGCGGCGGGCACTTGCCGACAGCGGCGTCGAGCTTTTTAGCGTGCTGATTGACGCTGGCGACATCGCGTATCCCGATGCGGCCCAACGCGCAAAAGAAGTGGCTTGGGTACGCGAGTGGATGGAGATTGCCGCCCGCTGCGGCGCGCAGTGTGTGCGGGTGATCGCCGGGGAAGGGAACGACGGCGAAGCCGTGCAGGTAAGTGCGGAGAATTTGCGCGCGTTCGCCAGCTTTGGTCGCACCTTGGGTATTGGGGTGATGACGGAGAATTTTCGGACGCTGGGCACGTCGGTCGGAGCGCTCAACGCGGTCCTCGACTTGTGCGACGGCGAGGTGGGGCTGTGCGCTGATTTCGGCAACTTTAAAGGGCCGGATAAATACAGCGATTTGGCGGCGATTCTGCCGAGGGCGACTTCTGTACACGCTAAGGCCGACTTTTCCGAGATGGGGCAGATGGACCGCGAGGATTTTGTGCGTTGTCTCCAGTTAGCCAGTGATGCGGGATTTGCCGGGCCGTACTCGCTGATTTTTTCTAGCCCAGGAGACGAGTGGGAGGGCATAGCAAAGACGCGGGAAGTGGTCGAGGAATGGCTGTGAGCAAGCGGGGGAAAAAGTACTGGCTCGTCAAGTGCGAATTCGACGAGTGTTCCTTTGACGAGCTGAAGCAGCGTCCGCAAAGCACGGGCTACTGGCGGGGTGTGCGCAACTACCAAGCGCGCAATCTCATCCGCGACGACATGGGGAAGGGGGATCTGGCGTTCTTTTATCACTCTAACTGCGACGAACCGGGGATTGCTGGAATCGCGACGATTACAAGAGCGGGGTATCCCGACCCAAGTCAGTTCGACGACAAGCACGACTACTACGATGAAAAATCCACCGAGGATGAGCCGCGCTGGTTTTCCTTCGACGTGCAGTGGAAACGCAAATTTAAAAGGTTTGTCCACCTCGCCGACCTCAAGGCCAACGACAAGCTCGCCGACATGCGGGTGGTGCAGCGGGGTCAGCGGCTGTCGATTCAGCCGGTCGCCGCGCAGGAGTGGAAGGAAGTCTGTAAAATGGGAGGCGTCAGTCCGACGTGATGTTTTATGGCTAATACACCCCTCGTCGTCCTAATCGGCGACTCGATTCGCATGGGTTATCAGGACCATGTCGCTAGCCAATTGGCGGGCCGGGCCGAGATCTGGGTCCCCGAAGAAAATGGCGGCGACAGCCGCAATGTTCTCGCGCATCTGGACCAATGGGTTATCGCGCGCCAGCCGGACCTAGTCCACGTCAATTGTGGGCTGCACGATTTGAAGAGGGCCTTTGGCGCAGCATCCTCAGTTCTCGTGGACGAATACGGGCGCAACGTGCGCCAGATATTGCAAAGGCTGCAACGCGAGTTGGACGGGGCCGTCGTCTGGGCCACTACCACGCCGGTGGATGAAAATTGGCACCATCAGAATAAGGGCTTTGATCGCTTGGAGGCCGATGTAGAAGCCTACAATGCGGCGGCCCACACCGTGGCGGTGGATTTGGGCGTGCCGATTGACGACCTCTTTACCGTTGTTGAGCGCGAAGGGAAGGCGCGGCTTTTGACCCAAGACGGGGTGCATTTTACCGAAGAGGGATCGCAGCTATTGGGACGTGTGGTGGCCGAGTGCGTCTGGGGGCATCTGTCGGATCGCTGACTTATGGAAGCAACCGTAGCCAATTATAGAGAATGGCAAAAAACCAAGACGAAACTCCGATCATAAACATCTCTGCCTATCATCGTGACCTTTACCAACTGCTTACTTTGTTGCTGGCGGATGAAAAAGTTGCGATGAATGCGAATTTCAAAAACTTGTCCGAAAGTAACCATGACAACGAAGTCAATAGACTATTGATATGGATAGCTATAGCTACTCGTCAGTTACTTGACATCAAAACCCACTCCATAGGATTACAGATATGTGGGCAATTTTGTAAGGATTTCCCCAATGTGGACTACGAAGGCCTGACTTTTCGCCAAGCTTGTAACACCATTATCCATGCTGTAGAAATTCTTTCTTACGATCCGGATGATGATGAGAGTACTAAAGAAGGCTCATGGAAGGCGGATTACTACAAGGGGATAATTATTGTCCGAGGGAAGCAAGGAATGGGAAGAAGGCAAAGATCTACCCGTGCATTGCTGAACTGTGAGAAATTCGCTGAATATTGTATTTTTTTGAGCGAGGAATTTACTGAGGAGGTTTGAACATGGCGACTAGCAGAACCATTTATAAATACCACTTCAAGTTGGGCAATAAAATTGTCCACACAGGGATTACCAGAGACATTGATCGCCGCGAGGCCGAGCATCGGCGAAAATCTGGCTGGGGAAGGGGCCATATTGTGCAGATTGGTGGGCGGACCACCCAAGAAGCTGCGCTACAATGGGAAGCGGAACAGCGACGACTAGGCAAGCCGACAGGGCCGTAATACCCGAGGATATGGATAAGGATAACCTAATTACACCCGGCGAGATTCTGCTAGAGGAATACCCAAGCTCTTGTAGGAAGAAATAACGAACCTGTTGAAGTTATGGAAGCGACCGTAGCGCAATTGGCACAGACGCGGCAGGAGCGGGCGCAGCAAATCGCCGCAGCCGGGGGTTTTGGGGTGCTGGGCCGCCGCATCGATACCACGGTATCCGAGGCACTCGTCCTGGGGCTTTGGTTGCAAGGCGTCAGGACTTTCTTTTGCGTCTTTGGTCACGGCTCGACCGAGATCGGCGAGGTCTTGCGGATTTATCAGGACGCAGGGCTAGTGCGCGTCTGTGGGGTGCGCAGCGAAATCGAGGCGTCACACGCGGCTGCGGCCCTGCGCTGGGTGCGCGGCGAAAAGGCCGCGGTCGTCACCTCGATCGGGCCGGGAGCACTGCAAGCGCTGGCGGCCTCTATTGTCCCGCGCTCGGATGGGTTGGGCGTCTGGTATCTGCTCGGGGACGAGACGACCCAAGACGAGGGGCCGAACATGCAGCAGGTTCCCGGGACCGAACAAAGTGCCTTCCTGCGACTGTTTGGCACCATGAGCCGGGCGTACTCGCTGCACACGCCGCTGGCGCTTGCCACGGCTCTGCGGCGCGGACTCAACGCGGTGGATCATCCGCATCAGGCCGAGCCGTTTTTCTTGCTCTTGCCGCTCAACGTGCAACCGGCGGAGCTGGCGCAATTCAATTTGGACGAGCTGCCCGTGGGCGCACCGCCGCCGTTGGGTGCGGCCGCGGATGAGGGGAGCTACGCAGAGGTGGCAGCCGCCATTGCCGCAGCCGAGCGCGTAGTCGTTAAGGTCGGCGGCGGTGCGCGTGGGGCCGGGGCGGAGTTGGCTGAGTTGTTGGAACTGGCCGACGCAGTGGCTGTGACCAGTCCCTTAGTCTCCGGCGTCTTGCCGTACGACCATCCGCGCAACATGACCGTCGGTGGCAGCAAGGGGTCGATTTGCGGTAACTATGCGATGGAGGAAGCCGATTTTTTGATTGCCGTGGGCTCGCGCTTTGTCTGCCAGTCGGATTCGTCGCGCACGGGCTATCCGCGCGTGCAGGGAGTCGTCAATATCAACGCGGATCCAGAAACTGCTACTCACTACGGCAAGACTATGGCCTTGGTCGGCGATGCGGCCGGGACGCTGCGGAAATTGAATCGCGCGCTCAGCGCGAGTCGCGTGCAAAACGGCTCTCCTTCGGCTTGGTTGCAGGCCTGTAGCGACAAGAAGCGGGAGTGGGCGGCGTTTAAGGCCGTGCGCTATCGCAAGTCGGTGCTGTACGACGAGATGTGGGACGCGGAGGTCATGACGCAGCCGACGGCCATTAAGGTGGCCACGGATTGGGCGCGCACCCGCGATGCCGTGTGTTTTTTTGACGCCGGCGACGTGCAGGCCAACGGCTTCCAAGTCGTAGAAGACGATCGCTTGGGCCGCACCTTTACCGAGACTGGGGCCAGTTATATGGGTTTTGCAGTCTCGGCGCTGTTGGCTACTGCGGTAGCGACCGAGCCGTTCTACGGGTTGGCTATTAGCGGCGATGGCTCTTTCACCATGAATCCGCAGGTGCTCATCGACGGGGTAGAGCACGGAGCGACCGGGTGCATTCTGCTGTTGGACAATCGGCGGATGGGCGCGATCTCGGGTCTGCAACTAGCCCAGTACGGAGCTGACTGTGGCACTTGGGACCGCGTGGCTGTTGACTACGTGGCTTGGGCGAGTGCAGTGGAGGGCGTGGTCGCGTTGAGTGGCGGATATTCGCCCGAGTCGCTGGAGAGGGCGTTGGAACAGGCGCGAGCGCACGGCGGCTTGTCGCTGATACACGTCCCCGTTTATTTCGGACCAGATGAGCGCGGGAGCTTGGGGGCCTTTGGCCGCTGGAACGTCGGCAACTGGTGCGCCGATACCGAGGCGCTGCGCCACGAAATTGGACTCTGATCCGCAGATGTACGCAGATGAGCGCAGATGCGAATCGTCTTGCAAATCCTATCTGCGTCCTATCTGCGTACATCTGCGGATTATCTAATGGAGGAAATCGCATGAAAATTGCCATGCTGCACGGTCCGCGCGATTTGCGGATTGAAGATCTGACGCTGGAAACGGAGAATTTGGAGGACGACCAGATTTGGGTGGAGACGGAGATCACGGGATTTAAGATCGGCACCGACCGCGGCAACTACGAAGGGGCCGAACAGGTGCCTGGGGCACCGGATTTTCCGCGCTGGGTGGGCGACAGCAACTTAGGCGTGGTGCGAGGGGTCGGCAGCAAGGTCACTAAGTTCGCGGTGGGGGATCGGGTGGTGTCGCGGCATCCCCATCAGTCGGCGTACGTGGCGCGGGACAGCGAGAGCATCGTGCATGTGCCGGACGGGGTGGCGGCCGAAGACGCGGTGTTCGCCCATTTGTACGCCTTGAGCATGCATTGCTACACCAAGGCGTTTTTCGCGCCCGGCGAAACCGTGGCCGTGGTGGGGTTGGGCGTCTTGGGGCTGGGGGCCGTGGCGCTAGGCCCACTTTTTGGTGCGCGAGTCGTGGGGCTGGGCAACAGTTCGGTGCGCTTGGACATGGCGCGCCAGATGGGCGCACACGAAGCCCTGTTGTCGGACGATCCCGAGTTGGAGGCTAAACTGGACGAATTCACTCACGGGCAGGGGATCGACTTGGTGATCCTGACGGCCAACCCTTGGCCGGCGTATCGCACGGCGATGGAGGTAGTCCGAACCAACGGACGGGTGTCCATTGTCAGCCTCCCAGGACGGGGCGAAGAGGCGCTGGATTTTAACCCGTTGGACATGCGCTGGTTTTACTTCAAAGGCGTTTCAATCTGTGCGGTCAACGATCGGGCCGGGTCGCTGTTTCCGCCGCCGGAAGGAGACCACTTTGACAACGACGGCCGCTGCGTCCACGTGCTCTCGCTGATGCAGGAGGGCAAGCTCCAGCCGAGCCGCTTGGTCACCCACCGGCTGCACTACTCGGACATGGTGCAAGCCTACGAAATGGCGTACCACCGCGAGAAAAACATGCTCAACGTGGTGTTCAACTGGAAGGATTGAAGCGCGTATGGAACTGCTGCCGACGACCAATGCCGACGGGCGGGACGTCGTTCCGATGAGTGAGGCCCAGAAGTACCTCTTCGACCTTAAGGGGTTTATTCTTTTACCCGCGCTGTTGAGTGAAGAAGAGCTGGTGGCGATTCGCGCCCACCAGATGAAATTTCTCTACGAGCGCGAGTCCCTGCCGCCGGACGAGCGCGACAATCACGGCGGCCCGTCGCAGATCTTGCTCGACCACCCGGCCGTAGTGGGCGTGCTCAACGAAGTGCTCTCGCATCAGGCGCTGGCCAGCGAAGAGTGCTATGGGTTCCGCTACGACCACACCTACACCAGCCATCGCCAGGCCGGGCACGACAACTTCGGTCCGCACGGCGGCGGCGGGTACTTCAACTTTCGCGGCAACTCGCACATCTACCAGATGCAGTCGGGCAAGGT
>JAJDVZ010000136.1:0-4422 GCA_022825835.1 Candidatus Latescibacterota bacterium
AAAGAACAGCAGCGCATCCTGCTCGACCTCGAAGAGGCTCACTTAATGCTAGAGCAGGCCAAAGCGCGCGAAGCCGAAGTCGAAATCGAGCACGAGCAGATGATCGGCCTCAAGGAGCGCGGCGTGGTCACCGGCCAAGAGCTACGCATTGCCCGCGAGCGGTTTGAGCGCGCCCGCGAAGAGCGGCAACGAGCCGACTTAAACCTACAGCGCGCCTTCCTCAACTCACTAGCTGACGCCACGCACCTGACGGTCGTCAACGGCCAAAAATACGGCGTCGAGGGCGACAAGGTGTGCGTCCGTCTCACCTTGCGCAACGACTCAGACCTCCACTTGGCGCAGATGGTCGATCAAGCTCGCCGGCGCTACGCCATCAACGGTCTCGACCAAGACGCCGCGTCGCTATTGCAGGTAAACAACATCTTCGTCACCATCCTGGCCGACCAAGTCATGGTCGGCCAGCCCTACCAAGTCCACATCCCCGTGCTAGCCCTCGGCGAGGAAGTCGAAGTCGAGGTTGGCTTGCAGCGTCCCGAGGTCGAAGACCTCACAGTGCAACTCCAATACCTCAACCGCACAGACGACCACGTCATTCACTTGGAAAAGGCTTCGGCCCGCGACGTAGTGCGCGTGTACGCCACCCAGTTTTCCCAAGAAGGCTCCTTGGGCAACTCGGTGGCGTACGAACTACAGCTAGAGCGGCTGGCCGAAGACGAAAAGATTTTCCAGCTCATGGCGCACGGCCTGCCGGACGACTTCCGCTATGAGTTCGAGAGCGGAGGCCGCAACCTGTCGCGGCTGCGTTTTTCCCGCGACCACTCCAGTGACTCGCTCACCCTCAACGTGTACGTCCCCGAACAAGACGAGAGTTTCACGGTGGATCAGCCGCTGATTTTCTCGGTGCTGGCCTACGAGCCAAATACTGTAGATGCCGAGGTGTTGGCCGCGGCCGATCCAGCGCGTTTGCAAGCCATGGGCATCGGCTACGAGCAACTGCAACTAGTGCCCACGGGCCGGGCCGAATTGGAACTGACCACCCTCAACCTCGACCTGTCGGTCAATGGCGAAGGCGAGTCCCAGTCCGTTTGGCATGTGCGCAACCTCGGCACGGTTGCATTGCTCGACATCCGCCTGCAAGCCCTGTCGCCGCCGGGCTGGAATGTCTCCTTTGAGCCGCAGGAGATCGCCCATATCTCACCGCGTGAGGAAATAGAGGCCACGCTGACCGTGCAGCCCATCAACAGCGCCGAAATAGGCCGCTACGAAGTCAAGACCAGCGCCAGCACTCAGCACAAGGGCCAGTGGGTCGAGTCGGTCGAGCGCACCGTCAACATCAACATCAAGAGCGACGGCTCGTTTTGGGGCATCACCGGCTTGGTAATCCTACTGGTGAGCGTCGTGTTGGGCATCGCCGTCTTCACCGTGCAATGGAGCAAGCGATAATGACGGCTTATCGAGTCCTTGTGCCGCGTCGGCTGCTTGCGACCCCGGCGCAGGGCTGGATTCCCGCTTGCGCGGGAATGACCTCGGGACGGCATGGGAGTGGGCGTCCGCGTCGGCCCACCGCGCAGGCACTGCGAAGGGTGCGTTGGTTGGCCTTCGTTGTCCTCGGCTGCTGGACGACTGTCGCCCCCGCCGAGGAGTGGGACTTAACGACGTGTCAGCGCGAAGCCGGCCACCACAGCCCCATGCTCGGAGCGGCGCGCGCCCGTTGGAACCAGATGAGGGCGCGCACCCGCCTCGACTACGCCGAGCAGCTTCCAACCATCGGCCTGAACGCGGATTACGCACGCAGTGAATTCGCCGACGCGCCGGAGACCGAGCAACGCGAGCTTTTCTTACAAGCCCAGCAAGAGATCGTGCGCTACGGAGCCACTACTCAATCGCGCTTTGCCGCCAAGCACCAAGAGCAGGCGGAAAAGGCGCGCTACCGCGAGGCCATCATCGCCGTGGATAGCAAGGTGCGCCAAGCCTATTACCGCCTGCTGCTGACGCGCGACGAGATCGCCAGCCGCGACGAGTTGCTCGCGTACTTCCGCGCTAAAATGGACCGGGTGCAAACGCGCCTCGACGCCGGCTTGGCGCGGCCCGTAGAACTGCACGAGGCCGAGCTAGAGGTGTTGGAAGAGCAGTCGCGCATCAACAATCTCCAGCGCGAGCTACGCGCCCTGCATCTGCAGCTCTTCACCGAGATCGGCCTCGTGGGCAAGCGCTCGCTCCGCGCCATCGAGGTCGTCGGCCCGCCCTACGAGCAACTACAGCTACTCGACCCCAGCGAAGAGGACCTACCAGCCCTCATCGAGGAAGCCCACGCCAACCGACCCCACCTCGCCGAACTCGTCTGGCAAATAGGCGAACAGCAGTACCAAGCGCACAGTGTTTTCTGGCAGTGGCTACCCCACGTCGGCCTAGAACTGACCAAGGACGTCCAAGACACCGACCTCGGCTTAAACTGGAGCGGCAACGGCCAGACGTGGAAACTAGTGGGATCCGGTCGCCGGTCGCTCGCCAGTGAGGGCTTGGACCCCGCGCTGGACATGGGCGAAGGCTGGCGTGTAATGGCCAACGTGTCGCTGCCCCTGTTCCAAGGCGGCCGCCGGTTGGCGCAGTCCGCCCAAGAGCGAGCGCGGCTCCACGAGTTGCGCCAAGACCGCGACGAGACCCGCAACTTGATTGAACTCGAAGTGGTCGAAGCGTTTTACGACCTGAAAAGCCGGCGGGAAAACACCCAGATTCTGCGCCGCCGCGCCGATGTAGCCCGCCAGCGGTTGGACACGGTCGAAGAGCTGTTTGAGAACGCGATGGGCAACCTCAACTTCGACGACATCCGCCGCCAGCGGGTCGCCGTCAACTTCGCCGAGCAGAGCTATTTTGCCGAGCGCTTGGCCTACATCCTCGCGGCGGAAGAGCTGCGGCGGATACTCGGCCGTGCGCTCAACAGCGAGTTTTACACAATTAAAAATTAAAAATTAGGAATTACGAATTATGAATTGCCCCCACCCCAATTCGTAATCCCTAATTCAACCGAAAGGATCGCATCATGTTGGAGATTATCGGACTTTCCAAGCACTACGGTGACGTCAAAGCCGTCACCGACCTCAACCTGACCATCGAAGGCGGCGAGATCTTCACCATGCTCGGGGCCAACGGCGCCGGCAAGACCACGACCTTGATGGTCGCCTTGGGCTTTACCGAACCCACCCAAGGGACGGTCAAGCTGTGCGGCATCGACATCACCGAGCAGCCCTTAGAGGCTAAAAAGCACGTGGCCTATGTCTCGGAAAATGTCATGCTCTACGGCAACTTTAGCGCGCGGCAGAACTTGGACTTCTTCACCCGCTTGAGCGGCCAACCGCCGCAAGAGTCCGCGCACTACGACCAGATCATGGCGCGCGTCGGCCTGCAACAAGAGGCATTCGACCGGCGGGTCAAGGAATTCTCCAAAGGGATGCGCCAGAAACTGGGCATTGCCATTGCCATCGCCAAGGACGCCCAGATCGTGTTGCTCGACGAGCCTACGTCGGGCCTCGATCCCAAGTCTGGAGCCGAGTTTTTGGAGCTGTTGGACGAGCTACGCAACGAGGGCAAGGCCATCTGGATGACCACGCACGACGTGTTCCGCGCCCGCGTGATCGCCGACCGGCTTGGCATCATGGTCGAAGGCCACCTCGTCAAGACGCTCACCCGCGACGAATTCCAAGAAGCCGACTTAGAGCGCCTCTACGTCGAATACGTAGAGCGACCCGTGCTGCCAGCGGCTTAGGGAGACCGCCGACTGTCTCATAGATGCGATATTATAATATTGCATCTATGAGACAGAATACTTTGAACCGAAATATAAAAAGCAATTTCTTGATCGCTAAAGCATTACCTAGAAAGGCCTATTCATCATGGAAGACTCTCGTCTCTACCTAACATACCAAAAACACATCTACATATTAGCTTACAGATATATGACTAACCACGAGGATGCCGAGGAGGTCACCCAAGACGTTCTCGTCCTCCTATGGAACCATAGATCTCACATTGCCAGTAAAGCTATGAGGCGTTGGATAAGTCAGGTGACACGTAATACCTGTTTGGACGCCTTGCGCCGACGTAAAAGTTATCGCTCGGTAGTCAGTGCTCGGAATCCCGAACTGACCCTGCAGAACACCTTGGCTATTGAGAGGAGCTTGCCCTACTACCTAAAAGCGGCCTTAAACCGATTGGAGGAACCCTACCGAACTCTTGTCTTTATGCGGGACTTTGAGGGACTGTCTTATGAAATCATCAGTCAGGAGCCTAAGTACACGACAGTAGAATCTGTATGGCCTCTCGACTTTCTTTAGCTCGGTGTTGTGGATTGGCGATGAGTTGCTGTAATCGATCTAAGCCCAGCCGAAATAGGCTGATGGCTCGTCGGCCATGCTTTTTGTTGAC
>JAJDVZ010000131.1:0-113480 GCA_022825835.1 Candidatus Latescibacterota bacterium
CCATAAAAAAACATGGACGAAAAGCCATAAGCCTCTTTCGAAAAGGATTAGACCAACTCACACAGATCATACACCAAACACGAGACCAACCTAAACGCGCCCGACAATATCAACCCATGTTACTGTCGTGTACTTAGTCGCGTTGATAAGTCCCGTTCAAAACGGACAGGAGGCTACGGGCTAGGAATGAGTGTTTGTAAGAAGATTATGGAAGCGCACAATGGCCGCATCGAAATTTCTAGTCATCCCAATAAAGGGACATCTGTGTTGCTGACCTTCCCGTGCCCATGAAGCCCTAGATCAGTACTTGGAGCGGCAGTTGCCCTTCTTAAACTGAGAAGTATAACGATTCTGCCGAAACAGGGCCGCCGAGCGGAGCATTTGCGCCCGACCGCAGCGCGACCCATTATTCAACGGTTTGCCTTAATCTCAACCCAAAGGAATCCTATGATCATCCAACCCAAAGTTCGCGGCTTTATCTGCACTACAGCCCATCCCGACGGCTGCGCTCGCGCCGTCCAAGACCAAATCGACTGGGTCAAACGCCAACCTCCCTTCGACGGCCCCAAAAAAGTCCTCGTCGTCGGCGCTTCGACTGGCTACGGGCTGGCGTCGCGCATTGCCACCTGTTTTGGCTCAGGTGCGGCCACGCTCGGAGTCTTCTTCGAGCGGCCCGCATCCGGCAAACGCACGGCAACGGCCGGGTGGTACAATAGCGCGGCCTTCCACGAGGCTGCGCGCAACGCCGGTCACTACGCCCGCAGCATCAACGGCGATGCCTTCTCCGACGAGATCAAGGCCGAGACCATCGCCGCCATCCGCGAAGACTTGCAAGAAGTCGATTTAGTCGTTTACAGCCTAGCTTCGCCGCGGCGGATTCACCCGCGCACTGGCGAAAATTTCAGCTCCGTCCTCAAGCCCCTCGGCGGCACCTACACCAACAAGACCGTCCACGTCCAGACCGGCGAGGTTTCCGACATCGCCATCGACCCGGCGAACGAGGAAGAGATCGCCCACACCATCGCAGTCATGGGTGGAGAAGACTGGCAGATGTGGATCGAAGCGCTCGACGCAGCGGGCGTACTCGCCGACGGCGTTCGCACGGTCGCTTACACCTACATCGGCCCTGAAGTTACCCACCCAGTCTATCGCGACGGGACCATCGGCCACGCCAAGAATCATCTGGAAAACACGGCCAAGGCCCTCGACGAATATCTGCAAGCCAAAAGCGGCAGTGCCCACATCTCCGTCAACAAAGCCATGGTGACCCAATCGAGCGCCGCCATCCCCGTCGTGCCGCTCTACATCTCGCTGCTGTACAAGGTGATGAAGGAAAAGGGCTGCCACGAAAGCTGCATCGAGCAGATGCATCGGCTCTTCGCCGACAGCCTCTATGCAGATGCCTCCACTGACGCCGAAGGGCGCATCCGCATCGACGACCGCGAAATGCGCGAAGACGTGCAGCGGGAAGTCGCTGCGCTGTGGGAGCAAGTCAACACTGAAAACCTCGAATCGCTGTCGGATATCGAAAGCTATCGCTCCGAGTTTCTGGGGCTTTTCGGCTTTGGCCTTGCGGGCATCGACTACTCAGCGGACGTCGATCCCGAGCGGGGGCTGTAATAGGTGCGTTGTTGGCAATGAAGCCCTATTGCCTCTTACTAGCGGCCCTAGTCTGGCTGGCGAATCCCCTGTGGGCGCAAGTCGATATCGAAAGCCTGCGCCGGGACGATCAAGCGGGTTTTTTCGGTTCCGTGGCGATTGACCTGACGTTGCGGGCCGGCAATGTCGAGTTATTCGAATGCGGTCCCAAGCTTTCCCTCAGTTACAGCCGCGCCGAGAACACGTTCATTTTTATCGGCTCAGGCGACCTCGGCTGGGAGGGTAAGGAGCGCTTTTCCAATGAAGCGCTGGCGCATCTGCGCTATGTCCGCGCCTTGGGCTCGCGGCTGCACGGAGAAGCCTTCGGACAAGTTAATTACGACCGATCCCGGCGCTTGGATTTTCGCAGCCTTGTCGGCAGCGGCATCCGTTTGGCTCTCATCGCCGGGGGAGAGTCATCTTTTTGGCTAGGCTCGTCGCTTATGTTCGAGCACGAGCGAAATGAGCTCACACCGGCAGATGACCATGCGGCTCGGACTTCTCTTGTCCGCTGGAGCAACTACTTGTCGGCGGATATCGAGCTCGGTGAAGCAGCCCAGCTAGCGGGAACGGCTTACGTGCAGCCCGCAGTGCGGCAATTCGACGACTATCGCGTTTTGTGGGACGTGGTCTTGAAAGTGTCGATCACCGAAGCGCTATCCTCGACTACGTCCGTGGCATTTCAGCGCGACAGCGATCCGATCAAGGGAGTGGCTGGCAGCGATTTTAGCCTAACAACGGGTTTAGCACTCGATTGGAACTGAGCAACTTCAACCAGCGTCGGCAATCCTTCCTCCACTCAATAGGTGGCCCGACCGCCGCTCACGTCAAAGCACTGGCCCGTGGCAAAGGTCGATTCGTCCGATACCAAGAATAAAATGGTCGCCGCCACTTCTTCGGGGCGGCCCAAGCGGCCGAGGGGAATTTTGGCGGTCAAAAAATCGACGCGGTCCTGGTCCATGCCCTGCAATATCGGCGTGTCAATCAGGGCCGGAGCCACGCAATTGACGCGGATGCCGCAGTCCAAAACCTCTTTGGCCAGCGTCTTGGTAAAACAGATGACGCCCGCCTTGGATACAGAGTACGGTGCCATATTGGCGTTGCCCTCTTTGCCGGAGATAGAGGCCAGCGAGCAGATGACCCCACTCTGTTGCGGCAGCATGTAGCGCAAAGCCGCCCGCGAGCACAGAAAGGTCCCCTTGAGATTGATGTCGAGGACGCGGTCCCAGTCGTCTTCGGCTAAGTCTTTGACCGGCGTGTCCGTGCCGACAATGCCGGCGTTGTTGACCAAGATGTCGAGGCCGCCCAACTGGTCGGCCACTTGGGCAAAGGCCCGGTCAACCGAAGCGGCCTGGGCTACATCGACGGCAAGGCCGATGGTCGAACCGCCTATTTCAGCAGCCGTCCGCTGCGCGCCGTCGACATCTATATCGAGAATGGCCACCTGGGCACCCTCGTCGGCGAGGCGCTGGGCAATGGCGCGGCCTATGCCGCGCGCGGCACCAGTGACAATGGCATTTTTTCCCTTGAGGGGTTGCGGGTCCATCTGGTTTTCTAAGCTCCCTAATTAGCAATAGATTAATCATCGCCAAAATTGGCGGACATCTCGCGATTGGGATGCTGAGCGGAGCATCCCATACCCGATACCCGTGCGTAACGTCAGTTCATAATTGTCGGTTTTATGGCGATACCGAGGAAAAAGCGATGCCCAATGATAGGCTTTCCAAAGGCAGTAGAGCAAATGCAGTGGCGGTGGTTTTGCTACTGGCCTCAACCCTCACCAAAACGGCAGCCGAGACTCGCTTCGTCGAGGTGCAGTCGGGTATTGACTTTGTCAATGTCTCAGGTACTCCCGAAAAGAAGTACATAATTGAGACCCAAGCTGCGGGTGTAACCACGTGGGACTACGATCTCGATGGGGACCCCGATTTGTACTTTACCATCGGTTCTCACCTCGAAGGAGAAGGGGCTCCGGCAAACGCCCTATTTCGCAACGATGGAGGGCAGTTCGCCAACGCAACAGCAGGTAGCGGCGCCGGCTTGCAGGGATGGAGCATGGGGGCCACGCCGGCCGACTACGATCTCGATGGGGACCCCGATCTCTACGTCACGCGCTGGGGCCGCAATTCCTTGCTCCGCAACGAGGGCGGGGGGCGCTTCACCGAGGTCGCTGCGCTCGCCAACGTCGATGACAATCGCTGGGCAATCGGCGCGGCATTCGCCGACTACGACCTCGATGGCGATCTCGATCTCTACGTCGCAAATTACATCAAGTTCGAACTCAATGGTCCCCCGTTCTACGACAAGTGGTGTAATCACCGGGGAATAAAGGCCGCTTGCGGTCCAGCCGGCTTCAAAGCGGAAAGAGATGTCTTATTCCGCAACGACGGCAACGGCACCTTCAGTGACGTGAGTGCGGCTGCGGGGATTGACAACCCACCCCGTTATGGCATGCAAGTCGCCTGGGGCGACCTCGACGCGGACGGCGATCTCGACGCGTACGTGGCCAACGACGGACACGCCAATTCCCTATTGCGCAACGACGGTCGCGAGAAATTCGCTGAAATCGGCATATCGTCGGGTGCTGCCTTCAGCGGCGATGGCCGATCTCAAGCTGGGATGGGGGTAGCCCTTGGCGACGGCGACGGCGACGGCTTGTGCGATGTCTTCGTCACCAATTTCTCCCAAGACCACAACACCTACTACGAGAATACAGGCACTGGATTTTTCACCGACATCAGCGGCCAAGCAGGGCTAGCCGGCAGTAGTCGCCCCTTCATGGGGTGGGCCACCTTCTTTTTTGACTACGACGGCGATACCGACCTCGATCTATTCGTCGCCAACGGCCACCTCATGCCTGCCATTGACCATGCCGGCAGTGGGCTACGCTACGCGCAGACAAACCTGCTATACCGAAATGACGGGGGCAGCCAATTTACAGAGGTCAGCGGGCGCGCTGGACCTGGGTTTGGCTTGGCAAGGGTGAGTCGCGGCGCCGTCCATGGCGACCTAGACGGCGACGGCGACTCCGATATTGTAGTAGCCAATCTCGACGCGCCGCCAAGTTTACTACGCAACGACGGCGACCGCATTCATCACTGGCTGGGACTGGATCTGCACGGTCCACCTGGAAATCACCACGGGATTGGTGCCCATGTCCTGGTGCGCACGGGTGGCCGCGAGCAGGATCGCCAAGTATTCAGCGGCGACGGGTTTATGGGACAAAACGACCCGCGCCTCTTCATCGGGCTGGGAACGGCGCGCCTTGTGGACCGCTTGGAGGTGCGCTGGCCTTCCGGGCTGGTGCAGCACTACCAGAACCTGACCGCAGATCGTCTCTACCTGATCCACTACCAAGACGGGCTTACAGTCCGAGGAGATGGGGAGAGGATGGGTTCCGAATGAAGCGACAGCTCTCGCTAGGCACCTTGCTGTTACTCAAGGCGATTCTCGTCGCGGGCTGCGGCTACCAAGAAGAACGAGCCGCTCCTCAGGTTGCAGAGGTTGAAACGCCCCCCCTTGCTGCGGCTGCCGCTATCAACAAGGCGCACAGTCTGCTCAATGTCCGTCAGCCCAAAGAAGCCGAACGAATCCTCAGAGAAGCCTTGGAGGTCGCCCCAGATCACGCCCAACTCAACAATTTGCTCGGCGCAGCCCTAGTGGAGCTCAGCCGCTTTGCCGAGGCCGAGGACCGCTTCCGCAGAGCAGCAGAGCTAGATCCAACCCTAGCGGACCCCTTGGCTCGGCTCGGCTGGCTTCTCTACGAAAAGCAGGGCAAGGCGACTGAGGCCAAGGCACTGTTGCAGCAGAGCCTAGAACTCGACCCCGACCACGAGAGGGGTCGCTATACACTAGGGCTCGTCCACCAGCGCGAGGGCGAACTGGACAGCGCCGCCACAGCGTACGCCGGCCTGCTGGAGCGAATACCATCGGCCGAAGCCCACCGCCAACTGGGCCTGACCTATCTGCAGCAAGGCGAACTGGAACGCGCCCAGCGATCCCTCCAAGAAGCAGCGCGTTGGTCCCCGTACGACCCCCAGACCCTAGTGGGGTTAGGCCAGACAATGGCTCGTCAGGGCAAGGCCGACAGCGCCCGGCTGATCCTCAAGGGGGCGGAGAGAATACGCCAAGAAGAAGAGGAACTCCGCTCCCTGCGCGACGCCGCCATGCGCCATCCAAATCGTCCCCAGTCGCACTTCAACTTAGGGGTGGCATACGCCCGCATGGGACGATTGAAGTTGGCGCAGCAGGCGTACCGGCGAGCCTTGGAAACAGATTCTTCGTATGCGCGCGCCTACAAGGGCCTCGGCACCCTTGCCATGTCTGCGGGAGAGTTGGAGCAAGCCGAGATTCTCTTTGCGGAAGCCCTCGCGCGCGACTCGACTTTGGCCACGGCGCACAACAATCTAGGGCTGATCTACCACGCCAGAGGCCGCCATACAGAGGCCATTGCGCAATTTGAGGCCGCTGCTCGCGACGCTCCCACACAGGCTCCTCTCTGGGCCAATGTAGCACGGGCCTACCGCGATCTGGGACAGGCCGAACAGGCGCGCCGGGCGGCAGCAAAGGCTCTGGCGATCGATTCTACATTTCACGGTGCAAGAGAGATACTCGGAGACGCGTATTTCTTAGACAAGGCGCTGGAGAAAGCGCTAGAGAACTGGCGTCGCGTCGCAGAGACAACGCCCAGCGATACAGCGCTAGCCGCCAAGATCGAGCGGGCCGAGCGAGCGCTAGAGAGCAGACCGCGATGACCCGAGTGTGGGAAAGTATCGGGCCGATCATCGCGCTCTACATCATCGCCAGTCCGCTCGGCGCAACAGATCCGACTCCTGTCCGCTTCGTGGATGTGGCCGAGGAGACGGGCTTGGTATTCCACCATGAGACCGGAGCTTGGGGAGGCCACTACCTGCCCGAGACGATGGGAGGGGGCGTCTGCGTTCTCGACTTCGACGGGGACGGTCGGCTCGATGTGTACGCCGTCAACGGCGCTCCCGTAGTCCCGCCGCCCGAAACCTCCGGCAAGGCACCCGTCAACGCCCTCTTTCGCCAGACGGCCGCAGGCCGTTTTGCCGAGGTAGGTGCTGCTGTGGGGGTGGACCACGGAGGAATTGGCATGGGCTGTGCGGTCGGCGATTGCGACAACGACGGCGACCCGGACCTCCTCGTGACCAACTACGGATTCGACGCATTCTACCGCAACAATGGGAACGGCCAGTTCGACGAGGTCACTAGCTCCACCGGACTCGACGACAGCCTGTGGAGCACGGGCGCTACTTTCGGCGACGTCGATCTGGACGGCGACTTAGACCTGTACGTGGTCCACTACGTCGAATTCGATCCCGAGCGTCAGACTGGGGAGATGGCTCCCTACCTCGCCGATCTGTCACTGGCGCGGATAGAAGGCGAAGAGTTGCCAGCAGCCTATCCGCGACCGTCCAGCTTTCCCGCAAGTCCCGATCGCCTGCTGCGCAACGAAAACGGGCAGTTTGCCGACATCAGCGATCGGGCGGACACAGACGCTATGGCCGGCAGGGGATTAGGGGGTGTCTTCGGCGACTACAACCTCGACGGTTGGCCCGACCTCTACGTCGCCAACGATGGAAATCCCAACTTCCTCTACCACAACCGAGGCGATGGGAGCTTCGAGGAGGTGGGAGCGGCCTCGGGGACAGCCTACGGACTATCGGGACAGGCCGAGGCCGGCATGGGAGTTGACTTCGGCGACTACGACAACAACGGCTTTCCAGACCTCGCAGTCACCAATTTCCAAGGAGAGCCAAATGATCTCTATCAAAACACAGGGATGGGTTTCTTTGCCAACGCCACGTACAGCTCGGGAACCGGGTGGGTGACGCTCCCCTTCCTCGGGTTTGGGATTGCGTTTTTGGATTTCGATAGCGATGGATGGCTCGATTTGTTCGTCGCCAATGGGCACGTCTTGGATAACGTCGAGCGTTTCGATCCCTCCACTTCCTACCCGCAGCGCAATCTGCTGTTCCACAACAACGGCGCAGCCAAGGGTGGAGAAAATCGGTTCGTCGAAGTAGGCACCACATCCGGCCCGGGAATGGCCCAAGTTCGAGTGAGCCGAGGAAGTGCCGTCGCAGACTGGAATGCAGACGGCGCTGTCGATCTGCTAGTGGCCAATATCGGCGAACGGCTTTCCTTGTTGTGCAACGAAGGGGGAAATGGGCATCACTGGCTCGGAGTGAAGCTGCAGGGGCAATCGAGCAACCGGGACGGAATTGGCGCACAGGTCTGCGTTCGGACTGGAGAGCTGAGGCAGTGCCGGGAAGTACGGGGAGCCGAAAGCTACCTAAGTCACAGCGAGCTGCGGCTCCACTTCGGCCTAGGGTCGCACGCTGCAGTGGATTCTGTTGCAGTACGTTGGCCCGCCGGGGGCGTGCAGCATCTGGTGAACGTCGAGGCGGACCAAACGCTGTTTGTGCTAGAGCCTACTACCGGCGAGGAACGCTAAGATCATGGACCGCGATAGATTTGCCTGCCGAACAATAGAGCGTCGGAGAGCTTAATTTGCTTGACGGACTGAGTAGTCTTTCAATTTTATTACCTCTTGAATTCACTGGACTCCCGCCTTCGCGGGAGTGACTAGTCTCCCATGTCATTCCTGCGCAAGCGGGAATCCAGCCTAACACACTGGCCTCAAATGGGCATCGGAGCGCAGGCATGACAAAAGCTGCGTAACATTACTTACAAACTATATGGAGCCAAGAATCGTCCTCGCCCTAATAGCCGTCTCAGTGGTCGCCTGCGGGCCAGGGGATCCGGTCGTTGCCCGAATCGGCGACGCCGAAATCTCGCTGTCGCAGGTAGAGCAGTTTGTAGAACGGCTGCCCCAAGGGCTGCGCAGCCAAGATACCGGCCGCGTCGCGACTGCGGATCACGTCTGGTCGCTCATCGATCACCACCTCACCCTTGAGGAAGCTCGCCGACGAGGACTCGCTGCCGACGCCGAGATTCAGCGCGAGCTGGCCCACCAAGAACGCGGTTGGCTGGCGCGGCTGTACAGGGAACGAAGCGGGATCGCAGAAGTCGCCGTTTCCGCAGACGATGTAGAGCGGACCTTCCTCCGCTTGGGGTTCGATAAGGAGCGCCTCCTCACTCGGCTCATCGTCGCCGACGAAAACCTGCTAGCGGAAGCCCTCGGGCGAATCCGTTCTGGAGCGGAATTAGCTGAGGTGGCGCATTCGTACGGAGCGATGGATTCGCTCGCGCTAGGGGATGGGACCGTCGGCTGGATCGGCCGCGAGGCCCTAGCGCGTTACCGCATACCAGAGGAAGTGTTCTTCTCCATCCAAGATAGGCGTCTTGCTCCTGTCGCCGACTTGGGTGGGGCGTGGCAGATCTACCAGTTCGAGAATACGCGCTCGCGGCCTTTGGCGGATGTGTGGGAGCTGATGCACGAACGGACGCTTAGGGAGCGCCGGAGCCGGCAAAGCCACCAAGAGTACGAGCAACTCGCCCACCAGCTAGCGCTTCGCGTGAGGCCGGAAGGAATGGAAGCCGCCCTCGCACTCGGCGGCGCGGGTGTCGCTCCCCAGCGCCTCGCGGAGCCATTGGGCACCCGGGTGCTGTGCAACTTCGACGGAGACTCCCTGACCGTGCGCGACTTTTTGACCGCATTGCTGCGCATTGGCTTCCGCAGTGCCTTGAGGGACAGCGGCCACGTGATGCAGTTGGCAAGCTCCGAGGTGCTGCCAATCTATCTGTTCGCGGCGTCGGCCCGCAGCCAAGCGTGGGATAAAGAGCCCGAGTTCCAAGAATTCGCCGAGAAGAAGCAACAACAGTTGATGCTAAAAGCCCTTGAGGATCAGGCCGCAGCAGAGAGCGGTCCCATGGAGGAAAAAGACATCCGCGCGTATTACGACCGCAACAAGGGGCAATTCCGGGTGCCGGAGTCCGTCGTCATCCGGCGTCTCTATGTGGACACTTGGGAACAGGCGCGGGATTTGCGCGAGGAGATCGATGCGGGAGCAGAACTCGCCGCCCTCCTCAAACGCCCATTAGTCGCCCGCCACGTCCACCCCCGGTTGCAGGGGGTGCGGCGATTTTTCCGCATTCACGAGACGCACTTTCCGGAGTTGGTCGCCGGGGCATTCAGCGCCGAGACAGGCGATGTCGTAGGCCCTGTGCCGGTTGGGGACGGCTTCGCGGTCTTTGAGGTGCTAGGGCACATAGAGCCGGAAGTGCAGCCGTATGACGAGGCCCGCTCGGAAGCGCGCCGATTGCTACTCAAAGCGAGAACGGACGAGGCTATGGCGAGCCTTATTCGCAAGCTCAGGGAGCAACACCGCAACCAAATAACGCTCTACGACCTTCCCGTTGGTGAGACGGAGGCGGAGGAATTGTAGCGGATGAGGACTTCCCGTAAAGTTTTGATCTGGTCCGTCGCGGCAGGGGCGATCTTGTGGTTTGGGGGAGGGCTGACACTAAAACCGGTGCAAGCCCAAACGGCAGAGGGGTTCGATCTGCGGGGCAACGAACTCGTCGTGGACCGCTTGGAGCACTGGCAGACGTGGAAAATGCCCACCCACTTGGTGCGGCTGGACAGCAGCGGGACGGTCCAGGTCCGGGACTTTCGCTCCGTCTATAATCTCCTAGATGATCGGTCTTTCAGGCGACAAGTGGACATTAGCTCAGACAAACCTCGGGTGATGAATCTGGACAGCACTCGATCCGTCGATGTGAAGGGCAACTTCAAGGAGGACACCGCCGGCAATCCTGTTTTCGATCACTTCCTCCGTCCCGGTCCCAGCAGGGCCGGCTCTAACTTGGAACTAGCGCCCAATCTCGTCGATGGAGATCCAACGACGTTCTGGGAGCCAGATCTCAACGATCCCATAGAAGACTGGTGGGTGGAAATTTCGCTGGGTCGGACGGTTCCGGTGGAGCGGCTTCGTTTGCAGTACGTCGATGCGGAATTGGGCGATCCTTTCCGGCGCTTGCTCGTGTTTTTTGAGGATGCCCAGTTTCCACTGGTGGAGGAAGATGCAAATTTTCAGTTCGAGGTGCTAGAACCGCTTCCGGGCATCAACGAGGAGCAACGGGAGATCGTCATCGACGCGACGCAGACCAGCGGCCTATTGCCTCCGGCTGGGAGCGGCTTGGTGGAAAAACGGCTGGAGCAACCTAGGGCGAGTTTGAGTTGGAACGGGAAGCTCGTCGAGACGATTCGCTTTCAGGTGACCGACACCAAAGGAGGCCGGGCCGAAGAGATCGCGGAGAGCGAGTACCTAGCGCTGCCCGTCGAGGCGCGTGGCGACATCGAATACCTCTCAAAGAGCGAGACGGGCCGGGGAGAGCCGGTGGATTCGACGACTTATTTCGAACTGCCAGCGGACCGCCGCGGCGAAAAGCGGTTCTTCCGGCGCGAACTGCCTCGCCTAGCAGAAGTAGATGTGTGGGGCTGGGGCGACAATGTGGCCTTTAACATGATCGAGGGCGGCGGCAGGATCATCCAACAGCTTCCCAGCGGGGGAGGGGAGCAGGCCTTTGACGGAGTATTGGCCAGTTTCTACCAAAACAACTACTGGCTGGAAGAGACCCCGACAGAGAATATGATGATCGCCGACCTCGGCGGGACCGTGTGGGCCAAAGAGTTCCGGGTGATGTCTCAGGGCTACTTCCAGTCGCCTTCGATCCGGGGCTACCTGCTCCGGGGCAGCGCGGGTGAACGCGATTCGGAAGGGCAACTGAAGTTCACGCGGATCAGCTCTCAAGAGCGGGAGATCAATTCCAGCGTGGGATTCTTCCTCGAATTGGCTGACATCCTCGAACCGGCCCGGCAGGTGCGGTTCTTCGAGTTCCGCGCCCTAGAGAACGATCCCGGCGGCACGGTCACGATCAGCCGGACTCCAGGGATCGGCGAGTTCATGGTCTTTTCAGAAGGCCCTCCCGCCGAAGTGATCCTCACCTCCGGCCCGCTAACAGTGCCCGAGCAGTCCAATCTCGTGTCGATAAACTGGGAGGCAGAAACGCCTCCGGGGACCAGTGTCGAGTTGAGAACCCGGACGGGCAGCGAGGTTGAGCGCCAGATCAAGTACTACAACTCGGGCGGCGGCGAAGTCACGGCGAAAAAGCACAAAACGCTCGCCTTTTTTCTCAGAGGACCGATCGACACCGTCTTCGTTCCCACGGCGGACTGGAGCGAGTGGAGCGAAGCCTATATCCGGCCGGGAGCCGAAATCACTTCCCCGAGCCTGCGCCGCTTCCTTCAGATTGAGGCGCGTCTAAAGGCCGAGGCAGGAGTCGATCCGCCATCCATCAAGTCGGTGCGCGTGGAGTACACCGATCCATCGGTCGTTGGACTGGCCGGGGAAATCTGGCCTCAGGAGGTCGTTCCAGGAAGGCGCGACACCTTTGCGGTATTCGTCAGCGCCGCGGTCGTAGAGCGCCCCAATCCGAGTCCCGGGTTCGATGAACTGCGGCTGCGCTCGGAGCCAGCCTTAGACATGGAGTTAATCGACGCAGCCCTCGGCACGGAAGCAGAATTTGCCGCGGGAGCGCCCTACCGGTTGTACGCCAACCGCGTCGAGGAGGGACTGGCCGCGGCCGCAGGGGACCTACTGCGCGTTCTGAGCGGTCGGGGAGATTCCCTGCGAGTTCGGTTCCCCGAGGTCTTGTATCAGGCAATGGGCGACGGAAGCAACATCTTCTACCGCCGCGTCGCGGAGGGCGAAGAAGTGCCGACGAGCGAAGGGGGGACTCTGCTGGACCAAGTAGCATACAGCAGGCTTCCCGAACAGCAACAGGGGGCGATCCGCTACTTCCAGAAGCTCGCGGGAGACGACGGAGAGCGTCTGGAGGAAGTAGATGAACAAACCTTCGCCAATCTCGCGCCGGCGGAGAGAGGGCCGGTGCGATTCTTCCGCAAGGCGACGTCGTTGACAGGGGAGACCGCTTTCGACGAGCGCGGCGACCCACTCACGGCCGAGGCGTACGACAGTCTGCCTAGGAGTCGGCAGGGCAAGGTGGTTGGCCAGACGCGCCTAGTGCGCCTGCGGTTCGCAGCCGAAGTCTTCCTCCATGGCACCCGCTTGAAGCTAGCGGGCCGGAACGCCACTATCGGACTGCCGTTCCAGTTGGGTGGGGGCGGGGAGGTGACGTCTCTGACGCCGGGAAGTGGGCTGGTGCTGAGCGCACTTGGAGCCGACGATCTAGTGCAGGATATGGAAATCCAGCCCAACCCGTTTACCCCGAACGGCGATGGAATTAACGATGTGGCGACCATCGGCTTTTCGCTGTTCCGCGTGTTCGAACCCCGCCCGGTGACCGTCCGCATAGCGACGCTGGCCGGCCGGGAAGTGAAGCGCTTCGAGCAAAATCTGCTCGGCGGACGCCGATTGGTGCAATGGGATGGGCGAGATGCCGGAGGGACCCTCGTGCCTCCGGGTCTGTACATTGTCCAGGTGCATGGACGAGCCGATCAGCAGGGACTTGCCAGCACCCGGCGCAGCCGAGTCGTCGGCGTCGTCTATTGAACTCGGGCTGCAATGGCAGGACAACTCAAGGGAGGGTACTTGTGAGAAGCGGATATCTAGCCGCTTGGGCCGTATTGAGCGCGCTTGTTTTCCAGATTGGCAGCAGCGCCGCCCGGGACGACTACGGTGCGCGCATCGGGGAGTCGCTCGGAGCGCCTTTACCGGGGCGGACCCAAGGGCCGATCGTCTTAGTCAACGCCGTAGATCCCGCCCTCCGGCGTTGGTATGTCAACCAAGAGCTATTCCACGAGTACCAATGGCAGCAGTGGGAATACACCAACTACGCCAGATCCCTGTACCAGCGCTACGTAGATATCCGTCTCGAAGGAGACTCCTTTTACGACATCTACGGGAATTTCGTGACTCGCGGCTTTCTCATATACAACAATGCCCAAGACCGCCCAGCCCAGTTCGGGAATACGCTGTTCAAATCGACTCGCTTTGATAACTGGTTCTCAAATGTCGTCATCGCCCAAGACAAGAAGGGGCAGTACGGTTATGCGCTGACAGTGAGCAGCGAACTGAACACGACCCTCACACCGCTGACTTTTCGCAAGCCGACCTTCGACGGGGTGCAATTCGACATTGCCACGGATCAAGTCGAGGGCACGGTATTGTACTCGCGCATTAGCAACCCCGGTGGCGAATCAACCGCCGACCTAGAACTGCAACGCACCAACAACACCATCTTGGTCGGCGGACGCCTACAGGGCCAACTGACGGACTTCGCCATACTGGGGCTGACCATGATCAACGCCCACCAGTCGAACACCTTGAGCGACGAATTGGCGGGCAATCCATTCAAGGGCGGACTGACGATCGATCAGAATCAGACGATTGACTTTGTCGAGGTGGTGCTGCGCGACGATTCCCCAGGGGATGGGATGGGCGGAGCCGCGTTCTTTGAATCTGGCTCTGACGTGGTCATCACCTATACGAACGGAACCGTAGATCGGGGGACGGATATCGGCTTTGGCCCGGCGATCTCTGGAGGGTTTCAGCGCGCTGGATTCCTCGCCGCGGATGGAACGGAGGAGATCCGACTGAAATACGATTTCGACAACCCTCGTTTCACGGCGAACGCGAGGGCCCCAAAAGACTCGGTCATGCAGGTGGAATTCGAGTTGGTGGTGGGCAACGACTACCAGATTTGGACTACTTCAAACAGACAGATCAATCGGCAAGGCCAGACCGTGCTGCTACTGGTGGAGCGGGCGGAGGGAAACGTACAGGATGTGTCAAATATCCGCACCGTGGGCTTTGAATACGGCCTACCTACGGCCACGCATATCATGGGCGCAACTTTCGAACTGCTCGATTTGCACGGCTTCAACTTCTACGGCGAGGCCGACCTCAATTGGAACTACCGGAAATTCCCCAATCAGAACCTAGCGAGACACAGCACGAGTTCGGGGACTGCTGGAGAGCCGTATCGGCCCGCTTGGTTCATCAACGCTTGGAAGCGGGCCGGTCCTGTCTCCCTGTTCGCGGAGGCCTTTGGGATGGACCCGCACTACAACACCACGACATTTGTGACCGCCGGCAATGGCCAGATCGACTACGAGAGCCCGCGCCGCGGTCTAGTGGAATTCGTCGATGACAACGACGATCACGACCGCTTCCCCGACAACGTCCGCTTCGACTTCCTGCCCGGCGACGACCGCGTCTTTCCCGGTTGGGATCAGAACAACGACTTCATCCCCGATTTCAACCAGAATGACAATGCGGTCCGCGCCAATCGCCGACCCGATTACGACGAGCCGTTCCTGCGCTTTGACGTCGATAGGCCGGAATTCCTGTTCGGTGTTGACATGAACAACAACTTCTGGGTGGACCAGTTCGAAAACGACGATCAGCCAGACTATCCGTACCGCAAGGACCACCGAGGGTTCAATGTATATGCCGCGTATGATTTGACGCCCGAAGTGCAGGTGGCAGGGGGTGCGATGCGCGAGCACCAGATATCGTCGGACCAGAAGAATGAGCAATACTACGCGCTCGTGAAAATGGACGGCAGTTCGGCGCGCTGGGGTGATTTTAAACTGTTCGAGATGTCGAAGCGAGTCGAGGACGACATACCCGATCGCCTGCTGCAATGGCTGCCCAGCCAGTCTATCGACGGGGGCACCTTGACGCAGGTGGAAGATCCCATGCTCGCGCACGACACCTGGGTGAATCACCTCTTCGTCGGGCACAAGGTAAATATCGGCCGGACGAAAGTCGAGACGCGGATGAATTACACGCTGTTTCACCAGCTCATGGACGAGCGCACGCGCACAGAACTCGACCTGCGCAAAAGCGACTTCTTCTTTGGGGCGATCAACAAAGTCAAGCACCGCCGTCAAATAGGCGTTTTGACTATCGAGCCACGCTGGAAGAGCGAGTTCCTCAAACAGACGCGCGGCTTGTTTGGCGAAGAGAAGCGCGAACAGCTAAGAGAGTTGTTCAGCGTCATCGTGGAAATGGATTTCCTGACCGACAGTACGCTACAGGGGGGCCTAGAGTACCTCTGGAACGAGGATTTCGCGGACGATGCCAACGACTTCAGGTCTGTGTCGCTGGGGCTACAGTTGACCAACCGATCTACGTACCTAGGGTATAAGATCGTGGCCTTGGCCGGGACGCGGTTGCGGACTAGGGACTTCAAATTATCAGACGCGGTCACGACCAATACGACTTTCGTAAGCGTGTTCGCAGGTCTGCACTAGATGAGCCGTGGAAAGCAAAGAAATGCGTTTGGGTCGTATAAGAAGGATTGGCGATGAGGGGAGCGAATGCTTGGGAGTGGGCAGGGCTGTTGGCTGCCGGCATTGCCGTGCGGCTCGCGCACGTATGGCAGTGGGAGCAGAGCGCTTTTGGAGAAGTGGCAGTAGGAGATGCGGCGCATTACGCGGGAGGGGTGGGAGATGGAGGATGGTATTCGCGATTATACGCGGCTTTGTGCGCAGTCGCGCTGCAGGAGGAGACGGGATTATGGGTACTGCGCGTGATTCAGGTCGGTATGGGAGGGCTCGCTTGCGTGCTGGTGTGGTCAATCGGCAGACAGCTATTCTCGCCAGCGGTGGGCCGAGGGGCGGGTATTGCGGCCGTGCTGTACGGTCCGGCGATCTACTACGGGGGCGAGATAACGCCGGCCGTGTTGGCAGCTTTTTCGGGCCTGTTGCTCCTGCGGGGATTGGTGGGATCGGCTGGTATGGGGCCGTTGAGGGCCGGAGTTATCGGGGTAGTGGGCGGCGTGACTGCACTAGTCGATTTCCGGGCGCTATTCGCCGTCGTCGCAGCTTTGGTATGGGTGGCACAGGGAAGCGGGGACCGGCGGGCGGCGTGGTGGTTTTTTGCGGGAGCAGCCCTGGTACTGGTTCTGGGAGGGGCGGTATGGAGCTGGGAGGGGCTAGTACCCTCGATCAGTGGTTTAGGACTGAAGGAAATGGCAACGCGGGCGTATTTGTTTTGGCATGGTGCCGAGGTCTTGGGCGATATAGCCCCCTATCGCGCCGCTGCGCCTTCGTGGATGTTGGCTCCCCTCATGTGGCGAGCCGTGTTGGGATTTCCCTTTGGGCTGGTAGGGCCTCTGGCGCTAGTGGGATTTCTCGTCGCAGTCCGCGGGGAGGGGATGGATCGGTATCGCGCGCTGCCCCTGTTGTTTGCCGGTGCTTGGATGCTGGGATCGCTCTTGGAAGAGGCGTCCGGTCGCTCGCGGCTGAGTGCGGCCTTGTTCTTGCTTCCGGGGGCGCTGGCGGCGATTCCTCTGTTGCTGGAAAAAAGACAGCGCATTGGGGGCATCGCCTTGGCTCTGGTTCTATTGGCGGCAAATTTTCCTATCGCAGCCGCAGCCGGGGCTCAGAGTTCGCACGACACCTGGGCGGGTTACGCCTACCGAGAGTTGGACATGAAAGCCAATTCCATTGCTGCTTATGAGCGGGCCATCGAGGCCGAAGATGCTGGAATTCGACCGTACGCGGAACTGGCGGAAATCTACTTCGACACCGGCGCGTACGAACACGCCGCGGAAATCTACCACTCGCTGGTGCAGCGGTATGCCGTCAACAGGGACACCTGGACCGCGCTGGCAGAGTCGTATTTAAGAGCAGGTCGAGCGGAGGAAGCAGCGGCGATCTACGCCGATCTGGCGGCACAAGAGAACGAGCCTTCTCTCGCGGGGAGATTGGGCGACGCCCGTGCGGCCCAAGGGGCGCTTGAGGACGCCATTGCTGCCTACCAAACGGTCGTAGCGGTCTGGCCCGATAGCCATCGCGTGCGCTTCCAGCTAGCCCGCACTTGGGAGCAGCAATCCGCGCTGGACTCCGCAGCAGTCCACTATGGAATCATAGTTGGGCTAGCGGAGTGGGAGGGCCTTGTGGGGTGGCGGCTAGCTCAAGTATTGGGCCGCATGGAAAAAGATAACTTGGGGCGGATCGAGAAGCTGTTGCGCGACGTACTGGCAGATCATCCCGATTCGGCCCCGGCTCTATTGTGTATGGCAGGCCTACTGCACAGAACCGGCCGCAACGAAGAAGCCCTAATGCACTTGCAGAGGATTGCGGTAATGCATCCAGACGAGCACCGCGCCTACGGATTGATGGAAAGCGTTTACCGAGCTATGGGGCGACCCGAGGAAGCGGGCCGGGCCGCCGAGCTATACCGGGAGAAGCGGTTGCGCCAGCGGGCCGACCGCCGGGTCTTGGGAAATCTGGAAGCACTGCTCCAAGGGGGCACCCCGTAGCCGGGGGAGAGAATATGACCCTGTTCGACTATGCCGCGCGAATTTCCCCAGCTATCCGTCGCCAACATTGTCGACGCACCGCCCAATTGGGGAGTTGTCCGGCGACGCAAGGCACTAGAATGCGAGCGCTGGCACCGTGGATCTATTTAGCGCTTGTGGCGATGAGCCTAGTGCTGAGCGGACCGCAGGCGCTCCATGCGGTCGAGAGGCTAACGCTCGGCAAAGGAGGAGAAATCGACTGGCTGGAGGGCGCGTCGAGCGGAGCAGACGTGGAGACGATCACTCCTGAGCACCGCACGCTTCTCGACCCCAATGTCACCGAGGTCGGGATCGCACCGTCGAACCTGATCGAGTTTGAGAGCGGGGATCACCCCGAGGCCATCCTGCCCCGGCAGGTCAGAGAGGGCACCAACGTCGCCAGCCAAGTCTTCGATTTCGGAGGTTCGATCACCGCGCCCTCGGTAGCGGATATCGAGGGAGAGGAAAAGAGGAAGGTCCTCGAGAGCCTCATCACTGAGGACCCGACCGGGTTGGCTTTGGTGCGCAAGGACAACAACGCCCTCGGAACCATCGTCAACATAGATCTCGGAACCCGGATAGGCGTCCGCAGCATCCGCTTCTTCCCCCGCAACACAGTGTTTCCCAACCCCACCGCGCCGTTCCAGGCGGATTTTCTTCGGAAATTCAGGATCCGGGTAAACGATGGCCTCAATCTGACTGACGCCGGCAATCCAATCTGGGAAGAATTTTTGGTCGAGAACGATAACGTGGATCCAGTGACCACAATTCCACTGGAGCCACCCCGCCTGCTGAGGTTCGTGCGGCTAGAAGCGATTTCGGGTATCTCCTTCGAGTTGGAAAAGATACAGATCTTCGGGGAGGGATTCCTTCCCACCGCCAGATATATCTCGCCCATCATCGACATGCAGGCCGGCACCAATTGGGGACAACTCCGCTGGGATCAGGTCGCAATCGGCAACGAGGAAGCTGCGAGAGTGGAAATCCGCACCCGGACCGGCGGCGATATCACACCCTTTGTATATACCCGCAAACAGGTGGGCAGAAGGGACGCCGAGGAGATCGCGACCTCTCTTGCGAATTCTCTCGAACCGCTGACGCGGAAGGAATACATGGCCTTACCGGTCCGGGGCGTTGTGGGAAAAGACGAGTTTGAGCGCGGGTCTGTGCGCGACGACGTGGAAAACTGGAGCCCGTGGTCGGCACCATACGACCCTGTGGCGGGCACCGGCGAGGAAGGTACGGACATCACCTCGCCAGGCCCGCGACAGTACGTCCAAATCCGCGCGGATTTCATCAGCGAGGACCTGAACTCCGCTGTCGCGCTGGAGAACCTATCCTTCACCTTTACCTCACCTCCACTGGCTAGGGAAGTGGTGGGCGAGGTATTCCCCCGCGAGGTGGCGGGAGCAACGGACGTGCCTTTTGTCTTTGCGGTGCGCACGGAAATGGAGGCCGGGCTACAGGGATTCGACGCCATTGAGGTGCGTTCGGACCAGCCGATCAGGAGCGTGCAGGGAATCGAGATCTTTGACGGCGACCAGAACCGCATTCTCGAGCGGAGCTTTGCCGTCCAAGATGCGCCGACAGCGGAAGAGGATGCAGCCATCCAAGAGTTGGATGAGAGGCGCTTCGTGGTGCGCTTTCCCCAAGTGCGCGAGAGCGGCACCGTCGTCATGGTGCGATTCGTGGGCCGGATGCTCTCTTTCAGCAATACATTCAAGGGACGAGTGCTGTTAGTCGAAGAGGAAGCGTTTCAAGATGTGCTTTCGGGCAACGCGGCTTATCTCGGCGACGACGACGCGCCAGGACGTTCCAGTGTCACTGTGCTAAGTCCACAGCTCACCACAGGGCGGCTAGTGCGCAATCTCGAGGTCAATCCCGTGGTGACCCCCAACGGGGATGGGATTGGGGATCGGGCGTCAATCAGTTTTGAAGTAGTGACTATCGTGGGCCAAGCCGGGATCAATGCCGCCGTATTCGACCTGTCGGGTCGGCGCGTGAGACAACTCCTAACTCGCTTAGGAACGAATGGCCTGTACGATCCGCAGCGTTTTGGCGACTTGGCCTGGGATGGCCGGGACGAGTTGGGGCAGCTAGTAGCACCCGGCGTGTACGTGGTCCGAGTCGAAGTTCAGGCCGATGCGCGCCGCACCGGCGCGGCGCGAGTGATCGGAGTCGCATATTGACCATCTGGCGCAAGGAGTTGGGCATGTTTCTTTGGAGACCTAGCTGTCTGTTGAGTTGCGCGCTGTTGCTGGCGGGTAGCGATGGAGGATGGGCGCGGTCTGAATTCCAAGTGGGCGTCGGTGCGGACAATTCCTTCATCGACGTGGCCAGCGAAGGAGGGGGTGCATACTTGGTGTTCGACCAAGATGGACAGCTCATCGACCAAGGGAGCGTTGTGCCGGTATCCTACGATCGGGTCGCGGACGAGGAAATCAGGGACTGGGGCACCATTGGCGCAGGGGCGCGAGCGAATGGGATGATGGATCTGAGGGACCTCTCGCTCCGCCCTGTGTGGATCAACCCAAGCGAGAATCTAGTGGAGACGGTCGAGGAACGGGGTGGCTTCGTGGCTAGCTCTGGGGGCGGCGTCGGGGGAAGAATCGAACAGGGCGTCCTGCAGAATATCGGCGACGGGGATTCCACTACTGCGATGGTCAGAGCAGTGGATCTATCGCCGACGGAAACAGGCGTCAACCACGGCTGGATCAAAAACGCCATCGTCAACCTCGGGTGGGAGTTGCCCATAAACCGAATTCGGTTCTTCCCCCGCCCCTCCTTTGAGGACAACTTCCTCCCTTGGTTCGAGTTGGGCGTGGCCTCGGGCAGCGCGCCGATCATCGACCGGCCTTCCATCGCCCGGCGAGGCCAGCGGTGGTTCTACGAAATCAGTCGGGGTTTGACGGCCAAGAACGACCCGATCATCAACATCATCGAAAGCACTACGGAAAACCTCGATGTCGTAGTGGATCGACGGTTTCCCACTCGGCCGGTGAAGTGGGTCACCCTCCGGCCCATCAATCCCGAGCGCACCTGGGAGGTCGCCGAACTCCAAGTCTTTGGCGAGGGCTACGTGCAGCAGACTGTTTACCGCACGGACATTCTGGATTTCGGACGGCCCGTCGCTTGGAGCAAAATTCGTTGGGAAGGAGTAGAGCCGGAGGGGACGAGGGTGGAGGTGCGGACTCGCACGGGCAACACCGAGCAGCCGTTCCGCTACAGCAGGAAGCAGCGCACGGGGCAGTTCGCCTCGGTGGACCGGCGGGAATACAACGATGTCTTCAACGCGGTGACTGTGGCCGATCCCTTCTCTAGTGGCAGCACGCGGGGATTTGAACTGGTCAAGAAGGAAGTCGATACCGAGAACTGGAGCTTTTGGTCTCCGGCCTACGATTTCGCCGCTGGCCTGCGGGATGCGACCGCGCCGCCTGCAGCGTGGACGGACGGCGCAACCTTCTTATCGAAGAGTCCGGCCCGCTACCTCCAGTTCGAGGTGCTGTTTTTTCCGACTGGTGAAACGGCTCCGCGCATTGAGCGAATCGAACTGCTCTTTGGCGATTCAGTGGCCGACGCGGTGATCGGGGAGATCTCACCGACGGTGACCACGGATTTCCAACCCCACACCTTCACCTATGTTGTCCGGCCCATCCTGCGCGAGGGCAACAGCGGTTTCGACCGCTTGGAAATCGCCACCGCCACTCGCGTGGAGCGACTGCTTTCGGTAAAGGTGGATGATGCGGAGGTAGGAGAGGAGTTCCTCCGAGACATCCAAGATGACCGCATCGTCGTTGGCTTCGACAAGCTCGTGGGCAGCGAGGATACTGAAAAGCGCATTGAGGTGGTCTTTGAGGTGCCGGTTTTGCGCTTTGGACAAAAGTTCTCTGGCTTCGCTTTCTCCAGCGACGATCCCGACATCCGCCAACAGGTGGAAGAGGGCAATGCCACCTTGCGCTTCAGTACCAATTCCCTGTCCGTGAAAACCCCTAGGGGAGGCGAACTCGTCGGCGAGCTGCAGGCCGTTCCAGCGGCCTTTAGTCCCAACGGCGACGGCGTGAACGACCAAGTCCTAATCCAATACCAAGTTCGCGTTCTGGGCAACAGCGTGCCCCATGTGCTGACCTTGTACGATCTGGCGGGCAGGGTGGTTCGCCGGCTGGAGACAGCGCCCGGAGCAGCGGGGGTGTACGAGCGCGAGTGGAATGGTCGGGACGAAGCGGGAAAGCGCGTGCCCCCGGGCACGTATGTTTACACGGTAAAGGTGGAGGCGGACCTAGGGAAGCAATTGAGCACGGGTATCGTATCCGTGGTGTATTGAGTCCGCTGGATGGCTAGCATAGCTATTGAGGATCTAGTGTCGAGTTGTACCAACACAATGAGACGTAGGCTGAAGCTCGTCGTCGTGGCCGCGGTGTTGGGAGTGGCCGGGGAGACGAGTGCCCAGTCGGGCAGTCGGCCCGACTATGGGAACCGACTGGGAACGCAATGGGGGCACGAGACGAGCTTTCTGCCCCAAGGAGTGCAAGTAGCGCTCAACTCGATTGATCCCGCGGTGCGGAAGTGGTACGTGCCCCAGGAGTTGTTCGCCGAATACCGGTGGCGGCAGTGGCAGACGACCAACTACGCCCGCACCGATTTCGATCGCTACGTCCCCCCCGACATTGAGGGCGACTACCTCTACGACATGTTCGGCAATGCCGTATCCAAGGGATGGCTCATCTACAACACGGAGCAGAACACACCCGAAGAGTTCGGCAACCGGCTCTTCAAGGGGAGTCGATTCGAACGGTGGTTCAGCCAAGTCGTGGTCGCGGCCGACGCAAAAGGCGGCACGTACTACGCGCTGACGACGTCCAACAATCTGCGGACGACCCTTACGCCGCTGGTTTTGAGCAAAGTCCAAATGGACGGAATCCAGTTCGACATGGCGACGGATAAGTACCAGCAGACGCTGATTTTTTCTAGAATTAGCGGCCCTCGGCTGACCTTTAATCGGGACGACCGGCGCACCAATACCACGACCTTTTTCGGCGGACGGTTTACGGCAGCGGTTGGCGATTTCGTGACGTTGGGCGTACACGGGGTTAACTCCCATCAGTCGAACTCAAAGCTCGACGAGGCTCCGGTGGCGAGCTTGTTCAAAGGAAGGCTGACGGAAGATCAGAATGCCGTGCCCATTTCCGCGATTGAGATCGTCCTCCGCGACGAATCGCCCGCGGACGGCACGGGCGGAGCCGCGTTCTTCCCCGGCTCCTCGGACATCATCATCACCTATGAAAGCGGCCTCGTCAACCGGGGCAAGGATATCGGCTTCGAACCCGTATTGGAGGGCGGCATCCCAGCGGGGGGACGGCTGGAGGCCAACGGCAGTGAAGAAATCCGGCTTCTCTACTCCTTTGACGACCAGATTTTTGTCAACCGCGCAAGCGGTGCCAAGGACGAGATCACAAAGGTCGAATTCGAACTCACGGTGGCCAACGATTACGACATCTCAATGAGTTCCGACCGCCAGTTGAATTCCGCACGGGCGAGAGTGCTGCTTCCGGTCACCCAAGCCGAGGGGAACATCCAGGATCTGAGCAATCTGCGGACCCTGCGGTTTGAGTACGGCTTGCCAACGGCCACCCAGATCCTCGGCGGCAGTCTCAGCGTCTCCGATGTGCTGGGCTTTCGGCTATACGGAGAGTTCGATCGGAACTGGAATATCCGCCAGTATCCAAATGTCTCCCAGGAGATTCACAGGACCAGCTCCGGGCTGACGCACGAGCCGCACAACGATGCTTGGCTGATCAACGCGTCCAACCATCGCGGACGCTGGTTTGGTTTTGCCGAAGCCTATAGAATTGATCCCCAGTACAACACGACGACATTTATCTCAAACGAAAACGGATTCATCGATTACGAGGCACCGCAGTACAAGGTTGATCTCGTCGAGGACAACGACGACCAAGACCGCGTCCCCGACGCCTTTCGCGGGGACTGGCTATTCCCGGATCTTCTGATCTTTCCGGGGTGGGACCAGAATGGGGACTTTCAACCGGACTTCAACCAAAACGACAACGAAGTTCGGCGCAATGCAATTCCCGACTGGCGGGAACCATTTATTCGGTTGTGGGTGGACCGCCCGGAAATGCTGTGGGGGCGGGACATGAACAACAACTTCTGGCCCGATCTCTACGAAAACGACAAGGACCCCGACTATCCCTACGACAGAGATCACGACGGGTGGAACGTCTATACGGGATTCCGCCTGCGGCCGGGGCTGAGAATTCTGGGCGGGGTCCTGCGGGAGCAGCTAATCTCTTCGGATCAGAAAAATCACATGGTCTATGGCATGTTAGATTACGACGAGACTTGGCCACGCTACGGCCGCGTGAGAATGTACGAGATGGTCAAATCCGTGCAGGACGACATTGAGGATCCGTTACTCCAGTATTCGCCCGATACGCTGATTGACCTAGCCGAACCCCAAGAAAGCAAGCGCGAGATGGAAGATCCCCTCTTAGGGCGCGACAGCTTCGTCAATCAATTCTTCATCGGGCATCAGCTCAAGACAGAAAGAATACTGGTCGAATCAAAACTGAACCACGTGCTCTTCCATCAGCGCCTGGACCGCGAGGAGCGTCGCCGGATGGGATTGGACGAAAACGAATTTTTCTTTGGACTCATAAACAAGGCGATGTACCAGCGAGAATTGGGACGAGTGGGATTGCAGCCCTTCTGGAAGAGCGAATACAGAAAGCAGTCCCGCGGCCTGTTCGACGCCGAGGACAAGGAGACGCTCACCGAGCTGTTTGGCGCATTCGCCGTGCTGGATGTTCTGCACTCCACGCAGCTACAGGTGGGCAGCGAGTTTTTGTTCGAAAAAGACTTCGGCGACGAACAAGGGGACTTCCATTCTCAATCGATCGCCTTCCAGGCGACGAACTGGTCTTCGTACCTCGGTTATGTGATCACGATGCAATCGGGGATTTTGTTGGAGCGCAGGAATCCAGAGGGCGAGGAGAGCTTCACCAATACGCGGGCGTTTATTTCTGTCTTTGCTGGTCTGGAGAATATGCGGTAACGGGGTAGTAAAATTAGTCTAAAAAGGGCTTGATAGCGAGGAGGGATTTCCTTATGGTAGGCATTGAAAGAAGCATATTGTCGTGTAGCAGTCTATCGCAATTATCTCACTCCCAAAAGGAGGTTTAAAATGATGCTAGGCAAGCGGATCATCCTGAGTGCAGCGATCCTAAGTATTGGTCTGTCGGCCCAAACGTGGGCCCACGATCCACCGGATCTGCTCATCCCGGCGGCGCAGTTCCCACCGGGGGCAGAACCCGTCATCGATGGCAATCCCGTCGAATGGGGACCCATTCCGGTGGAAACCTACGGTTCCGTAGGCGAACTGCTGTATCCGGTCGGTGCGGCGACGAGGGAAGGACGAGTGCTGGAGAACGCCTCCCAAGGGGACATCAATCCCGCGGACTTCCAGATTAAACACAAGTTAGGGTGGAGCCCAACCACGAACGGCTTTTACATCCTGACCGAGGTGTTTGACGACCTGCACTTCATCGGGCGTCCCGACCCCGCTCGCTTCTGGCTCGACGACAGCGTCGAGTACGGATTGAATTTCAAGCACCAATCGTCGGAGGATCAGACCTTCAACGATGGGGACATCGTGACCCTGCAGAAGTACAAGTTCGCCTACCCTCCTTTGGAGGGAGAGTGGCAGTTCTATGAGCCGCAAGGGAACTTGCCTTGGCTGACCAGTGGGACCAAGTGGTTCGACATTGGGATCACTTTTGAAGGCGAGGAGTTCGGCGAGAGCACCTATTTCTACGAACTCAGGATCCGGCCAATCGCCGAAATGCCCAACAGTGAGAGCGCCACCGAGGATCAAGCGGTCGAGGGCATCCTGCAGGAGGGGATGATCGTCCATTGGGGCAATATGATCAGCGACACCGACGAAGGAGGCACAGAGGACCAGAAGCGGGAGACGCAGTGGTCCACATCTCCTTCCGGCGCTGCGGCCAATGGGACGACCGACGTGTTGCTGTCGCCAGTTGATCCAGGCATCGAGTTCGTCGAGCAACAGACGGCCGTCGAAGCCACGAGTTGGGCGCGGGTCAAGGCGCAGTACCGATAGATCTGAAGGATCGCAACAGCGGTCTTTCTGAAGATAGGGTGCCGGCAGGTCTTGGACGCGATAGCGTCCGAGGCGGTCGGCACCCTTTATTTTTGGAGTGCAGGCGATGCGGATCACCAGAGTCAAGACGTACATCGTAGATGGCGGTTTTCGCCCCTGGACCTTCGTGAAGATCGAAACCAGCGACCCGGGCCTCGTGGGGTGGGGGGACTGCACCGACTGGGGCTCTCCCGGACCTGTGGCGGCAACCGTAGAGCGGTACGCCGAGCGGATTATCGGCAAGGACCCCATGGCGAGCGAGGCGATCTGGTGGGAACTATCCGCCTTCTCGGTTCGCCACACCGGAGGCATTGCCTACAAGGCGATGTCCGGCATTGACTCGGCCCTGTGGGACATCCGCGGCAAGGTTCTAAACGCACCCGTGTGGCAACTGCTCGGCGGCCGCATGAGGGACCGGCTCCGGCTTTACTGGTCTCACTGCGGTACGACCCGGACCGGACCGTGGACGCAGAAGTTGGGGTTGCGGCCCGTGCGGACGATCGCCGACTTGGAGGAATTGGCTAGAGAGGTGCAGGAACGCGGCTTCACGGCGATCAAGACGAACCTGATGCCCCTGGAGGACGATCCCGAGGGCACCGGTGTACCGAGCGGCGTCGGCGATGCACCCTCCTCTGTCCTGCGCCACGCGGAGCGAATAATCGGCACCTTCCGGGAGACCCTCGGACCGGATGTGGGGATCGCGCTGGATGTGGGATTCCACTTCAAGTTAGGCGGCGCAGCGCGGCTTGCTAGAGCCTTGGAGCCGTACGACCTGATGTGGCTTGAGACGGAGACCCTAGACGCGACTGCGCTGCGGACCATCCGCGATTCCACGACCACGACGATCTGCACCGGCGAGAGCCTCTTTGGCACCGCCGACTTCCGACCTTTCCTCGAACTCCACGCCCAAGACATCGTCATGCCCGACCTAGCTTGGAACGGGATTGGGATGGGCCGACGGCTCGCCGACTTAGCCCACGCTTATGACGTGCTATTTGCCCCCCACAACTGCCACAGCCCGCTGACGACGCTGGTCTCGGCCAATGTCTGCGCTACTGTGCCCAATTTCTACATCCTTGAATTCGATGTGGACGACGCGCCGTGGCGAGACGACCTGATGAGTCACCCCTTTGAAGTGCAGGACGGACACCTGATTCTACCGGAACGGCCCGGTCTAGGATCGGACTTGATCGAATCCGAACTTGCCAAGCACCCCCCCGACCACTACCCCGACGCGCGCTGATGCTATGACTACGCAGGGGCAGCCGGATTTGTCGGCTGGTGGAGGGCGCGTGTTTACCGTGCGCGCCTTTCTCTTGGGTTGCCTGCTGACGGCGTTCCTTGGAACTGGCCCGCTCTATGTCCAGTTCGTCCATCACACGGCCCCACTCAACGCCGACTCCATCACGGCCGGTGCCGTGTTCCTGTTTTTCCTGCTCACCTTTGTAGTCAATACCGCACTGCGGAAAATCCATCCTCCCTGGGTTTTTACAACGGGCGAACTCGTCGTCATCTACACGATGATGATCGTGGCTTCCACGATCCCGACCAAGACGCTGATGGCGAATATGATCCCCGTTCTGCCAGGAGCTTCTTATTACGCCACGCCGGAGAACGAATGGGCCGAACTGATCTTGCCTTTGATCCCGGATTGGATAGGACCCCACGACCCGCTCGCAATAAAGTATTTCTACGAAGGAGCCCCCTCCCATGTCTCGGTCCCGTGGGGGGCATGGTTAGTGCCCTTCGCGGCGTGGGGGATTTTTATCGCCTCCTTCTTTGCCGTGATGATTAGCAGCATGGTGATCGTCCGGCGTCAGTGGGTGGAGCACGAGCGGCTCGTCTTCCCCTTGACCCAAGTGCCGCTGGAGATGCTCCAGTCTCCCAAGTCGGGGCACATTCTAGGATCCCTTTTCCGGCAACCGCTGCTGTGGGTGGGGATCGCGCTGCCTTGGATCGTACTGAGCACGCATGGGCTGCACGCCTATTTCAACTACATCCCTAGGATTGAGACGAGGACCTACTTTGAACTATTCAGGGATACCACACCGTTCCGCATTCTCCTGAGCTTTTCTGTTATCGGATTTACCTACCTAGTGAATCTCGAAATCGGATTTAGCCTCTGGTTCTTTCATGTGCTGATGAAGCTACAGTCGGGCCTGCTGAACATTATTGGCTACGACATCCCAGGGCGCGAAGAGGTCTTTGTCGGCGGGGGAGGAACGGTCGCGGTCGGCCACGAGGCGATGGGAGCCACCATCGCGCTAGTTTTGTTCGTCCTGTGGACCAGTCGCCGGCATCTAGCTTCGGTCTTCGGCAAAGCCTTCGGCACCGCCCCACACGTGGATGACAGGGACGAAATCATGTCCTACCGGGCGGCGGTGATTACGCTACTGGTTGGGCTGGTCGGCATGGGTCTGTGGCTCAACGCTAGCGGGATGCCGCTGTGGCTCACGCCCTTTTTCGTGGGCACTGCCTTTGCCGCGTTTTTTGCCCTGACTCGGATCATCGCCGAAGGCGGAGTCGGCTTTTCCCGGACGCAACTCGTCCCGGCCGTGTTCACGGTTTATACTTTTGGGACTGGGCTCGTGGGGCCTACGGGACTGACTAGCTTGGGCTTCACCTACACCTGGAGTTCCGAAATCCGCTCCCCACTGATGGCGTCGGTAATGCACGCGCTGAAAATGATGGACAGCATTGGCGTTCGCCGACCGCGGCCCCTCTTAGGTGCCATTGTACTGGCGGCGCTGATCGGCACAATCTGTTCGGGCCTGATGACTGTGTGGCTCGCCTATACATACGGGGGAATCAATCTGCAGCGCTGGGCTTTCTTGGGATTGCCCCAGACCATCTTTGGGTTCGTGGGAGACAAGCTGCAGAACCCCCTCGGCAGCGACATCACCGTGCCAAGGATCGTCTTTGCGGGGTTGGGCGGTACCGTCATGGCTGGACTGATGTACGCCCGGCACCGGTTTATCAACTGGCCACTTCACTATCTAGGACTACCCATCGCCACGTCGTTGCCGATCAGCCTAGGTTGGTTCAGTATTATGCTCGGCTGGCTGTTTAAGCTGTTTATCGTGCGCTATGGGGGAGTGCGTCTATATCGCACCATACGGCCCTTCTTCATCGGCCTGATCGCGGGACAGATTAGCTGCGGCGCGAGCTGGATGGCTATAGACTACTTGACGGGCATGGTGGGCAATTGGGTGAGCGTGGGGGTTCCCTGACTTTTGCCGTTGGCCAGCACAGGCGGAAAACCAAGGAAACCGTGAGGATATGGTACATTATCAAAGGAGGATATATGAAAAGATGGATAGTTGTAACTCTATTAATAACGGCCTTTCTCCCAGGCCTGTGGACGCGGGAAGCAGGAGGCGCTGAGCGGCCTGTGATTACTCTTCGAGGCGAGCTAGCGCATTTGTCCATCGATCTAGCAGGTGGCGGTATCGTCGATTTTCACCTGCTGTCCAACGGCATCAATCCGCTCAAGTGGGAGGGCGAGGGCGGCGAGCTGGAGCCGCGCAATCGCGGGCACTTTCTGTGTCTGGACCGCGTGGGCCGTCCGTCGGCTGCGGAGCAGGCCAATGGCATGCCCTTCCACGGCGAGGCGGGGAGCAGGATGTGGGAACTCCTCGGCAAGCCGGAACAACAAGGCGATGCCGTAGTGGCGGAAATGAGCACCCACCTGCCGTTGGCGGGGATGCACGTGCGGCGCACCGTGAGGCTAGCAGGGACCCACTTCAGCGTTCGCGAAGAGGTTACTAATACCAATGCGCTAGGGCGCATCTACAACATAGTGCAGCATCCCACAATCGGACCGCCGTTCCTCGACGAGAGCACACTGGTGGACGCCAATGCGCGCAAGGGGTTCATGCTCAGCAGTCCCATGCCGAACCCGGAGGAGCCATCCGTGTACTGGCCTCAAGCGCTCGACGCGGGAATGCCGGTCGATATGCGCCGACTCGTGGACGATCAAGAACCGGCCGTGGTAGTTTATGTGATCGACGATGAATACGGCTGGACCACCGCCACTGCGCCGGGACACGGTCTGCTCCTGGGCTACCTCTGGAAGGCCGCTGAGTACCCTTGGTTCCGAGCGTGGCGGCACATCCGCGACGGCCGTCCCTTCGCCCGGGGCATTGAGTTTGGTACTACGGGTCCGGGCACCCCCTTCGGCTTCCTCGTGGAAAAGGGACGCATCTTCGGTCGCACCCTCTTCGACTACATCGATGCCGGCGAGACGATTAGTCGGTCGTATGCCGCCTTTCTCGTCGAAGTGCCGAACGACTTTGCCGGCGTTGAGCGGATTAACTACGACGGTGCGCAAGTGGAGCTAAAGGAGTGGGAGGGAACGCGACGCCTCTCGCTTGAGGTTGGAGGCCTGTAGCAATTATGGCTACCAGACCGAATTCCCTTTTCATCGCAGCGAAATCGGCGATCCGGTTGTTGCTCACTTGCAGCATGGGATTGCTGGCCTGTGCGGAAGAGAGGCCGGGCAAGACGGGACAAGAGGGGACCCGATCCATTCCGCGAGAACGCACGCTCGTCACGCACTGCTCGGACATAAATACCTGCGGCGGACAGATCGTCGATTACAATACCTTCAATCCTTTTCTCCTCGGTTCGTCCTCCCGCACTGGTGCACACTTCCTGTACGAGCCGCTGTATTTCTACAGCGCCTACGACGAGGACGACCAACTCATCCCGTGGATCGCCACCGGACACGAGTACAACCAAGACTTTACGCAGGTCACGGTCCACATCCGGCCGGGCGTAACGTGGAGCGACGGCACGCCGTGGACCGCCGCGGATTTGGCCTATACGGTCGCAGCCCTCAAGGAGAACGCCCCCGAACTATTCCTCTCCACCGACATGGAGACCTGGGTCGAGCGCGTGGAAGTAGAAGACGAGCTAACCGCGCGGTTCGTGCTCAAGCAGCCCAATCCGCGCTTTGTGTTCAACTATCTGACCAACTGCTTCTTCAACGGGATCGTAGTTGTTCCCAAGCACATCTGGGAAGGCGAAGATCCCAAGACCTTTGAGAATTGCTGTGGCGAGGGCCAGCCGGTCGTCAGCGGTCCCTATCGCCTCAGCCTATCGGTCCCGCAGCAGCGCATTCTCACTAGGAGAGATGACTGGTGGGCGGCCGCAATCGGCTTCCACGCCTTGCCCGAAGTCGAGCAACTCATCTTTCTCCCCTATATGGACGAGGCCAAGCGCGTTCAGGCTTTAATCAGCAACGACATCGACATCTCTCTGGATTTGCGCCCCCCCAACATCAAGACGGCCCTCGATGAGAACGCCAATATCGTTTCCTGGACGGGTGAGGTGCCGCCCTACGGATACGTTGACTGGTGGCCGGTCAACCTCGGGTTCAACAACCTAGAGGAGCCCTTCCGCGATGTGCAGATCCGCCACGCCATCAATCACGCTATCAACCGCGAGGAACTGGTGGCAGTTGGTTGGCAGGGAGCTGGAAAAGCGAATTTTCTTCCCTTCCCCAACTTCCCAGCACTGCAACAGTACCTCGACGAAGTCGCGCCGCTGGTAGAAAAGTACAGCGTGGCCACGTACGACACGGCTCGGACGGCCGCCATAATGCGGGCCAAGGGATGGAGGCGGGATGAGCAAGGATTCTGGGCGCAGGACGGCGCTCGCTTCAAGATCCCCATTGACATTGGCACCGTGCATCAAGATCTGGCACCGGTACTAGTGGCACAACTCAGGCGCGCCGGGTTCAGTGCGAGTCATCGCATGACAGCCGATGGTATAACGCGCATGGCGCAGGGAACCGCAAGGGCCTTTATGATGGGAAGCGTCGGTTCAATCCGCGATCCCTACTTCACGCTCAACTTCTTCCACAGCCGCTACGTCCAACCCACTGGAACCCACTCCGAGCGCTATTGGCGCTGGCGCAATGCCGAGTTCGATCAGCTAGTGGACCGCATGGGACGCACACCGCCGGATGATCCAAAACTAGTGGAACTGTTTCGCGCGGCCATGGACATCTGGTTGCGCGAGTTGCCCGCTATCCCTCTGGTCCAGTGGTACCACCGAATTCCCCACAATCAGACCTACTGGACCAACTGGCCCTCGGAAGAAAACCCTTATATCAATAGCGCCTACTGGCACAAGACGTGGCTACTGGTGCTCCTAGGGATCAAAGCTGCGAGATGACCGGAGAGTAGGTAGCCATCGCGGCAAAACCGTTGCAGGTTTGACTTATGTGGTTTGGGTCGTTGCACAATCGCAGCTTTATGACTATACCGGAGGAAACGCCATGCCCAATGCTCAGCTTTCCAAAGACAGTATAGCAAATGCGTCAGCGATAGTTTTGCTCTTGCCGATGCTCGCGGGATGGGCACATGGGCAAACGGGCGAATGGCTGCAATTGCGCGGCGACCGCCACATGAGCGGTCGGGCGTTGGGCGTCGGTCAAATTCACGAACCGCCGCAAGAACGCTGGCGCTACGACATCGCCGCCTGGGAGGGCTATGTGGAAGTGGTCCAGCACGCAGGCGACGCCTCCGTGGCCTTGCCCTTTGCCGTCCCGGTAGATCCCGGGTACATCGGCACTCAAGGGCGGGTCTGGGGGATTGGGCCGCAGACGTTCGACCCCGGCGGCAGCGAAATGGTCATGCCGGTGGACAATGTCTTCAAAGTGGCCCAGATCCTGCCTGAAGTAGAGGGCTTGCAGCGCTTTGAGATGGGAAACTCGTTCAGCGACGGCGGGGCCGATCCCAAGCAAGGCTGGCTGCTCGCGTACGATAACGGCGAGCCTCGGGTGGTGTGGGAGACCGAGTCCTTTACCAATACTTGGGACCCCAATGTCCTCGTGGTTGACGTCGATGTCGATGGCCAACTCGATATCGTCGTGGCTACCCACTACCGCATCCTCGTCTTCGACGGGGCCACCGGGGAGACCAAGATGCAGTTGCAGTACCACGGGTACCGCAACTACGGCTGGTTCGGGGCCGCCAACATCGACGACGATCCGTATCCCGAATTCGGCGTGGTGGCCGATTTTAGCATGCACGCCGAGATCATTGACAACGACGGGACGGAATTGACGCTGCGTTGGCTGCGCGACATTCAGCCCGACCCATCGCAATCGACCAAGGTGGTGCGGCCCAAACCGCAGGCCCTAGTCGATGTGGACGGCGATGGGCGCTTCGAGCTGGTGTACAGCATTTACAACGACCAAGGCGACGGCCAGTGGCACATCGTCGGCGTCGATGCGCTCAGCGGCGAGACCAGCTTTGATTTTCCCCAGCACCATTTGCACGGTCTGGCCGATGTAGATGGCGATGGGCGCTTGGAACTGTTCGTCTCAGCTACGAGCGGCGAGGCCCTGCCGACCTACGCGCCGCTGGCGGTCTGGTCCTTGGAGGCGGGAGCGGCAACCGTGCGCTGGAGCCACGAGCGGGGGCGCTTCAGTACGGTATTGCTAAATCAACTGCCCCTAACGGTAAGCACTGGGGCTGCCGACGGATTGCGCACGGTTTCAACCGGCGATGTGGATGGCGATGGGCGGCGCGACTTCTTTGCGATCGCACCGGACGGGGCAGGTGAAGTGTTGGTCGCCTTGGGCAGCGACGAGACCGGACGCATTGAAACGCGCTGGTCGGTGCGCGGTCCAGCCGGGATGGCCTTGGAGACGGCCGCGGTAGCGGACAATGGAGCGGCGCTGCTGTATCTAAAGGGGAGTGGGCTCCCTAATCAAGCGCTGATGCTAGAGCGGGCCTCGGGAGAACTGCACCAGTGGAGTCGTCAGGCATTTACCCCGGCTGGCACACCAATAGTGGCCGATCTGGAAGGCGATGGCCGGGTGGAAGTGGTCGTGCAGACCGCGACTCGGGAAGTGCTGTGTCTGCAAGCTCCAGGGGTGGGCGGGGGCGAGCCCCGACTGCGGTGGCAGGTGCCGGGCTACGGCCAGACCAATAACGCGCCTTATCACTGGGGACTAGTCGCCGCCGACGTGGATGGCGACGGCCGCCAGGAAGTGCTGGCGGCGCGCGAGGCGGCCAGCGGCAACGCCAGCTTGGTGGCGCTCGCGACCGCTGGCTCCGTCCGCTGGCAGACCGAGTTCGTCGGCTTTGACGGCAGTATGCCTATATGGAACTTCAGCGGCCTGTCCTACTGGAGCGTCGGGTATTTCCGCAGCAACGAGTACCTAGATGTATTCGCCAGCCTGCGGCGCGGCAAGTTGGGCAGCGAAGTGGGCTTTTTGCTCGATGGGCGCAGCGGCGAAATCGTCTGGGAATCCAAGGGTTTCATCCTGCCCGAGAACGGTAGCGGCCGCAGTCTGGGCGGACATCCCAGCGCTGCGGGGGATGTGGACGGCGACGGCTTAGAGGAAATCGTGGTGATGTGGCCCGACCGGCTGCACATTGTCGACGGGGTCACGGGCACGGCGCAGGTGGTGCGTCAGGCTTATGGCGACGGACTCAACCCGCTGTTCGAGAGCGACTCCTTTGTCGGCTATGCGTTTCCCGCGGTGGTCAATCTATTCGGCGACAGCCGACCAGAACTCCTCTGGGGGCACTGCAGCTATTTGAACGCCGTGCTAAGCGGCGATGGCGAGCGCATCTGGCAGACCCCGTACCGCAACAACACGGAAGTGAAATCGCTGATGGGAGTGGGCGACAGCGACGGCGATGGGACCGTGGAACTGTTGGCTTCGACTGCGGACGGGGTACGCCTATTTCAAGCGGCAGACGGCGCGGTTTTGCTGGAGTTCGACGATGGGGTGCGCGCCCATACGGACGTGGTCTCCGGCGATGTGGACGGCGATGGGCGCGACGAGTTCCTGTTTGGCAGCGGCACCAAGTTGATCTGCGTGGAACAGGAGGAAGGCACCCTGCGCCGGGCCTGGACCCTCGAGGTGGAGGGTCGCAGCAGCGATATCGCCCTAGCCGATGCGGATAGAGACGGCCTTTTGGATGTGGTGGTCACGACCACGGACGGCTATGTAAAGGCGTACATGGGGGAGGTCGCCGCCACCGCGGTACAGGCTGTGGAGAGCACGCCGCAAAAAACGCATCTACAGCCGCCTTATCCCAACCCATTCAACAGCCGGGTGCATATCGACTTCAGCGTGGGTCAGGCCAGCAAGGTGCGGCTAGAGGTTTTCGGCCAGACAGGACAGCGGGTGAAAACACTGGTACAGGCGTGGCGCAAACCAGGGGCTTATCAGGTACTCTGGGACGCGAGCGAGCTCGCCAGTGGGGTGTACCTCGTGCGCTTGCAAACGGGCGATATGGTGCAGGAGCACAAGGTGTCGTTGGTCAAGTGAGCTAGGGCATAAAGCGGAAGAATCAAAGGTCTGTCCACGGTGAGTGGATCGAGCCAACTTGCGTTTTGTGGTGTCCGAGCTAAGAATTGCCCCTACTTCAAACAGCCCTGCACGGCCGCCCGATAGCTCTCCAAACCCGGCGTCTTCAGGTCCTTCTCCTTGGCCAAGTCGTCCCACTTGCGCAATTGCACGGCACTTTCCCAATGGGGATTTTGTTCAAAGGCCGCCTTTTCTTGGGCCGACATGAAGCCGCCCTGCAATTCAAAACTCCGCTTGGACGCCCGCGACAAGGTCTGGTAATAGGAACTATCCACCGTACAGATATAGCGTTTGGCCGGCACGTGCAGCCCGACCGGCTCGGTCACTGCGTCGATGAAAAAGGGCTCCAGATATTCGGCTCCCACTTCTTCGTGCAGTAAATCCTCGGTGAGGAAATCAGCCTCTTCGCTGTGCTCATCGACTAGGAAGTGACCCAAGTCGTGCAGCAGGGCCGCGGCCACTTGCTCCGAATCAGCCCCGGCCTGTTGGGCTTGGTGGGCGCATTGCAGGGCGTGTTCGAGTTGGGTTACAACCTCGTCGTAAAAGGACTGGCCCCGCCGCTCCATGTACGCGAATAAAGCATCGACTTTCTGGGTCGGCGTGCCTTGGGCCAGTTCTCTGGCTAGGGAGGGATCTACGAGATTATTCATGGCGTTGCGATCTTTCCTTGAAAGTGGTCAATTTTGCTAATCAGTTGGAACAGCCTCCTTAACATTGTTACCAAAACTACCTTTATTTTTTAGTTCGCTCACTCCTAAGAAAACCGACATCAAGTAGCGCACTAACAACCAACTGGAGGAAATGTATGGCCCGGTATCTTCTGAGTCTATCCCTAATCGTCGCACTGCTAGACGCCGCCAGTGCCCAAAACCCACCCGCCGATGACCCCTTCGCCTTCGCCCTGATCGCGGATATGCCATATTCTCCAATCGACAGCGTCCGCTTTGGTCGGCTCGTCGAGGAAATCAATCGGGCCGAGGGCTTGGAATGGGTCATCCACGTGGGCGATATCAAAGGCGGCAGCAGTCCCTGTAGCGATGGCCTGCTACAGAGCCGCTTTGAGTGGTTCCAGCAATTTGCACGCCCCTTCATTCTAGCCCCAGGCGACAACGACTGGACCGATTGCCACCGGAGCGGATACCAGCCGCTGGACCGGCTGGCACACTTGCGGGCGCTCTTTTTTCCGCGTCCCGGTTTGACTATAGGCCAGCATCCCATGCGCGTCGTCACCCAAGAGGGCAACTTCCCCGAGCACGTGCGCTGGACCCACGGGCGGACGAGCTTTGCGGTGCTGCACATCGTCGGCAGTCACAATGCCACCGCCAAGTTTGAAGGCCGCGCTCAAGCTAACGACGAGGAAGTCAAAAGCCGCACCGACGCCGCCATTGCCTGGATGCGCGAAACATTCGCCCAAGCTGCGGAACAGGACCATCGCGCCGTTTTCCTCATAATCCACGCCAATCCGCGTTTTGAGAGGCGCGAAGACGAGCCGGACGGGCCATACGCGGCTTTTTTGCAAGCCCTAGAGCAAGAAGTCATCCGCTTTGGCCGGCCGGTGGCCCTAGCCCACGGCGACTCCCACTATTTCCGCGTGGACAAGCCCCTGCGCCAAGTGTCCACAGGCCAGCGCTTGACGCGCTTCACGCGCATCGAACCCTTCGGCACTCCTGACATCCACTGGCTACGGGTAACCGTCGATCCAGCCGACAGCCATATCTTCCAGGTTCACGCCGAAATCGTCGAAGCGAATCTCGATTGAGCCTAGACTAGACACGACCACTGAAGTAGTGCGGTGGACATTTGTCGTCGACGAGGTCAGCTCTTGGCTGCCGCTGACAACCTCTCAGCAGCCCATTGATTGATGCTCTTGCCGCTAACTTCTGCTGCGGTAGCTACCGCAGCGTGTACTTCGGGGGCAACGCGCAACAGGAGTTTGCCCGAGTAGGGCTTGTTCGGCATCTCGCCCCGTTCGGCACTGGTCTCCAAGTAGAAATCCAGTGCCTCCTCAAACGCCTGCCGAACTTCATCAACGCTCTCGCCGTGGAACGTAAGTAGGTCGCGGACACCGGCCACGCGTCCAACGAAGCAGCCGTCTTCGTCGCTGTATTCAATCCGGGCCGAGTATCCCTTGTAGCGCATAGGCTTCATGGTTCAATCTCCAGTTTTTGCAGAAACTCGCGGACGGCACGCACCTGATAGGGCTTGGCCTCTTTATTTGGATGGGGCCGATGGAAATCAGCGCGAAGTGTACCGCTTTTGAAGGCTACCCGAGACCCCCTGCCTTCGATCCTTTCACAGTTGAGGGCAATGAGCAGGCTTTCGATACGCCGCCACGCGATATTGCGCGACACCGGCTCGGAGAAAATGGCTTCGAGCGTCTTGCGATGGCGATTATTCACAGATATATGCTATCATAATATAATATCACATGCAAGCACTGTCGATTTACGCGATGTCGATAATTTCCGGGGGCGTGGCATAGCCACCGGGGATGTGAGCAGCGCGCCACTCCGGCGTATCGCGTCGCGGCAGCGACAGGACCGGCTCGCCCTTGCAACTCAAACGGTACAGCAGCCGGGCATCGTCGAGCGAGTTGATGTTCGACTTGAGCGGCGGCGAATTGTGCAGGGTCATGTAGTTGTCCCACAGCGTCACATCGCCCGTTTCGTGCGGATGATCGTAGCGGAACTGCGGCTGCAACACATGCGCTTCGAGCCGGTCGAGAAACGCGCGCGATGCTTCCGCGGACATCCCTTCCACCTCGACCGCCGGCCGCACCCGTGGCCGCGACGCCCATATTGGACTGTGCAGGGACTTGATTCCAGAGAGTGGATTGGTGCGCACCAGCGGAGCGAGCCAGCCTTCGTCGCCCTCGTTCAACCGCCGCCGCAACTGAACTCGCTCCAGAGCCGCCCGTTCTGTCGGCGGCAGTGCCGCAAAGGCCGCGGCCGTGTCGGCAAAGGCCGTTTCGCCGTTCAACGGCAGACACTTGCGCAGCCGCATAAGTTCGCGATCCGAGCCTTCGTAGTACGGATGAGCCTTGTCGTCGTCGGGTGCCTGCACCCAATTCCCACCTGGGGCATCGCGCGCTACCGGCGACTTGTGGGCGAGGAACATCGAGACGTAGATCGGCAAACGCTCGTACTCAATGTCCGTGTGCCACGAGCCGCCTCCAGTCACCCTAGCAGATGCGGCACTGCGTTCCCCCCGAAAGTTGGACACGACCAGCACCGCCGGCGACTCGTGCGGCAGGCATTGCAGTTGGCCGGGGAAGGCGGCGTTGACCGCAGCAGCCGTGCGGCGCTCAAAGGGAATTAGCTCAAAGGGACCTTCGCTGTCGCCATCTTGCTGGGCCGGCTTACCCCCGCGCATGAAGTTGTTGGGGTGCGGCACCGGCGCGCCCCAGTGGTTGGCGAAGCGTTCGAAGTGGGCTAGGGAAAAGGCTTCCAAGTCCTGCCCGGCAATGCTAACGATGCGAAACTGGCTCAGGGCGTCCAGCAGAAAGGCGACCTGTTCGGGATTGAGTGGGCGGCACAGGTCGATACCCGTAAAGCGCCGCCCGGCACCGCTGGAGGCCAGCGGCCCCTCGCTGCGGGCGTCCGCGCCGAATAACTCGCGCAGTCTTTCGTCGAACAGTTCTGTCTTTTGGCTCATGCTGCTCCATCTTTTAGCGGTAGAGAAGGCCGTGCGATGCTTCTATGCGTTTTTATCGCGACCCCTCGCGGTTCCCCCGGCGTCTTCTCGGAGGAGCGGTGCTGGAGTCTGCGTCCGCCTGCCCTGCGGCAGCCTCAGAGTGCTCTCTGAGTAGCTCGTCGAGAGCCTCGGAGGTATCCAAGTAGTTGGACAATTCATACGGCGTGATGCGAAAGCGCCGCGCCCTCACTAGTGGGTCCGCGCCCCGTGCCAAAAGCAGGCGGGCCATCTCTAGCTGGTCGGCCATGACGGTTTTGTGCAAGGGCGCACTACCTCGGTCGTAACGGGTAAACCCACTGGCCAACCCATTGACATCCACACCGCGATCTAGCAAAAACTCCGCCGCTTCCAACGCGCCGCTATAAGCCGCAAAATTGAGCGCTTCCACCATAATCTGCTCGGCAGTGAGCACGGTGTCCGGGTCGGGATGGAACAGATGGCCGATCCCTTCTTTTAGCTGGCCTTCGGAATTGAAGAACTGGGCCATCAGATCGACGCGGTTGACGCCAGCGGCAAAGCGCAAATCCACGTCCGCTCCCTCGGCGACCAACATGTGCGCCAGATCTAGGTCCCTCTCTCTAAGCGCGTTCCATAACATCTGGCCTCTGTTGCGGTTCACATCCACGCCGTTGGTCACTAGGAGTTGGATCATCTCGGGCTTGCTCTCGGCCCATTCGAGTTGATCGCTTTCTATGAACATATCCAGCACGCTGATCGAGTCGTACGTGGCGGCGTTTGGGTCGGCACCTGCTGAGATCAGGGCCTCGGCTAGTTCGACCGCGTTTTCGGGTAGCGGCACTCGTTGCGGCTCGCCGGCGAGGTGGTGCAAGAGCGTGGCCCCGCGAAAGTGCGGGTATTCGTAGTACTCGTCGAAATAGCCGCGCACCGTCGCGAGCTCGGGGTACTCAGCGAGCAGCTTCTGTAGCGTCTCGCTGTCTCCGGCATCGATGGCTTCTACGGCATCGTAAAAAGCTTTGTGGTCGGCGTCGCTCCGGTCGCGGCCTTGGGGCGGCAGTTCTTCTCCTTTGTGTGGAATGGCCAAGGCGACCAATTCGGGCGGGCGCCCGGACCTGCCTTGAGAGTTGCCCAGCGGCACGACCACGTATTGGCGACCGCCGGCCGTATAGCTCATTGGCGCACCATAGGCGTTGCTCGGCAACTCGACGCGGCCAAACTCCTCGCCCGACGCCAAATCGTACGCCCGCAGATACGCATCGCGATCAACGAAGTAGTCTCTGCCAGCGTCGGCCAAGTCCTGCGGATCCTGCGAAGTAGCTAACAGGAGATTCGGCGTGGCCAAGACGAAGGTTCGATTGTCCCAGCCCATATCCGGCAGGTCGAGGTCCTTGAGCGCTGGGTGATCGACCGGCCCCTTGCCCACCGTCGTCCGCCACAGATGCTCGCCGCTGTTGAGGTCGATCGCCGTGATGCTGCCGTACGGGGGCTTGACCAGCGGCAGGCCCTGAGGACCGCGGATGTGCCGACCGGCGCGGGCAGAAAACGCCGAATAGGCATCTAGGTCGCGCACAGCCCGCAGCTCCACGTTGGTAATGGCCATGTGCGACGGCACGTAGAGCACACCCGTGCGCGGATCCGCCGCGCCCCCAGCCCAGTCAGCTCCGCCGGCTTGGCCCGGAACTAACAAGACACCCTTCTCCGTCGGCGGCGTGTAGAGCGGGCCGTAGTCGTATTCGGCGAGAATGGCCTTGGCCTCCTCCCGCAACTCAGGCGTGAAGTCAATCAGGTCGTCCTCGCTGATGCCTTGGCGCTCAAAGGCCGCTGGTTTGGTCGGAAAGGGCTGCGTCGGCGAGGTCTTTTCCCACGCTACCTGCGACTGCGGCACCGGCTTTTCTTCGATTGGCCAGATCGGCTCGCCAGTCACGCGGTCAAAGACAAAGCAGAAGGCTTGTTTCGTAAGCTGCGCGACGATCTTGCGCTCTCGGCCCTCGACGACCACGTCCAACAGCAGGGGCACGGCCGCCGGGTCATAGTCCCATAGACCGTGGTGGACCAATTGATAGTGCCACACTCGCTCGCCGGTCTCGGCTTTTAGACAAACGACCGACTCGCTGAACAGGTTGTCGCCGGGGCGCTCGCCGCCGTAGTAATCGTGGCTGGCTGTACTCACCGGCAGGTAGAAGTTGCCCAACTCCTCGTCGGCCGTCATCGTCGCCCACACATTGGCTGCGCCGTAGGTCTTCCACGACTCGTTTTCCCACGTCTCGTTGCCGAATTCTCCTTCCTGCGGGATCGTGTGGAATTCCCACACCTTCTCGCCGGTACGCGCGTCGAAGGCCTGCACGTCGCCCGGGGGCATGTACTCGGGCGGCGGCCTGAAGCGCACATCCATGATCGCCGAGCCAACGGCGACCACGTCGCGGCAGACCACTGGAGGAGCCGTAACTCCGTAGCCTCTGCGCTCCTCTTCACTCAGCGGCCGGCGCAGCAAGGCTCCCAAATCAACGCGACCATCCTCGCCAAAATTGGGGTCCGGGATGCCGGTCTTGGCGTCTATGGAATACAGATAGGCGGTCGAAGTCGCCAAAAACACCCGCTCGACCGCGCCGTCGGTCCAATAGCTCACCCCGCGCGAATTGCCCCCGAAATTGGAACTGGCCTTCCAAGACTCTGGGTCGAACGCCCACAATTCCTCGCCACTTTGGCCGTCAACAGCCGAGAGGATGTTGTACGGCGAGCCATAGTATAGTACGCCGTTGACGGCCAGCGGCGTGCCGCGATTGTTGCTGAAGCGGGGACCGCCGCGCCGCCGATCACCCCGACCTCGACCCCGATCCCGATCGCGGCTTCGGTTGGCTCTCGCCGCCTCGTAGATCTGCACGTCGCGGGGCCGGTAGCGCCAGACCACGCGCAACTGATCGAAGTTGTCGCGATTAATCTGGTCCGCCGGAGTGTAGCGTTTGCCGCCCTGGTCGCCACCGTAATACGGCCAATCGACCTCGTCGGCAAACGCCGAGAGCGAGAGCAACAGCGACAATGCGAGCGCCAAGGTCCGGCAGGCGCGTTTATTCATTGGAGTTCTCCTTTTTGAGGACTTCGCGCATGGCGTCGTTATCTCGCAGTAGCCCGCCCCAAAAGTTGCGGGACACTACAGCTAATTAGACACCCTATCGCCGTAATTCATTCCCGCGCATGTAGCGGTTGGGCCGCTCGACGAGATTGATCTGGTCCGCCAATCAGTATCCTAGCGGGTACCCGCCTTCTCTACGGCGACCTCATGGTGCTCTTTTAGCAGCTCGTCGAGGGCCTTAGAGGTTTCTAAATAGTAAGTCCACCCATAAGGCGTGGTGTCATAGGCCCGGTCTCCCACGAGCAAGTTCGCGCCCCGCGCCAAAAGCAACTGGGCCATCTCTAGCTGGTTGGTCATGACGGTTTTGTGCAGAGGCGTACTGCCGTGGTCGAAACGGTGAAACTCACCGGCAAAGCCGTCGATATCCGCACCGCGATCCAACAAAAATTCCGCCGCTTCCAACGCGCCGCTATAGGCCGCAAAGTTAAGCGCTTCCACCACAATCTGCTCGGCGGTGAGCACGGTGTCTGGATTCGGGTGGTAGAGGTGGCCGGTTCCCTCTTTCAACTTGCCCTCCGAGTCGAAGAACTCCGCCATCAGATCAACGCGGTTGACCCCGGCGGCAAAACGCAAATCCACGGGCGCACCCGCCGCAATCAACATGCGAGCTAGCGCCAAGTCTTCCTCGATAAGCACGTCCCACAGCACCCGACCTCGGTTGCGCCCTAAGTCCGCGCCCTCGGCGGCCAAAAGCTGAACCATCTTGGCCTTGCTCCCAGCCCAATCGAGTTGGGCACTGCTTACCACCAAGTCCAGCACAGCGACCGAATCCAGCGTCGCTGCGTTGGGGTCGGCACCTGCGGAGAGCAGGGCCGCGGCTAGTTCAATCGCGTTTTCGGGTAGCGGCGCTCGTTGCGGCTCGCCGGCGAGGTGGTGCAAGAGCGTGGCCCCACGAAAGTAAGGGTATTCGTAATACTTGTCGAAATAGCCACGCGCCATCGCTAGCTTGGGGTACTCAGCGAGCAGGTTCTGTAGCGTCTCTCTGTCCCCGGCATCGATAGCTTTTACAGCTTCGTAAAAGGCCTTGTGGTCGGCGTCGCCACGGTCGCGTCCTTGGGGCGGCAGTTCCTCGCCTTCGTGTGGAATGGCCAAGGCGACCAATTCGGGCGGACGACCTGACTCGCCTAGATAGTTACCCAACGGCACGACCACGTATTGGCGGCCACCAGCCGTATAGCTCATCGGCGCACCGTAGGCATTGCTGGGCAATTCGACGCGACCGATCTCCTCGCCCGACGACAACTCGTACGCCCGCAGGTACGCATCGCGATCGACGAAGTAATCCTCGCCGGCCTCGGCGAGGCCGTGCGGGTCCTGCGAAGTGGCCAACAGGAGATTCGGCGTGGCCAAGACAAAGGTGCGGTTGTCCCAGCCCATATCCGGCAGATCGAGGCCCTTGAGCGCTGGGTGATCGACCGGCCCCTTACCCACCGTCGTCCGCCATAGATGCTCGCCGCTATTCATGTCAATCGCCGTGATGCTGCCGTACGGAGGCTTGATCAGCGGCAGTCCTTGCGGGCCGAGGACGTGCAGGTTGTTGCTAGCAGAAAACGCCGAGTGCGCCTCCGGGTCATCTACCGAATGCAACTGCACGGTGGTAATGGCCATGTGCGACGGCACGTAGAGCACGCCTGTGCGCGGGTCGGCTGCACCGCCCGCCCAGTCGGCACCGCCCCATTGACCGGGAACCGACAAGACGCCCTTCTCCGTCGGCGGCGTGTAAAGCGGGCCGTAGTCGTATTCGGCGAGAATGGCCTTGGCTTCCTCACGCAACTCAGGCGTGAAGTCAATCAGGTCGTCCTCGCTGATGCCTTGGCGCTCAAAGGGAGCCGGCTTGGTCGGAAAGGGCTGCGTCGGCGAGGTCTTCTCGACCTGCGATTGCGGCACCGGCTTTTCCTCGATCGGCCAGATCGGCTCGCCGGTCACGCGGTCAAAGACAAAGCAAAAGGCCTGTTTCGTAAGCTGGGCGACGATCTTGCGCTCTTGACCCTCAACGACCACGTCCAACAGTAGGGGAACAGCCGGCGGGTCGTAGTCCCACAAGCCGTGATGGACCAACTGGTAGTGCCACACCCGTTCGCCAGTCTCGGCCTTTAGACATACGACCGACTCGCTGAACAAGTTGTCGCCGGGACGCTCGCCGCCGTAGTAATCGTGGCTGGCTGTACTCACCGGCAGGTAGAAGTTGCCCAACTCCTCGTCGGCCGTCATCGTCGCCCAGACATTGGCCGCGCCGTACTTTTTCCACGCATCGCTTTCCCACGTCTCGTTGCCGTATTCGCCTTCTAACGGAATGGTGTGGAATTCCCACACCTTCTCGCCGGTGCGCACGTCGAAGGCCTGCACATCGCCGGGCGGGGTGTACTCGGGCGGCGGCTGGAAGCGCCAGTCGCCCATAGCCGAGCCAACGGCGACCACGTCGCGGCAGACCACGGGCGGGGACGTGATTCCGTAGTTCCAGCGATCTTCCTCGCTCAGCGGCCGGCGCAGCGAAGCCCCCAAATCGACGCGCCCGCCCTCGCCAAAATTGGGGTCGGGCAGGCCGGTCTTGGCGTCGATGGAATACAAATGGGAAGTCGAAGTCGCCATAAACACCCGCTCAACCTCGCCATCGGTCCAATAGCTAACTCCGCGCACGTTGCCCAAGAAGCGGAAGTTCATCCGCCAAGCCTCTGGGTCGAAGGTCCACAGTTCTTCGCCGCTTTGGCCGTCGAGTGCCACGAGAATGTTGAAGGGCGAGGCATAGTAGAGCACGCCGTTGACGGCCAGTGGCGTCCCTCGGTTGTTGTCGAAACCGAGGCTGCGTCCCACCGGGTTGGGGCCAGCCGTCTCATAGATCTGCTGATCGGGGGGGCGGTAGCGCCAGACCACGCGCAACTGATCGAAATTGTCGCGATTGATCTGGTCCGCCGGGGTGTAGCGGGTGCCGCCTTGGTCGGCTCCGTAGTGCGGCCAATCGACATCGCTGGCAAATGCCGCGAGCGCGAGCGACAACGATGCCAGCAAGGCCCCATAGACTCGTCTGTTCATGCTTCTCCTCTCTTCGTTAAGGTCTCAAGCGAAGGAAGAGTTGACGTCAAACAGTGTCAACGAGGCCGTTCGTTGCGGGCCTTCTGCAAATTCAGCGGTACTGATCCAAGTTCCCCTTGTACTCCAAACCCAGCACTTCTCGGCCCCGCGCCGTATTGCAGGTAGCGTCGGCTTCGGGCGTGCCGACCACGTGCAGTACGTCAAATTTCACTTCGTCCCGTTCCAAGGCCAAGCGGCAGGCTTCGGCCAAATCGTGGCGGCAGACCAAGCCGTTGCGGACGTTCAATGGTTCCCGGTACTTGCCGATCCCCAAGCGCGAATCCACGATGTAGTCGGGCCGCAACACCACGATGGGCAGCCCAAGGGCCTCGTGGACCTGGCGGCACATTTCCTCCTGTAGTCGCTTGCATACCGCGTACAAGCTGCCGTCGGGCCTCCGTACTTCCGAGGAGAAGAAAATTCCCTCGGGATGCACGGTCTGGCACGAGCCGATGTGTACTACTTTGCGGATGCCCTGCTCTTGGGACGCTTGCAGAACATTCCACAGCCCCTTGAGGTTGATGAGGAAGGGTTTGTCGTCGTTGGGGTCGCCGACGAAGTAAACCGCGGTGTGAATGACGCAATCCACGCCGCTGATGGCTTGCTCCACCGCGAGGGAATCGGCTATATCGCCGTGGACCACTTCGCCGCCGTTCCAGTCGCCGTCTAGGTCGCGATACGCCTCCCAAGCTTGGGGGCCGTAGTCAAAGGCGCGGATATCGTGTTTGCCAGCTAGGTTTTGCAACACGGCGCGGCCCAGCCAACCGGCGGCGCCGAAGACTACGGTTTTCATGGGGAATTCCTTCCGTCATTCCCACAAAAGCGGGAATCCAAGGGGTGGGCCAGTGAAACTCGAAATTGCCGATACGTTCTGCGTCTATCTGCGTCCATCTGCGGATCGATCACCGCTGCTCATAGCGGTCGGCGCGGCGGCGACCCAACAGCCTTGGGCACAGGCTGCGGAAGTCCTCGGGCATGCGCTCATACGTCTCTGGCCACAGAGGCTGGTGGCCGCCTTCAATCCAATTGTTAAACCAAGGGGGATAATACGCGATATTCAGCCCAATCCGCACGTCCTCGCTCCGATTGGCCCGGGCTTGGTGAAAAACCCCTCCGTGCCACAGCATCACAGAACCAGCGCGGCCTTCCACGGGCTTGATCAACGGGCTATCAGCACCCATATCGGGTGGCGGAGCGGGCCGCCGCGACCGGTGGCTCATGGGCACGACGCCAGTGGCCCCGTTGGCCGCGGTAAAATCCGTCAGCATCCAGATGGTGTTGATCATCCATGGCACATCGGGCACTTGGGCAAACGAGCCCGCAGAATCCGCGTGTAAATGCTGAGCGGGAGCCCCGGGCCAAGTGGGCTTGGAACACGCTTCGACGACGCGGCAGCGCGGCCCCAAAAAGTGCCGCGCAAGGGCCACGGTATCCGGGTGGAAGGCGCAGCTCCAAACCTCGTCGTCTTGGTTGAGCATGCCGAACAAGGTCTGATAGTACTCATCGCCCACGATGTAGTTCTCGTAGCGCGGATCGCTGTGCAGCGCCAGACAGCGGCGGCCCAACGCCAAGGCGGCCTCGCGGGGTATGCGGTCTTCGAGCAAGCAGTACCCATACGCGTCTAAATGCTCGGCCGCGGTCTGCAATTCTTCGTTCACGTTTCTATCTCTACGTCGGCTTGGAATCGTCTCGTCATATAGCAACCCTGAATGAGTTGAACTTTGAGACGCGACTCCTCTCGTTTCTTATTCTGCGTCCATCTGCGTCCATCTGCGTCCATCTGCGGATAAAATTGCTATACGTCCGCAGATCTCACTCCACAACAAAGGTCGCCCGGGTCTCTTGGCTCTCCTCGTACCCAATGCGGATCGCCTTGGCCCGCAAGGTGGTCGTCCCAGCTTCTAGGCGCAACGGCTCGGTGTAGAGGTGCCAGTGCGGATCGTCGTCCACGGCGTATGCCATAGAAGCACCCTGCGTAGCACAGTGGAGCTGCACCAGCAGCGGCCCCCGGAATGTACCGCCTTCCAGCGCCGGCTCGGTCCCAAGGCTGTCGGCGCAAATGGGCACGCACACCGGCGAGGCCGTCTGCGGCTGTTGGCCATCGGGATACCACTGCCGCACCATTTCGCTTTCCGCCATGCGGCCCATGTCGCCCACTTCTCCCAGCCACTCGTCCAAGGCTCCGCGCAGGCGATCCCGCTCCGACTGGTACTGGGGATTGGCCGCCAAGTTGTCGATCTCGTGCGGATCGGCTTCGGTGTCGTACAGCTCTTCGACCGGCCGCGGATACCGGAACATGGCCGATTGCGTCTCGTCCAGCTCGTCGGCCAAGTGCAAGCGCCACATCTCCTGCACAATGGGGTGCCGATTGCGGTAGGGGATCCACGCCAAGTAGGGGAGGTCTGGCCGACAGTTGCGGATGTACTTAAAGCGGCGGTCGCGTACCGCTCGCACCATGTCGTACGCCTCGTCGTGCCGGTCGCGGCTCGCGTAGATGTACTCTCGCGGCGGTTGGGCTTGGGATCCCAAAAACGCGCGGCCCTGCATGTGGGCGGGCACGTCAATCCCCGCGAGCGAGAGCATCGTCGGGCCTAGATCGACGGTGCTCACCAAGTCCTCGCACACCTGCCCCGCTTCCATACCCGGGCCGCGGGCGATCAGGGGCACGTGAATGCCTGAGTCGTACGGCCAGCGCTTGCCGCGCGGCAGCGGGCCGTGATCGCTCCAGTGAAAGACGTACGTATTCTCGGTCAAGCCGTCTTCGTCGAGTTGCTGCAGAAGCTGGGCCAGCTCTTGGTCGCTGTGCGCAATGTGCGTGTACATCCGCGCCATAGCTTGGCGTACTACGGGGGTATCGGGAAAATAGGGCGGCAGCGGGATGGCATCCGGGTCGAACTCCGGCTCGGGGCACTTCTCCGGCCACATACCGCTTTCGTGGGTGTGCGTGGGGTTGAAGACCGCGAAAAACGGCTGGTCTGGATCGGGACGGTCGCGCCAGTGGGCGTCCGGGCCGAGCGCGTCCCAAGCGGTCAGCGGGGGGGTAAACTGGTAGTCGGTCTTGGCATTGTTGGAGCAATAATACCCAGCCGCTCGCAGGTATTCCGTGAAGCACTTTGCGTAGTGCGGCACAACGGCCGAATACGGCGTGGGCATTTCCGGCGTAGCGCGATTGGCGTGCGTCGTGCGCATGTGGTGAGTGCCGATCGAGGTCGCGTACATGCCGGTGATAATGGCCGACCGGGCCGGGGCGCAGACGCCAGCCGTGGAGAAGCAGCGCGTCCAGCGGCATCCGTCGGCGGCGAGCCGGTCCAACGTGGGCGTGCGCGCCACCGGGTCGCCGTAGCAGCCGTACCGAGGGTTGGTATCCTCAAATGAAATCCACAGGAAATTGGGTTTGCGTTCCCTAGCCATAAACTCCTTACCCTAGTTTTTGCTAACAAAGCGATGTATTGAACCTCTCACGCCGCGCCGAAAATTGCAGCCGGACGCGGTGCTCTGTCAAGCGCGGGATTCACCTACATCTCGACCGCTTGCTCACTGGCGCAGGGTTGTTTTCGGCCTACTCGTTGTGCATAATATGCGCTGCCAATTCTCACAAACAGACGACGTTAGAAGAAATCACCATGAATGCCTATCGTCGCATAGAAGCACTGCTCAAAGAGGCCGATGTGCGCATCGGCGGAGATCGGCCTTGGGATATAGCAGTCCACGACGACCGCTTTTTCGCGCACATGCTAGCCCACGGATCGCTGGGGGCCGGCGAGTCGTACATGGAGGGGTGGTGGGACTGCCCTCAGCTAGACGAACTTTGTGCGCGGATCTTGCGCGCCCGACTGGGACTGAAGTTGCGCGGGCGGCATCTGCTTTTGCCTTATCTGAAGGCGCGGCTGCTCAACCTGCAAACGCCTACCCGCTCCTTCCAAGTCGGCCAGCGCCACTACGATATCGGCAACGACCTGTACCGGGCGATGCTCGACCAGCGCATGATCTATAGCTGCGGGTATTGGCGCAATGCCGCCAACTTAGATGAAGCGCAAGAAGCCAAGCTCGACTTGTGCTGTCGCAAACTGGGGCTGGAGCCGGGGATGACCCTACTCGACATCGGCTGCGGCTGGGGGGGCACCCTGCGGTTTGCAGTTCAGCGCTACGGCGTCAAAGGGGTGGGCGTCACCGTCTCCAAAGAGCAGGCAAAACTGGCCGAGGAGATGTGCCAAGGGCTGCCGGTGGAGATTCGCTTGCAGGATTACCGCGACCTAGACGATCGTTTTGACCGCATCTTGTCGATCGGCATGTTTGAGCACGTGGGCGTCAAGAACTACTCGATCTTTATGCAAACGGTCAAACGCTGCCTCGCCCCAGACGGGCGCTTTTTATTGCATACCATCGGCCGCAGCACCTCGGCCATCAAAAACGATCCGTGGATTGAGCGCTACATCTTCCCCAACTCTCTGCTACCTTCGGCTAAGCAGATTACTACGGCCGCTGAGGGACACTTCGTCTTGGAGGACTGGCACGCCTTCGGCCAGCATTACGACCGGACGCTGATGGCTTGGCACGCCAACTTCAACGCGGCTTGGAGCGAACTCAAGGCCCGCTACGGCGAGCGCTTCTACCGGATGTGGACGTTCTACTTGCTGTCCTCGGCCGGCTCCTTCCGCGCCCGGGCGAACCAGCTTTGGCAAGTGCTCTTCTCGTCCAATGGGATTGAAGGGTCCTACGAGGTTCCAAGGTAAAAATGTCTGCGGAGACAATACTTTTAGGAGGTCAATCTTGGCTGAGATAAAACACCTACCCATAGAAACGCTAACCGCCGGGCTAGACGACATCCGTCAGTCGCCCAAAGCCACGGGCGTATTGGAACTCATCGTACGGCGGCCACAAACGGAGGCGCGGGAAGTCTTAGACGTGGGGGAACTCAATCTAGTCGAAGGGCTAGTGGGCGACAATTGGCAACAGCGCGGCAGCTCGCAAACCGCCGATGGATCAGCGAATCCAGACACGCAACTGACCCTGACCAATGCCCGTTTGATGGCCCTAGTGGCCCAAGACAAGCGGCATTGGCCCCTAGCCGGAGATCAGCTATACGTCGATTTTGACCTAAGCGTGGACAACATACCGCCCGGGACTCGCCTGTCTCTCGGCGCGGCCGTGATCCAAATCACCGAGCCGCCCCACACCGGTTGCAAAAAATACGCCGCTCGCTTTGGCTTGGACGCCCTGAAATTCATCAGTTCTCCAGCGGGTAAACAGCTTCAACTGCGCGGCGTCAACGCCAAAGTCATTCGCCCGGGCGCGATACGGGTTGGCGACGCCATGAAGAAGCTGTGATTTAAAACCCACCGCCGCCCGGACCGCCGCCACCGCCCCGAGGACCACCGCGCTGGCGCTGTTGTTGGCGTTGCGCCTGCTGTAGATGCGCTTTTAGGGCTTCGACCTGCTCGGCGTCTAATGCCGTGGCGAGCGCAGCCATCATCTGCTCGCGCATCTCGGCCTGCTGTTCGCGCATTTTCTCGCGCAGCGCCCGAAAGTCGGTCTCGCCGCGACTGCCGCTGCTGAACATTTCCGCCATCATCTGCTGTTGCTCGACGTATATCGGCTTAAGCACCTCCCGCAACGCGATTAGCTGCTTGTCGGTCACGTTGAACTGCTCTTCAAAGGCCAGTAGGGCAAAAATCTGCTCCGGGGTCATACCGCCGCCCATGCCACCACGCCTGCCTCCTGGCTGGGCTTCGAGCGCCACGGTGCTCGCTAAACAAACGGCGACAATCCATAAGGCCATCTTGCGAATACGCATCTCGATTCTCCTCGTAAAAGTTTTGCGGGACACTACGGCTAATTAGACACGCTATTGCCGCGATTTATTCCCGCGCTTTGGCAGGGGTTGATCCGATTGACGAGGTCGGGCAACTTCCGAGTCTAGTACGTCCACTGCCGTGGCCGCGGCCGCTCGCGCTCTAGCAGCCGCTCTAGCAGCCGCTTGCGCACCGCCTGCAACTGGTCGGCGTATTCGCTCTCGCCCGCCACGTCTTCGTAGGCTAGCGGGTCGCGTTCTAGGTCGAAGAGTGCCTCCGCTCCGCTGGCATCCACCACGTAGCGCAACCCCTCCACGCGCAGCGTCTTCCAGTGTCGCTCAGGTTGGGTCATTTCCGTGATGGCGCAGCCGGGGCCAGCGCCTTCCTCACCGCGCAGGTCGGCCAACAGGGAGCTGCCTTGCAATGCGTCCGGCCGCTGAATCGCGGCAGCTTCCAGCAGCGTCGGCACCACGTCTAGTGCCTCGACGACGCGGGAACAGTGCCCTCCGGCGCTTGCTCCGCTTGGCCAGCGCATCAGCAGAGGGACGCGCGAGGCCGCATCGTGACCGGGGTACCCCTTGCCGTAGCGCAGATGTTCGCCGAGCCACTCGCCGTGATCGGACGTGAAGACGACGATGGTGTTGTCCGCAATGCCGAGCCCGTCGAGCCGGTCGAGAATGCGGCCGACGTGGTGATCCACCTCGGAGACCATCGCGTAATAGCCGTGGCGTGCCGAGCGCAATTCGTCGTCGGAAAAGTGCTGTGGGCCTCGGCGGGCGTCGAGAGCCGGTGGAAATGGAGGCAACGTCAGCGCAGCCGGATCGTAGAGGTCGAGGAACTCTTGAGGGGCCACCCACGGACTGTGCGGCGAATAGAATCCGGCAATGCAGAGGAAGGGGCCGTCCCTATGGCGCGTCAAAAACTCCATGGTCTGCTCGGCGACAAACGCCGTGTGGGTCAGGTCGCTGCGGCAGCGGTTGGCGAGGGCGCGTATGGGGAAGCGTTCAGACGGATGCGCGATCCCATCGCGGACATTCATAATTCGCTTCCACTCGATTGAACTGGGGGCCTCGCCGAGGCTGACGAGGTCGAGTTGCTCGGGGGCTTGCGCCGCCACCCAAGCGCGGTACGCATCGTGGTACGAACCCGGCTCGTCCGAAATTTCCAAGTGGTCGAAGCCATAGTCGGGATGGGGGTCGCGGTGGTCGCGGTTGGCGTGCGGCAAAAAGTGCAGCTTGCCAATCTGGCCGCTGCAATAGCCGTAGTTGCGCAGCAAGCGCGGCAAGATCGGCGCGTCCTCGGGCACGGGTACGCCCATGTGCGAAAGTCCTAGCGTGGATGGATACTGCCCGGTGAGAAAGCTCACGCGGCTGGGCATGCAAACCGGATTCTGCACAAAGCAGTGGTCGAAATTTACCCCAGCGGCAGCGAGCCGGTCCAAGTGCGGCGTGCGGATTTCAGAATTGCCGTTGACGCCGAGGGCGTCCCACCGCTGCTGATCCGTGTAGAGGATGAGGATATTGGGCCGCTGCATAGTCGGCGTGGATTCCTTGGAGATGTTGTGTGGATGAGGCTACGGACTGGTCTGTGGCGGCGTCCGCTTGGCTCGCGTGAGTTTTCGCCAGCCCCTGCACAGAAAGCGCTGCGGAAAATCCGCGCCGATGAGCGGACTCAGCGGAAACCACAGTACCGCGTGGACGATCTTGATTACTTTGTGCAAGACGTTTTTCATGGCTTTTCTTCCTCGGCAAAGAGTTGCTCGGTTACTGCGGCCATCAGCTCGGGGCCGTCGCTCTGGCGGAAGAGGAATCGCACCTTGCCCTGCTGATCGATCAGGTAGGTATAGGTTGAGTGATCGACTAAGTAGGCTTCCTGCTCCTCTCCGAGGCTGTAGTGAGCGCCATACTGGCGCACCACTTGGTCGATTTCCTCCTTGTCGCCGCGCAGGCCAATCGCATCAAGGGCGAAGTAGGAGAGATATTCCGCTAACTTCTCCTGCGTATCGCGCTTGGGATCCACGGTGACGAAGAGAGTCGTCAACTCCTGCTGATCCTCGCCTAAGAGCTGATAGACGCGGCCCATCTTCGACAGGGTCACCGGGCAGATGTCGGGGCAATAGGTGTACCCGAAGAAGAGCATGGCGGCTTGGCCGCGCAAACTTTGCAATTCAAAGGACGCGCCGTGCTGATCCACGAGCGCGAAGTCGCCGCCAATGCCGCCGAAATCCTGTAAGGCGGGGACCTCCACGGGGGCGGGGGTTTCGGCCTTTGGGGCCTCCGGCTGAGCGCCGCACGCTACAAGCAGCGCAAAAACCGCGCAGCAGACCAGCGCGTCACTCGCTCTCATAAAGACCTTTCTTTTCCACCGGCATTTGTACGCGCCTTTCCGTTCCATTGCCAAAGCGCAACACCAACTCCACCTCATCGCCGTCCCGCAACGGCTGGCGCAGTTCCATCAGCATCAGGTGGGTACCGCCCGGCTTCAGCGCAACTTCTTCGCCTGCTGGAACTTGCAGCTCTGCGACTTGGCGCATCGTCATCCGGTCGTCTTTGTGTTCCATTACGTGTATCTCGGCTCGCTCGGCAGCCTCGGTTGCCACGGCAACCAATGCGACGGATTCGCCGCTTCGGTTTTCAATGACCAAGTAACCAGCGGCCGGGCTGCGCGGGGGCGGCTCGCGGATCCAAGCGTCGCGCACGACGATGGGGTCGCCGGTATGCTCTTGCCCGCATCCGATGATAAGGAGTAACAGCGCGGAGACGATTTTCACCGGATATTTCCCTTTGTATATCGGCCCTTAGACCTTGACGCCAATCACGCCGACCATGGGCGGCGATGCAATACTCGCTTGCGGATCGCGGGCGTTGGCCTGCCACTCTTCCCAATGCACGGCGCACTCTTCCTCGCGCAATGCGCCGCGTGCCACAAGCTCGGGCAGATACACGCGCAGAAACTGCTCTATCCAGCGCCAAATGCGGTTGCCTGGGCGGGCAATACCCCCGATGGGAACGACCTCCACGGCCTCCAAACCATACCGCGCCATTAGCTCCGGCAGCTTCCCGCCGATATCCAACCTCCCGCCAAAACTCTCATGGACCGCCCGCAACACGCGCCGCAAGTGAGGGTACTCAATCCGGGCGACAAACGCCCCATAAGCGCAGTAATCCACAATCACTAAGCGACCGCCCGGTCTCAGCGCCCGCGCCACCCGCGCTATCACCCCTTCCGGCTCCTCTATGAAGCAGAGCAACCAGCGGGCAAACGCAGCGTCCATAGAAGCGGCCGGCAGGTCGAGGGTGCGGACATCCGCTACGGCGACCTCGACTTGCTGCAAGCCGGCTGATGCGGCGCGGTGCCGGAGAAAATCCGCGAACTTCGGCGATCCATCAACCGCCAAAATGCACCCCTCTGCCCCCACGCGCTCGGCCAGTTCCAAGCTGGTAAAGCCCGGTCCGCAACCTAGATCGAGAATCGCCTGCCCGACCCTGAAATCGGCACGCTCCCACAAGTCTGCGGTCTCGGGGTACCACGTGTCGTGCTGCGCTTGTAGGCGGCGCAGTTCCTCCTCGTCGGTTCCCAACAAGTAATCTCGTTCGGCAGCAGTGCTCACGGGTGCTTACTCCGGCGGCAAGATCAAATACTCGCCCTCGCGGATCCCATAGCTGTCGCCGAGTTCAGGATACGCAATCCCCGCTCGGCCATTCCAGTCCCAGACCACTTCGCCGTCCTTGACCGTCAGTTCGCAAAACAGCCGCTGCTGGCCGTCCAACCGGCCGTCGAACGAATCGGCGTAGCCAAAATTCCCCTCCATCAGCTTCAAGGCCGCCACATCGGCCACGGCACCCACCGACAGATGGCCCAACTCGGGGTGGCCAATCTCCCGCGCCGGATTGATGGTTGAGGTGCGAATGACCTCGCCGAGCGGCATGCCCATCACCAGAAACTTCGACATGGTAGTAGCCATGTCGAGCATACCCATATTCATGCAGAGGACGTGCAAGTCGGTCGAGATCGAGTCTGGATAGAAGCCTTGGGCGATGGCTGGGACCGCGTTGCGAAAACAGAAACTGCCGCCACCGTGCCCCACGTCCAAGATGACGCCCTTTGCCCGCGCCTCGTGCAGGTAGGGCAGCACCTTGCCATCCGCGTCAAACCACGGCGTCGGGCCGCGGAAGATGTGGGTGCTTATATCGCCCGGGCGCAGCTTTTCGCCCAAGAGCTGGTAGTAGGGCCGCTCCTTTCTGAAGTAGCCAAAGTCGATCATCACCCGCGTCGCGGCCTTTTCGGCTGCCGCGAGCGCGCGATCGACCGAAATCCATTCGGGGCCGATGTAGTGCGCCGTCTTGATGCCTACTACCACGTCCTCATTTTCTCGCGCCACGCTCGCCGTCTTGTCGGGGTCCATGTCGTACGGATTCTGCTCGTGGTCGATTGAGGTCATTCCGGTCCCGGCGATATTGACCAGCGCAAAGAGCCGCGTCTGGCAGCGGTCGATTACCCGATAGCGAAAATCCTCAAAATTGCGCCAGCCCGCGCTTCCGGTATCCACCAGCGTCGTCACGCCAGTGCGAAAACTAAAGCCGTCGGGCAGGATGCTGTTGTCGCCAGCCCACGTATCGCGGTGGCCGGCCGTGGCATAGGCGTGGATGTGGATATCTACCAGCCCCGGCGTCACGTAGAGTCCGCTCACGTCGATGACCTGCCTAGCACCCTCGGTCGGCAAATCCGCATCTACAGCCGCGATCATCTCCCCTGTGATGCCGATGTCCTTGGGCGCGTCAATGCCGTTTTGGGGGTCGATCAGATGACCGCCCTTGAGTACGAGATCAAACTGCATGGTGAGACTTCTCCGATAATTAGATGAAAGCTAAAAAATAAAGAACCGCGTTCCTGTCTGCTACGCACCCAGCAATCCGGCCTCAGCATTGGGGCCGGAACTTCAGGCCGATGCCTCCACATGCGAGGGCAGCTTGCGCGTAAACCGCGCAAACAGTGCTTTGAGTACTGCGTCACTGCGCGCCGCAAGGCTGGTCACGATCACGGTTGCCCACACGCTGCGCCGCGAGATTTTGACCTGCTGCCCACTGGTAAAGTCCGCGTGGGCGTGGATGCGCCGCAACGTCAGCACGGCCATGCCCAGTGCCCAAAGGCAGAACCGGCGAATGCCGGTTTCGCGCCCGGGGATGAGCAACGTGAACGCCAGCGCATTGCCGAGGTGCATCCGGGCCACGCCGACCAATTGGCTCAGTGCCGTGCGGAACGCGGGATTCGTCTGGCCGGCCTCAAGCGAGCGCAAGTCAAACCCGGCTTGCTGGAACACGTCGCGCGGCAGCCAACACGCGCCGCGCGCCCGGTCGTCCCAGATGTCCTTGAGGATGTTGGTCATCTGCAAGCCTTGGCCGAACGACACGGCGAGCTGCAACAACTTCTTGCGATGGCGCTCGATTTCCACCGAATAGTCGCAGAATAGCTCGGTGAGCATCTCGCCGACGACGCCAGCGACGTGATAGCAATAGCGGTCGAGGTGGGGGAGGTCATCTAGGCCTTTGAGGCCTGGGCTTTGCTGAAACTCGGCCATGCCGCGCGACATGATCCGCACGCAGCGCACGAGTGCGGCGCGCTGCCGCTCGGAAAACCCTTGCGTGAGCCGCAGCACCCTTGGGGTATTGGCCACGAGTTGGCGTTCGGCGAGCAGCATGCTGTCGGACAGGCGCGGCGCGAGCTGCTCGGCGAATGGGGCGGGCGGCTCCTCGCCGGCGACGACCCGGATAAATCGCTCGGAAAACTCGCGTTTCCCGTCGGGTGACAGAGCTGGCTCATCCTCGATGGTGTCGGCGATGCGGCACAGCAGATACGCATTGCCCACAACATCGCGCAGGCCCGTTGGAAGCTGCGGAATGGTGAGCGCGAACGTCCGCGAAACCTCTTGCAGGGTCGCGCCCTGCCATGCCAGATCAGCGGTATGTTCGTCAGTCGTCATGGTAGTCAATCCTAAAAGGTCGGTGAAGCTCGACGTGTTTTCGCATCTGACCTTGCGCAGCAAGCGGCAGACGTTGCACAAAGCTGTGTAAGGTCAGTTATGAATGATTTAGGATTGCTATATCATTAGATTTATGGCAGATATTTCACAAGAGTCACCGCGGCGGCGACCGCCCCTATCGTGATGTAAAGGTTGCGGTTCAAACCCTTGTACAACTCGGCTTTGAGTTCAGATAGCTTGCCCTCTAGGCGGGCAATATCGGCTTTAGTAGCTAGATGCTTGTAAACGCCTTCCAGTCGGGACAGACGCTCTTCAGTGGTCATTTGGGGTGTGGTCATGGCGAGTCTCCTCCTCTCCTTATGGTGTACCAGAAAGTACCGGACGAGATAGGAGGCGTCAACGAGAATCCGGGACGCTTGGGCCTGATTGCAACAGGACAGTACCGGACCAAACTCCGCGTCCATTGCCGCGAACTCTTCTTCCCTATACTATCAGTATCATGGAAATAGACCTTAATCACCGCTTCAAAGGCGTCAACTACATCGAATCGCCCAACCAAGGCGGGCCCTTTGCCCCAGGGCTGCCCGACACCATCGTCATACACTACACGGCCGGTGCCAACGCCGAGTCGGCCATCCACACGCTCTGTGACCGAGAGCGCAAAGTCTCGGCCCACTTGGTCGTCGGCCGCGACGGTGCCGTGACTCAGCTCTTGCCTTTTAACATCGTCGGCTGGCACGCCGGTCGCAGCCAGTGGCGAGAGCGCACGAGCTTCAACCAGTACTCCATCGGCATCGAGATCGACAACGCGGGCCAACTCTTGGAGCGGGATGGCCGCTACGAGTCGTGGTTCGGGCAGACGTATCCGGCCTCAGAGGTCGTGCGCGGCGCACACCGCAACCAGAGCCTGCCCGGTGCCCATCCGCAGATCCGTCAGCCTGTTTGCTATTGGCATCGCTATGCAGAAGTGCAATTCGAAGTAGTAGAGGCCATTTGTGCCGCGCTGATTGCGGCCTACGGAATACGCTACATCCTCGGTCACGAGGAGATCGCCCCCGACCGCAAGGTCGATCCCGGCCCGGCCTTTCCGCTCGACGAAATGCGCGCCCGGCTTTTGGTCATCGCCTAACGGGGGCAAGGATCGTCACTAACAGCGGGTAGTGGGGCCTTTTGAAATACGCCTACGCCAAGAGGGGGCTTTGACGCCCCTCATTGATCCACTTTTGACCACAGAGTCTCCTCACCCGATTCTCCAATCGGTTCCTCTGCGGTCAAAAGTGGATCAGCACCCACAGGCGCGGCATTTGAAGCCGCAGCCCCTTGGATTCTGTCTCCACTGCAGGGCTATCCCATTCCCACCAAGGTGCTTCATACGCCCAATTCTCGTATATCCCCCAGCTAACGCCCTGCCTGAGCGACACGACCATCTTCTTCCACGGCTGGAAGAAAACCCCCAAGCCGACCTCGACGTTTGAGCCACCGCCCGTAACACGATCCAGCCCTTCGCGCTGTCGGCTTTGGTGGTTGAAGGACACGTACCCAGTCTTGAAAAGCGGTCCCTTCGACAGGACTCGCTTAATCGTCAGCGACCCCCGGACATTGAACGACAAAAACCGTTGGTCCTGGTCAACCCCTACGTCGCCTTGAAGCGTATCCCACGACCATTCGAGCGCGTTGAATTCAACGCCCACCCAGGTCTTGGGGCGGATAAGCCACACGCCTACACCTGGCTGGAGGGGGGCTAGGCCGATGGCCACACGGGTATGGGCGACCATCGGCTCTTGGGCTGCATGAGCGGTGCTAGCCAAGAGCACCAGTAAGCACAAGCCCCACATGGCTACCTATAGTAATTCTTCCCTGACGGCTTGGTGGTTAGGTTGGTTTTTGACTCCTGAGGCTTGCCGTGGCAGGCGGAGTGGGTTTCGTGCAGGTACACATTGCCATTGCCATCTAAGTCGGCACTCTTCCAGTGCGCGACTTTATCGTCGGGATTGGGCCACAAATCTTCCTCGACCCACTTCAGGTCAACATAGTCCTCCTTCTGATAGCCCGAAGTGCCCGAGGGAAATACCTGTCCCCAGCAAGGAAACCCCGCATGGAAATAGATTTCAGGTAACTTCTGGCCTGATTTGGGGTAGTCCGTATCGGGCTCGTCGGCCGCTTCGTACCGCCGAGTTCTGGGGTTGAGGCTGTTGTTCCACGGATGGGCGAAATGCCGATGGGTCGGGGTATAGGTAAACGTCATCTCAGGCGGGGTGCCGTTCCCTTCGTGGGCGTCGGTAAAGCGGAACCGAGCTATGTAGATGGATTTACCGTGATAGCAGTCCGGGATCGAGTTGTTGCTGCCGTGGCTGCCGTGGGCCCAAGCGCGCGTAACCAAGAGGTTGCGTGGAGAAAGACGAGCAAGCAGCGTCGGCCGAAGGCCCGGCAAGGGATCTGCCATCGCCGTGGGCTGGTTTTCCGACCGCCAGAAGAAGTCCTCATCGTAGTTGATGAAGAAGAAAGGCTCGGCGCGCTTGAAGCTCGACGGGCTGAAAGGCATGGTAACGGGGTTCCCGTCCGGGTCAAATCCCTCAATCAAGTCGGTATCCTTCTCGTCGAGGACGGGCGTGTGATACACCTCAATGGGGGTGTTGCCCCGATACGTCCCATTGGGATCGACTAAGGTAACTTCCAGCCCGTAGAGCGCCTCAGCCGCCGACAGGAAAGCCTTGCCATCATCATACACTGAGATGATGTCTATGAGCCTCCCGCCCAAGTTGGCCGCACCGATGTCCCTGACGAACCCAGTCGCCAAAAGCGCCAAGATCTCAGACCGGCTATCAATGGTCTTGGATAGACTGGTCGGGCCAGCCTGACCAAAAGTGGCCCGCACGTCGGCGTCGCTGGTGGCTTGAGCCAAGCGTCGGGCGAATATCTGCAGGTACGCGCGGTAGGTGTCTGCATCCCCCACGCCGGCGAAATGTCCATCTTCGTCCAAGCCGTGGAAGGGATCGTATGAGGAGAATGCTACCGCTTTGGGCGAAGCCGGGTTGGCCTCTAGGAAGGAGGAGCCGTCCGGGGAGCAGCTCCACGAGACGAACAGCGCTGAACTGAACAGCCCAGCGGAGATGAGGAACAGCGTCAAACGTTTCATCATGCTACCCTCTTTTGGGGTGATGTCGGACTCGATTGCCCGACGTGAATAGTACCCTTGCAAGAGAAACAGCGGTGATTTTCACGTCCTGACTTCTGCTGCTACTTGTTCTATACGAACCAAAATCCGGTTTGTCAACTAAACTTTATGTCAGGGCTGCGCCCTCTTCTTGTACGTCTTAGGCCTATTCGGCTTAGGCCAAACCTCGTTGATTATATCGCAGAGCCAGGCCATGCGGGGTTACGCCTGCGGCCATCGCGGGTGTGATGCACAAGCTCTGGTGAATGCGAATGAACCAAGAGGTCCTCTTGGCAAAAACTATGCTAGGGGGTTTCTTATTTTAAAAAGGACCCACTGCCCTAACAGCGGTCCGTCGCCAGTACTGTCCGTCGCCAAAATTGGCGGGCGCATTGGCAACGCATCGCAGGAGACGCGAAACCCCTTGGCAGCACCCGCCATTGATGTCCGCGAATTGAGCAAGACCTATGAGGTCCCCGTGCGCGAGGGCGGCTTGGCCGCGGCGATCAAAAGCCTCGTGCAACGCCAGACGCGCCAAGTCGAAGCGGTTAAGCAGATCAGCTTTGCGGTCGCTCCCGGCGAGATCGTCGGCTTCTTAGGACCGAATGGCGCGGGCAAGACCACCAGCCTCAAGATGCTTTCGGGCCTCCTACACCCCTCCGGCGGGCAAGGGCGCGTCCTCGGTTTTGAGCCGTTCAAGCGGCAGCGCGATTTCCTTCGTCAGATCACCTTGGTGATGGGCAATCGCAACCAGCTACTGTGGGACATCCCGGTAATCGACTCCTTTGAGCGCAACCGGGCCATCTATCGCCTAGAGCGGGGCGCGTACCGGCAAACGGTCGAAGAATTGACCGCGCTGCTCGACCTAGGTGCCCTCCTCGACAAGCCCGTGCGCAACCTCTCCTTGGGCGAACGCATGAAGTGCGAAATTGCCGCCGCGCTTTTGCACAAGCCGCAAGTCCTCTTCCTCGACGAGCCGACCATCGGCCTCGACGTGACCATGCAGCGGCGGATCCGCGCGTTTTTAACCGAGTACAATCAGCGCTACGGCGCCACCGTGCTCCTCACCAGTCACTACATGGCCGACGTCGAGGCACTGTGTAAACGAGTGGTGGTCATTCACCACGGACTGCTGCTGTTTGACGGCCAGCTCACCGAGCTTGTGCAGCGCTTCTCACCGCACAAGACGATCATCGTCGAGCTGGAAAACGGGCACGGCAACCTCGGCAATTACGGAGAGATCGTCGCCAGTAGCGAGGGGCGCGTCTCGCTGCGCGTGCCCAAGGCAGAGACCGCGCAGGTGACCGGGCGGCTCCTCAGCGAGCAACCCGTCCTCGATCTGACGGTGGAGGACCCGCCGATTGAGGACGTGATCGAAGAGGTCTTTGAACGCGCATGAGGGGGCTAGCAGACATCTACACTACGCTCTTTCGCACCGATCTGGCCGTGCAGTTCCAGTACCGGGCGGCGATGGTGATCTGGCTGATCGGGCGCATCGTTGATACGCTGGTCTTCCTTTCGGTGTGGACCGCAGTGGCCCACTCCAAGGGCGGGCAAGTGGGGGACTTCGCCAGCGGAGATTTTGCCGCCTACTACATCATTATGATGATGATGGGGCACCTGACATTTACTTGGTTCATGTTTGAGTTTGAATATCGGGTGCGGTCAGGGGCCTTCTCGCCGCTCCTGCTCCAGCCCTTGCACCCGATTCACCGCGACATCGCCACGAACATCTCCTACAAGTTCCTGACCCTAGCGGTCATGCTACCGACGGTGGGGCTGATGGTTTGGATCTTCGATCCGGTCTTCGACCCGCCAACTTGGGCGATTTGGGCCGCGATACCCGTCGTCCTGCTGGCGTTCCTGATGCGCTTTTTCGTCGAGTGGGCACTGGCTTTAGTGGCCCTGTGGACCACGCGCACGGCCGCGGCCAACCAACTCTACTTCGCGGCCTCGCTTTTCTTTTCGGGCCAAATGGCACCGCTGTCGCTTTTGCCCGAGTGGCTCCAAGCGCTGGCCGCGATTTTGCCCTTCCGCTGGATGCTGGCCTTTCCCACCGAACTTCTGCTCGGCCGCCTCACGCCCACCGAGGTCGTCTGGGGCGCGGCGGCGCAGGTGGCGTGGCTGGGGCTGAGCTGGGGGGTTATGGCCGCGGTCTGGTCGCGCGGCGTGCGCAGATACTCGGCGGTGGGCTCGTGAACTACTTGCGGCTCCTGTGGATCTTCCTGCGCGTCGGCGCGATGAACGAGCTGGCGTACCGAGCCAATTTCTGGGTGCAACTCTTGCAAAGCTTGCTCAATTTGGGCGTCGCGCTGGCGGGTTTGGCGGTGATTTTCTCGCACACCGAAGAACTAGGCGGCTGGCAGCCGGCCGAGTTGGTGGCTCTCTTGGGAGTCTTCTTCCTGATGAGCGGCCTGATTGGCGCACTGATCCAGCCGTCAATGCAGCGCTTTATGGAGGATATCCACCTCGGCACGCTGGACTTTACCCTCACCAAGCCGGAGGATGCACAAGTGCTAGTGAGCATCGGCGAGGTGCGGATCTGGAAGTTTTTGGACGTAGTGCAGGGAGTGGCCCTGATTGCCGTGGCCCTCGTCGAAATCGGGATGCGGACGGGCCTTGCCCACGCCGCGGGATTTGCCCTGACGCTTGCGGCTGGCGCGGCAATCGTATACAGTTTTTGGCTGGTGCTGGCAACGACCGCGTTCTGGTTTATCAAAGCGGAGAACATCCTCGTCATCTTCCAGGCCGTTTACAGCGCGGGCAAGTATCCGGTGGCCATCTATCCGCGCTGGCTCAAGCTGGCGATGACTTTTCTGGTGCCCGTGGCCTTTGCGGTGACCGTGCCTTCGGAAGCCTTGGTGGGGCGATTGTCGCCAACGGTGTTGGGGGGCGCATTGGCAATGGCAGGGGGCATGTTGGTGGGAGCGCGGGCGTTTTGGTTGTGGGGGGTGCGGCACTATTCAGGAGCGTCGGCCTAGCGATCAGTCCATCTTGCATTTTCTAAGAAAGGGGCCATAGAAATGAGTGACGGACAAAGCGGCATGCACGTCGGAGTGCAGGGGATCGGCACTTCAAAGATGGAACTGGAGTTCCTGGTGCGACACGGGGTGACGCACATGGACGCCAGTGTTGAGGACAACGAGGTCGAGACCTTAGTGCGGCACAAGGAAGAGGCGGTCGCGTACGGGGTGAGTATGGAGTCGATCCACATCAGCCTACCCAAAAGCATCACACTGGCGCAGGACCCGCAGCGCGACCGGGACCTCGACGAGGTCTGCCGCTGGATCGAAAACGCGGGCAAAGCCGGGCTGCGGGCCTTGCTCTACAACTTCTGTATCCTGCCGCACCAGCGCACCGAGCCCACGCCTGGACGAGGAGGCGTGACGTACAGCTCATTTGACCTCTCGAAATTCGACAACGAAACGCTGAGCGAAGCGGGCGTAGTCAGCCGCGAAGAAGCGTTTGAGCGGGCGGCCTACTGGCTGGAGCGCGTAATTCCGGTAGCCGAGGAAAACAAGGTGCAGATGGCCTGCCATCTCAACGACCCACCCGCTCCGGTCCTGCGCGGCGTCGAGCGCTGGAACTGGCCAGTGATGGAAGGGCTCAAGCGCTTTTCCGAGCTGGTCGATAGCCCGTATCACGGCTTTAATTTCTGCTGCGGCGTGGCATCCGAAGGCTTGGAAAATCCGGCCGAGGAACTCTGCGACATCGTGCGCTACTTCGGCGAGCGGGGGAAGCTCTTCAACATCCACTACCGCAACATCAAGGGCGGGCTGCACAATTTCCAAGAGGTCTGGCCCGACGAAGGCGATGTCGATATGCACGAGGTGGCGCGCACCTTGCGGGCCGTCGGCTATGAGTACATGCTAATGCCCGACCACGCGCCGTCCCACCCCGACGACAAGGCACCCGAGGGCGTGTCGGGCCGGGTGCGCCAAGCCTGGGCCTTTCAGTTCGGATATATCATCGCCATGATCCAAGCGGTGAATAAAGAGCGGTCCGGCCTCAGCATTGGGGCCGCAGCGCAAACGGCCTAGAAATGGAAAACTGCGGCATGTCGATTCATTGGCTGAGGGCAGCACTATTGCTGGTCCTGCTCAGCTCGTTTAGTGGAGCTCAGTCCCGAGCAGAACAAGCCTTGAGGCTGGATCTGCAGGCGTTGGAGGGAGTCGTCTATATAGTGGGCTTGGCCAGTGGAGCAGCCCTGCTGGTCTCGCTGGGGCTACTCGTTGCGCGGTGGCGGATGGGGACGGTGCGGGCGCGGCGCTTTGTCTTGCGCGGCGACGAGGGCCAACCAATCGCTCAGTTGGTGCAAGGCCCTGATGGCGGCGGCGAGTTGGAGCTGAGGGATGCCGACGGTGAACTTACCGCAGTGTTGGGCAGTGGACTTAAATTGTGCGACCGATCAGGACGGGTGCGGGCCGACTTGCGGCTGGAGGGCGATAAGGCCCCGCTGCTGGAACTCTACGACGAGCGGGGCGAAGTGCGGGCGGGCTTTTCGCTGAGCGAGGACGGGGCCGGCAGTTTGGCCTTTTACGACGAGACCGGGCGGCCTCGCGCAGGTCTGGGAAGCGGCCACGCCGGCGCAATGCGGTTGAGTTTTTTTGATAAGCAAGGACGGCTGCGGCTGCAAAGCGGCATCGAAGACGAAGAAGTGCCTTCGTTCAAGCTCTACGATTCTCAAGGCGAGGTGCGCGGTGCCTTGAGCGTACGGGCCGATGGCATGACCTTGCTCGAAATGCGCGACCAAGACGGCCACACGCGCACCATCGTCGGCGTCCTAGAAGATGGAATTGCTTGGCTTGGAGTTCTCGACGAGGAGCAGCGTTTCCGCGCGGGGTTAGGCGCACCGACCGGCGGCAACCCTCGGCTGGACTTCTACGACGAAGACGGGGAGACGCGGGCCTCTTTGCGCATCGACAACCAAGGCCGCTTTAAGACCGATCCAGATTCTTAATTTTGGGAGAACGTTGTGGATATAGCGGGGAAAAGTCTGGTCGCTCTCAGAGACCACTATCGGCACTACCTCTTTGAAGAGTACCTGCCCTTTTGGGACAAATATGGTATCGACCACGAGTTGGGCGGGTTTATCTGCGCTCTAGATCACGACGGAACTCTCGTAGAAGACAGCAAAAACATCTGGTATCAGGGGCGCGGTCTGTGGACCTACTCGTACCTGTACCAACACTTTGGCGGGGAGGAACACTTGCAGGTGGCACGCAAGGCCCGCGACTTTCTCCTCGCGCATGGCCGAGACCAAGCCGGCGATTGGGTAACGGCGTTGGATCGGCAGGGGCGGGTCATCTCGCCGGCGACGAAGCGGGGCTACGAGGGCCTTTTCGTCGCCGAAGGGCTACAAGCCTACGCCCGGGCAACCGGCGACGCAGAGGCCCTCGAAACGGCCATCGTCAGCCTCTGGCGCTCGGTTGCTCTTTTTGACGATCCCGAGCGCTTTTCAGAGGAACGTTATATTCCGCACAACTATCCGGGGATGCGGATACTGGGCAACCACATGGTGCTCGTGTTGGTTCTGACCCAGCTACTCGAACAGGTTGCCGACCCCAAACTGGAAGCGCTCTCCGACCGAGTCGTCGATGCGATTGTCCAGCGCTTCTGGCATCCCGAGTACCGCCTGATGAACGAGGCGCTAGACCACGATTACAGACGGCCCGACGATCCCAATGAGGACTTCATCTACTTGGGCCACGCCATCGAGACGCTGTGGATGCTCCTGCCCGAGGCGATGCGCCGCCGAGATCGCGCACTCTTTGATCTGGCCGCCGCGCGCTTCCGCCGCCATCTCGAAGTGGCTTGGGATGACGTTTATGGCGGGCTTTTCCGTGCGATGCACGTACACGGCACCTATACCTTCGACAAGGTGCTCTGGTTGCAGGAAGAGGCCCTGATCGGCTGTCTGATTCTGTTGGAACACGCAGGACTGGAGTGGGCTGGGGAGTGGTTTGGACGAGTTTTCGATTGCGTAGAAGAGCGGTTTTCGCTCAAGCAGTACGGACATCCATTGTATTTGTATGGCGGGGACCGCAAGGTGAATTATACGGACCACGTCTCCCGCAAGGAGCACTACCACCATCCGCGGTGCGTGATGCGGAACTTACTGGCGTTGGAGCGGATGATCGCGCGGGATGGTGCCATATCGGACTTCTGGAGCGCGGAGGCGGGCTAAAGAAGCGCTCACAACTCGTCGTACCGCGGAACCTGATCGATGAAACCGCGATCGGCGACATAGCAGTAGTGGACCAAGCCATTGGTGACCAAAAGACAGCGCGCCTGAACCACGCGGTTGTACGCGGCAATTTGGTCGAAGGTCTCCTGACTGATGGAGACCTCCGGCTCTTTGCACTCGGCCATTAGCACGGCACAGCCCGTGTGGTCGTGGACGATCACATCGGCGCGAAACCGCTTGCCGTGAAGGTCAATGCTCTTCTCAATGGCGATCAACCCGCGCGGGTAGCCCAAATCCGAGATTAGGTATTGCACCAAGTGCTGCCGCACCCACTCCTCGGGCGTCAACCGCACGTACTTGCGGCGCAACGGGTCGAGTATCTCGCGCTTGCCTTCGACTTGGCGGATGTCAAAAGCGGCGGCCGGGAGGTTGAGGCGCTGCATGTCTATTTGAGCAACAGCATCTTGTGGACCAAGGAGGCCGTGCCCTTCTGGAGGCGCGCCAAATAAACGCCCGTGGCCACAGGTTTTCCGCTGGCGTCCGTCCCATCCCATTCAACTTGGTAAACGCCCGGTCCTACATCGCCGTCGGCGAGTGTCTTCACCTTCTGGCCCTGTACGTCGAAAATCTCCAAGCGCATCCGACCCGGCGATGCGATGCGGTAGCGGATGGTGGTGGAGCTATTGAACGGGTTGGGGTAGTTCGGGTCTATGGCAAATTCTCGCGGCGCAGCGATTCGGTCGTCCTCTTCCCGCACCGCCGTAACACCTCCAGAGTACGGAGCAGCGACCAAGCGGATTTCGTCGAGGTAGAAGGTTCCGCGCAGGCTGCCGATTAGGCGCAGCGACTCAATAGGGCCGTCGAGGGCCAGATCGTCCAAGGTGGCCTCAACGATCTGCCACTGGTCCAAGTCCAGATCAATTTGGTCAATGAGACTCAGCGGGCGGGCGGTCTCGCCGTTGACGACAAGGCCCAAGGAGGGCCGGAAGCCGCCGGAAGCCTTGCCCGGATGCAGGGCCATGCGCAGCACAGTGTAGCCAACTTGGGCGACCGGCGCACGGGGCAGGAATTCAATGGTAAAACCTCGGGCATCCACCCGCAGCGCTCGCTGGCCGGCGAACACGGTATCGGCATGGGTCGGGTCGAGTTGCGCGCTGTAGAGGGCACCTTGCTCCCATGCAAGCTCGTCGGCAAAGAGGACTTGATCCGCTCTGGGTAGCACGACGACGGAATGCACTAGTTTGGTCGCCTCGTCGCCTTGCGCGAGATGCACCACCAGCTTTTTGCGGCCATTGTGCTCACCAGCCGAGAGGTCGGCTTCAAGGCGATAGGTCCGGTCGTCTATCGCTTGCAGGGGCAGGGCCTCGGGACCATCCAACGCACTCAGATCAGCTATGAGCTGCGCTGGTTCTGCGCCCTCTAGCTGCCGCCGGAGGCGAATCGTCGAACGCAAAGGCAGCGTTGCCCCGGCGAGCAATGTGTCGGGCGGGGGATTTCCCCACGTGCCTTGGAGGGGGATGGCCTCGATGCGGAAGATGGCTTGGGTGAAATCATCGCTGGTCACGTAAAGGCGACCGGCCTCGTCGGTAATCAGCCCAACGGGTTTACCCCATACAGCCCTTTCGTTAGGGTCGGGACGGAAACCGGTGAGAAAGTCGGCGACGCGAGCGTTGGACCCATCCGGCTCGGCAAAGAGCGCCATGACCTTGTAGCCGAGGTCGTTGCCTAGGACACCTGCGCGGAAGGCGACAAACGCGGCGTGTTTGTACTGGGGCGGGAACTGATCGTGCGTGTAGAAATGCAGACCCATCGGGGCCAAATGGGCGGGGACGAGAGCCGCCGGACGCTCCATGCTGGCAACCAACAGCGAGTCGGCAGCGGTCAGCGGGAAGATCGCCCGGCGGTACGAGTCAATGGAGAAATCGGTCCAGACCTGATAGGCATACGCCAAAGGCCAGCCATAGAAGCCGCCGTCGCGCAGCGGGGTGATCCACTCCGGCGGCAGATCCCGGCCCTCGCGGTCGTGTCCGTTGCCAGCGCCCCACAGCTCGCCGGTGACCGGGTGCAAGTCGAGACCGATGGCATTGCGCAGTCCTGAAGCATAAATCCGCCGACCCGTGCCATCGGTGTTCATCTGGATGACCGTGGACCGCTCCGGGTCGTCTTCGCGGCAGAGGTCGCAACCTGAGCCAATGTGGAAGTAGAGCTTGTCGTTGGCTTCGTCGAAGACCAGCGTATGCGTCACGTGCTCAGAGGATCGTCCCATAAAACCGGGCACCTCGGCGAATACGGCGCGCTCCTCGTAGAAGCCGTCCGCGTCCCGGTCTTCAAGGCGGTAAATCGCATCGTCATCGGCGACGAAGAGCGCCCCCTTGTAGAAGGCGATGCTGTGCGGCCAGTGAAAATCGTCAGCGGCCTTGTACACGGTGTCGGCGCGGCCATCGCCGTCTTTGTCGGGCAAGGCCAACACGGTGCTTTGGCGACCGGAGGCCGGACTCCATTGACTGCTTCCCCGAGTCTTCATATTGGCCACATGCAAGACGCCTTGGTCGTCCCATGCCATAAAGCGGGCTTTATCTACTTGGTCGGAGAAGAGTTTGACCTTAAAGCCGGGCGGGAGGTTGAGCGTGTGGTCGGGAAGTCCCTCAACCGGCACTGGTTCAAGGTGAAGGTCAATTTTGGGCGTTAAGCGGATCTGACCGGGGGGATACTCGGCGTGGAGGGCCGTGCTGGCAAGCAGGATGCAGAACAGGTAAGCGAGCGAGACGATGCGGACAGCAGGTAGCACAGACATGAGACGTTCCGGTGGTTTGAGGTCTAATGGTCGCGGCTGGCGTCTAAGAGGATTGCCGAAGAGAGAAAGTGCTTGGGGGCCGGCGGCCCTGGTGCCGGGCGCACGCGGCTCTCGGCGATTATGCGCAGGCGCACAAAGCCCTGGGCATCCGACGGAATCTCCAGCATCCATTCGCAGATCCCGGCCGGTCGAGACTCCAAACACTCCAGCACGGCCGGCGCGGCATTCGGCTGCCATTGGCCAATCAGTTCGACCTTTTCGACCGCTTCGGTTGCTTCAAAGACAACGCGCAAAACTCCGGGGCCTCCCGTCCAAGTATCGCCGATAAAATGGTCATCGACCGAAAAATCGCCGAGGTCGAGCCAGTATCCTTGGGAGGCACACGTGCGCCCTCGGCGCAGGCCAGCGAAGATCGCTTCTGGGGTAGGTGGATGCCCCGCCTCCACGCCGACCCGGACGTGATTGAAGATGCCCAGCGGATAATCGGGCTGGTGCCATTGCTTGTGGACGTGGAAGTCGGAGTTCAACAGCAGGGAAAATGGCCGCTGGCAAGCGTACACTTGATCAACCAAGCCGCCGATAGCTCCCCCCGGATAGGCACACGGGTCCATCGCCGCGACTTTGGCGTGCGCTTGGTGTCCATGCAAGGCTTCGATGCCGACGACAAGGCCCGCCGCTTCTACGCTCGCGCCATCAGCGGCGAGATATCGATTGATGCTCTCTGTGGACCACTGGCCAGCAGCAGGGTGATTGAAGAAGAGGACGGGGCGTTCCACCGCCGGCAGCGCGTTCAAGTGATCTAACGCCGCTTCTACGCTACTGGGAGTCGCCGCCCTCAGCCGATCGTGGGCTGCGGCGAAGGCATAGGCATTTTCGGCCTCGCGCTCGCCGATCGGAAAGACGAGCCCGGCGTGGCCTCCCATCGGCGCGTTCCACTCTAGTCCGAAGAAAATGGGGAATCCCGGCAAAATGCGGCGCGCTTGCTCAATCATGCGATGTTGCTCAAAAAAGACGGGCTTTTGCGCGTGGTTGGTCAGCGCGATAAAATCGAGTGCATCGCCTGCCCCAGCCAAGTGCTCGGCGACCAAGGCGTGATCTTCGCAGTGGCTGTGCATATCGCCGCGGAGCCACCTCAGCGGCCCGTGCGTTATTTTGTCGGCCATGGGCAAAACGGACGGTTGCGTATATTCTCTATGTCGCCTATCGGCTTGAGTTTGAAGTCTGAGCCTTATAGATTAAGCGAAAACTTGGATTGCGTAAAAGAGTCGCCGGCAACCTTGGCGACTGGCTTGAGGAGTAAAACAGTGCACAAATGGTCAATTCTCATCGCGCTCGCGCTTTCTACCGCACCGGCAACCGCCCAGATTTCGCTGTGGAAAATGGGCGGCCAAGGCTTGGCTTGGAGCCGGAGTGACAGTAGCGAAGTCTTTATCGACTTCCAGACCTTTCCCGGCTCCATTGCGCCGACCTACTTCGACGGCGAGGAAAACATCCTTTCCAAGCTCCCTTTCTGGTCGCCCTTTAAGTTTCCCACCGACTTGGGTTACGAAGACGGCCTCATTCCGCGGGTCTGGCGCGCAGCCAACGGCTTCTATTGGTTCACGGCCGGAACCCTTACTACCGAGTGGGTCGATGGCGACAGCTCTTCTTATAGCCCGCCGGTAGCGCGCGGCATCAATTCGGAGTGGTACACTTTCGACGTGGGCGTTCCAGTGCCCGCCAACGTAGTCGGGTTCTACACGCCGCCGCACGGTTTTCGCGCCGACGGCACGCTGCTGCGCGACGACATCTTCAAGGCGTTTGAAGTCTCAATCGCCGAAGAGTTCGACCCGGTCCTCAACCTCGAAAACAACGACAACGACTATCACCGCCTAGAGACCTTGATCGCCGATGTGCCGCTCAATTTTGACGCCAATGTCCAGCTCGAATTTCCCAAGCAGTACGTGCGTTTCATCCGCCTGCGCCGCAACCCTTCCATCGACGACAAAGCCTTTGCCTCGGGCCAAGCCAATGTCCAGCAGGGAACCATCGGCGAGTTCGAGCTAAAGGGCGAAGGGGTGCCCAAGCGGGTATTTTATCTTTCTAAAATCATCTCCCTCGGGCGCACGGTGAATTTCGGGCGTCTATTCTGGGACGCCACGCCCATGCGAATGGTCAACGGGGTCCCCACTCCCGTTGACGATGCCCAAGCACGACTCGCGATCTCCGTGCGCTCTGGCCGCGATGACGACCCCAACGTCTATCACGAATTTACCGACACCGGTGCCGAGCGCACGGTCTCGCGTGCGCGCTTTGAGAAAGACCTCAAGCAACCAGACCAAACGACCCAAGGCCAGATCCAAGAAGGCAAGCCCGGCCTTAGAGCCTCTATCATTTACGACCAAGACAACTGGACCTTCTGGTCTTTTCCCATCGCCGAGTCTGGGCAGCCCGCCCCGCTGGAGCGCGGCAACCACATCCAAGTGAGGCTCACCTTCGAGAGCAGTTCCTTCTTCGACTTCGTGCGGCTCGACTCGCTGTGGGTTGAGACCGCATCGCCGTTGGCCTCGCAAGTCATCGGCGAGGTCGCCCGCTTTGACGAGCCGACGCCTAGCGGCGGCCTAACCGAAGTGTACTTAGGTGAGATGACGGACTTTACCTATGATGTGCGTGCTCAGTTCGACGGGGCGAGCCAGCCGGGCTTCGATACCATCCGGATCCGCACAGGTAGCCGCCCCCAGTTTAAAGGGCTAGAAATGGGCCAGCCACTCCAAGTCATAGAACCGACTGAGGTGATAGAGGCGGAGAGTGAGCTAGTAGTGCGCCTGCCGCAGTCGATCACGCGCAGCCGCAATGAACCAGTGCGGCTGGTCTTCGGCACCGAGGTCTTCATCTTTGCCAACACGTTCGCCGGCGAGGTGTTCGACGCGAACGAGGAGAGCTTGCCGCAGCAGATTGAGGCCGGTAACGCCTCCGACGAAGTCAACACCAACAGCCTTCGGGTGTTGGGTGGCGCACAAGATGCCGGGGCTCCCATCGAAAACCTAGCTTTTTCAAGCGAGGTATTGACCCCCAACGGCGACGGTGCCAACGATGTGCTAGCCATCAGTTATACCTTGTTTCGCCTGCCCGGCCCGGTGCCCGTGGCTCTCAACATCTACGACTTGCGCGGCATCCGGGTCGGCGGCCTCGAACTCGGAATGCAGGGGGCCGGGCCGCAAACCGTGCATTGGGATGGCCGCGACGCGAGCGGCGAGTTGTTGGTCCCGGGTCTGTATGTGATGGAGATCGCCCTCAAGTCGGAATTCAAAACCTTCCGCCACCAGCAGCCGTTGGGCTTGGCCTACTAGGCTCGACTGCGCTTGGTCCAAACGCGCCTATTCAATGCCTCCTGTAGATATAAGCCGCTTGGGCGAAGACATTGTATTCGAAGAGAACCTCCGGGGGCGCACTTTTACCTTCCACTCTACTTGGGGTCTTTTCAATCCCAAACGCATTGACCCAGGGACGCGGCTGCTCATCGACCACATCAAAGCCGGACCTGCCGATTGCTGCCTCGACTTAGGGTGCGGATATGGTCCCATCGGCTTGGCATTGGGCCATCTCTGCCCCGAGGGCGAGGTCCATCTGATCGACAAGGACTTCGTCGCCGTCGAGTACGCGGCGCAAAACGCCGCACGCAACGGACTGACCAATTGTCGCGCCTATTTGAGCAACGCCTTCAGCCACGTGCCCGCCCACGTGCGCTTTGACACTATTGCCTCCAACTTACCCGCGAAAACAGGCAACGAACTCCTGACGATCATCATGCACGACGCCTGCGCTCGCCTCAAGCCGGGCGGACACCTGTGGGTCGTCACCATTGCTGGGCTAAAGGAGTACATCAAGCGCAATTTCAAGGAAGTCTTCGGCAACTATAAAAAGGTCAAACAGCGAGGGACGTACCTACTATCTCTGGCGGTTAAAGAGTAGAGGTTCTTTCTCCCGCCTCTGCGTCCATCTGCGTCCATCTGCGTCCATCTGCGGATACCTAGAGCAACTCCTCGTTTACCTTGACGCCAAATCCTGGGCCTTCGGGCAGTACTAAGTGACCTTCCTGCGGTTGCGGCTCCCCCAGCCATAGCTTGTCGCGCACCGCGTCGCGCCGGCCCATAACCATCTCGGCCAAATTGTCGCCGTAGCCAGCCGCCAAAAAGTGCAGCCCCCAAATCTCGCCGCCCCGATGGGGCACCACGGGGATGCGGTGGGCTTGGGCCAGCTTGGCAATGCGCAGCGTCGCCGTCAGACCGCCGCACCAAGTGACGTCCGGCTGCCACAAGTCCAGAGCCCGTGCGCTGGCGATATGGCCGAAATCCCGCGCGGTGAATTCGTGTTCGCCGCCAGCCAACAAAATGGGGTGGATCTGCGGACGCAACGCCGCCAAGCCATCTAGGTCGTCGGGCAACAGCACGTCTTCAAACCAGTATATGTTGAACGGCGCGAGTTGCTGCGCCACGGCCACGGCAAAGTCGGGCGACCACGACATGTACGCGTCAATCATCAAGAGCGCGTCTTTGCCCAAGGTCTGGCGCGCCCCTTCGGCCCACTCAAGTATGCGCGCCGCATCAGCGGCTTGGCCTCCTTGCTGCGTCTGCGAAGACTTATGGGCACTAAAGCCCAAGTCGCGATACCAAGCGCAATCTGGGCCTGTGGCGTAGGTCCGCACCTCGTCCCGCTGCCGACCACCCAACAAGTCGCAGACGGACTTCTTTTCGGCCCGGCCCAAGACATCCCACAGCGCCAGATCTACGCCGCTGATGGCCATAACGGCGATCCCGCTGCGGCCGTAGGGCAGGCTGGCCTTGTACTGGTCGTCCCAGAGCCGGGCGACATCTTCAACGCTGTTGATGCTGCGCCCCACCAGCAACTCGCGCAGGTGGCGATTGATCACCTCTACAGCAGCAATCCCACCGCCACCCGCTCCCCAGCCGCTGACGCCGACATCTGTATCTATCCGCACGACCATCTGCCAGAAATGCCGACGCCAAGCCGCAGGCGCGACGCGATAGCGGGGATACATCGACTGCACTTCGGTTATTTTCATACGTAACCCCTTGTGTACATTTTGTTTTTATTGCCTTCCGTTTTGGTAATAAGTCGCTTCGTATCGTATTATTTATATATCAAACATCTAGTATTCTATATCCCCATTATAGGAACAGTCCATGTCCTTAGGACGCAACCTGAAAGAGCTAAGACAGAAACAATCGCTCAATCAGAAAGACCTCTCAGATCGCTCCGGCGTCTCCCAAGCCACCATCTCTCGCATTGAAACCGGCCGCGTGCGCCGGCCAGGCTCGTTGGCCCTAAAAAGTTTAGCTGACGCCCTCGGCATCTCGACCGACTCCCTAGTGGACGATGCGGCGCACTTGGCCCGAGTCCACAAAGATCGTTTGCATAAAATCACCGAGACCCTCAAGGCCTTTGTCATCCACGAAAACGGACGCTTGCGCTTCATCAGCCAGACCTTGGCCGACCTATTGGGTTATCGCGAGGAAGAATTGCTAGCCAAAGACGGCATTGAGCTACTGTTCGCTCCCCAGTCTCGTCCTGAAGCTCGGCACATGGTCGCCAGCGGCTCGTCCAATGCCTATGAAGCGCTCATGGTGCGCGGTGACGGCAGCTTTCTTCCCGTCGAGATCACCAATGTCAACATCAGCGAAAAAGAGCGCTTGAGCATTGTGCGCGACATTACCACTCACTGCTGTCAGCAAGGGGCCTTTCGCGTCTTGCAGGCTGGTTGCGACGCCGACAAGATGCGCGATCTAGGCAAGGTCGTGCGCATCCTCGGCGACGAATTAGAGGCGATGGGCGTCCAATTCGAGGCGGTTGACCTACAGGTCATAGACGAACAAAGAAACCTCTTGGCTTGCTACCGCGCCTATTCCGCAGCGCGCGGTTATCGCTCCTTACAGAGCGTGGTAAATCTCCAAGAATCCCTCGGTCGCTTTGCTTCCTTGCGGAAATTAGTTAGCTACTGGAACCGGGACAAAGCCTGGGAGCGCGAAGCCGACGAGGATTTTCGCCAGATGACCCAAGAAATTTTCTCGGACTCGATGTATCGCCCCGGACTGCTGCTCGACGTGCCCTTTGCACAGGGGATGTTAGGTCTGGGGCTACCCATAGGCGGGCCTAGGCGCACCGAACAGCTAACGACCATATTGGGCGAGTTTACCCGCTCTATCTCTTTGGTTGTCAAGCGGCTGTTTGAGCTTCTATCATTGCGCGAAAAGCTGGGCTCTACTGATTAGCCACTACTAACTTAACCGAACGATTTTTCCACCTCACCGAGACTTTCGCGCCTAGTAGGGGTCTGAGCTATGAACGCGCTTCTTCAGGGCTGACCTTCCGCTGGCCCGAGCGGCGCAGCACGGCCTCTTTGATGTGGGGGCGAGACTCTCCGGCTTCTTCCATGCGTCTCAAGAGCCGTTCTCGCATTACTTGGGCCACTTCTCGGTGCGACTCGGGGCCGACTAGATTGTTCAGTTCGTAGGGATCGGCCTGTAGATCGTAGAGATACTGCTCCTCGTAGAGATCGGCTCCTGCCACGTCTCGGCCTTGCTCGCCGGGAGCATCCACCCCGTACTTCCACCGATGAGTGCGAACGGCCCGTCCGACTTGGGCTTCGCTGATCTGCACGAAGACCTCTGTGGGCCAATCAGCGGTGCCGCCGCGCAAAAGCGGAATGAGCGAGCGGCCCTGCATCTGCTCGGGGACTTCCAGACCGGCCGCATCCAAAAGCGTTGGCGGCAGGTCGATCAAGCTAATCAGTTCTTGCAGTTGGCCGCCGCGAAAACCAGGTCCGGTCAAAACCGTCGGCACGCGGACCGAGCTTTCGTGGCAAGAGCGCTTGTACTCGTTGTTGCGCGTCTTGAAGTGACAGCCGTGATCCGACGTAAAGAGCACGATAGTGTCGTCGGCCAACTCCAAACTCTTGAGCGCGTCGTGCAGGCGGCCATAAGCTTCGTCGAGCCGCTTGACCATCCCGTAATAGCCGCCTAAGTGCTGGTGCGTCGAGCCGCCTAATGCCGCTAGATCGGGCGGGACCCAGCCTCCGGTGTAGGCTTCCCGGTAGCCATCGGGGGGCGGATAGTCGTCCAAGTGGTTCTGGTGATGGGGTTCAATATAGGAGACAAACAGGAAAAAGGGACGATCTTGATGCGCATCCACGTAGCGGATCGCAGCATCTGTGACCGCATCCACGCGATAACCGGGTAGGCGGACGGGTTGTTCGTCATTGTCGTAAAGAACCGTGCTGTAGGCGTCGGAAGTAAACTCGAGCACATTCGACGCCAACCAGTACTGGTAGCCAAAGCGGTCCGCTGCCGGCACCGGACCGGTGGTCCCTCGCTCGTGTAGATGCCACTTGCCGATATATCCCGTGTCGTAGCCTGCCGCGGCAAAGTAGTGGGCGAGGGTCTGGCTGTCCGCGGGCAAGGGAATGCCGTTGCGGTAACAGCCTGTAGTCGTGGCGTAGAGGCCCGTTTGCAGACAAGAGCGTGCCGGGCCGCAGACGGGTTGGCACGTAAAGGAATGAGCCGCATGGGTGTACTCGCGGCCCAAGCGATCGAGATTCGGCGTAAGGCCCAGCGGATTGCCGTGTAGCCCTGCTGTATCCCAGCGCTGTTGATCCGTGAAAAATACTATGACGTTTGGTTGTCTATTGTCTCCGACCATTTTACGCTTACTCTCCTTTTTTGCCTACGGCTCAAGCGTCCGATTCGCTGCGCGCTGTAACTCCTCTACCACCTGTTCGACGTCTCCACCTTCAATCGCCTCTATCATCGCCTCTCGAATCAATCGCCGCACTCGTTCATACCCCGCCATCGTCGGCTCTGATTTTCCGTAGTCCAACATGCCAAACGCCACCTCATAGTGCGGGTTTTCTTCAAAATAGCTTTCCAATTCCCGCGCCGTACTCTTGCGCACCGGAAAGTAGTTGCTTGCCCGCACCCACCGCGCTTGTTGCTCCGGCGCAGTGAACCACTTGAGAAAAAGCCAAGCCGCTAGCTGTTTTTCCGGCGTACCGGCACAGAGCGACACGCTGGCCCCGTACACGTCAACAACTGGCCGCGAGCCAGTCTGCGGCGGATGGGTTACGCCCCACTCGAAATCCAGCCCAGAGTCCTCAATACCAATTTTGTAAAAAGGCAGGCCAGAGGAAGAATCCTGTGAGAATAGGATCTGACCGGTGACGAACTCGTTTACCTCGACATCCCGTTCGGCCGCGACATCTATGGCACCTTCCCGTGCTAGCTCCTGCAGCAGTTCCAGTACCGATTTAACTTCTGGCGAGTCCAGCGCATAGGCACTGCCGGTCGAATCCACTAAGTCGCCGCCGCGACTGAAGACCATCGCCGCGAATCGGCTGGCGTCCACATCGAGCAAAAAACCCAAGCTGCGCGCGGGGGTTTCGTTTTTGCTAAAGGGTTGCTGTTGGGCGAGACGGCACATCGCGGCAAAATCGTCCCACGTCGCCGGCGGCCCGTCGTAGCCCAGCTCGCGCAACCAATCAGCATTGTAGTAGAGCAGCTCCATCGAGCGATTCGGCGGGAAGCCAATCTGCACTCCGCCGATATTGTCCTGCTCCAGAAACGCTTGGACGTAGTCGCTGCGCTCTTGGGGCGACAAGCCCCACTTGGGCGAATCCACATAGGGCGTTATATCCACTATGCCGTCGGCTTGGTAGTAGGCTCGGGCTTGGTTTTGGTAGGCTACGACCAAGCTAGCGGCCAGCGCACCGCTCTGGATACCCACGTTCATCTTGTTGTAGATGTCCCCATAGCGCCCCATGTACTCGCCGCGAACCTCGATTCCATAGCGGTTCGTCTGGTTAAAGTCGGCAATCAACTCTTGCAGGGCATCTTCGCGCTGGCCGGTGTGTTGGTACCAAAAGACGATTCTCTGGCCCTGTGGATCGAGGGCTTCAAGACTAGTCGGCTGCTCGTCAACAGCCTCTTGCTGGCCGCCACAGGCCAACAAAAAGGCACACCAAACCAACGTCATCGCACTTCTCGGTTTCATCGCGTTATCCCTTGAGTCCAGATATGGAAATGCCTTCGGTGAATTCTCGCTGAATGAGAAAATACGCCAAAAGTACGGGAGCCGTTGCAATGACCGCTCCGGCCATTTGCAGGTGGATTTCGGTCCCGGCCTCACTGGCAAACTGCTGCAAACCCACGGCAATCGGACGCCAATCCGGCGTATTGGTCACCAGTAGCGGCCAAGCCAAGGCGTTCCATGAACCAATAAACGTAAACATACCGACCGTCAAAAGGGGTGCTCGGCACAAGGGGACCGCGATCTGAAACAAAAAGCGCACGTGGCCGACTCCCTCAATCCGGGCTGCATCCCACAGCTCGTTGGGCAGGCCGCGCATAAACTGGCGCAAGAGAAAGATGCTAAAAGCACTGGCCATAAAGGGAATGGTCAGAGCCGGCCAGCTATTGAGCCAAGCAAACGGCGTATTGCGGTGCAACCACGTCACGACGAGAAAATTCGGCACGATGGTCACGGCCTCGGGGATCATCAGTGTAGCCAAGACGCCGGTAAACACCACATCGCGTCCGCGAAACTGCATCCGCGCCAGCGGATAGGCCGCCATCACCGAGAACAGCAGGGTTCCACTGACCTGTAGGACAGCGATGATCAGCGAATTCTCAAAGTAGAGACCAAAATCCGCCTCGTGCCACGCCTCGATGTAATTGTCCCATTGGACGCGCTCGGGCAGCAAGGCCCGTCGCAGCGATTCGCCGCGGTTCATAAAAGAGGCCAACAGCATCCACGCGAACGGGAAGCCAGCGGCCAGCCCTCCCAAGCTCAAGCCGCAGTAAATCAGCTTAGCTTGGCCGCTCCTAGTCGCCATAAAACACCCGCCTGCCGAGCAGCCGGTTTTGCAGCAGCGTCAATGCCAAAATCGCGATGAAGAGCACAAAGGCCATCGCCGAGGCATAGCCGGCGTTGTGGTACTCAAAAACCTGATCGAAAATGGCAATGCTGAGCACATCGACCGAGTCGCGGGCACCCGGCGTCCGCAGGATATAAACGTGATTAAAGGCTTTGAAGGTCCCAATGACGGCTACCATCGACAGAAAGAACAGGGTTGGTGAAACCAGAGGCAGGGTAATATGCCGGAAGACTTGCCACTCGCCAGCACCGTCCATTTCCGCGGCCTCATAGTACTGCTTGGGGATCGCACTGAGGCCGGCCAGTAAAATCACCGTGTCGTAGCCGACATAGACCCAAATGTTGTAGAGGATGATCGAGGTCAGAGCTAGGCTCGGGAAGACGCTGTCCACCCACGCGGGGTAGGAAGCAAAGCCGGCTCCCTGTAGTAACAGGGCTACGACGGACTTGCTCTCGTAGAGCCAGCGCTGATTCTCCAGTCCCCAAAGGCTCCAGAAGCGGTTGGCCAGCGAAGAAGGGTGCGGGCTAAAGATGGTGCGAAAAACCACGGCTGAGGCGATAATCGGCGTGATATAAGGCAGGAAAAACAGCGTGCGAAACGCGCCTCTAGCCCGAGTGATTTTGAAGAGCAAATACGCCAGTCCGGTGGCCAAGCTCAGTTGGAACGGAATTGTCCCGACTGCGTAGAAAAACGTGACCTTGAAGCCGTTGTACAGCGCTGGGTCTCCCGTTGCAACCAAGCCACCCAAACCCTGGGCCAATCCCACCCAAAGTCCCAACAGTACGACCGCGCCGCAAGCGATGCGGACATAAAGGGGACGCAGACCGCGCGCGGAGTTTCCCGTCGCCAGTATTGGCGACGCTAACGCGGCGCGCAGGCGATAGGCCGCCCAGATGAGAACGATCCCGGCGACGAAGGGCAGCAGGTACTGCGGGTCTCCCAAGGCGCGGACATAATGGTCGAATCCAACCACTGATTCCTTCTTGATCCGCCACCTGTGCAGGCTGACGTACAAGGCATAGCCAATAGGGAAGAGTCCAAACGCGCCTAGCACGACAAGTGCTGGCGCGAGGAGGCCCCAAGCAAGCTGTTGTTCTCGGATGCGGGTACTCATCGGCGTGAGATATTGCTGGAGGAGAGGCTAAATGCGGGGAGAATGCGGCCTCGTCTCGATGCTCGGCGAGATCTCGGCCAAAAGAAGAAGGCTCCTGAAGGGAACGCTTCAGGAGCCAATATTGGCTGCCCCCCTAGGGCTCGAACCTAGAACCTCCTGATCCAGAGTCAGGCGCACTTCCAATTGTGCTAGAGGGCAACTAACGAAAATAATGGCGGAGAGGGAGGGATTCGAACCCTCGGTACGGGTTGCCCCGCACAACAGCTTAGCAGGCTGCCACCTTCGGCCACTCGGTCACCTCTCCGCGACCATTGCAAAATAAACTTTTTACGTGCTCCCACCGCTAAACGGGATGGGATTGTGGCGGCATCAAATGGTAAATGGCGGAGGGTGAGGGACTCGAACCCTCAAGGGCGTGAGCCCGGCGGTTTTCAAGACCGCTGCCTTACCAATTAGGTCTAACCCTCCTTCTCCCGGAGGAGAAAAATATACATGAGGCCCTATATTAGGTCAACCCAAAGCCTTCTCATCGGCCTTGCCGTTTTCCACGCTAGTCTCTCCTTCATCCTCGCCCTCGCTGACAGGTAGCGGGGCCATGTCGATAACCCGGTCGCCCTCGTCCAAATTGATCACCCGGACTCCTTGAGTATTGCGCCCAATGGTCGATATCTCTTGCACGGAGGTGCGGATCATAATGCCGTTCTGGGTTACCAACATGACCTCCTCTTCGCCTTCGATCTCCCTACAGGCCACTACGGGGCCGTTGCGCGGGGAGGTCTTGATGTCGATAACGCCTTGGCCGGCGCGGTGCTTGCAGGGGTACTCGGCCTGAAAAGTGCGCTTGCCATAGCCGTTTTCGCAGATGGTCAGCAGACTGCTACTTTCGCGCACTACGACCATGTCCACCACCTCGTCCTCCTGACGCAAACTAATGCCTTTAACGCCAGTAGAAACTCGGCCCATAGCACGAACTTCGCTTTCGCTAAAGCGCATGGCTTGGCCGTTGCGCGTCAACAGGGCAATATCCTGCTGACCATCGGTAATGGCCGCCCCAATCAGGTCGTCGTCGTCTTGGATCTTCAGGGCGATGATCCCGTCGCGACGGATGTTCTGGTAAGCCGAGAGCCTAGTTTTCTTGACAATGCCGTTGCGCGTAGCCGTGAACAAGTACTGATCGTCGGAGAACTCCCGAACGGGTACGATGGCGCATATTTGGTCGTCTTGACCAAGCGGCAACAGGTTGGCTATCGACCGCCCCTGAGCCGTGCGGTCGCCTTCGGGTATGCGAAAGACCTTGAGCCAATAACACTTGCCCTTGGCCGTCAAGAACATGATGTAGGAATGGGTTGACGCCACGAAGAGGTGTTCGACAAAGTCCTCTTCCTTGGTCTTCATGCCTGTCACCCCGCGCCCGCCGCGATTCTGTACTCGGTAGGCCCTAGGGGGTAGGCGCTTGATGTAGCCACTGCGCGAGATAGTGACGACCATGTCCTCCTCGGCAATCAAGTCCTCAATGTCGAATTCCTCGGCCGCATAGACGATCTCAGTGCGGCGCTCGTCGCCGAAGCGCTCGGCCAGATCATCAATCTCGTCCTTGATGATCTGCATCTGCCGCTCGCGACTGGCGAGAATGGCCCTTTTGTCCTCAATCGTCGTTACCAATTCCTTGTACTCGGCTTCAATTTTGTCGCGCTCCAAGCCCGTCAAGCGCTGCAACGGCATGCTGAGAATGGCTTGGATCTGCCGCTCGCTCAACTCGAATGGCACCTGAGTATTCGCGTCTGCCGCCACAGGACGGAGGCCAGCCAACCGCTCTTGAGCGTCGGCCGGACTCGACGAGCGGCGGATGGTCTCAATCACTAGGTCAATGTGATCTAAGGCGAAGCGCAGGCCCTCCAGAATATGCGCCCGCGCTTCGGCTCTCTCCAAGTCGTATTGCGTGCGGCGCACGATCATCTCGTGGCGGTGATCGATATAGTGCTGCAGCATCTGCTTGAGATTGAGCATCTCAGGACGGCCATTGACGATGGCCAGCATCATTACTCCATAGGTGGTCTGCAACATGCTATGGCTATAGAGCTGGTTAAGCACGACTTCGGCTTGGGCATCCCTCTTGCATTCAAATACAATGCGCAGACCCTTACGGCCCGATTCGTCGCGGATATTGGCAAGTCCGTCGATGGTTTTGTCGCGCACCAGATCGGCGATTTTCTCTAATAAGCTGGCCTTGTTTACCAAGAAGGGGATTTCGGTGACGACGATGTTTTCGCGGCCATTCTTGAGAGTCTCAATATCCGCCCGCGCTCTGATGTAGATCAGTCCCCGGCCCGTTGCGTAGGCTTGCTGCACCCCACTCATGCCGTAGATGATCCCGCCGGTGGGAAAGTCAGGAGCTTTGACGTGATCAAGCAGTTCGGCAATGGAAATTTCGGGATGGTCGATCAGCGCCTTGAGGCCACTGGCGACTTCCCGCAAGTTGTGTGGCGGGATCTTGGTGGCCATGCCGACGGCAATGCCCATGGAGCCGTTGCATATCAGGTTGGGGAACCTAGACGGCAACACCAGCGGCTCTTGCTGCGTCTCGTCGTAGTTGCTGGCGAATTCAACGGTGTCCTTGTCGAGATCCGCTAGCAACTCCATCGCCGGCCAGCTCAGCCTCGCCTCTGTATAGCGCATGGCCGCAGGAGGGTAGCCGTCAATCGAACCGAAGTTGCCCTGTCCTTGGACCAGCGGATAGCGAAAGCGAAAGCTCTGCGCCATATGCACTAGGGTCGGATAGACAATGTCTTCGCCGTGCGGGTGGTAATTGCCTGAGGTGTCGCCAGCTATTTTGGCGCATTTGCGGTAGCCGCGGTTGGGAAAAAGGCTTAGGTCGTTCATAGCTACCAAGATGCGGCGCTGAGACGGCTTGAGACCGTCGCGGACATCGGGTAGGGCACGCGACCGTATGAAGCTCATGGAATAGTCGAGGAAGGAGGTTTTGAGCTCCTCCTCAATCTTGACCCGCAGGACCCGGCTTTCTTGCTGTTCGAGCATTAATTAAATCCTAGCTTTTTAGTCTAATAGAATGCGTCCAAATTCTTTACATCTAGCGCGTACTTCTCGATAAATTCGCGACGCGGTTCCACCTGCTCGCCCATGAGTAGGGTAAAAAGGTGATCCGCCTCAACGGCGTAGTCGATGGCCACCTGCAGCAGCGTGCGCCGCTCGGGATCCATCGTCGTCTCCCATAGCTGTTCGGGGTTCATTTCGCCCAACCCTTTGTAGCGCTGAATAACTATGCCTCGACCATCGCCATTGCCGCCGAGTGCGGCGATGTGTCGGTCGCGCTCGGCCTGATCGAAGGCATATAGCTCCTGCTTGCCCTTCTTCACTTGAAAAAGGGGCGGCTGGGCCAGATAGAGTTTGCCTTTCTCAATCAGGTCGCGCATGTAGCGAAAGAAGAAGGTCATGATTAGCGTGCGGATATGGCTGCCATCGACGTCGGCATCGGCCATGATAATAACCTTGCCGTAGCGCAGCTTCTCAAAGTTGTAGTCCTCGCCGAGGTTGGTGCCCAGCGCCGTTATAAGTGGCAACAACTTGTCGTTGCCCAAGACGCGGTCGATCCGCGCTTTTTCCACGTTGAGCGGCTTGCCGAACATCGGCAGCACGGCTTGGAAGCTCTGGTCGCGGGCCATCGCCGCCGAGCCGCCGGCCGAGTCGCCCTCGACCAAGAAAATTTCGGTCTGCTCCGGGTCGCGGATGGAACAATCGGCCAGCTTGCCGGGCAACGCGCCTCCGTCGAGTACCCCCTTGCGCCGGGTCAGTTCGCGCGCCTTGCGCGCCGCCTCCCGTGCGCGGCCGGCTTCGACGATCTTGTCGACGATCCGCTTGGCAATGTCCGGGTTTTCTTCGAGATAGGTACTCAGTGCTTCGGAGACAAACGAATCGACGATACCTTTGACCTCGCTGTTGCCTAGCTTGCCCTTGGTCTGTCCCTCAAACTGCGGCTCGGGCACTTTGACGCTGACAACGGCAGCGATTCCCTCGCGCGTATCATCACCCGAGAGGTTGAACTTGACGTTCTTGAGCAGATTATTGCGGTTCGCGTAGTTGTTGATCGTCCGAGTCAGCGCCGAGCGAAAGCCCACCAGATGAGTTCCGCCCTCGTCGGTCTTGATGTTGTTCGCATAGGTAAAAAGGGTCTCTTGGTAGCTGTCGTTATATTGCAGAGCCACCTCTACGACAACTTCGTCGCGCTCGCCCTGAAGGTAGATCGGATCTGGGTGTAACACGCTTCGGCCTTCGTTGAGGAAGCGCACGAATTCTTGTACACCGCCCTCGTAGAAATAGCGGTCGGCGTCTCCGCTGCGCTCGTCCCGCACATTGATCTCCACCCCTTTGGTCAGAAAAGCCAGTTCGCGCAGTCGTACGGCAATAAACTCAAAGCTGAATTCCACGGTTTCAAATATGTCGGCGTCTGGCTTGAATTCTATGACGGTGCCGGTCTGGTCCGTGTCGCCGATGACCTCCAAGCCCGTTTCCGCTACGCCACGAGCGTAGCGCTGCAAGTGGACTTTGCCCTTTTGCCAAACTTCAACCGTGCACCACTCGGACAATGCGTTGACCACCGAGGCACCCACGCCATGTAGTCCGCCAGAGACCTGATAGGCCTTCTTATCGAACTTGCCGCCGGCGTGGAGCATCGTCATTACCACCTCGACGCCCGATTTATTTTCGGCAACGTGGAAGTCGGTCGGAATGCCCCGCCCGTCATCTTGGACGCGAGCAGTGCCTTGGGTGGTGATTGTTACGTCAATGCGCGAACAGCGGCCGGCCATGGCCTCGTCAATGCTATTGTTGACGATTTCTTTTACCAGCTCGTGTAGGCCGTTTTCGCTCGTATCGCCAATGTACATAGCCGGGCGCTTGCGCACTCCTTCAAGCCCTTTGAGAACCTGTATGGCATCGGCTGTATATTCCTCCTCCTGCGCTACTTCTGCTCCTTCCCTAGGAAAATTTCTGGCCGGTTCCGTCATCTACTCCTCCTTTTGGTCTCCACACTTTCAGACTGGTTTAGTAGTTTTAGCCCTTCGACGACCTTCTTGCCCAGCAAAGTGTTGATCCGCGTCGTGATGTCCCGCTGCATAAAGTTTAGTTGAGTGCGCCATACGGCAGATGGTACCGCTACTTCCAAAAATCCTTTGGACAGGCGCAATGGGCGGGTGTACTGAGCCAAGGTGGGACCTACTGCTTCTTCCCACGCCATCCGCGCCCGACATTCCACTAACTTCTCATTGATCCCTAGCTCCTCGACTGCGGCTTCAAGCAAGCCGTGCAAAACGGTGGGGGGACCAACACGGCGACTCTTATTTCTGGAGGTCGATCGATTCAAAACGAGCTTCCTGCCTTGCGTTAGGCTCTTGAGGGGTCGTCGCGATGACCTGTTCAAATTCACCCACTATGTCCAATAACTCTCCTATCCGACCTGAATCCAACTCTGAAAAAGCATCGTCTAAGAGCAGTACTGGCTGCTGACCCGTTTGCTCTTCCATGTAACGGGCCTCTGCCAGCTTCCACGATATGAGTATGGTTCTTAGTTGGCCCTCAGAGGCATAGAGTTCGGCTGGTTCTCCGTTCAATATGAACTTCAAATCATCGCGGTGTGGCCCACACAGGGTATAGCCTATTTGGGTCTCCTGCTCCCTGCGACGACTGAGTGCCGCGCACAACTCGGCTCTAAGGGCCTCCAAGTCCTGTTCCTTGGCACCTTGATAGACAATAGCTGCCTCTTCATCAGCTAAGGCAAAGTGGCCGTAATAGCGGAGAAAGGGCGCTCTCAACTTATTCAGTGCCTCTAGGCGATATAGTCGAAGTTGGGCACCCAAATCCACTAGCTGGGCATCCCAAGGTTCCATTACTTGACCATCGACAAGCCCATGCCCCGACTTCTTTGCAGTGCGTAACAAGTGGTTTCTCTGAGCTAACACGCGGTAATAGCGCTGCATGTATCGCAAGTATGCTGCGCTAGACTGCGCGATAAGTATGTCGAGGAGCCGCCTTCGCTGGGCCGGGAAGCGCAACACCAGCGATACGTCTTCAGGAGAGAAGTGAACGGTGCGGAAGGTGCCCAGCAGTTCCGAGACTCGAGGCAAGGGAGTGGCATCGACAAATGCCTTCTTACCTTCCTTTTTGCTGTAAAAGACGCGTACTTGCTGGTCGTGGCGACCATCACTACACAAGGATCGAATATCAAAGAAGTCTTCGCCGTGCGGCACGACGTGTTGATCCTTGGCCCCGCGCACTGACTTGCCGATAGATAAGTAGGAAATCGCTTCTAGAATATTACTTTTACCGCGACCGTTTGGGCCAAAAATCAGCACGTGATCTGCTGCAAAGCCCAAGTGAATCGCGGCAAAATTGCGGAAGGGTCTCAGCGTTAATTCACGGATCCGCACTATTCCTGCTTACCTCATCCTGTTGGCCGCAAAGGCATTAGCAAGCAGAAGTAATCCTCACCTTCCTTTTGTTCTACCGGCCGCAACAAGGCTGCCGTGACGTGGTCGTTGAGCTGGAAACAGACCTCGGACGCGTCCATTCTGCGCAGGATCTCCATCAGATATTGAGCATTGTAGCCAACCTCTATCTCTTCAGAGGCGTATTGGGCCGGTACGCTTTCCCTCGCTTCGCCACCGATTTCGGGGCTGGCGGCCGACAACTCAACCTGACCACTGTTCAACTTAAAACGCACCTGGCGCGTATAAGAACTGGAAAGGATGGATACCCGGCGTACGGCCGGCAGCAGATCTTCGCTAGCTATCTTCAGCTCTTTTGTGTTGTTTTGCGGAATGACTTGGGCATAGTTGACATACGGTCCTTCGATCAGACGCGACAGCAAATGCGTATGTCCTATGTCAAACAGGATCTGGGTCTCGCCCAGCGTGACATTGACCGGCTCTTTATGGCTACCCAGCAATTTGACGATCTGGTTTAACGCTTGGGGAGGGACGATGACCGCGGTCTCTTGGTCGTCCTGTACCTGTTCCTGCAGATCTATGGCTTTTCTGTAACAAGCCAAGCGCGACCCATCGGTAGCCACCATCTCCATTCCCTGCACATCGATGCGCCAGAGCACTCCGTTGAACACAGGCCGCGTATCATCGCCAGAGACGGCAAAGACCGTCTTGTTGATCATGTCTGACAGAACATTGGTCTCGCCTTCGTCTCCTCCCAGACTCAGGCTCACGCCGTCGAGGGCTGTCGGCATAGGGGGAAACTCGTCGGCCTCTATTCCCGCCAAGCTATATGCTCCTTCGCTGCTTTCGGCATCCCCAAGCCGCCCTGAGAGCTTGAGGCGCTCGTCCTGCACCTCAATACTCACTTCCGCCTCGGGCCATTCTCGGGTGATTTCTGCCAGCTTGCGCGCCGAAACGGTCGTCCTCCCACTCTCCTCTACTATAGCAGGGACTTGAGTCCGGATGGACAAATCTAAATCCGTCGCCGATAGAGATAGGATTTTCTCATCGGCCTCAAGCAGGATATTAGCCAACACCGGTAGGGAGGGTTTTGCCGACACGGCTTCTAGTACAGTATCAATGCCCCGCCATAATTCACTGCGATCTACTCTTAACTTCATAGTGCTTCTCTGAGAATCCTTCTGATAAAATTGCCCACGTTTGAATACTTATAAAGTAAGCTGCTATGCTTACTTACGTCAAGTTCTATATATATAGTGTCCCATTTTTTAATAGGAGTGAACACATGAGTATGTGTGTGTAAAAATAAGAAAAAGTGTGTGTAACCAGAAAGCACAATCCACATCCCTACCTCTAATAGAACTACACTTTTTTGTGTTCTTTTACTTTTTTTTAGTTATAGTTGTGTTGTGGATATGTGGATAACTGTCTAAAAAAGTTATATACAAACAACAAAATATATTGTTAATAAGACACTTATGTGATCAAGTTGATAACTTGGTAACTGGAGCTTGTCTGTGGATTGTGGAGTGGAAAACTTTAGTTTTTCACACGCAAGAGGTCAAAAACGACGGTTTTCTTTTTACGACAGACTTATCCACACTTAATCAATACCTCGGCGGGGATAGATGTTAATAGTTTTCCACTGACAAATAGGCACTATAGTAGTGGAAAATACAGACAGAGAGGACTAAAGAAATGGGGGCTAGCGGCTTTGCCGACGGACGGTATCCGACAAATCCTCGACCAGCCTAGCAAAGGAGGAATCGTTTTTATACCGCTTTTCAACAGTGTTTACAGCGTGGATGACCGTGCTGTGATCGCGGTTGCCGAAGTGCAAGCCGATGGTAGTGAAGTGACTGCCGATGAGAGTCCTGATTAAGAACATGGCAATGTGCCGTGCCGTTGCTACGTCTTGCTTGCGTCCTTTTCCAATGAGTTGCTCGCGAGTCAAATTAAAGTGGTCGGCGACCTGCTGCTGGATCGCCTCAATGTTCAGTTCCAACGGGTTTGGGCCTAGTTCATCTAGAATGTGCTTGGCCGCCTCGATGTCGAGTTCCTTCTTATGGATTGAGCAGTAGGCCATCAAGCTAATCAACGTACCTTCGAGTTCTCGGACATTTGATCGGATGTGATTGCCCAACAGAGCGGCCACATCGTCGGGAATCCGCAGGCCGTTGCGCTCGGCCTTCTTGTGGAGGATGGCAATCCGGGTCTCGAGCTCAGGCGGGTTTATTGCGGTAGCCAAACCCCATATGAAGCGAGATTTTAACCGTTCTTCTAACCCATCAAGATGGCCAGGGGGACTGTCACAGGTCATGACAATCTGCTTCTCGGACTGGTGCAAGGCATTAAAGGTATGAAAAAATTCGTTCTGGGTTCGTTCGCCGTGGAGAAGAAACTGGATGTCGTCGACAAGGAGGACATCTGCGCTACGGTAGAAATTCTTAAACTCACTCGTCTTATCACGGCCTTGAGCGAGCGCTTGGACAAAATCGCCCATAAATTTTTCTGAGGTGACGTAAACGACCTTCTCAGCGAGGTTGAGACTATGGGCTCGATGCCCAATCGCTTGGAGCAGATGCGTTTTACCTAGCCCAGCGCCGCCATAAATCACGAGGGGATTAAATTCTGTCTTACCTGGGGCATTGGCTACGGCTAAGGCTGTTGCCAAGGCAATTTGATTGCTATCGCCAATGATGAATTCTTCAAAGGTATAGCGCTTGTTCAGCGATTGAGCAGGAGTTGCTTCTATTTCTTGTTCATCTTCTGCGGGGTCGCCTTCGTTTGCAGGTACCTCCTGCTCAACAGGTAGCACTCGATCGCCAACGGATTGGGGAGCTTGTGTAACCACAAAGGAGATATTGGGAGTCAGTGCCGTCTCTTCCCACACTACGGATTGGATCATCGGCAAGTAGTGCTCTTCTATCCAAGCGGCAGAAAATGCGCTGGGAACTTGGATGACCAATAAGTCTTGGTCGAAGTGGCTTACTGAAGTCTGCTTAAACCAATTAGTAAAACTCTGGGGACGAACTTGACGCTCGATATTGAGCAGACATTGGGCCCAGAGTTCTTGGGGATCTTGTATTTCCAGCGCCATTTATTGAAGCGAAGATCGCAGTTTAAGGGGAATTTTCAACCTATGAAGAAGGCATACGTCAGTCAAGAGTCCGCCGCTAAGTTTCATTGCATTCGTTAGCGTTCAAAGAGTTGAAAGTATTGACACTTAGCAGAATAGCCACTAAATTGGAACGTTTCTGCGTATACTGCACATAAACCAACGCGAGGTGAGAATTTTATTTTGAAACGCACATTTCAGCCTAGCAACAGACGCCGCCGCAACAAGCATGGTTTTCGCAAGCGCATGAGCACGCCGGCCGGTCGCAATATCATCAATCGTCGTCGGAGAAAGGGCCGCAAGCAGCTAGCCGTCTAGCGCTTGATGGATTGGGTTAGAGGCCGCTGTTTTTGGATCCGCTGCGGTCGAGAAGATCGCGGTCAAATTTTTGTCGTCCGACGCAAACTGGGCAATGCTGTAAAGCGCAATCGGCTCAAGCGGCGCCTCCGCAGCATTTGCCGCAGTCGCCCGTACTTTCCTTGTGATCTAGTCGTTTTCTGCCAACCTTCAGCCATCGAAGCTCCCTTTGCTGATTTGGAAAGGGAACTGGACTCCTTGGTGGCCAAACTACCTGTTTTTCTTGTCCCACAATGAAGAAAATCGCCATTTTTGTCGTCCGCGCCTACCGTCTTCTCCTGTCTCCATATCTTCCCCCGTCCTGTCGTTATCTACCTACTTGTTCCCAATATGCCGAAGAAGCACTAGATAAGTACGGAGTATTCAAGGGCGGAATGCTTGCGCTAAAGCGGATTAGCCGATGCCATCCTTGGGGTGGGAGTGGATATGATCCGCTGTATTAGTTTTATAACACATTGTTTATAAAAGGGTAATAGAAATATGGAAGATAAGCGGACTCTGTTGGCCTTTCTCTTCATCGGCCTGATTTTCCTCTTGCTTCCCTATTATAATGAATGGTTTGGGCTAAATCCCAAGCCCCAGCCTCCGTCGCAGGAAGCTGTGCCGCAAGAATCGGTGCCTGAAGTGGCTCCTGTTGCTGACGAGCAAGCTGAGGCCGAGCGCGTACGAGATCCCAAGCCTGCGGAACAACTCCATTCAGAAGAGCTATCACCCGTTCAGTCGCAGGCCATTGAAAGAGTCGAATCGGTCGAAAATCCGTCCTTTATATCAGAAGACAGAGCGGACACAATTGTAGTACAAACGCCGCTTCAGAGATTTGTTGTCTCTACAAAAGGCGGAACTATTACATCATGTAAACTATTAAAATACAGGTACGTAGATGGAAGTATTATCGAACTACTGCCTCCAACCGGCCGCGGCTTGGGAATTCATCTACAAAGAGCGAACTACCGGGAGGATATCTCCTCGGCGGAGTTTGTCGCCAACCAATCGAGTCTGCAGGTTGGACCCGGGGAAGAGCAACCCCTAATCATGGTAGCCCAACTCGATGGCGGCAGAAGACTGGAAAAGGTCTTGACCTTTAATGGGGACCGCTATGGATTCGATCTCCAGGTGCGCTACGAAGGGTTTGACGACGATACTGAAGCTATACTCACTTGGGAAAACGGCATCGCGTTTACCGAGCACGAGCCAGAAATCGACCTACCTGAAATGCGGGCTTTCGCCTATATAAATGAAGAACGGGTCGAACTGAAGGTGGATGATGGGGAATCGGACGAGTTAGAGGACAAAGGGTTGCTAAAGTGGGCGGGTATTCGCAACAAGTACTTCTTGATTTCCTGTGTCCCTGCCGATAGAGAACAGCGTTCTCGCGTCGTCCTGCAGGGCGATTATCAAGGGTCCCAATTGCTGCCCGACTATTCTTTTCAGGTAGGTCGCCGGCTCGAACGGTCTGGCTCTTGGCACAACACAATTTATCTGGGCCCACTCAACTACGACGAGCTTGTCGGCTATGAGGCTGAACTAGAGCAGGCTATTGATTTCGGATGGCCGATCGTAAGTCAGATAAGCCGCTTTCTACTCATTCTATTTATCGCCACCCATCAATACATCCCCAACTATGGTTGGATCATCGTCCTTTTCGCCGTTGTCATTAAAATTATCGTCTATCCGCTTACTCACAAAACCTATGAGTCCGCGGCGAAAATGCAGGAACTTCAGCCGAAAATTACGGCGCTACGCGAGAAGTACAAAAACGACAACCAACGCCTAAGTCGAGAGACTATGAAGCTCTATAAGGAAGAAGGCGTCAATCCTCTTAGCGGGTGTCTGCCCCTCTTGTTGCAGATGCCCATTTTCATTGCGCTGTACAATCTTTTTGGCAAAACAATCGAATTGCGCCAAGCCCCCTTTGTTCTCTGGATACAAGATCTTTCCCTTCCCGACGAGTTGCTTATCTCCGGTTTTGGCCTTCATATTCTGCCATTGTTAATGGCGGCTTCCATGTTCATCCAACAGAAGATGACGATGAAGGATCCCAAACAGGCCGTTTTGGTTTACATGATGCCGGTACTGATGATTTTTATCTTTTGGAGCATGTCGTCGGGATTAGTGCTCTACTGGACTATCTTCAATGTCCTGACCATCGGTCAACAGCTATTGGTCAATCATTTTAAGAAGAAAGCCGCTCCTTCCAGCACTTGAAATTTCAGCCGGACCTCGACCTTGATACAGCCGGATACTGTTGTCGCTATCTCTACACCGCGAGGGGAGGGGGGGATCGGGATCGTGCGTTTGAGCGGGCCAGAAGCCCTATCGATAGGCCAGCAGATTTTTCTCTCCCGTCCACCGCTCGGCAAGCGAGTCCGATACGTCGAATACGGACGTATATGGGCTAATGGCCGAGCAATCGACACAGGCGTCGCTTGGGTCTTTGCAGCGCCTCATTCTTACACGGGTGAAGATACCGTCGAGATTAGCTGCCACGGCAGCATGGTCGTATTAGAGTCAGTCGTTGAAGAGGCACTTCGCCTGGGTGCCGTCGCCGCCGCTCCAGGAGAGTTTACCCGTCGAGCGTTTCTCAATGGCCGATTGGATTTATTAGAAGCTGAAGCTGTAATCGACCTCATCCAAGCTAGCTCTAAAGCGCATCTCGACAATGCCTATGGCTTGGCCAGTGGCCGTCTGTCTAAGATGGTAAAAGAGCTTAAGAATCAGTTGGTTAAGATGCTATCACTGCTTGAGATTGGGCTCGATTTTTCCGACGAAGACATCGATAGTATTGGGCGTCAAGAAATACAGATCGCGCTGCGCGAAGTAGTTGAGTCCTCTTTGCGGCTTGCCGAAACATTCGAAGGAACAAGGCGGCGCCAAGAGGGATATTTAGTCGTGCTCATCGGGCGTCCCAACGTAGGTAAGTCCACGTTGCTCAACGTATTGCTCGGCGAAGATCGGGCCATCGTTACTCCCTTACCAGGAACGACGCGAGACTTAGTAGAAGGTCGGACTACGTGGGCAGGAGAGACGATACGGCTAGTCGATACGGCTGGGATTAGGCAAAGCCATAACCTGATCGAAAAAGAGGGAATTGAAAGAGCGTCGCAGGCGATTGGGGAAGCGGATGTAGTTTTAGCGGTATTCGACAGTTCGACTGAGTCGCATGAGGACGATATGGCTGTGTTGGACCTGCTCCCGCCGAATAAGAAGTCAATTGGTGTCTTCAATAAAATTGATTTGCCGGGTGCTAGCACCCGATCTAAAATTGAAGCACAGGTCTCGGAGTCTGTTGAAATATCAGCACTTAGGGAATTCGGTATCGAGAAATTAAAGAGAGAAGTGACGGCTCAGTTGCCCCATAGGGCGGAAGTAGATGGGATCGGAGTCACTCGCCAGCGCCACCAAGATTGCCTGCTGCGAGTAGCTAAATCTGGTGCTCTCGCAGAGGAACTTCTAGAGTTCGGACAACCCGATGAGTGCGTCGTTGCCGAACTTCAGGACGCATTGAATGCCTTAGGTGAGATGCTGGGAGAGACCATAGAAGAGGAAGTTCTCGATTCCATCTTTTCCCAATTTTGCATCGGCAAGTAATGTTCCACGTGAAACAATTGAGTTGGTCCGGTACTGCTTGGAAGAGTTGGAAAGAGGTTCAATGTTTCACGTGGAACATGTTTGGATATGATAATCGAACTGCCGTCTGAGATACGCGATGATTTCGATCGATTGAAAAAAGAAGGAATTATCTCTTGTTCTCTTGAGGATATCTGGCCTAAGCTAGAGATATATCTACATCTCTTGAGCCAGTGGTCGAGAAGAATTAATCTGGTCTCTCGGCGAGATCAGTCCGTCGTAGCAACTAAGCACTTGAGGCAGGCATTGACTATGGTTCCGGTCGTAGCAAGTCTCCCTCATCGGTTGGTTATGGATCTGGGATCAGGATCTGGATTTCCGGCGATTCCTCTGAAAATAGCTCTTCCCAATGCATACTTTATGCTCGTCGAAAGCAGGCGGAAGCGGGCGCATTTTCTCAAAGAAGTTGTAAGGTCGGTGGGGCTTGATCGAATAGAGGTTGTAAACGAGCGGATAGAGAGTTTGAGTCCAGTGGGGGCTGATTTGGTGACGGCGAGAGCCGTGGCTTCTCCTGATAAGCTGCTTGCTTTAGTACAAAGACATTTATCTCCTCATGGCTGGATTCTTTCAACGCTTGGAAAAGATGCCGCTCATTCGGAGTTGTTGGCATGGAGGGCCGATCGGGTGGGGAGTGCATTAGGGCTATTCTACTAATTGCTATTGTCGGGCGTTCCGCGTGTAGTTTTACACATACTTATCCACACCCAAAAATTAAAAGAATCGTGAGATTTAAGCCCTTTGAGGAACGTATATGTCTAATTTTATCCAATAGATAGGCCATAACTTAGCGAAGTACTGAGTAGAGACGATGAGGTGTGATGTGGAAAACTTGTTCTTAAGAAAGTGGAAAACTCTGCGGTAAATATTTTGGAAGAAAAGCAAAAAACAAGTATATTTTTAACGTAGTTTCAGAGGACAGGGTTTTCAATGGCCACTCTCAAGCGTCGGCGAAATAGGTTCTTTTTTGCTAGATAAATATCTGAAAAAGTGGTGTCTGGTCATCCTTAGGCCGTTGGCGCATTTATTTATTCGCTTGGGCTTCAGACCCGATTGGCTGACGCTGATGGGGCTAGTTATGAACGTGGGGGCAACTGCGGCGTTTGCCAAGGGTTATTTGCAATGGGGGGCTCTCATCATGATTGTGGCGGGCCTCTGCGATATCTTGGATGGACAAGTTGCAAGAGAGGGCCACAAGGAGACCAAATTCGGAGCCTTATTAGATTCGACGACAGATCGCTACTCTGAGATATTTATTTATTTTGGAATCGGCGCGTATCTGATTGGCCGCGATGAGTGGATTGCCTCGGGGATTCTCTTTTTTGCTATTACTGGTTCGCTGATGGTTAGTTATGTAAGGGCTCGTGCAGAGGGGTTGGGCGAGGATTGCAAGGTGGGCTTCATGCAGCGCCCAGAACGTCTAACGGCCTTGGCTGTAGGGAGCCTAATAGGCCATCAAGGTTTGGTTTTCGTGCTGGTTTTATTAGCCGTTACGACCAACTATACGGTTGTTGAGCGCCTCGCTTATATTCGCAACAGGCTAAAATCAGGTCCCAATTCCCCCGCCTCTGTCCAGCAGTCCTAATAAGCTGCTCCTTGCCGTCGTGTCCCGGGGTCATTTCATTGCGTTTGAAGGAGTCGATGGCAGTGGAACTACAACCCAATCTCGCCTGCTAGCGTCGCATTTAAGAGAAGCAGGTCTTCCGGTTACACTGACCAGAGAGCCAGGCGGGACGCCGGTCGCAGAGAAGATTCGCCGGCTTGTTCTCGATCCAAGCCTTGAGGGTGTATCCCCGACGGCGGAACTGTTTCTCTATGCAGCCAGTCGTTCACAGCACGTAGAAGAGGTGATCGCACCGTCGCTCGACCGGGGAGATGTGGTTATTTGCGACCGCTATATTGCCTCATCAATAGCGTATCAGGGGTATGGGCGCGGTTTGGACTTAGAAGTGATCGAACGAGTCAATCAGCTGGCTGTGGGGGAGTGTTTACCGGACGCGACAATATATCTGCACTTGCCCGTAGAAGTGGCTTGGGCTCGCCTGAGACAGCGGGACGTCGCGGATCGGTTGGAGCAAACAGGAATGGCCCTACAAGAGAAGGTTTCCCGAGGCTACCAACAGATAGCCCAAAAAGATCCAACAGGCTTGGTTTTTGACGCGCAGCTTGAAATAGATCAACTAGCTGAAGGAATTCAGGACGCGTTGCGTCGGCAGTGGCCTTGGTTTCCCGAGGAGAAAAAGTAATTATGCGACATCTTTTAATGGGATTGATTTTTTTCTTTGCAAGTGCGAACGCAATCCAGGCTGCGCCTACGGAAGATCCGTATGCGGAGGTAAATGCCAGTTGGGAGCGTTTCGGGGCCGTATATTCGCGCATTCTGGAAAACTATTACGCTCGTCTGGACCAAGGGGAGGTTATGAGCGCAGCCATCAAGGGCATGCTCGGCCAACTGGATCCATACAGCGAGTATTACGACGAGGAAGGTTTGCGTCAGTTGCGCCAAGACACGACGGGCAAGTTCGCGGGGTTGGGGATTACGGTTGCCATAAAAGATCGCTTTCCCGTGGTAATTTCCCCTATTGAAGATACTCCGGCCTTTCGGGCGGGGCTGAGGCCAGGCGACTTGATCGTCGCTGTGGAGGGCAAAAGTACCTTGGATATGCAGCTTGAATCTGTGGTCAATGCGCTGCGCGGAGAACCTGGCACCAAGGTCGCAATCTCGGTGGCTCCCCACTTGGGAGCTATGCCGCGCGAAGTTGAAATTCAACGGGAAATAATCACGATCAAGAGCGTTGTGCTAGTAGAGGAACTCCAAGGAAAAATCGGTTATATAAGTATGCGCCAGACGCGTTTTTCCGAGCATACCTCCAGCGAAGTAGAAGAGGCGTTAAAAAGCCTCCCTCGGGTTGAAGGGCTAATTTTAGACTTGCGGGGAAATCCCGGAGGCTTGTTTAGTCAGGCCACCCAAGTTGCCGATTTGTTTTTGCCCCAAGGAGTGCCGATCGTTTCGATTAGGGAACGCGACCGGAGGAGAGAAGAAGTCAAGTATTCCCACCGTCATTCTATTGCGCGCAATGTGCCCTTGGTGGTTCTGATTGACGAGGGGAGCGCCAGTGCGTCCGAAATCGTTGCTGGAGCCATCCAAGACAATGATCGAGGCGTGGTTGTCGGAGCGGCATCATTTGGCAAAGGTTCGGTGCAGACCATTTTTGACCTCCGTGAACGCGAAGAGGAAGCTAGTGCCTTAAAGCTGACGACGGCACTCTACTACGCGCCTAGTGGGCGCAGTATTCACCGCGAACAGGACATCGCCAAGCCCGTACATAGCGTCCTGTTCGGCGATAGGGAATTGCCGCATCAGTTGGTGATGGACCTTATTTTGCGTTCAGAGAATAGGGCTAAGGCCCTTTCTGCACTCCAATCTCATTTTGATATGGATTCTGAGTCCGCAGAGAGCCTGCTCCTGATCCGTTTGGGCGATTTAGCGGGTAAATCCAAGATGGGGGCGGCTGGATTGCCGGATAGTATGGCAAACCAAACCTATTATACCCAGCGAGGTCGCAAGGTCTTCGGCGGCGGCGGAATTAAGCCCGATATTAGCGTTGAGCCGGAACCATTCCCCCTCTATGTACAAGAGTTAGTGCGTCGTCGTCTCTTCTTCGACTTTGTCATAGATTATGTCTCGGCCGACTCGTCTTGGGCCGAGGAACATCCAGACCTGATCGTCAGCGATGAGATGGTCGCGGGCTTTATGGAGTTCGTCCGCACTAAAGACATAAGTCTAGACCAAGGCCGAAAAGGATTGAATCAAATAGCAGAACTTGAGGACTTGGCCGAGGAAATGGATTGGGGTATGGCTGCACAGGAGTCGATCCATCAGCTACGAGCAGCAGTGAAGCAGGAGTGGGAGCGTCGGTATAGCAGCGAGTTGGAACCTTATATAAAGGGTGCTTTACGTCGAGAACTTATCTTGCGCTTCAAGGGGAGGAAGGCCCAACTCCTCGAAGAATTGCAAGAGGATGTACAGCTAGCAAAGGCCATAGAGGTGCTCGCAGACCAAGACCAGTATCTGGGGGTATTGGCCGCAGAAGAAGCCAAGTGAACGGCGATAGGCAGGGCTTTGAAATCGCCGATACCAATTATGACTACTAAGCGTGAGGACAGATCGTGCAAACAGAAATTTTTATCAACCAAGGCATTCACGAATCCCGTATTGCCATCCTGGAAGATGGGCGTCTAGCTGAAGTCTGGATCGAAAGACCCGAGAATGAGCGGACGGTAGGAGACATATACAAAGGAGTTGTATCGGCCGTTTTGCCCGGGCTACAGGCCGCCTTTGTCGAGACAGGCCAAGACCGCACCGCATTCCTCCAGGTGCGCGATATGATGGAAGCAGACAGAGACGAGACCGATGGAGTGCGCAACGGGCGCCGCACTCGCCACCGCGGTTATCCTAGTATCCAAAACCTGATCAAGAAGGGCGAACAGGTGCTGGTGCAAATCACCAAAGAGCCTATCGGCACCAAGGGTGCCCGTGTGACGACTCAGCTATCGCTTCCGGGTCGTTTTATGGTGCTGGTTCCGGGCGGCAACTGGGTTGGCGTCTCCCGCAAGATCGTCAGTCGAAACGAACGCAAAAGACTGAGAGATCTGGTATTTAAGATCAAACCCGAGGGCTACTCAGTAATCGTGCGCACCGAAGGACAGGGGCAGAGCGATCGCGAGTTCAAACGCGATATGAAGCAGCTAGTGAAAAACCACGAGCGTCTGATCAAGACGAGCAGAAAGGTCGAGGCACCCGCCTTGGTGTACAAGGAAATGGGCATGACCTCCAGCATAATACGCGACCTGTTCACCGACAATGTGGAACGACTAGTCGTCGATAGCAAAGAGCTGTACAAGGAGATCACGGCTTATTTGCGCCAAGTTTCGCCTAAGTTGCGCCAAAGAGTGGAGTTTTACCGGGATCGTCGGCCCATTTTCGATGCCTTCAACATTGAGGAAGATATCGAGAAGGCGACCAATCGCACCGTGTGGTTGCGCCGTGGTGGAGCCTTGGTCATCGACTATGCTGAGGCAGGGACCTTTATTGACGTGAACTCAGCCCGTTACATCGGCTCCGACGATCAAGAGGAAAACAATCTCAATACCAATCTGAGGGCAGCTCGTGAGATTGCCCGCCAGCTCAAGCTCCGCGACATTGGCGGTATTATCGTCATCGACTTTATCGATATGAACGAGGAGCGCAACCGCAAGAAGGTCGTTGACTGCTTGGTCGATGAATTCAAACGGGACCGAGCGAAGGTCTCGATTAGCCCACACATCAGCGAGTTTGGCTTGGTCGAAATGACTCGCCAGCGCGTCCGGCCAAACCTTTTGCACACTCATAGCGAACCTTGCCCCATTTGCAGCGGCACGGGCCGGATTATGGGGCCAGACACCACCCTGACTTGGATTGAACGCTGGCTGCAGCGTTCTTATGCCGCCACCCGCGAAAGGCGCTACGTGTTAAAGGTCCACCCCGAGGTGGCCACCTATATGCTAGAAAACCGCGAAGAACGGCTCAAGTCATTGCGCAAGGCGACCAAAGCTCGCCTCCAGATAGAGACTGATTCCACTTTGGGGCCCCAAGACTATCGCTTCTTTTCGACTAAGCGCAGCCTAGATGTGACGGCCGAGTTCCGGGTTTGACAGAAAAAATTCCGGCCCATATCTTTAAGCGCAATCTAATTGATTGCAAAGTAGTCTTAGCGTAGGAGTGCAATTCATGTATGCAGTTGTCAACATCGCCGGTCATCAGGTCAAAGTCGATAAGGGTCAGTGCCTGCGCGTACCCCGGCTTCAGGCCGAAGAAGGCAGCACCCAGGAATTCACCGACGTCCTGTTAGTTTCCGGCGACGACGAGACCAAGGTTGGCAGTCCCACGGTCGAGGGAGCCAGTGTTTCGGCGACGGTCGTCGGCCATGGTCGTGGCGACAAGATTGTCGTTTTCAAGAAGAAACGGCGCAAGAAATACCGGCGGCGCACCGGCCACCGCCAGGATTACACCGAGATTCGGGTCGAGGACATCGTTCTCCCGAACTGAGTGAGAAAGGACTAGATCATGGCTCATAAAAAGGGTGTCGGCAGTTCCAAAAACGGGCGCGATAGCAATGCGCAGCGTCTAGGCGTTAAGCGCTTCGGCGGAGAGAAGGTCAGCGCCGGCACGATTATCGTGCGGCAGCGCGGGACGCGCATTCATCCGGGCGTAAACGTCAAGAAGGGCGGGGACGATACGCTCTTCGCCATCATTGACGGGCAGGTGAAGTTTGAGGCCTTTGGCAGGAAGGGCAAGCGGGTGAGCGTTTACGCCGCCTGATAAGATGCGTTAATAAGTCACAACGCGAATAGTCCATAGTAATTGAAGCAGGCTCTACCAGCATGGTTGGGCCTGCTTTTTTTGACTTCTCACTTCTCCAGCATCAGGTGCGATTTAGGCTCCCAGCCCAAAACAGCTCGTGCTTTGGACATGTTCATCTCGCGGTGGTCGGCGTCGCCCGATATGAAGAAGGCGTCGCAGCGGCCATGACCTGTGCAAACGTAGTCCAGAGCGGCTAAATAGGCCCTAGCCAAATCTTCCTCATCGGTAAAGTAAAGACCGCCGGGAGGATAGTGTGGTGGATTTTGGGCTTGTTCTAGGAATTGTGCCCGGGTGCGCGGGCCGGTAATGCGAAGGACTGCCAAGTTCAGGTCAAATTGGCGGGCGAAGTAGCGACAAATGCCCTCGGCTAGCCCCTTAGTGAAGCCGTACACACTAGGGCTGTCAAGTGGTACTTCCTCCTCGGACGGATAATAGGAGCGAGCGCGATGGTGGGCGCTCATAGTGGAGGTGTGAACACCTCTTTTGATGCCTAGCCTCCAAGCGGTGTATAGGAGCAGGTGCAGTCCCAGACAGTTGACGGTATAATTATCGACGATCTGAGTCTCGGTCTGGTGGTTGTCGAGGCCGCCTTGGCCGCTCTTCATGGTCATGTTGATGAAGGCGTCCACTCCGTCTAGGGCACGGGCGAGGGCCTCCGGGTCGGCAATAGAGCCTTCGATGTATTCTACCTCGTACCGAGGCTTGGCGATGTCCAACACGCGCAGATCGTGATGGCGTCTAAGGTAGGGAGTAGTGCAGGTGCCGACGTGGCCGGCCCCGCCGACTAACAAGATTTTCACGGGCTACCTCCTCAAAGTCTTTGGATGTACCTGAATATTACGGGACTTTCCCAACGATCAACAGCCCTAGTTTGGTACTTGTGCTGGTCGTTTCTTAGATCGCCTTGCTGGTAGGGGAAGGTTTTCATACTCTTTTGCGTTCATTTCACCTAATAGATAGATAACGCCCATGAAAATTCACGAATATCAAGCCAAAGAAATTTTGCGCCAGTACCAAGTCGCCGTACCGAGTGGCCACGTGGCTACCAAGGCCGACCAGGCCGAACGCGTGGCCGCCGAATTGGGTGGAAAAGTCGTAATTAAGGCCCAAATTCACGCTGGAGGTCGCGGTAAGGGCGGAGGCGTCAAACTAGTCGCTAACCCCGAAGAGGCTCGCCAAGCGGCCAGCGAGATTCTCGGCATGCAGCTCGGCACTCACCAGACCGGCCCTGAAGGCCAAAAGGTCAAGCAAGTCCTAGTGGAGCAGGCTTCGGACATAGAACGCGAGTTTTATCTGGGCATCACGCTCGACCGGACCCAGAGCAAGCCAGTGGTCATGGCCAGCCAAGAGGGCGGCGTTGCGATCGAGGAGGTCGCCGCAGCGACCCCAGAGAAAATTCTCAAGGAAACAGTTGATCCCGCAGTGGGGCTACAGGCATTCCAAGCGACGCGCCTGGCCTTTGGGCTTGGCTTTGAGGGCAAGCAGGTGCGCCAAGCAGCCATTTTTATCCTTAGCCTCTACAGAGCCTATGTCGATGCCGATTGCTCACTGGTCGAGGTCAACCCTTTGGTGGCGACCGCCGATGGGCAGCTTCTGGCGCTGGATGCCAAAATAGACTTGGACGACAACGCACTCTTCCGCCACCCCGACTTAGCGGAAATGCGCGACTTGGATGAAGAGGAAGAGTTAGAGGTCGAAGCCGCCAAATACGATCTGAACTACATCAAGCTCGACGGCAATATCGGCTGTATGGTCAACGGTGCCGGGCTGGCGATGGCCACCATGGACATTATCAAGCTGTCCGGTGCTGAACCGGCCAATTTTTTGGACGTAGGCGGGGGTGCCAGCGCTGAGACCGTGGAAAATGGCTTCCGCATTTTGCTCTCCGACCCGAATGTAAAAGCCATTCTCATCAACATCTTCGGCGGCATTGTGCGCTGCGACCGCGTGGCCGCCGGCGTGATTGAGGCGCGCAAAAACATTGAAGTCAACGTGCCGGTCGTCGTGCGACTGGCTGGGACTAACGCAGATATGGCTGCCAAGATGCTGGAGAACTCCGACATGGACTTTGCCGTTGGGCAGGGGTTGAAAGACGCCGCGGCGATGGTCAAGGCGACTATTCAGTAAGAGGAATACAGGGATGAGCGTTTTAATCGACGAAAACACCAAGGTCTTCGTACAGGCGATTACGGGGTCGGAGGGGTCATTTCACACGCGACAAATGCTGGAGTACGGCACGAAAGTGGTCGGGGGAGCAACACCTGGCAAGGGCGGCCAAGAATTTGAAGGCGTTCCGGTGTTTAACACGGTCGCCGAAGGCGTTGAGGTCTCGGGTGCCAATGCTTCGATCATCTTTGTACCAGCCCCCTTTGCCGCCGACGCCATCATGGAAGCGGCCGATGCCGGTATAGAGCTAGTCATCTGTATCACCGAGAACATCCCCGTGAGTGACATGGTTAAAGCCTACCATTATGTCCAAGCGCGCTCTACTCGGCTGATCGGGCCTAATTGCCCCGGCGTCATCTCGCCAGGGAAATGCAAAATCGGCATTATGCCCGGTTTTATTCACCAGCTAGGTCGCGTGGGGATTATCTCCCGCAGCGGAACGCTGACCTATGAAGCCGTAGGGCAGCTCACTGAGCGGGGCCTAGGCCAGTCCACAGCCATCGGCATTGGCGGTGACCCAATCATCGGTACGCGCTTTATGGACGCGCTGGCTCTCTTTAAGGACGACCCCGAGACCGATGCGGTCGTGATGATCGGCGAGATTGGCGGCACGGCTGAAGAAGAAGCGGCTGCCTATATCAAAGAGTGCTACGACAAGCCCGTCATTGGCTTTATCGCGGGGCGCACGGCACCTCCAGGGCGGCGGATGGGACATGCAGGCGCTATTATTTCAGGCGGTAAGGGAACGGCCGAGGACAAAATGGCGGCGATGCGGGAAGCAGGGATTCACACCTGTGAGAGTCCGGCGGAAATTGGGGAAACGGTAGCGAAGGTACTGAGCTGATTTAATTAGGGAACGTTTTTCTTCGTAACTGCCTCTCCCCCAACAGTTCAGTTGCAATCGGGCGGAGCGAATTACCTCCTAGTCAACAGTGGCATAATGGTGGGTTGGCGGCTGAGAAGCAGGAGACCGGCAAGCAGAAGTAGGCCGGCGAGCAGTACCAAAGGCATGGGGAGATGTTGGGAGGGACCGAGGCCATCTAGGCCTAAGTAAGTGCGCAAGTTGATCCCAATTATCGAAGTCAAGTTGTTGATCGCGTGGGCGAGCATGGCAGGATAGATGCTGTGAGTCCAGTAAACTAAAGCGCCGAGGAAGAGCCCAAAGAGGAAGAGGGGGATCATTTGCCAAGGGTTGAAGTGAGAAATGGCAAACAGCAGGGCCGAACCGCCTAGCGCCCAGCGCGGCCCATAATGGGCGTAAAGGCTCGTGAATACAAGTCCGCGAAAGAGGGGCTCTTCGCAAAGCACAGGTACTAGCACTAGTGTTACCAGACCCTTCGGGATCTCCGCTAGTCCGCGGACAATCTGAATCTCCAGCAGGTTTTTCTGAAAAGACAGCGGCATGGACAGGTCTATCAGGCCGAGAAGATAGGCCACATACAAGTCGAGTTCGGCGATTACGAGGCTACAGCAAATAGTCGCCGGGATTGTCAGCAACAGGGACGCAGTCGGTGTGGCGTTGAACAGAAGCAGGTCTTCGGCAATTAGGCGATGTCGGCGAATATAAAGAGCCACAAACCACAAAAGGGTACATTCGGCGGCAATAATACCAGCATGTAGGGATAAAAGGCCGACTATGGGCCAAACTATGAAGTGGGCCAGCAGGAGCGCAGGTAGTGCTACGCGGAGAACTTGGGGGAAGCGGGGATCGTGCGTACGCATAAGGCTATATAATATAAGTCGTTATTCTTTATTCGCTTAGAGCACGCATATAACCCCGCGTACGACTGGACCAGAACAAGTAGCTAAAAAACAGATCCGGGACATAAGTTTTCACAAGCCAGCGGGTCACCCAGCGAATTGGGTAGTGAATCGGCGGCAACAAGGCTAGCTGAAGCGCGAGCCGCCGAGGAGAAAAAGCAGCGGATCTGATAAAGTCCAACCGGAGCACGGCGTCCAATTCGGGATGCTTGTTTAAAAGGATCGGGATTGACTTGTTGCCGTAGGTCTGCATCAGGCGGCAAAGCGGCTCCAACGAACGCAAGTGATTGTGGTGTGACAGGGCTTCAGGGACATAGTAAAACGGAATAGCCGCCAAGTGGAGGCGGTACCCCAATTCTAGATCTTCGCCACCATAAGCCGTGAGATCCTCATCGAAGAATCCCACGCGAAGCAGGGATGACCGGCGCACCGAGGAGTTGCCGGTGACAAAGCAGTTGAAGGGTATGGGCTTGTCCTCGTCAACCCTGTGAACGCCCCTCCCTTCGAGATAGCGAGTCAGGGATGTAGCGGGAATTTCACTGGCAAAGCGGATGTTGCCGACAAAAACGGCTTCCGCGTGGTTTTGATGCCGTTGGGCATGAGAGCGGAGAAAATTGGTGCCGACAGTCATGTCGCTGTCGAGAAAGACGACGATATCACCGCTGGCGACCCGCAGGGCGGTGTTACGCGCCCGGGCGCGCCCCTGATTCTGTTCGTTGCGGAGTAGCTGCAACTCTAACGGCGCGACCGCCGCATGTAGCCGCTCGGCATCCAAATGGGGGGAGGCATCGTCCACCACGATGATTTGGGTCGCCTCGTGGGGGTAATTTTGCTGCGACAAGCTCTTAAGTGCTGCTTCGAGGCGCTCAGGCTCGTCATAGGTAGGCATTACGACGCTAAGCGTCATCGGGGCGTTCATGCTAAGGTTTCGTAAAGCTGGGTGAGTTGAGCGGCTTCTCGTTCCCAGTTATAGTGCTGTGCCGCCTGCAAACTCGCCTCGGCACATGACTCTCGCATCTCTGCATTGTTCAAAAAAGCGGCGATCTGCTCTCGAATGGCTGCTATATTGGTTGGATCGACCGTAGTTCCGGTACGCGTTTCGCGGACGATGCGCTCCATTTCAGGAAAGTTGCTGGCTAAGACCGGTAGCCCGGCCATCATATACTCGAACAGCTTGTTGGGCAGCGAGTAATAGAAGCTCTTGCCCGTGCCTTTGATCAGACACAGCCCCAAGTCGGCCGAGCAAGTATAATTGTGAAGTTGGTAAAAGGGCACCCGGGGAATAAAATAGACCCGGTCCTCTAGGCTCGCAGCGCGAACTTGGTTTCGCAGGGCCTGTTCACTCGGCCCATCTCCAATTAAAACTAAGGCGGCGGCAAGCCCTGCGGCGGCCTCAATTTGCTCGCGCAGGCCATTTTCGGTGAGAAATCCTCCTTGGTAGAGAACAACGGGACGATTATCGGGCAAGTCCAGTGTTTCGCGTATCAGGTTGCTTTGGACCTTATGGCGGAATAGCGGCAAATTGCGCAGAACGACGACCTCGTCAAGGCGGTAACGCTCCCTGAGCGATTGGGCGATAGACCCGCTGACGGTTATGACGCGATCTACCCGTCTTATCAGCCGCTGCTCCAGCAAACGCCAGCAAGACCGCATCAGCGGCCGAGTGACCAGTGAGGACTGCTCGGTCCAAAATTCGTGTGCGTCATAGACGAGGGGCAGATCTAGTCGCTGTGCAGCTCGCACTGCTGGCCACAGCGAGTCTAGGTCGTGGGCGTGATAAGCATCTGGCTGGGTATCGACGAGCAGGGGATAGGCCCGTTGCCAAAACAAAGGATAGAGGCGGCGCAGCGAGCGGCTCCGATCTAGCGGAATCGGATAGATTTCAAAATCGTCCCATCCTTTGAGAGGGGCTGAGTTGAAAGAGGAGGCGACAATGACGACTCGGTGACCAGCGCGGCGCAGCGAGGTAGCCTCTCGGTAGATGCGGTAGTCGAAATTCAGGTCGGTGAAGGCGACCATACAGATACGCATGGTGTATAAAGGAACCGGCGTAAAGGGTAAAAATAAAAAAGCAGCCCATCTAAAAATGGGCTGCTTATAAAATAAAGAGTGTGGCGGCCGGAAGGTGTGATATTGAAACGCAAATGAGATCCTCAAACGAGGCGGTGTGGGGAGGTAGTTTTGAAGATCTCAACGACCCGAAAAGGGAAATCCGAGCTTCGCGTATCAAGACGTTAGCCACGCTAGCGGACCACCACACTCTATTTAGAAACAAAAATACACACGCTAGATTGTGTTGTCAAGCGGAAAAACGGACCGAAAGAAAATGACAACGGAGTCTTGCACACTTACAAGTGTGTGCGTATCTTTGACAGAGACGGTGGTTAAAAATAATTCAAAGGGATCGCAAATGCAGTTTGCAGAAATGGTCAAGGAGGCCCGGCTACAAGCCCACCTGAGCCAGCAGGGATTGGCCGAACAACTCGTGACGGCGCGAAGGCCCAAGGGCGTGTGGGCAACCTATATAGGACAAATTGAGAAAGGGGAGAAGGTCCCTTCCGACGAAGTGTGTCTCAAGTTGGCCGAGGTTTTGGAACTCGACTCTAACACAGTGTTGATAGCTGCTTATGAGGCCAAGGCGAGTTCGGAGGAAGGACGTGCGCTCTATGGCAAGATGATGCGCTCGCTGTCGGATCCAGTTGTCAATAAGCTCCTGTCTAGCGAAGAGCCGTTGGACCCAGCCCTCTTGGGGATACTATCGAAGCCAGAAATTTTGGCTCTGCTCGGGGATCAACCGTGGTTAGAGGCCGTTGCTCGGGCGCGCAAGAAGCAGAAGGAGCGCGATGTGTTACGCCTGCTCGCCTTGGTAGAGGCGATGGACGACAAGCAGTGGGATATGATAATGGGCATTATAGGGACTTGGAACTTAGAGCCGCCTAGATGAGGAAAGAGTTAGAAGTCGGGCAGTTTGTACTCGCCGCGCTCAATGGCTTGCTCTAACTCTTGGTGGAAGGTGCTGTCTAGGTGGGAGGTAATTTTCCAACCATTGGAATCGCGAAGAAAATAGAAAAATGGCGATACGCGCTCATCGCCTAGCGTAGAGGAATCGAAGAGTAAGTAACCAATGCGTTCGTTGATGATGCGCTCTTCGGCGATTTCTCGTCGCAGTTGAGCCTTGACCTCGGCAGGCGTCTTTTGCCGCCACCGTTCGACAAAGCTCTGACGATCCTCGCCTTCCACTTGCGAAGAACTGAAACATTCCCAAAGCAGGTCAAAGTCGCTGTTTTCTAGCGCGTACTTGTAGGTCTGGAAGGTCTGGGCCGGGTGTGAGAAGCGTTGGTCTATGTCTTCGCTATTGCAGCTAAGAAACAGGGCGAGACAAACAAACAGTTGTAGGGCCATTTTGTGCAGCGCACGAATCAGTGTCTTGGGCAACTTCAGCTACTTACTTGGTAGGTGTTACGTCTGCGTCCCCCGGATTGGGGTTCAACGCTTGGTTTTTTTAGCTAGCGATTCGATGGCGTCGCGCAGACGAGCAGCTTCTTCGTATTCTTCGCATATGACGGCCTGCTGTAACCGATGCCGAAGCAGGCTGAGTTCGTCTTTCTTTTCCTTCGGTGGGCGTTGAGCGTCGGCCGCTTCGGCGCTCCGCTTCGGTGAGCGGGTCTTGGCCGAATCAGCTTCTACATTGAGCGGCGTGGAAATCTGCACTTCCAACTCGTAGAAGCGGTCTAGGGTGCGTTCAACATCCAAGTCGGTTTCCAAAGGCTCCAAGCCCACCTCGTCGAGCAACGCAGGAGCAACGTAGATTGGCGAACCCGTGCGCAAGGCCAAAGCGATGGCATCGCTGGGACGTGCATCAATGTCTTTTATCGTGTGATTCTTCTCTATAACGACTCTCGCGTAGTAAATGGAGCGGCGCACGTTGTGGATGACAACTTGGCGCACGCGTATCGCAAGGGAATTGACCATAGAAGCGAGCAAGTCGTAAGAGATTGGGCGTGCAGGTCCATCGTTTTCCAACCGCATCCGAATGGCGGCCGCTTCAAATTCGCCAATGGGAATGGGCAGGAGCCGAGGGAGGTTACCGTTCTTCTCGCTCAACCATACCAAGGGCCTGTCCTCGCGCAAGTAGGGACTAACCTTGACCACGGCCATCTCGACTAAAGAGGTAGTACTCATTAGTCATCCCCGTTGAGGCGACTAATCTCGTCGCGAAGCCGCGCCGCCTCCTCGTAGATTTCTTCGGCAACCGCTTGATGCATGCGTCTTTTGAGTTGTTCTAGCTGATTGACGGGTGATGTGGCGATGGTAGAGAGGTCTTCCCGCGGTGCGGCTACGGATTTGGTGATGGCATTAACTTCAGCCGTAACCCATTCATCGTCGTCAGAACGAACGCATCCCACGTCTTCGAGAACCTTGACGGCTGCGTAGATCGGTGCGCTAAAGCGCAGGGCTAGGGCAATGGCATCGCTGGGACGTGCGTCGAAGGTATGAATATTGCCCTCGTCGTCAACGAGGTGAATCTCAGCGTAGTACGTTTTTTCGCGTGAGTTAAAGTCCGTAATTTCGACCCGGACTACCCGAGCGTCAACGTGGGCGAGAATCTGATGGGCTAGATCGTAGCTGATGGGGCGTGCGGGTTGCCGCTTGCTGTGGGCTGTGGAAATGGCTGCCGCCTCAAAGCGGCCGATGACAATGCGCAGATAATAGTTGCCTTCGACTTCTTTGAGCACTACTTCAGGATATAAAGATAGAGATTTGCTGCTTAAGACCCCCTTGACTTCCATCAGAACCATAGCGATATACTACAATTTAATAGGCGTTTGCCAATAGATGTGTGAAATATAATACGACGTAAAAGCGGGTGTCAACTAGCTCGCGCCTCCTACCCATCCGGCAAATCACCCTCTTTGTTTTTCAGCTTCAACTCAAGTTCTGCGAGCTGGCGACTCAGTTCCCCAGTGCGCCGGTTTAGGTGCGTCAGATAGGCAAAAAGCACGATCCACACGGCCGCAAAGGCAGCAAATAAGTAGTGGAGATTGTCCATAGTCTCTTACGTTTCGTCGGTTAGTTTTTGTCGCAGGAGCGCCACGGCTTTTTCAATCCGGGCTAGTTCCATGCGTTGCGCGATGAGGCGAAAGAGCAGCAGGAAAAAAGCCGCGTAGCAAATCCACTTGGTGTATTGCATCGTCGGCTCAAGTTCTACGTTGCGCGGCGGGTGTAGCTGCTGGTCGGCGGCCCACAGATCGACAGCATAGTACACCAAAGGAACGTTGGCGAAGGCGAGAATGCCCAGTACAGCACTGATGCGCTGTACCGGAGTGGAGTTAGCCCCGTATCCCCGCACCATTAGGTAGGCCACGTAGATGGTGAAAGTAATCAGCATGGAGGTCAGGCGCGGCTCCCACCGCCAGTAAACCCCCCAGATGGGTTTGGCCCACAAGGGCCCAGTGATCAGCACGATCAACGCAAAGATCACGCCCAATTCGGCGGAGCATAGCGCTAGGCGATCCCACTTGTCCTCGCGAGTGCGCAGGTACTGTATGCTGCCGATGAACACGAGAAAAAAGGCCAAAAACGAAGAAAACGCCGCCGGCACGTGAAAGTAGAAGATTCGCTGGACGATCCCCATTTCTTTTTCCGTGGGGACCCACAGAAAAATCGCGCCCAAGGCGACCAGCATGACCACGAAAATCAAACAGGAGAATGAGACCGAACGCATCATTCCTCGATCGCGTATTCAAAAAGCATTAGCGACAGCACCGTGAAAACCACCGCGTACACCCCCAACATTTGCAGGTGCGGGAAGAGCTTTTCGCAACAATCATTGGCCAGCGCTAACCCCGTCGCCTCCACGCAGGAAATCAACGCCGGCAAGATCATGGGCAAGAGCAAAAGGGGCAGCATCAACTCGCGCAAGCGCATGTTGTTCGACAAGGCCGCAAAGAGCGTGCCCGCCGACGCCATACAAGCTGATCCCAAGACGAAGATAGCCAGCAGGGGAAGCAAGAAAAAGCCTAGAGACAGGTTAAAAAAGAGCGCAAAAAAGGGCAAACTCAGAAGTTCGATTGCCAAAAGAAAAACAAAATTACCCAACATCTTGCCTAGGTAGATGGCTCCGCGGTCCCCCGGCGCTAACAGCAGCGCGTCGAGCGCATCGTTGTCGCGTTCATCAGTAAAAGAGCGACTCAGACTCAGCAGGCTGGCGAAGACATAGGACGACCACAAGGTCCCAGGCCCAATCTCGCGTAGAGCGGCCCCACCTAAATCGAAGGAAAAGTTGAATACTAGCAACATCAACAGTATAAAGAACACCATCGGGCTGAGACGCGCCTTCGTGCGCCACTCGGCCTTCAGATCCTTGCGCAGTATCGCCAGCGCACGCCCGAAAAAGCTCATGGGTCGGCGTTGAGATAAGGCGCGCAGAGCGTGCGCAGTTGGTTAGAATTTTCCGTCAGGACTTGATCCAAGCGCCATTGACCACGCTCAATCACCAGCAGGCGATCTACTAAGCCCTCGGCCTCGCCGAGGCGATGCGTTACCAAGATGCAGGTGCGCCCTTCTTGCCGAAAGCGACACAGGAGGCGGTGCAGTGCAGCACTGGCACTGGCGTCGAGGCCGGTAAACGGCTCGTCAAGCAAGAGAATAGAAGGGCGATGCAGGATGGCACGGGCAATAGCCAGACGCTGCTTCATACCGCGGGAGAACGAACCCACGCGCTGGTCGAGCCGCTCGTGCGTCGCCAATACTGGCGACGGAAAGCACAGACCAACAGCCGCTAAGGCCGCAGCGAGCCGTTCGTCTGGATTGTCCAAGCCATAGAGTTGGGCGAAGAAACGCAAGTTCTCTCTCGCCGTCAGTTCGTCGTAGAGCAAGGTCTGATGCGATAGCAGGCCGATCTCCGCCCGCGCCTCGGGAAAGCGTTGGGGATCGCGACCGTTGATTTTCACGCTCCCCGCCGAAGGTCGGCAGAGTCCGGCCACTAGCCGCAATAGGGTACTCTTGCCCGCGCCATTGGCACCAACGAGCAGCACCGCTTGCCCGTGTGGGATGACCAGATCGATGGGACGCAAGGCTGTGTGGGTGCCGAAGCGTTTAGCAGCGCCCGCTAGGACGATGGCGTCGTCTCCACTCATCACACGTCAAGCGCTTGAGTCAGGGCAACCGCTTCGCGCATCAGATGCTCCCGCTGGTCCATGTAATGCGGATCTGCGGGCTGGTCGGCAAAAGAGTCGTCGAGCCGAGCGAGTTCCTCAATGAGATGCTGCCGCCGTTTTAGCGCGTGTGCGTGATCGGTGCTTGGGTGTTGGCGGCTCAATGCCAGCGCGACACCACCGGTGAGGAATGCGCCAGCCAATGCGACCCATTTGAGCGACCAACGCAGCGAGGGGGCGAAAGGTAAGGGAATCGCCACCTGCTGACTTGGCTGTAGGTTTTCCATGGCCACTTTCCGATACTGGCGTCCGTGCTGTTCGACGATACCTAGATCGATAAAAGGCGGTTTGATCTCCGTGGAAGGTGGGTCGAGAAAAATCTCCAAGCGGTCGGTCGGATATATCACCTGATGCACATAGGGGCTGGTGAAGTTGCTCGCGTCGAGATTAAAAGAAAAACTCCGTTGCGAGCGGCCTGGAGGCAGGGGCTGGTTGTCGAAGAAACGACCTTCTCCGGCTTGGTGAAGCAGCCCCGAGTGACTTTGGAGGTTGAAGATGCCCGTTGGCAAGACAAGTTCAGTCACTTGCCGCTCGCGTCCGTCACCACGGCCTGCGTACGTGCGCTCGCGGGTGTTGTGAATTTGCAGGAGCTGGATGCACTCAATCGCGTTTCCGCGCAGTGCGAAAAAGAGGTGATGAGTACCGATGCGGATTCCGGAGGGGTCATCGGTTTTTTCGTACACTTCGAGGATGACCTGTTGTTGTGCACCGGCCTCAAGAGTCGAAGAAAAGTAGGGGATATCGTCGTAGAAGGCCGCTAACCCGAAGTGGAGTCCGCTCTGTAGAAAAGGGCCAGCAAAAGAAAAGCGCCCCTCGGCGTCGGTCTCCTTGCGCAGCATCTCGAGAATCTCTCCATCTTGGCGGACGTAGAAGGCCACGGGAATGCCCGGAATTCGCGCTTGAGTGAAAGGGTTGAGCACATAACCGTTGATCGCCGCGCCCCACAGGTCAGAAGCGCAAAGGACGATTGCAACACAAAGCGAGCGCAGAACCATGGCTCAGCCAGATTCCACTAGGGAGGCCCCGCATTGCGGACAGAACAAATCGCCCTCGCGTCGCAGAACACCACAGCCGTGGCAACGAGGAACGGCGGTCCTTTGGCGCAGAGCCGCAACCTCTTCCTCAATGCGTCGTTCGAGTTGAGAGTTGCTCGCACCGTTGAGCCGATCCAACTCGCCGATAACCGCCAGCGTCTCGGCCTCCAACTCGGCAAAAAGGCGCTGAAAATCCTCTGCGGACACTTTCCCAAGCTCGCGGTCAAGCTCCAGTTCGACGATCTCGCCCAAAAGCTGCTCCTTGCGCTCAAAAAGCTGTCGCGTTGATCCACTCGCCGCACCCATCCGCCCGCTCACTAGGAGGGGATGGGCCAGATAGAGCAATAGCCCCAACAGCAGCGCGATAGAACATATTATGGGTAGGAGTTCTATCGCGTTCATCTATATAAGGTTCTCATAGGCCCGCGTCAGTTCGGCCGAACTAGCCATCGTCGTAGTGATCCAACTCGCGTCTCAAGCGATCCGCGTCTTGGCTGCGGTTGGTCGGCTGGGGCTTGGATTGTAGAGGCGCTTGGCCTTGGTCCCTCCAGCGAACTAGCAGGGTGCGTACCAAGGCAACGCCAAACAAAAGAGCCAAAAAGGGTGCCACCCAAGCGAGCAAGTTAAAGCCCTCGTGCGGCGGAACGGCTAAGACCATTGGGCCAAAACGCGCTACATAGCCGTCGATAATCTGCTGTCGAGTCTGGCCTTGGTCTAGGGCTGAGCCAATCGTCTCGCGTTCGGGGACCGCGAAGTCAGTACAAAGACAGGTGGCTAAGGATTCCCGAGGGCAATTGCCGCAGAGACAGACCAATTCCGCAGCCACAGCCTTAACTTCCGCCGTTGTCGCTGCCCCTACTGGCGAGAATCCCAGTGCCAACGCAGCGAACACGGGCACGTACATACGAGGTCTCCGTGTGACGACAGAATCCATTGCGGTCTCGCGATCGATCCGCGCTAGCCGCCGATCTCGCGGCGTGGGCCACATCGCCCACAGTGCGCCGAGCACTAAGACGACCGCACCGAGCCACACAAAGTTGATGAGCGGGTTGATATAGATTTGGAATTTGGCGCTCTGGTCTTCGGCGGAGCCCACCAAAATTACATAGAAGTCCTCGCGCCAAGTCGAGTAAATGGAGACTTCCGTAGTACC
>JAJDVZ010000056.1:0-4882 GCA_022825835.1 Candidatus Latescibacterota bacterium
CGCTTTGTGCATAGATTATATACCAGCACAAAGAATACCCTTGTCAAGATGTTTCCCGCTCACGGGCACTACGTGCCCATCACTCAAAAGCGCTTTACATCTGCCAGCTAAAGCAGGCAGTCTTACGGCGATTCTGATAAGCCAAACAGATTCCGCTAGCCATCGGCCCGCACCCCCAAGCCGTGGACATAGACCAATTCACTGCCGCAGTAGCCCGTCCACAAGACCAAGCCGCCGATCAGGACGCCGAGCCCGATCCACGCATAGAGCGGCCATCCTTCAAGCCGCCCCTTGAGATGCAACGGCAAGCGCCCGAGAACGGCTCCCAATCCCAACAGTAAGGTCCAAGTGGCGAGGGATTCGTGGGTGGCTAACGGCTCGGCGGCTGGTCCCTCCCAAGCCTCGGTCGCGGCTGCGTTGCCGCTGAGGACGGCAGCGGTCGCCGCTAGTACTCCCAACACCAGCAAGCCGTACGCTAGGTGGTGCCCGGCGCGGCGACCTAGCCACAGTGCGCCTAGATCGCACAGCGGACTCAGCGACAAGAGTGCGATGGGGTAGTGGACGATGAAGGGATGCCAATCCATATTGTTTGTTTGTATGTAGGGGCGACCGATCGGTCGCCCCTACGATGAATTCTCAATTCCCATAACCGGAGCAATGCCCCATGGCCACGGACCTGCGCCAACACATCGAAGATACGCTGCTAATCGACACGCACGAGCATCTTCGCAAGGAGCGCGATTGGGTCGAGAACGGCCCGGACATTTTGCAAGACCTTTTTGGCAACTACGTGCCCGCCGACCTGATCGCCGCCGGCGCTGCTCCCGAGGACCTGCACAAGCTCAACGACGCCTCCGATCCAGACTTGGGCGCGCGCTTTGACGGCATCCGCTCGGCCTTTGCGGCCATCCGCTTCACTGGCTACGGCGAGGCCGTGCGCATTCTCGCGCACGAGATCTATGGCATGGCCGATTTTAGCGAAGACGAGCTGTACAAGGCGCAAGAAAAGCTCAACGCTTGGCGTCAACCCGGCGGGCGGCACGAGTTACTCAGTCAAATTGGCCGACTGGATCACGTGCAGACCGACGACTTTTCTTGGCCCTGTCTGCCCGACGAGTCCGGCGTAGATTTCTTCCTTTACGACTTGTCGTGGGCTACCTTCTGCAACGGCCAAATCGACGCCGAGGCCATTGAGCGAGAAACCGGCGTGGCCGTCACCGACTTGGCTAGCCTCAAACAGGGCATGGAAGCCATCTTCGCCCAGCACGGCCCCCATGCCATCGCGGTTAAAGCTCAGCACGCGTACAACCGCACACTGCGCTGGGAAGAGCGCGCCGACGCCGACGCCGAGCGCGTGATCCAACGCCTGCTCCAAGGCATAGAACTCGACGAGCCGAGCCGGTTGCTGTTGGGCGACTGGTGCTGGGCGCGGGGCACTGAGCTGGCGATTGAATACGAGTTGCCGTTCAAGATCCACACTGGCTACTACGCTGGCAACGACCGCATGCCCGTTGACCGCATCAAAAGCGGCAACCTCTGCCCCTTGCTGGCCCGCTACCTCGATTGCCGCTTTGTGCTGATGCACATTGCCTATCCCTATTCCAACGAATTGGTCGCGCTGACCAAGCACTACCGCAACGTGTACGCCGACCTCTGCTGGGCGTGGTCGATTGACCCGTACAGCTCGTGCGATTTTGTGCGCCGCTTTATCCACGCGGCTCCCGCGTCCAAGCTCTTTGCCTTTGGCGGCGACACGGGCTGGCCGACTAGCTCGGCGGCCTATGCGATTCAGGCACGCCGCTGGCTCACCCGCGCCCTGCAAGGCGAGATAGACGACGGCCTGCTGACCGAGGCCGAAGCCATAGAGTTGGCGACCCGCTTTATGCGCGGCAACCAAGAGGCCTGTTTCGACTTGGCTGGAACGCGGCAGGCGCTGCGCCGGTCGCTTTCAGCCGCTTAGGTTGCGCTAGGGTAGATGTCGCTTTGTATGACCGCTTACTTGTCTCGTTTTTCCCATTTATAAGTAATTGTTTTGCAACAGGAGCGACAACGGTTTGGTTTCAAAATGGGAAATTCGCCCAGGATACCCGAGACATGCGGGATTGCGGGCGCGACGAACTACAGTATCGCTGGTTCTTTCATTTGTCTGTAGAAGGGCCAACAGAAGAAACCTGGCGTCATGGAGAACATGCGGAGGACGGAAAGGAACATGAAGATAGCGATCCTGACAGATGTCCACGGCAATTTGCCTGCACTTCAGGTCGCCTTGAGAGCAATTCGGCGTGAGGGTGCCGATGCGATTTTTCACACGGGCGACGCCATAGGCATCGGCCCCTTTCCGGCAGAATGCTTGGAACTGCTGCTGAACACGTCTGGCATGAATCTGATTTGCGGTAACCATGACGCCTGGTTTTCGACCGGGCTTCCAGAACCACAACCGCCGTGGATGAGCGACGGCGAGTTAAAACATCATCACTGGGTACATTCCTGCCTTGATCCGTCACTGCGCCCTACAGTGAGAGAATGGCCCTACCTGATTCAAGATGTGTATGAAGGTGTTCGAATATCGTTCCTTCACTATGGCCTCACAGAGTCGCAGGTTGACTTCAAGCCCATCATCCATAATCCTCGTCCCGCCGACTTGGATAAAGTCTTCGCAGATACAAAATCCGATCTCGTATTCTATGGCCACAAACATTCACCTTCAGATTTAGTGGGGACGGCCAGGTACGTAAATCCCGGTTCCTTGGGCTGCCATTCAGAACCCATTGCGCGATTTGCCATCCTAAAGTGCGCGAGCAGGAGCTACGAATTGAAAATGCGTTCCGTTCCGTACGATGATAGTGCCCTCTTCCAACAGTTTGAAAGGCGCGATGTGCCCGACCGACATTTCATCTATAAAGCATGCTTCGGTGGAAGGAGTTGAGTTCGGCTCCCTCCCGCTCCGTCTGGGGTCATTCCCGCGCAAGCGGGAATCCAGCCTTGCACCCGATGCGGACTTCAGCGAGACTACGGCGTACTCAGTCGAAGCGTCGGAGGGGCTTCTGGATGCCTGCTTGCGGAGCACAGGCATGATAAAACTGCGTATCCACCAATGAAAATCACGACACTGGAGGTTCTATGTCCGAATGGTTTGAAAACGAAGACTTCTGGACGGAAATGTATCCCTATATGTTCCCAGAGGAGAGATTTGAATCTGCGGAAGATCAAGTCGCCAAGATTCTTTCGCTGGTGGAGTTCAGCGGGACACATATCCTCGATCTGTGCTGCGGCCCCGGCCGACATGCCACGCTCCTGGCCGAGCGAGGATTTTCCGTAACGGGCGTTGATGCTACCGCGTTCCTATTGCAAAAAGCTAGAGCGCGAGCAAACGAGCAGAAATTAGACGTTGAGTTTGTGCAGGAAGACATGCGTCGTTTTGTGCGGCCCTCCTCATACGACTTGGTGCTCAACATGTTCACGTCCTTCGGCTATTTCGATGACAAGGACGAGGACCTGCGAGTACTCAGCAATATTTACGAGAGTCTCAGACCTGGGGGAGTCCTCGTAATGGATCTGATTGGTAAAGAGTGGTTGGCCAAGGTATTTGCCGCGACCTCCTCGGAAGTGCGTCCCGACGGGACATTGATCGTTCAACGTCGCGAGATCTTCGACGATTGGACGAGGATTCACAACGAGTGGCTCCTGATCCGGGATGAGCGTGTAAAATCGTTTAAGTTTCACCACACGCTGTACTCTGGCCAAGAACTGAAGGATCGTCTCTTGCAAGTTGGGTTTAGCAATACGCAACTATATGGAGATTTGGCAGGCAGTGCGTATGGGACTAGCTCAAAGCGGCTGATTGTTCTGGCGCGCAAAGAGGCATCGTGAACTATCCTCCTCTTTAGGGAGGCAGAGTACAGGGGGATATCGTGATCGAACTCCGAGGTGAGCATGTGGTCCTACGGGCATTGGAGCGGGAACATTGTCGTACGCTGTGGGAGATGACGGAAATGAAACCATGAGCATCCATGAATTAATGGAATCTGAATATGACAAGGCCGGCGATTTCTATGTCAACTGGCTCGACAAGAACGTGCCTGACAGGGATACACATATCCAGCCATCGACAGAAATCATGCTTGCTATGCTGGGCGATGCCCAAGGGACCAACGTTTGTGACTTGGGGTGTGGTGAAGGATATCTGTCCCGTATCCTTGCAGGTCGTGGGGCACTCGTTACAGGCGTTGATACCTCCCGGATTCTGCTGCGGCATGCAAGGGAGCATTCAAATCAGCACGGCATCACCTATTTTCTAGACGATGCCCAATCGATGAACCAAGTATCCGACGCCAGCATGGATGCGGTGATTTGCAACATGGCCCTAATGGATATCCCGGACCTAACGGCAACATTTTCCAGTGTCCGTCGGGTGCTGGTTGACGGAGGCACGTTCGTCTTCTCAATTCTTCACCCGTGCTTTTTCACCCCATTCAATGCAGAGAATCCACCGGAAGATCTTGACGAAGAAGGAAATTTCAAGGCATTGCGCGTGACGCGGTACGGCCTTGAGGGCAAATGGTTCTCGGATGGGGTCGGGATGTGTGGCACGCTTGGCAGCCACCACCGAACCCTATCAACGTACCTCAATACCTTGTCCGCCAGTGGATTCCAACTTGAGGATATCTCTGAACCGCTTGCTCCTGTTATAGACGCGGCCGAGAAGTGCCGAGAGAGCATCGTGCCTACGCTCTTAATCGCCAAGCTAAGTACACGACAGTAATCTAAGTTGTGGTACGGCCCTGCTTTAGGTTTTATTTGTAATCGCTCAAGATTGCATCTAAATCCTAAATACAGGAGCCGCACCATGCTTATTCATATGCTAAAGAAAGCCCTCATGCAA
>JAJDVZ010000104.1:0-9601 GCA_022825835.1 Candidatus Latescibacterota bacterium
CCCCATAAAAAAACATGGACGAAAAGCCATAAGCCTCTTTCGAAAAGGATTAGACCAACTCACACAGATCATACACCAAACACGAGACCAACCTAAACGCGCCCGACAATATCAACCCATGTTACTGTCGTGTACTTAGTATATTGACTATATGTAAATTGTTCCGTAAGGTTATAAATATACGACATATACGACATATACTTGTCGTAACTATCCATTCACTCTTCCTAAAAGGAGGCAGTTCGATGAAAGATCGCTCATCTGTTTTTGCATTGGCCTTTGGCCTTGCGGCCCTGCTTTCTGTGAGTTTGGCTTCTGGGGTCTTGGCACAAGAAGAAGCGCAAGAAGACGAGGAAATGCTCGAAGGCATTGTAGAGGTCGAAGAGATGGTGGTGACCGGTTCGCGTGCTCAGTCGCGCACCGTAACCGACTCGCCCGTGCCTATTGATGTCATTTCCGCCGACGAGTTTGCCAAGCAAGGCGGAGCGGATTTAGCCGACCTCGTGCGCAATGTCGTGCCTTCGTACAACGTCAACACCCAGCCGATCAGCGATGCGGGCACGGTCGTCCGACCGCCCAACATGCGGGGGTTGGCTCCCGACCACGCGCTGGTTCTGGTCAACGGCAAGCGCCGCCATCGCGCTGCGGTGATTCACTGGCTGGGCAATGGCGTCGCCGATGGCGCGCAGGGGCCTGATTTGGCGCCCATTCCGGCTATCGCGCTCAATCGAGTGGAAGTCCTGCGCGATGGCGCGTCGGCCCAGTACGGCTCGGACGCCATTGCCGGCGTGCTGAACTTCCGCCTCAAGGACCGTTCCGACGGGCTGTCGATCGAGACCAAGGTCGGCAGCTTCCAAGACGGCGATGGCATCCTCGGCGATGGCGAGTTGTTTTCCATCGCGGGCAACCTTGGCTTGGGCAACGACAATGCGTGGGCCAACCTCAGCTTGGAATACGGCAACGCGGGCGAAACCATTCGCTCGGTGCAGCGCAATGATGCCGCAGGCCTGCTTGCCGCGGGCAATACGAATGTGGCCAATCCCGCCCAAATCTGGGGGCAGCCCTTCATCCGAGACGATCTGAAGTTCTTCGCCAACTACGGGGCCAACCTCGGCGAAAACCTCGACTTCTACGGTCACGCCAACTACGCCAGCAAGGAGACCGAAGGCGGGTTCTATTTCCGCAATCCCCACACCCGCAGCGGCGTGTTTAAGGGGCCGTTGCTCGATTTGGATGACGATGGCGAACCCGAGACGGCATCCCTGCTAGTGGGCGATTTGGACGGCGTGGGTCAGGGCAGTGAATGCGCCCCGGTCCCCATCATCGACAACAAGCCGGATCAGGATGCTTGGCTACAGATTCGCGACGATCCCAATTGCTTCTCGTTTCTGAAAATGTTCCCCGGTGGCTTCACGCCCCGCTTCGGCGGCTTCACCACGGATGAATCCATTCTGCTGGGCCTGAAGGGATTTGCGGCTGAGACGTTGGGTTGGAGCGTGAGCGCGTCTTATGGCCGCCACCACGCCGACTATTTCATCTTCAATACCGTGAATGCCTCGATGGGGCCTGATACGCCGACCTCGTTCAACCCGGGCGACTACATCCAGACGGATGTCAACTTAAACTTCGACATTACGTACCCGGTGAGCGATCAGGTATTTTTAGCCGCGGGGCTCGAGCGCCGCAACGAAGCGTTCGAGATCGTGGAAGGGCAGATTGAGTCCTACCTGATTGGTCAACCGTTGGCCAGCCAAGGGTTTCAGCCGGCTACCAATGGGTTCTCGGGCTTTAGCAAAGTGGCCGCTGGTCTCTGGGATCGCACCAACACAGCCGTGTACGTGGAAGCCGACTTTGAGCCGATAGATCCACTGCTGCTTTCCGTGGCCCTGCGCTCGGAGGATTTTAGCGACTTTGGCAGCACCACCAACTACAAGGGAGCCGCTAATTTCGCCCTGACGGACGACCTGAAGCTGCGCGGTAGTTATAGCACCGGCTTCCGGGCACCGACGCCTGGCCAGCAAAATGCCTTCAACATAACGACTGAGTTCAACTTTGAGAAAAACGACTTGGTCAACAACGGCACCGTGCCTTCGACCAGCCGTGCAGTTGGGCTGGTCCTTGGTTTACCTGGCGGTGGGCCGGCGCTCAAACCGGAAAACTCGATCAACCTCTCCGCGGGCGTCGTCGTCAATATGGGCGTCCTTAGCGCGACGATCGACTATTTCAACATCACGGTGGAGGATCGCCTGACGGTTTCGCAAGACTTCGCGCTGAGCGATGAGCAGAAACAGCAGCTAATCAACGAGGGTCTAACCAGCGCGGCCGGCTTGCAGGAATTCCGCTTCTTCACCAATGACTTCGACTCCGCCACCAACGGAATTGACCTCGTTGTGTCGGCACCGGTAGGTTCGGGGATGCTGAGCCTCGCCTACAACTACACGAGCTCCGAAGTCACCGACCACAACCCGGACATTCTCGACGCGCTCCGGCTGCGGGAATTGGAGGAGAATCTGCCCAAGCAGCGCGGGAATTTGACCCTGACCCAAGCCCTGAGCGAGCGTTGGAGCGGTCTAGGTCGCGCCAGCTACTACGGCGAATGGTACGACTCGGAAGACGATCAGACCTATAGCGGCAAGGTGCTGTTTGACCTTGAAACCAGCATCTCGTTTGACGAGGCCCAATCCGCCATCGCCATTGGCGCGCAGAATATCCTCAACACCTATCCCGACGAACATGAATTAGCTAGGGATCGGACCGGCAACAAGTACAGCCAGTTCAGTCCCTTTGGCTTTGGCGGCGCCTTCTGGTACGTGAAATACAGCTATAGCCGCTAAGGAACGCCGCACGGCAATCCTGAGTTATACAAAAGGCCGGGTACCTGTTTGGTACTCGGCCTTTTGCATCTTAACCTGAAGTGAGCAGCAAATGACCTCATCCTACCGCGATGCGCTAGAACACATTCGCCGCGCCTTCCCCCAACCGGTATCCGACCCCATTCACGATTCGTATTTCGTGCATTCCATCATGCGCGCCCTAGACCAAGTCGATGACCTGAAAATGCAGTTGCCGACGCTTGGTCCGGTGGTTTCTGGCGACTTTGCCGAAGCGCAAAACGCCGAGCTACCCGCTGAGATGTCTTCGGTCGAGGCGGTTACCTCCGATCTCGTCGGCTATCTGCGCGGCATAACCATCTCCAGCCATCCCCACACCCAACAAAACGTCATCGCTCCCCCGACCATTCCCAGCCTCATCGGCGTCTTACTGGCCTCGTTGCACAACCCCAACATCGCTTGGGATGAATACAGCCGCCTCGTCGCCTTGGCCGAGGTCGAAGCGGTCGCCATCACCGCGCGAATGGTTGGCTACGACCCACAACAGGCCGGTGGCACGTTTACCTTTGGCGGGACCGGTACCACGCTCTATGGGGTAAAGGTCGGCCTGGAAAAAGCCTGTCCGCAGGCCATGGACCAAGGCGTACCTAAAGACGTAGTGGTCCTCGTTTCCGACGCCGGGCACTACTGCGCCCACAACATCGTCGGCTGGCTCGGCATTGGCACCGATCAGTTGATAGTCATTCCGACGATAGCTGAGAACGAAATCGACCTCGCGCAGCTAGCGGAAGCAGCGCGAGCGGCCTTGGGCAGCGGCAAAAAGATCGCCGCCATTATTGCGACTATGGGGACTACGGATGCGTTCGGCTTGGACGACTTGCAGGCGATTGTGGCCATGCGCGACTCGCTCGTCGATGAATTCCAACTCTCCTACCGCCCGCACATACACGCCGACTCGGTCATTGGCTGGGCGTGGTCGGTATTCAACGACTACGATTTTCAGGACAACCCCTTGGAGTTTCGCCCGCGGACCCTGCGCGCCCTCGCCGGAGCGTGCCGCCGCATCCGCCATCTGGCGCTGGCCGATTCCATGGGCATTGACTTCCACAAGACCGGCTTTGCCCCGTACATCTCCAGCCTCGTCCTCGTCAAAGACCGGGCGGATTTGCAGCTCCTGATGCGCGACCCGCAACAGATGCCGTACCTCTATCACTTTGGCGACCACCGCCCGGGCATGTACACCCTCGAAACATCTAGAGCCGGAACCGGCCCGCTGAGTGCGCTGGCCAATTTTCGCTTTTTCGGCGAGCAGGGGTTGCGCGTCGCACTCGGGCACATCGTCGAGATGACCCAGCTTTTGCGCGAGCACCTCGAAGGACACGAAGCCATCACCGTGCTCAACCGCGACAACTTTGGCACCGTAACGCTCTTCCGGGTATATCCACCCGACGTGGATACTTTTGCGATTAAGCGCCAAGAATTTGAAGACCCTGCCTATCGGGAAACGCTGCTAGCCCACAACGATTACAACCGAAAAATTTTCGACTACGTGCATGCGGAGGCCATGGCCGGACGCGGAGTCGTCATTTCCTCGACCGACTGCTACCGGCACACCCAATATCAGGAACCGATTGTCGCGCTGAAGTCCTTTATCGTGTCGCCGTTTGTGGATGAAAAGGATGTCGAGGTCGTAGTGGCAAAAGTATTGGAAGCTAGAGAAAAGTTCGTCTGAAGCCGCTAGTTTTCCGGCGTCTTTACGGCGTCGCGGATTTCGCGGATAGTCTCTTCCAATCTGTCTAGACGCTCGTTGGTGTCTTTTATGTCTTCTTGAATTTTCGTCACGATCCCGACTTGCTCTTCTAGTTCCTCGACCTTCAGTGAATCCTCATCGCTGACGAGGATGCTCGTCAGCGTCGCCGTAAAAACACCCACCAGAACCATACCCGTAATCACCAGAAAAACGGTGAGGATTTTGCCCGAAGCCGTCTCGGGATTGTGGATGTCGGCGTACCCGCCGGTGACCAGCGTCGTAAAGCTCCACCAAAGACTCGCCCCAAACCCCGAACCAGACTCCATGCGCTCCAAGCCCATGAAAATGAAGGCCCCAAACACGAGCGATAATAATCCGTACAGCAAAGACCGCTTGAGCAACCGCACGTCCAACGTGGTGCTCAAGTGATCCATACCCCGCCAGAAAAACAGTGCGATGCGAAACAATCGCAGCGCCCGTAAAATGCGCACGGCCCTGAGCAGACGCCCCAAGCGAACGATACCTAGGTCGCCGACCTGTGATGCGGCGATGACCTGTACCGGGGGCAGCGGAATGGACGTTATGAAGTCTATCCAGTTGTGTTTCCAATACCACTTTTTGGATTCAGCAAGCCGGTGTTCAAAAAAGAAGTTGGCCATGAAAATGGTGCAGCAAATCACGTCTATAATCCAGAATATCCACAACGTAGCGACCGAAAAATGGGGTTCTATTTCCACAACGGGATTTTCGTATTTCTCCCCGAGATGGATGACGTCCGCTTGTGTTAGTTTGCCCTCAACTACCTGTCCAGAAACAAGGGCACCAGATCCAACCGCATCCACTATGTGAATGTTCACCCGCTCATACCCTTGCCCCCCGTTCAAAACGTTTATTCGATGGATCCTGCCTTCTACTACTTCGGCTTTTGCAATGGCACCACTACCTGTAGCTCCTACGCCAAGGAAGTCGACGGCCAAAATTGCGATTAGAAAAAGAATGAGAAAAAAGATGACTAGGTCTTTGGCTCGCACCCGCGCGACGCTGCCTAGGACTCTAGCTTGCTCATCCATCAGATGTTTCTTTTGCCGCGCCTGCTCAATGACCCGGACCTTGTCCTGCAATTTCTCTTTTTCGTCGTTCAACCTAGCGATCTGCGATTCAGCTTTATCCAGACTCAGTTCGTATTGGCCGTGCCGTTTGCTCAAACTGACCGTTTCGACCGTTTCGATCATTTCGTCGAGTTCTTTTTCCTTCTCGACTAGCTGATGGCCGATTCTATCGATCTCCTGCATTACCACATCTTTCATTTTGGTAATGCGTTCGAGTGAGCACGATTCTAGTCGTTTTGATAATGACATAGTGCGTCGTCCTGTATAGTTTGCGGGCTCAGAACAACCCTTTGATCTGTCCTGTGTCGTCGAGGTCAATCGACTCGGCCGAGGGTTTCTTCGGCAAGCCGGGCATCGTCATAATATCGCCTGTCAGCACCACTGCGAAACCGGCCCCGGCCGAGACCTTGACGTCGCGGATCGGCACGTCAAAGCCGCGCGGCCGCCCCTTGAGGCCGGGATCGGTCGAGAGCGAGTACTGGGTCTTGGCGATGCAGACGGGCAGGTTGCCGTAGCCTTCGTCCTCCAGCCGCCTGAACTTGCTCCGCAGCAGCTTGTCTCCCATGATGTCGTCGGCGCCGTAGATGGCTTGGGCGACGGTGCGGACCTTGTCCCAAAGCCGCATGTCGTCGGGATAGAGCAGCCGGAAGTCGCTCTGCGTGTTTTCGGCCACCTGCACCACGGTGCGGGCGAGGTCTTCGGCTCCTGCGCCGCCGCGGGCGTGGTGATGCGCGGGGACGATTTCAACGCCAAGGTGCGCGCACTTGTCACGGATGCACTGAATCTCGTCGTCGGTATCCGTGGCAAAGGCATTGACCGCGACGACGACTGGCAGGCCGAAAAGGCGGATGTTTTCGATGTGTTTCTTGAGATTTTCAACACCTCTTTCGACTGCCCCGACGTTGGGTTTGGCGATGCTTTTGAGCGAGGCTCCGCCGTGAAATTTGAGCGCGCGCACCGTGGCCACTAGCACTACGAGGTCGGGCGCTAGGCCGCTCTGGCGGCATTTGATGTTGGCGAATTTCTCCGCGCCCAAGTCCGCGCCAAAGCCAGCCTCGGTGATGGTGTATTCGGACAGGCGCGTACTCAAGCGGGTGGCGGCGATGGAGTTGCAGCCGTGGGCGATATTGGCAAAAGGGCCGCCGTGGACTAACGCTGGGTTGCCCTCTAGGGTCTGCACCAAGTTGGGTTGGCAGGCGTCCTTGAGCAGCACCGCCATGGCGCCGTGGACTGCTAGGTCCGCAGCGCGAACGGTCTCGCGGGAGCGGGTCTGGGCGACGACGATCCGACCAAGCCGCTCTTTGAGTTCGGCCCGCGATTCGGATAGGCAGAGGATGGCCATGACCTCCGAGGCGACGGCAATGTCAAATCCCGATTGGCGCGGAAAGGAGTTGGCGGTCCCCCCGAGCCCGATGACAATATCGCGCAGTGCTCGATCGTTTATGTCGAGGACGCGGTTCCAGACGATGCGGCGGTGATCAATGCGGCGCACATTGCCGTGGTGGATGTAGTTGTCGAGGGCTGCGGCGAGTAGATTGTGCGCGGCGGAGACCGCGTGGATGTCGCCGGTGAAGTGCAGGTTGATGTCCTCCATCGGCGCTACCTGAGCATAGCCGCCACCTGCGCCGCCGCCCTTCATGCCGAAGCAAGGCCCCAGCGAAGGTTCGCGCAGACAGACGGTGGCGCGCTTGCCAAGGCGGTTGAGTGCGTCGCCGAGGCCGATGGTGGTAGTGGTTTTGCCCTCGCCCGCCGGAGTCGGGTTGATGGCCGAGACGAGGATTAGCTTGCCGGTGGTAGGTGCGTCTTCGAGCTGCTGGTAGAACTCCTGCGAGATCTTGGCCTTGACGCGGCCGTAGTGTTCGAGGTGTTCGGAGCCGATCCCGAGTTGGGCGGCCACGTCGTCGATGGGGCGGAGTGAGGTCTGGCGAGCGATTTCGATATCGGGTAGCAAAAGTGAACTCCTGATTTATACGCCGCAAAACGCGGAAAAGCCGCCGTCAATGGGCACGATGGCACCGGTGACAAATGTGGCTGCGTCCGAAAAGAGCCACAGGGCCGCGCCTACTACTTCGTGCGGGTCGCCGAAGCGGGTCATGGGGACGTTCTTGAGAATGGTCTGGCCGCGATCGGTCAGTTCGCCGCTTGCTTCGTCGAGGAGCAGGAAGCGGTTTTGCGCGGTGATCATAAAGCCCGGGGCCACGGCATTGACGCGGATTTTGGGCGCGTAGGTCGTGGCCATGTGTACGGCCAGCCAGCGGGTGAAACTGTCGGCCGCAGCCTTGCCATTGGAATACGCCAAGGCCCGCGACAGCGGCAGCCCTCCGCCGATTGAGGTGATATTGACAACGGCTCCATCGCCTTTAGCGGCGAAGACGCGGCCCACGGCCTGCGAGGGCAGGACGGCGCTTAGATAGTTGAGGTCCATCACCATCCTGACCGCTTCTGGATCAATATCAAAGAATTCGAGTTCCGGGGAAGTGGTGGTGTCCTTGTGACTGCCACCAGCGCCGTTGAGCAGAAAATCGATGGTGCCAAAGTGCTCAATGGTCTCGGCGAGCGCGGCCTCGACGCTGTCTTTGTTGACGACGTTGCACTCGACGGGGAGGATCTTGTCGGGGAAGTCTTGGTTGATCTCGTCGGCTTTGGCGCGGGCCGCCGCTGGAGAAATGTCCCAGATCGCCACTTCAGCACCCGCTTGGGCGAGGCCGCGGGCGATTTCGCCGCCAATGGCACCGCCAGCGCCAGTCGCCACGGCCTTTTTGCCGTGGAAGTCAAAAGTAGTCAAGGTGATGCCTCTCCTTTTGTTAAAATTCGGTCGCTGAGCCGTGGGGGATCGTCAATGCGGACAATGTCGAAGAGGGGTGGGAGATGCTCATCGTCGCCGCGCTAGCGGCCCTTGCTCAGCGCCGGTGCCAACGCCGCGTAGCCGACCGCGCAGGATTCGGCGAAATCCATGGTGACAAACGTCTCTATCGCTAGGGCCTCGACAAAGCCGATGTCCCGAAGCCCCTGTACGATGCGCGGATAATCGAGGCTTCCACGGCCGGGGATCTTGTGATCCCAGTCGGGATAGGTGCCGATGTGATCCTTGAGGTGGGCGTGCACAATGCGCCCCTGCCACTGATGGGCGACCGCGACCGGATCCAAGCCGAGAAGCGTCAGATAGCAAGGGTCGAAATTGATGCCAAAGGACGCACTGCCGACCTCATCGTGCAGCTCCAAGAAGCGTTCGGGGGTGTCGGTGAGCCAACCGGCCCACACGCCATCGACTGCCAACTGCACGTTGCGGGGCACTGCGTAGGCAAGCGCGTCTTGGAGATAGGCGACCACGCGCCGCCAAGCTGCGGCTCGCTGGGCATCGTCCTTGGGGCCACCCATGTGGAAGACGACGAGCGGTGCGCCGACGGCCACGGCCAAATCGACCGATCCCTTGAGGTCGAGCGGTTCGTCGGTAAAAAGCGAATCGGCAAGATTGGCGTGAGTGATGACGGCTTCGATGGTGAGGCCCAGCCGCTCGGCAATGCTCCGCGTCTGCGCGCGCAACTCGGGCGTCACTGAGCGCGGGTTTGCCGACGGCCCGTGGGTCCCCGAAATGTCGATGCCGTCGTAGCCAGTAGCGGCGATTTTTTTCAGTGCCGGTCCGAGCGGCATTTCGAGCCGGTCGGTGTAGCTATAGGTGTAAAAGGCAAGGCGCATAGCTCAAATTAAGTTGCTGGATGTTGACGTGAATAAGAGGCTTCTTCCTTGGTAGGAGGAAGCAAAGCGCACATCTTATCAGAATCGCCGTAAGACTGCCTGCTTTAGCTGGCAGATGTAAAGCGCTTTTGAGTGATGGGCACGTAGTGCCCGTGAGCGGGAAACATCTTGACAAGGGTATTCTTTGTGCTGGTATATAATCTATGCACAAAGCG
>JAJDVZ010000077.1:0-25255 GCA_022825835.1 Candidatus Latescibacterota bacterium
CGCTGACCACACATCCGCCATCGCCAGGCGCTTCCCCTCGCACACAACCACCGCCCGATTAACCCACTGTCGCAACTGGCGCACATTGCCCGGCCAAGCATACCCCTGCAAGTAGGCCAGCACCTCGTCGCTCAACCGCCGCATCGGTCGCTGGTACTTGCGGGCATACCAATGCATAAAGTGCTCCACCAACAGCGGAATATCCTCCCGCCGCTTTCGCAACGACGGCACCGTGAGGGGAAACCCATCCAAGCGGTAGTATAGATCCGCCCGGAACGTCCCTTCCTTAATCGCCTGTGACAGGTCGCGATTCGTCGCCGCAATGATTCGCACATCGATGGGGATGGAGTCCGTACCGCCAACGCGGGTGAGCCGATCTTGCTCCAAGACCCGGAGCAATGCCCGTTGCGCCTCCATCGACATGTCGCCGATTTCATCGAGGAACAGGGTGCCGCCGTGGGCCTGTTCAAAGCAGCCGGGGTGCCGCGCTGATGCGCTGGTAAACGCCCCTTTCTCGTGGCCAAACAGTTCGCTTTCGACCAAGCCGGCGGGCAAGGCGGCGCAATTGACCGCACGGAAGTTTTTCGCACCGCGGGCACTCCGGTGGTGGATCGTCCGGGCGAGTAGGCCCTTACCGACGCCGGCCTCGCCTAACATCAGCACTTGGATATCCGTGCTGGCCACCTGCCGCACCCTTTTTAAGAGCAGGGCAATAGCCGGATTGCGGCTGAGTACTTTGGCCGGAGGTGTGTTGCTTGGTTGGGTCATACTTCATCCCTCAAGCCCCCGACCTCTTCCACGCCAACCCTCCGTTAGGGCCTACCCGTCAGCTAATGCACATTCCGTGCCAACGAGCAGGCCACGCACAAAAAAATCCTTTAGGAAAATCCTAAAGGATTGAAAACATAAGACTTAAAAGAAAGGTGGGAGGTTCCTACGCTGCGCCGTTTAGCTCTTGCTATTCGTCATTTGCATAAAAAATTATGCAAATGAATAAATTTTTATTCATAAGGTAGGTCATGTTCGTGATAGTCGTATCCGCCCGCTGGCGTCGTCGCATCGTCAAAGGTGACCAGCACCACATCCAGGGTACAGGAAGGTGCGGAGGCTTTGGCCTCTACCCAAGTACGCGACGACCCACGCGCAGCGGCCTCGCTCGTCCACAGAGGAGCGACCAGCAGGGCGATAGAAAAGAGAAAACATCTGATCATCGGGCACTCCTCTCTACAGACGTGTGCGAGAACAACGACTGCTTGACCTGACCCCAAGAAGAGGACTGTGAGGCCGTGGGAGTCAGTGCGTCTTTATATTCCACCGAAGTACCTCCGATCACTGCTCGGAGGCTCCTCGTAGCGTTTCTGAAGAGAGGGTAGTCCGTCGCGTAAATGTTCCAGCCACCTATATCAAGACCATAACCGGCAAGAAATCCAAAGCCCTGCCCTCCTTCAAAGTTGCCATGAAAATAGAACACGTACACTGGTACGGGTTCGGGTAGGATTTCCACCGTGACCCGGCTGGCCCCCTCGTTGGTCGAGACTGCGTAGCCGATCTCGTTGGCTCCATCGAAGCGATAGAGGGCTTGCTCGCCATCGGCGGTGCGCTCCATCAAGTGCGTACCCTCCCAGCGCAGCTTCTTGCCCGCGATAAAATGCGGCGGGGCCGGTGGCCAATTGGCTGGCATGTCGCTGATCACGTAATACGTCTTGCCGTCAATGACCTCCGTCCGTTCCACCGTTATGGTAAATTGGGGCTCCTCAGGAAATTGGGCCGTGTACGCGGGCCATTGGCTCATCTCTCGATCTTTGTAGTCGTGGTAGATATGCTCGTACGTCCACGAGTTACCCACGGTCAGCGGCAGATAATCCGACGCTTGGAAGTCCGTGGCAGCAGCAGGCAGCACCCCGCTCAGGCTGAGCAGGACTACCCAAAGCAAGCGAAACTGCGTCGTTCCCATGATTGATCTCCTTTCAAGAGATGGGAAAGGCGTCGTTCCAGCGGCCCCAAGCCGACCAGAGACGACGCGATAGGATACCGGATGCGGCCTCGGCGTTTATGCAATCGGATATAAGCATATTTCGTGCCAAGTGTCCCACCGCACATAAAAAATTGTTCAGGAAGCCCCTAAGCCCGTCTAAAAAAATTGTAAAAAAAATGCGATTTATTTTTGGCACCCCGTTACTCACCGTCGTTTTCGTTCATTTTGAACGACTTTTCCGTTCATTCTGCACGATTTTTTCGTTCATTTTGAACGATTTTTTACGGCACACTCGCATCGGTTTTAGCGGCCTTCTCCGCCTGTTGCAACAGCCGCACCATGATCGGACTCCGGCTGAGTACCTTCGCCGTTGGCTTGCCCGTTTGGCTCATCGGCGACCTCCTCCCACCTGTGTGCTCATTAATACAGACCTCCATGATTTGAAATGGGATACCTGCGCTGGTCGGTTTCTCGGTTCTATGCACATTTCGTGCCAGCGGTCCGACCGCGCACAAAAAAATCCTTTAGGGAGGCCCTAAAGGATTGAAAACAGGAGGCTTAAAATGGTAGGAGGGAGGGTGTTGCGCTTAGACGCTCAGCCCTTGTTGCGCGTCATTTGCACAACTTTTTATTCATTTGCACAACTTTCTGTTCAAATCATAGACATCTCATACCTAGGCACTTATGCGTACCAACTCGCAATCTACAATCAGTGGCCAACGGACGCCGCTCCTTTCTCGCCAACCAACTCAAACGAACCAAAGCGCGACAGATTAAAAGCGCGGATCAGCGGATGATCCTCGTCGTGGGCGATGGTGTGCGCCATGGTATAGCCGCAGACCGGCGAAGCCTTAAACCCCCAAGTGCCCCAACCCGCGTCGATGTAAAAGCCCGCAATCGGAGTCGTGCCCATGATCGGCGAAAAGTCCGGGGTCATGTCGCACAACCCAGCCCACTGGCGCAGGACCTTGACGTCGTCCAAGCAGGGAAAGAGGTCGAGCATGTGGCCAGCCAAGCCCTCGGCAAAGTCGAGCGTCGAACGCATAGACGTCAGCTCGTAGGGATCCAAAGAGGCACCGGCGACCAACTCGCCGCGCGAGGATTGACTGACGTACGTGTGCAGGCTGGCCGATACGACAATCGCGTCGAGCCACGGCTTGAACGGCTCGGTGACAAACGCCTGCAGCGGATGCACCACCAGCGGCGAGCGCAACCCGACCATCCGCTGTATCTGCGGCGTCCAGCCCGCCACCGCGCTGAGCACCTTGCGGGTCTGGATAAAACCCCGGTCCGTGTGCACGCCCGCGACCCGGCCGTCCTCGACTTCAATGTCAGTGACACTGGTCTGCTGGTGGATTTCCACACCTTTGCTGTCGGCCCCGCGCGCATACGCCCACGCTACAGCATCGTGGCGGGCGATGGCCCCCGGCGGGTGATAGAGCGCGCCGACGATGGGCGGTTGGTGTCCGCCGCAACTTAGGTCAATCTCGGGGATGGTCTTCTTGATGAACTCCGGGCCTACTACCTCGGAATCGATGCCGAGGTGCTTGTTGACCTCGGCGCGCCAGCGCTGGGTGCGCAGCGCGGCCGGCGTGTGCGCCAAGGTGAAGTGGCCGCGCTCGGAGTAGAACAGGTTGTAGTCGAGCTTCCGCGACAAATCGCGGTACAGATCCACGCTGAACTGGTAAAAGCGCGCACCCTCTTCCGTCAGGTAATTCGAGCGGATGATCGCGGTGTTGCGGCCGGTGCCGCCGTGGCCGATGTAGCGCTGCTCCAAGACGGCGATGTCGCAGATGCCGTGCTCCTGGGCGAGATAGTGCGCCGCTGCTAACCCGTGGCCGCCGCCGCCGATGATCACTACTTCATAGCTGTCGCGCAGCCGCTCGGACGAGCGGAACATGCGCGGCTCGGAGTAATCCTTCTCGAACCCGTATTTGAGCAACCGGTAAGGCATGACGGGGGAGACTCTCCTCTCGTAGAACGAGAAAAATCAAAGACCGAGAACTGGTTCGACCGACCTGCGGCGCATCGCTCCTCAGCCGATTTGCGGGATACCACCGAGTACCCCCGCCCGGTACTTGGGATAGAGGCGAGCGTCGCGGCGGAGACCGCGCACATCTTGGGCACTATACACGCGGGTTGCGCCATCGCGGTCTTTCTCGACAATGAAGACCTCTTCCTTCTCCAGATCGTCGAGCAGGCCGACATTGTGCGAGGAGACGAAAACCTGTGCGCCGGAAGAATTGGTCTCTTGGGAGCGGAACCAGCCGAGTATTTCGCCGGCCATATCCACGTGCAGGTCACCGTCGACCTCGTCGAGGACCACGGGAATGCCGTCGTTGAGGGCGAAGTAGAGCTGAGGCAGCAGATGGAACAGCCGTTTCGTGCCGCTGGACTCGAAGGGCAAAGGGACCAGCCTGTCGAGCCCGCGATGGTCGAAGAACACCTCTTTCTTGTCGGCTTGCTCCAAAATACGCATGTCTTGAATCCCCAAATCGCTGGCCTGGATGTGTCTCACGAGCCAATCTCTCACCTCGGGAGCACTCTCGTCGAATGCGTCCACCATTGTTTGGGTCGGAAGCTTCAATTTCTCGCGGTGAATGATGTTGGAATAAAAAGAAAAAGCGCGCATCCATTCTGCGATACGCACCGCCAAAGGCACATTGAGCAGGGCGAGCGTGGCAATCACCGAGGCGTCCGCCCGAATCGCCTTGAGGCGGTCATCCCGCGGAGTGAGCCCTAGCTCGCTGGAAACGTATATAGGCTCTCCCGGAGCACCGCGCTCGAAAAGGCGGCGGGGACGCCCCTTGGGAAAGTAGGACAGCACTTCGCGCTGGAAGAAGGTATCCTTGACGCCGGCGTCACCGCGTTTCACGGCCAGTTCGTAGCGAAACAGGTGCCGGACCTGGTCCGGTGCTAGCCAATCCGCTTCGATCTCCACGCAAAACCGCGTCGGTTTGTCTCTGGTTTCCGTCGAAGAGAAAGGAAGAAAGGTGAGCGGGCTGGTCTCTTCAGCAGGAGATGCGGATGAGGCGATGCGGGAGGTTGCGAGCAGCGCATCCAGCAGGGTCGTCTTGCCCGATCCATTCGGTCCCATGAACACGACGACAGAGGGGAGCCGGATATCCGGCTTGGCCGTACTGCGTCGAAAGCGTGACAAGGCGGGAGCAGTGCCTGGAATACGGAGATCGAGAACTACTTCCTCGCGGACCGAGTAGTAGTTAGATACGGAAAATGTGTGAATCATTTCTCAATAATAACGATTTTTCGTCGAAATAGCAATATAAACCCCTAAAATTGGGCGTACATCAAACTCAAACAGACGTCAAATACCGGTCGATCTCCCAGCGGCTGACTTGGCTGTCGTACTCGGCCCACTCGTCGGCTTTTATCTGGAGGAACTCATCGGCGATGGGGCCTAGCGCGCTCTGCACCACTTCGTCCGCTCCCAGCGCGTCGAGCGCCTCGGCCAGCGACTGCGGCAAAACCTGTATCCCTGTCGCTTGGATCTCGTCGAGGGGGCGCTCGTACATGTTGCCCAGATTGGGCTCGCCCGGTTCCAAACCGCGCTCAATGCCGTCGAGCCCGGCGACCAGATAGGCGGCCAGGGCCAGATAGGGATTGGCTGCGGCGCTGATCGTGCGGTCTTCAAAATGTCCCTCGCCGGCCGTGCGGATCATCTGAGTGCGGTTGTTGTCGCCGTAGGTGATAAACGCCGGCGTCCAAGTAAAACCCGAACGGCTCGAATAGATCCCAGCGCCGAGTTGCAGGCGCTTGTAGCAGTTCACCGTCGGGCTGGATACCGCGCACAGGGCGCGTGCGTGGTGCAAAATGCCGCCGAGGAAGTGGTAGGCCAGATCTGAACAACCCAAGCCCCGCTTATCTCCTTCGTCCAAGAAGAGATTGTCGCCCGACTCGGCATCAGCTATATGGTAGTGCGCGTGCAAACCGCTGCCCGTGCGGTCGGCAAACGGCTTAGGCATGTGCGAGGCGATGGCACCGTACTTCTTAGCGATCTGCGAGGTGGCCATCTTAAAGAAAATGATGCGGTCCGACGTCGTCAGCGCGTCGGCGTAGTCGAAGTTGACCTCGAACTGGCCGTTGGCATCCTCGTGGTCGCACTGATAAACTCCCCAGCCCAAGCTGTTGAGCGACAGCGTCAACTCCTGCAAGTACGCCATCGCCGGTGACATGGAGCGGAAGTCGTAGCAGGGCTTGGCCAGCGAGTCCACGCCGTCCGGGTCCCAAGGCCGGATCGAGCCATCGTCATTGCGCGCGATGAGAAAGTGCTCCGGCTCCATGCCCACGTTGAAAACGTAGCCCTGTTGCGCGGCGTCGGCGAGCACCCGCTGGAGGTTGGTGCGCGAGCAATAGGGATAGGATTCCCCATCGACGAACAGATTGCTGGCAAAGCGCACGGTGTTCGGCTGCCAAGACAGCCGCGCGTACGAATCGAGGTCAATCCGCGCCAGCATATCGTGCGAGTGCGGCCCCTGCCCCAAACCCCAAATGGACGCGCCGGCAAAACCCGCGCCTTCGTCAAGCGCATCGTCGAGCGCCGTCACCGGCACCATCTTCACTTTGGGCGCGCCGGTCATATCGACGAACTGTACTAGTAGGAATTCAATGCCCTCTTGGTCGAGGCGTTCTTTGATCTCAGTGCGTTCAGTCACAACAAGCTCCTTTAGTTGGCGTGTTTCCAGGAATCCAATCCGTCCCGGCCAAGGGGATCTTAGCCATGGCCGCTGCCTCAATGGTCAGCGCCGCCAAATCCTCTGGCTCCAGATTGTGAACGTGCGATTTGCCGCAGGCGCGAGCAATGGTCTGGCACTCCATGGTCATCACCCGCAGATAATTGGCGAGTTGGCGGCCTCCAGCCACTGGGTCGAGGCGCTCGGCCAATGCGTCGGTCTGGGTCGAGATGCCGGCCGGGTCTTCGCCGTCCTGCAAGTCGTCGTAAAAGCCAGCCGCCGAACCAATTTTGCGGTACTCGGGGTCCAAATGCGGGCTGTTGTCGCCCAGCGCGATCAGCGCAGCCGTACCAATCGAACAAGCGTCCGCCCCCATCGCCAGGGCCTTGGCCACATCCGCGCCGCTGCGGATGCCGCCAGACACAACGAGCTGCACCTTGCGATGCATATCCAGCTCGTCGAGCGCTTCCACCGCTTGGCGCACGGCCGGCAAAGTCGGAATCCCCACATGCTCGATAAATACCTCTTGAGTCGCACCCGTGCCGCCCTGCATCCCGTCGAGCACCACCACATCGGCTCCGGCCTTGATCGCTAGAAGCGTGTCGTAGTAGGTCCGCGTCGCGCCGATCTTGACGTAGATCGGCACCTGCCAGTCGGTAATCTCGCGCAATTCGACTATTTTGATCGCCAAATCGTCCGGGCCGGTCCAATCGGGATGGCGGCAGGCCGAGCGCTGGTCGATGTCCTTGGGTAAAGTCCGCATCTGGGCGACGCGGTCGCTGATCTTCTGACCCAACAGCATCCCACCGCCGCCGGGCTTGGCCCCCTGGCCGAGTACCACTTCGATGGCATCGGCCTTCCGCAAGTCGTCGGGATTCATGCCGTAGCGCGAGGGCAAAAGCTGATAGACCAAAATTCGCGACTGCTCGCGCTCCTCCGGCGTCATCCCGCCGTCGCCGGTCGTGGTGCTCGTGCCGACCTCGCTGGCACCGCGGCCGAGCGCCTCTTTGGCCTGCGCCGACAGCGAGCCAAAGCTCATCCCCGCGATGGTGACGGGGATGTCGAGGTGGATCGGGTTTTTGGCGTAGCGCGTGCCCAGCACCACATCGGTGTCGCAGCGCTCGCGGTAGCCTTCCAGCGGATAGCGCGACATGCTCGCGCCCAAAAAGACCAAGTCGTCAAAATGGGGCACCCGGCGCTTGGCCCCCCAGCCGCGGATATCGTAGATCCCGGTCCGCGCAGCGCGCTGGATCTCGTAGATGATGTCGCGGCCAAAGGTCGCCGATTCGCGCAGACCCTCTTGGTTTTGGTTTGGTTGCGTCATAGTAACGTCTAGTACTGGGATGCGTTATCTACCTTGAAGTTGTAAAGCTGGCGCACCGACCCGTAGCGGCGGAACTCTTCGGGGCGCACATCGGACAAGTCCGCTCGCGTCAGTAGTTCAGCCAACGCGCTCAAATGCTCGTCGCGCATGGGCTTTTCAATGCAGTCAGCCCCCAAGCCCGCGACCCGGCCGCGCACGAAAATCCGCGCCTCGTACAGCGAGTCGCCCAATGCCTCGTCGGCATCGCCGCAGACGACTAGGTTGCCGGCTTGGGCCATAAAGCAACTGCTGTGACCGACCGAGCCGCCGACCACAATATCGATCCCCTTCATCGAAATCCCACACCGACTCGACGCGTCGCCTTCGATGACCAGCAAGCCGCCGTGCCCGGTGGCTCCAGCGCATTGGCTAGCGTGGCCCTTCACTCTCACCATCCCCGACATCATATTCTCAGCCACTCCGACCCCGACCATCCCGTGGACGGTGATGTGAGCGCGCTGATTCATGCCGGCGCAATAGTAACCAACGTGGCCTTCGATATCGATTTCCACCGGCGCATTGACTCCAGCGGCCACTGCGTGCGCACCTCGCGGATGCAGAATCCGCCACGGCTTCTTAGCCGTCTCCTCAGTCAGACCGTGCAGACGCTGGTTGAGCTGGCGCAACGCCCCGGTCGCCGATTCGGCAGAGCTTGCCGAAGCCAAGTCGAAAACCTCCGCGCCCATCAATCGGCTCCTCCCCAAGTGTACACCCGCGCCGGCTTGGGCTCCCACACCTCCGCATCGTCGATCCCCGGCAAGCTCGATAGCGCCTGGAATTCGCTGGCCATCGCCACGTACTCATCCGTCTCGGCCAGCACCGCCGGCTTACAGGCGATCGGGTCGCGCAAGACTGCGAAGCCATCGGCCGTGCCAATGGCAAAGGTATAGAAACCGTCCAGGTCGTCGAGCGCCGCTTGGAGTGCCGCTTGCAAGGTATCCCCCTGCTGCATCCGCCACATCAAGTAACCAGCGGCCACCTCCGAGTCGTTTTCCGTGCGAATCTCAATCCCCCGGCGCTCCAAGCGCGAACGCAGCCGATTGTGGTTGCTCAGCGACCCGTTGTGTACTAAGCAGAGGTCCATGCCGGTGGAAAAGGGATGGGAGCCATCGGTGGTCACCGCGCTCTCAGTGGCCATGCGCGTGTGGCCGATGATGTGCGTGCCGCGCATCTTTCGCACGCCAAAGCGATCGACGATCTCGGAAGGCGCGCCGATCTCCTTGAGGATCTCAATGCTGCGGCCGATGCTCATTACCGTCAGGCCCGGGTCTGAGCCAGCTAGCGCCTGTCCCAACGAATCGGCGTCGGCGCGCACTGCGATGACCGCGTAGTTGGCGTTGACGCGCAGGCTGGCCTCGCAGCTAAAGCGCACGCCGAGTTGGTCGGCCAGCCCCGGCCAATCGTAGCCGTCGGCCACGTGCCGCAAGGTGACTTTGATAAAGCCCTCCGGCGGCTCATTGCCATAGAGCGCCAACCCCGCGCTATCGGGGCCGCGGTCGCTCATGCAGATCAGCATCTCGGCGAACAGCGCGCCGAGTTGATCGGCCAAGTTGTGTTTTTTTACGTACAGTCCAACAATACCACACATTGCATATTGGTCATTTTGTAGGGGCGGTTTGCGAACCGCCCCCTACGCTTGTTCTACCACTCGCGGATAGAGTAAATTACACAATCGCGTACCGCACAACAAACACGACGAGGCAAATAATATGACCAAATTTCCAGCAGTACAAGCCCTCACTTTCGACCTGTTCGGCACCGTCCTAGACTTGGGCGGCAGCCTGACCCCGGCCATCGCGTCCTACCTGCGCGATAAAGGGTCTTCCGTAGCGCCCGAGCACCTGTGGAACCAATGGCGGGCGCGCCAGCGCCTAGAGCAATATCAGGACAATATCCTCCTGCTGGGCCACAGCGGCTATTTGGAGACAGTGCGGCGGGCCTTGATTTACGTTTTGGCGTTGGAGGGAATAGACGCGACCGAAGGAGATGTCCCCCGGCTCATGGCAGCTTGGCAGCACCTCAACCCCTTCGCCGATGTGCGGGACGCCCTCGAAAAGCTAAAGGAGCGCTACCGCCTAGTCGCCCTATCCAACGGCGAGGCAGACTTTTTGGCCCATCTAGCGACCAACCGCATTGGCTGGGACTTCGACCGCATTATCTCAGTCGAGGAAGTAGGTGCTTTCAAACCACATCCTGGGGTGTATCGCCGGGCCGCAACCTTGCTGAACCTCGAAGTGGGACAGTGCATGATGGTTTCGGCCAATTCATTCGACGTGATGGGAGCGCGGGCCTGCGGCATGAGGGGAGCCTTCGTCAACCGCAACGCCTTGCCCTACGAAGAAACGCCGTATCGACCCGATGTGGAGGTGGGAAATTTTACCGAGCTAGCCGAGGTGTTAGTGTGAGGGTATTAAATAACGGCAACGGCGCTCCGCGCCATCTCGTCCCAGTCCGGTTCCGCCGCGGGACGGTCGCTCCAAGCTATCGACAGGGCGCCATCCTCTACGACGACCGTACCCCGGCAGTCTAGATCCTCTTCGGGAGGACGCGGCTGCACGCCCATCGCTTCAAAGACGGGATCGTTGCCGATGGCCAAGATGACTTGGGGATCGCCGCCGTGTACTTCGACGCCGAAGCTCTCGGCCAGTTGGGCCTGTTTGACCTGACCCGTGATTCCAATACCCCGCTGCCGGACGATATCCGCAGCCTGTAACGCCAAGTACGGTGCCGTATTGTAGGGCTGCCCGCCGATGGCTCCGATCCATTCGAGGGTCAGCACCGGCAGATCGAGGGCGGCGCACAGCTTCTTCAGACCCATGATGTCGTAGTCCTGCAACGGCTCTTCGATCCACCGGTAATGATACTTTTCTAGGACGCGGCCAATTTTTATAGCCTCATCGACTGTGTACGACTCGACGGCATCGTGAAAGAGCAGGATATCGTCGCCCAGCGTCTCCCGCAGCTTCCTCGCCATCTCCTCGTTGCCTTTTACCCCTCGGTACGAGTGATCCTTGCAGCCGATGAACCCCTCTTCTTCCACGCGTTTCACCGCGTGGGCCACCAAGTCGTCAATGGTCCGACCGCCGACGTTGCAGTACGCAGGAACGCTTTCGCGACAAGCTCCGAGCAGCTTGTAAATTGGCAGGCGGGCACTTCGACTCGCCAAGTCCCACAACATCCGGTCGATGGTGTCGAGCAGCCCCCTGCCCGTGTACATAAACCGCTGAGCCATCCAAAACCGCTGCCAGATGTACTCCCGATCGAAGGCATCCACGCCGATGAGCATGTGGGCATACCGGGCCAAGAACGCCTTGGCCTCCCATTCCAGTTCTCGCGGATCGAAACCTGTGGCGTAATTGGCGTACGCATCTAGGTCTCCACCCGTCACGAGCCGGATCATCAGGCTATACGTCGGCTCAGGTTCTTCCCCGGTAAACGTAAATCCCTCGGGATCGACCGCGCCAAATCCCTGATCGTGGGTAAGCAGCCCAGAGACCCCCGGCGGCACCGGGGCGATGCTTCCTCTGGCCCGACAACTCTCCTGCCGCGTCGCGGGTTCGCCCTGCAACAGGTAACATTTCACATCTCGAATCTGCATAGGGCCTCAGATCTCAATCAGTTCCTCAGTGTGCTCGTTGACAGCACCCATGTCGATCTCCATGCCCAATCCCGGCGCGTCGGGAATTTCGATATACCCATCGCATATTTGCAGCGGATTCCCGATGAACGGCGAAGACGCTTCGTTTTCGGCCACCTCCAAAAAGGGCGTATTCCGAATGGTGCCCGCCAGATGCAAATGGGCAAAACCATCGCAGATTCCCAAGCCGTCCAGATGGCAGTAGGCCCCGAAGGCTTCGACGCAGCGAGCGGCTTTGAGCACATCCGTCATGCCGCCGACCCGCGTTACCTCAGTGCGAACGTGGTCAGCCGCCTGAATCGTCATAACCTGCGCCGCTTCCATGGAACTGGACACGCCCGTGCTCGTCGGAGTATCTATCGCGGCAGCTAGCTGCCTGCCACCGGACATATCGTTGTCGGGCCGCGGCCGGTCAAAACAGAAAAAGTCCGCCGCGTCGAGCGCCCGACCGATCCGTATCGCTTGGTCAATAACCAACCGCGTCCGGCCGTCGAGCAACAGGCAGAAATCCGGTCCTACTGCCCGGCGCACATCGCGTATCGAGCTGATGAGCGATTCCTCATCCAAAAGGGCGGCGAATTTGTACGCCCGGAAACCTGCACCTTGCGCTTCCTGCGCTTCCTCAACGATTCCTTCCGCCGAGTTGCGCTCCGATCTCCTGCAAACCGGAATGCGGTTGCGAAAGCCGTTGACATGCCGATGCACCGGCTGACCGGCGGCCTTGGCCGTAAGGTCCCACAAGGCGACGTCGATACAGGCGCGAAGATCGGCAGACACGCTCCCATCTACTTCGTTGAACGCCTGCCATAGCCGCTCGCGATTGACGGGATTCGCATCGATGAGGATAGAGGCCGCCGCGGCCACGTCAGTCTCGGCGATCGTGGCCGCAACGCCGGTACAGTGACCTTCTAAGCCCGCGTCGGTCAGAAGGCGCAACAGACCGGCGGGCTGATGGACGATTATGCGGGATATAATCATGGGCGTCTCAGTGATGTGATGTGTATTATCGGCGTGCAGTATAGATCGGCAGATAGGCACTGTCAACGATCTATTCAAAACGGCGTCGGACTTGTTTGCCTAGGCTCCTTTCCAAAACCAGCCAAAATCCCGTTTTTCTCGCCCACGCATTTCCTTTCCCAAGAATTCCCGGGAGGCAACTGAAGGGGAAAACCGATGATAATCGCTCTTACCAAGAAGGAAACGGAATCTCGGCACCTGAGTCCCAGACGGCTCAAAAAGGCGATGGAGGCGATCAGGCGGGACGGATATGTCGTCATCGAAAACGCGGTCCCCCATGAGCCGCTCGATATCCTCCGGGAGAAGATGGATCAGGATTCCAAGGTCTTGATTGATCTGGAGCAGTGGGGCGGTGCCGGAGGTCTCAAAGGCCACCTGCAACAGGGACCGCCTCCGTTCGCGCCCTTTGTCTTTCGCGAGATTGTCGCCAATCCGTTTGTGATTCAGGTCAACACCGCCCTCCTCGGCGAGGGAATTTTCAACAGCTTTTACAACGGAAACACCAATTGTCCCGGCAGCGGCACCCAGCCGTTGCATAGGGACGGGCCTCACCTATGGCCCGGGCACGAGCCAGCCCACCCGACCGCGTGCGTGGTGGTGAATATCTCTCCGCACGATGTGACGGAAGAAAACGGGGCCGTGGAGCTATGGCCGGGCACGCATCTGCACCCCTTCCCAGAAACGGTAATCGACGAGGAAACCGAAGAGGCGCAAAGGAAGGTTTCTCCCCCCGTGAGCGGCTGCGCGAAAAAGGGCAGCGTGCTGATCAGGGATATGCGGCTCTGGCACAGAGGCGTACCGAATCGGTCGGATCGGCCGCGGCATATGATTGCGCAGGTCCACTGTATCCGCTGGTACAGGAATCGCGGACCGCTGATGTTCAACACCGGCTGTGAAAAGGCTTTTCCCGATGATTGCGGCCTGGATCACAATGCGGAATTCATTGAGGAGCCGATTGATTATCTGTTGCTCAATCGGTCAGGGAGCAAAAAGTAGGGGGCGGTTTGCAAACCGCCCCCTACTCCTTAGCCGATCGTCGTTGAAAACCGAATTTCAGCCGCCAAACTTATAGGACACAGACAGTTTCAACCGCCGGCCCTTGGGGTCGTGCGTGAAGCCGTCGTACGCTTGCTCGATGTTGACCAGTGGGGCCTTGGTGTCGAGCAGGTTCATCCCCGACAGCGCGATGTGGACGCCTTCGGACAAGTCCCACAGAAAGCTCACATCCCACGTGGTAAACGAGTCAATGGTGCCAAATAATTCCTCAACGGCATCATTACCAGAGTTCATCGATCCCCGGTCCTCGTACGACGAAATGTAGTTCAAAAAGCTCACTAGGCGATACGTTCCCCAGTGATAGCCCGCCGACACCTGCCCCTTCAACCTCGGCAGCGAGGTCGCAATGGGATTGCCAAAGTTTAGGTAGCCGGCCGCGTCTGCTTCATCCTGTAACACTAGATCGCCAAACATCAGAGCCTTCGTCCGGTATTCCAGCGTGTACGTAGCGTCCAAGCCGAGCGAAACTTCCCCGGCTCCGGCATCGGTGCGCCCGCCCAAATGCAAATCAATTCCCGAGGTCTTGACGCCTGGCCAATTGATGATATCAACTTGCACTCGCTCCAGTTCGGAGGCCGCGCACGTGCCCGTGCCGATCCCGTCCGGGCAGACGATGAACTGCTTCAGGGCCTCATTATTGGCTTCATCGGCATATAAGGCGGTAATAGCCCCGTGCGGCATGGAGCCGATGACATCCTCGAAGTCGTAGCTCCAGTAGTCAAACGTCGCGTCAAAGCCCGCCTCGGTGACCAAGACGAAACCCGCATTATACGTAAAAGCCTGTTCGGGCTTGAGGTCCTTACTGCCGAATCGGTCCACCGCTTGATAGGCACCCGTTTCGTTGATCCACTCAAGCGTTGTCAGTGGGCTTTCATTTACGTCGTCCAGCGCTGGCGTGCGAAACGTCGTCTGCACCGAGCCGCGCAGAAACATGGACTGAGTTGGCGATTCCACTAGCTGATAGCGCCAACCGAGCTTGGGATCGAAACTGCTCGCCACATCGTGGAATTCGTAGTTGGCCGCCAGTTGGGTGTCAAAGCGCGATCCTAAGCTCAGGGGAATCTCGGCAAAGAAGCGATGCACGGTCTGCGATTCATCGTAGGGCCGATGGACGTTGGTGAACGCATAAGGCCCGAACTTGTCTTCCGCCGAGCAGCTCGTATCGCCTATCACCGGGCAGGGGTTGATGGTCACGTCGCCCTCGTCGTTGGGATCGCCGCTGACATTGAGCAAACGGAACTGGTAGCCGGCCGCGTAGCTAGCGACCTCTTCAATCCAAGTGCCGCTCAGCGTCGCATCGGCGACCAGCAAATCCGCCGTGCTCTGTAGATCGACTTCATTATTTGCCAGCCAGTGCCGCAACTCGGGGCTGTTGGCGAGGTTGGCGCGGTAATCGGGATTGGATTGGCTTGCAAACTCCGCGCCGTATTGATCCGCGAATTCGATGGCATTGCTGAAGGGGTTGTAGTACTGGCAGTTGCCCTGACCCGCCACTTGGCCGTTGAGCGGGCCAAGCCGCATCCCAGCAAGGGACGAGTGATCCGCCTCCACGTCAACGCCGCAATCGGGTCCACCAAACCCGCGGAAGCCGAGGAACAGCCGCTCAGTGTACACCCCTGGCAGGTTGTAGTTACCCTCAGTGCGGGAATAGGACAAACCTAGGTCAAAATAGGTATTTTGCCCTAGGTCGCCATTGGCTGAAGCTGCCAAGCGCAAGGTGCGAGAGTCGCGGCCTAGCGTGCGATTGGGACCGGAGTTGCCAAACGGACGGCCATTGAAATACCAGTTCTCGCCGCCTTGGCATTCGTTGTAGTACAGGTCGCCTTCCTCCGCGCCGTAATCCGCGCAGAAGGCCTCCCGCCCTGGATGGTTGGGCGCGACTTCCATAATGCTGGTGTCCGTCAAGGGAAAGGGAGGATACGAAGGCGTGGTGTACCATTCGGGAATCTCAGCCTGAGCAAACAGACCCTCTAAGTGATACTCCATGCCGTTGTCCAATTCGCCGTTGAGCTCGGCAAAAGCGCGCGTATGGCTCATGTCTTCGATCAGATTCTCGTACTGCTGATAGCGGAAGCGGCAGGTCCAAGATTCCCGGAAGCCGCCAAACTGCTCGCAACGCGGGGCGTGAATGGCAGCGGTCCAGGGGGCCGGAGCACCAACGGCAAAGGTGCCTGGGTTGCCCAAGCTCGACCATCCGAGGCGCTGTCCACCGCCGTGCCACGGCTGCAGCAGATAGTCCCTCTCGGAGGCCGGTAGCGCCTGACGCCCTCTCCATTCTCCAGCAACAACCGCATGAGCCGCACCGATCTTCCCACCCCAGATCGCGCCGACGTTGGAATCGCCCGCGCCAGCGATATACTCATGCGCACCCGAGACCTCAAAGCCCTCAAAGTCGGCGCGAGTTAAAAAATTGGCGACACCAGCTACCGCATCCGACCCATAGATAGCCGAAGCCCCTTCCTTGAGTACCTCAACCCGATCCACGGCAATGGCGGGAATGGCATTTACATCGACGAAGCGCCCGCCAATCAAGCGCGCTGGCACATAAGTTTGGCGGCGGCTGTTGATCAACACCAGCGTCCGCGAAGCGCCCAGTCCACGCAGATTGACGTTGGCAATGCTCTCGGAAAGAGTGGCGGCTTGGTTGGCATTGTACCAACTGCTGCGCTCGCCGATCACCCCGTGGCTGGCGCTCAAGTTCTTGAAGAAATCAACCGGCTGTGGTGCCCCTTGTTCGGCCATCTTGTCCCGGCCAGTCACCGCAACGGCGTAGGTTGAACTGACGGGAGAGTTCTTAACAGCCGTGCCGGTCACCGCCAGCTCTTCGAGGAGCAGCGCAGAGGGTTTTATCCGCAACTCGATGGTCGCGGTTTGCCCGGCCTCTACTACAACCGTGGCAGTCACCGACGAGTAGCCAATCAATTCGGCGCGCAATTGGTGCTCGCCCACCGGCACGTCGGCTATAGTAAACTGGCCCTGTGCGTCCGACATCCCGCCTAGGTCCAAGGCCGGGATATAGACTAAGGCCGTCTCCAGCGCCTGGCCGCTGTCGTCATCAACTACGGTGACGACGACAGTGCCTGTCGCTTGCGTCCACGCCGGCGCAGCCCAAACTAAAGCCGCGGCGACTAGCACCAAAATGTGCCTATGCCAATATGTCATCACAGAACCTCCTTCATTAAGGATGAGTGTACCGCCTCTTCTAAGGATTCGTTCTTATAACATCTACTCTATTAGCATTTAGTGCGCTGCACGCATTTCGCGGCGCAACTCTATCCAGACGCAGACGGCCATGCCCAAGACGACAAGGGCAAACGGAAAGCCGGTCGCGAGCGAGGCCGCCTGTAGCGAATGTAACCCGCCGCCGAGCAAGAGAGCAATAGCGATTAACCCTTCAATCGTACACCAAAAGACCCGCTGCGCCACCGGAGCATCTACTCGGCCACCGGCTGCAATGGTGTCGATAATCAACGAGCCGGAGTCCGACGAAGTGACAAAAAATACAGTAGTCAGCAGGAGCGCGACCAATGAAAGCAACTTGGTCAGCGGCAGTTGGTCAAACATCTTGAACAAGGCAATTTCTAGCTTCCACGCCGCAACATTTTCGGTTACACCCGTATAGCCTCCAACGATGTGCTGATGGAGGGCCGTGCCGCCAAAAGTGCCAAACCACAGAAAGCACAACACCACCGGCGGGATGAGGACAAAGAGCGTGAATTCGCGCACGGTGCGGCCCTTGGAAATGCGGGCGATGAACGTGCCGACAAAAGGTGCCCAAGCAAACCACCACGCCCAGTAAAAGGTCGTCCAACCGTGCAGGAAATCCGCGTCCTCGCGCCCGATCCAATTACTAAGCGGCACAATTTTGGCGCAATAGCTGCCGAGTGCAGTGAACATACTGCGGAAAATATAACTCGTCGGTCCAAGTGCGATAACCGCCGCCAACAGCAAAAGCGCGAGCGTGATGTTGAACTGGCTGAGGCGCTTGATGCCGACGTTAATACCCGTCAGCACCGAAGTCAGCGCGATGGACGTAATCGCCACAATCAGCACTACCATGGTGGTGTTATTGGCCGGAACGTCGAACAGATAATTCAGGCCGGAGGCTAGCTGTTTAACGCCCAAACCGAGCGAAGTCGCAAGCCCGAACAGACCAGCGAAGATGGCAAACGTATCGATGACATGGCCAGGCCAGCCCCAGATGCGGTCGCCGAGCAGGGGATAGAACGCCGAGCGAATGGTGAGCGGCAATCCGCGATTGTAGGCGAAGTACGCGAGGGCGAGCCCCACGACGCCGTAAATGCTCCAAGCGTGCAGCCCCCAGTGAAAAACGGTGGCTGCGATGCCGACCATAGCGGCTTGTTCTGTTCCGGCGGCAAGGCCAAGCGGTGGACTCTGGAAGTAATAGATCGGCTCGGCCGCGCCGTAAAACAGCAAGCCGATACCCACACCAGCGGCAAAGAGCATGGCGAACCAAGTGGCGTTGGAGTATTCGGGTTTTGCATCGGCCCCTCCGAGGCGCACCTTGCCGAGCGGCGAGCAGGCTACATACAGACAAAATAGCAGGAGGAGATTAGCAGCAAGCAGAAAAAACCAATCGAGATTTATAGTCAGCCACTCGCGGACATTTTCGCAAACTTCGGTCGCGGCTTCTTGGAAGACGAGCGCCCCAGCGATAAAAGCAACAATGGTCACACTGGAAATTGTGAATACTGGGGTCAGATAGATGTCTAGACCGAATAGTTTCTGGTGGCCCTCGTCATCTAGCGGCTGTTGCTGCTGTTGTTCACTTATTCCCAAAACTTTTCTTTCGTTAAGGATTTAGGAACATCAGCCCAACTCGACGTTGGTGCGTGAGCAGACGATTTTCATCCCGTAGTGCTAAAAATAAAATAGGCTCCTTGTTAGATTGGCCATGACTTTTTAGGAGTCAATGCTTCTTCGTACAAGCAGCCTGTTGCAGTCAAGGTATCGCCCCCTCCGTCCCCTGTCAAGGCGACGGAGGCGCTCAATGGCGTGCGCTTTGATTGAAGCCCTTTTCACCGAGCCAACTGCGGCGCTGCTGTGAAGTTGCCCGTACTATTCGTATATTTTCTTCATAAAGAAACGAGCGTTATGAGATCGATAATTGGATACCTCATGGGATTGCTCTTGGTCGTTGGGGCCAGCGCCCAGCCGCTGGTCGAGGGGCGGGTGCGGCTAACTGCGGGGCAACCGGTCGCCAACGCGCAGGTGCGACTGTTTGTTGCAACCGACCTGAGCCGCTCGGTCCGCGCTATCACCGATGAAACCGGCTATTTTGCCTTGTCCCTAGCGGCATTGAGTACGAACGTCTTGGCGGAACAAACCGTCCTGCCGCAACAATTTTACTTAGGACAGAATTACCCCAACCCGTTCAACCCTTCCACGATCATTCCCTATCGCCTGCCGATCTCGACTAGGGTGCGGCTAGAAGTGCTCAACGTCTTGGGGCAGCGCCTAGCGACGTTGGTGGATGCGGAGCAGCCAGCGGGCTTTCACACAGCGACGTGGGATGGCACGGATGCGTCGGGACGGGGCGTCGCCGCAGGGGTATATCTGTATCGGTTGATTGGCGATGAGGTGCGTTTGACTCGGTCAATGGTCCTGCTCGACGGAGCGGTTGGGGGCACCTCTGCGGAGCCGGTAGGGGCGAAGGTGGTGGGCACGGAGCCAGCAAATTTGGCGCAGGTCTATGGCTTGACCGTCTCAGGCCAAGGCTTGATTCCCCATGTGGACCCGGCCTTTCGGGTGGGGACCGAGGTTGTCGATATTGTGGTCGCAGTACTCGACAGCGTTCCCCAAGATAAAGGGGCCGTGAGCCGGCTGTTAGGAGACCTCGATAACAACGGTCGCGTCGATTGGGCCGATGCGCTGCTAGCCGTCCTGTACAGCGAAGATTCCTCCATCGCCCTGCCCAACAACGGCGATATATCCTTGGGCGATGTCAGCCGAGACGGGCAAATTGACCTAGCCGACGCCCAGCTTATCGAGGCGTATAGCGTCGATCCGTTCCACCCGTTGCTGCCTGTAGGAATTGGCAGGTCGGTGGACCCGCCACCACCCGAAGACCCGCGCCTGACGCAGATCAAACTGCCGGAAGGGTTCCACATTCGCGTGTACGCCAAAAGGGTCCCCGGCGCTCGCTCACTGAGCCGCAGCCCTAGTGGCACCCTATTCGTCGGCACCCGGTCCAGCGGTCGCGTGTACGCGCTGCGCGACGAAGACGGTGACCACAAGGCCGAGCGCGTCATCATCCTCGCCAGCGGCCTGAACAGACCCAACGGCGTCGCCTTCAAGGACGGCGACCTGTACGTAGCCGAAGTCAGCCGCATCCTGCGCTATCGCAACATCGAAGCGCACCTCGACAACCCGCCGCAGCCGGAGATCGTCAACGACGCTTTCCCAACAGACCGCGCCCACGGCTGGAAGTTCATTCGCTTTGGCCCGGACAGTTTGCTGTACGTGCCGGTCGGCGCGCCGTGCAACATTTGCGCTTCCCCCGATCCGTACGCGTCCATCGGCAGGTTGGATCCCGCCACGGGCGACTTCGAGGTCGTGTCCCGAGGCGTGCGCAACTCCGTTGGCTTCGACTGGCACCCGGAAACAGAGGAAATGTGGTTCACGGAAAACGGCCGAGACTGGATGGGCGACGACATGCCGCCAGACGAACTGAACCGAGTAACCGCCGATGGGCAGCACTTCGGCTATCCCTACTGCCACGGCACCGACATCGCCGATCCAGCTTTCGGCGCTCAACGCGGCTGCGGCGAGTTCGTTCCGCCAGTCCAAGAACTCGGTCCGCACGTAGCAGCCCTCGGAATGCGCTTTTACACTGGCAACATGTTTCCGGCGGAATATCGCAATCAAATCTTCATCGCCGAACACGGCTCTTGGAATCGCACTCGCAAGATCGGCTACCGCCTCACTCTAGTGCGCTTGGCCGCCGACGGGGCGGTCAGCTACGAGCCGTTCGCCGAAGGCTGGCTACAGGGAGAATCAAACTGGGGGCGGCCTGTTGACGTCCTCGTGATGCCCGATGGTTCACTGCTAGTCTCGGACGATCAGGCCGGTCTGATCTATCGGATCAGTTACTAAGGCCGCGAGTACAACGCTTTAAACCGGTCTTGAGCCTCCCACCCCAAGAGCCGCTTGGCCTTGTCGGGCCGGTACTTGTCGTGCGGCAGCCGCGCACAGATAAAGAAATCCTCGTACGGCGACGGCATGTCGGGCGCTCGCAACCCATACAAGAACGCCTCCCCGGTATCCTCCCACGAGGTCGAGTATGGATGCACACCCTGCCCATGTTCCTCGGGCAGGATTTCCCTCGGCCGAAAATCCGTATAGACAAAGGTGAGTACCTCCAAGCCCTCGCGCTCGGCAAACACGCGCGTAATGTGCCCGCCGAGATACTTACTCACTGCGTAGAGATCGTCGCCCGGATGCAGCGGGATGTCAGCTCCCACTTGGAAGTCGTTCCAATAGTCGGCGTTGTGGTTTAAGGAGGTGTGAAAAGGCCCGGTGTGGATCAGCCTTTTTATGCCGCAGGCCACGCAGGCTTTGGCCACGTTGTACGCGCCGATCATGTTGACTTGGAAGGCCAGCACGGGATGCGGCCGGACGACGGATACATTGATCGCCGCGTCCATGCCCTCGCAGGCGGCTAACACTTGCGCATAGTTGGTAATATCAACGACCCGATTTTCGTGCGGCGGCCCCAACACCTCTGGGATCGGCGCTCGGGGATTTTGCGGTGGCGCGGACGCCACCTCAGTCATCGGCCGGAGATCAGTCACCCGCAACGTGTAGTGATCTTTGAGCGCGGCAATCGCCGACGCGCCGACCGGGCCACCCGCCCCAAACAACACCACCTTGCCTTCATCCACCGTTGCCATAATGTCCCCTTTAGGCGAAGCGCCCGCTCGACGCCACGTGCGCCAGCGACCAGTGGTGCCCTTCGCGCTCGGCGGTAAGGGCTTGGCGCACTGCTTCCACAGCGTCGTCAGCCGTGGTCTCCTCATCCAATTCGCCGAGGCGCAAACAGCGCACTTCGATCTGTCCAGTGCGAGCGATCTCGCGGCCAACTAATTCGGCCATAAGCGGCGCTAACGACCCAGCTTCCGCCCGTGGCAAAGCATTCCACTGTGGATCAACTATATACTCTTCCGGATAGTCGCGCAGCAAATCGAGGTTGCTCAGCAGCACCGCTTTCCCAATACCGACAGCGCAGGCCGCCGTCAGCGCCACGTAGGTACCCCGCGCCGCAGTATCGAGCACGGCCCCTTCGTCGTCGCCAGCCGGATCGCCTCCCGCCGCGAGGACGATGGCCTCCACGCCAGGCAGCGCCGGGTCTAATGCCTCGCGCTGGAGCAAATCGACCTGCCGATAGTTGGCTAGGTCGCTGGTCTCTTCTGCGCCGAACACCACCACCTCAAACTCCGCACCCAACTCAGCCGCTAGCAGCGCTCCCCAAGGGCGATCCGCGCCGATTACCGCCACGCGCATAGCATCTCCTCTACCAAGAAAATCATCGTGCTGTTCAGGATCATGACACTGTTTCAGTGATATTTCTATCATCCAAAAAAGCAACAGGTTCTTCTTCTTTACCATTTTCCCACATAAGGGAATAAAACCAAATACCACTCTCACCAATGCAAAAATCTGCGGGAGTAAAGGTCATTTTTGAGTCCAGCGGCGGATCGGACTTTTCGGGATTGTATTCTGCCGGCCAGCCAAATGCCTCACCGACCCATAGCTGTCCTTTGTCATGGAGCTTTTTCGCAAACAACACGACATCTTCGATGTTTGGAATAACGACAGACACAATGGGTATCAATGCTCGATAACGGGAAAGCGAGTATCCCAAGCATTCCTGTACGGCAATAGATCGTACCCATTACAGGTAATACTTTCCTTTTCAAAACGCAGGTATAATACAAGCCTATCTCTGTTTTCACTCCCCATGCCATCCTCCCGGTACTTCTCTATATCCTGTCGGTCAATCACAACAAAATCATCCCAGCGGCTTTTATGCCGAAGGCGGAGCCGAACTGCAAAAACGTATGTTATATCTGGATCCATCTCCCTCTGAAGCTGCGAGATCGGAATATTGAACTGTGCGCTGCGCCCATACTGCTGCGGTTTTGCCATAGCTGTCTTCACTTGTACTCGGCGCATATCCCCATCTCTATCGTGGACGACAAAAATGTCGTCGCCTATATCTACTTCTGGAATGGCTGTATTCCAACCCCGAAGAAGAAGCTCTGCCATAACGGCTAAATGACCAGCCTTACCAGTGTACAGATTACTCAGATTACTTCTGTTAGGCATATTATACTGAAGGCTCAAATAGAAGATCCAAGGTTGTGGTATCTACAAATACGACCCCACCAAATGCCCGAAGTTCTGTTGCCGAGTAGCCGGTCAGAAGCTCTGTGATATGTTTCCAGATTGAGCCGTAAAACAATTCAAAGTTTCCCTTGGTTCTACGAGAGATAAATACGCTCGTAGGCAGTTTTTCCGAATCTTTTATTTTTAGTGATTTTTGGCTCCACATATCGAGAGCACATATATATCCATCTAGCTGTTCGGTTACTCGAACCACGACTTTGGACATCAGTCTAAGTCTATGCACGATTTGCTCTTTTTCATAAGAGCGTATCAATGACTTTGAGGCGTCGCCAAACATCCATCGCCGATAGTAAAACAGTTCTCCTTTTGTTTCACGGGATGCAATTGCATCTGCGAATGCCAATAGAGTCAAGTAGTCTAAATCATGTATTATGTTGTATAAACGTTTCTTATATTTATCGGATATTCTCATAAACGTACGCTCACTTCGCCGCAGACAGTCACAGAACACGGTGAGAAGCGATCTGGAAAAATGCCATATAACCCATTTTTCATTTACGTCTTTGGGGTCCAGTGAAACAGCCATATCATTCACTGTCGTGGATCGGACTATATCTATTACGGACCGAATTATTTTGGGATCGTTGATCGCGACAGAAAAAATTCGCACAACTTCTTCATCATGGGGTAATTTATCTTTGATGCTTGCCGCTATTTCCTTAAACTCCGGTTCTCTACTGAGTTTTGCAAAGTTCTGGAATAGTTCCGGTACACTGGAATCTTCGCGTTGTTGACATGCCTTTTCAACTCTTTCGTCCAAATCATCAGGCTCGTACTGCGGATCACCTGCCAACATTTCCCGAAAGCGTTCAGTTCTTTCAGAATGTAAAGGATTGCCGTACGGACGATTCTTGGTGAGCTCGACCCTCAACATCTCAGAGACATGTTCCCATACTTCGATAGCTTTCCGGGACTTCACCAGTTTGCGCTTTGATGCGCTCCATTGGTTGCTGTCCGATGTGCTGCAAAGCTCGTAAAACAAAGTATCCGTTAGCACGATGCGACCGCCTTGTTCACACATCGTACTCAATGGCGCACCATCCTTGCTCATGCCGCGAATGTAGCTGGCGTCGATGATAATGCGCGGATTCGCAGCCTGTCCGTTACTTGCTATACTACTAGCTCGTTTATCTTCCATGCGTTCTTGCCTCCTACCAATATCCGAAACTTCCATTGCCATGTCTTCTTCTCTGTAACTTCTTTCAAAAATCTACCTTGGTAGTGAGCGTAAACTCTGTTTGTTCGCGTATATGGCGGTCATAGTCGGCTTCCAAGGACAAGAAGATAGGTTTATTAAAGCTGGCTAGTACATTAAGGTTGCGTTGTGTTTCGCTCGTCATGTTAAAGTGGAGTTTTCGGCTTTTGAGCGGGTTGCTGGGATTTTGACGCAACTCAAGAAGTGAGCGTATATTGGCGTCGCTAATTAATCCCGTCCGGTTCAGGAGTTGTCTCGCTGCTAACATGTCTGGTGAACCCCCCTCAAATTTGTCTATCAAGTTCAGGCGGCTTAGGAACGAATCCAACTCTTGATCTTCTACTTTTGTACCTCCACCGACCTTCCCGAGTACGTTGCCTTCAACAGAGAAGGTTTTCTTACCCCCGGTACTTTTGATCTCAACCTGCTCTACCCGAACCTCTCGGGCACCTAGGTGGCTACACAGTTGGGACAAGTACATGTGCCTATCCAGAGCAAAAAGTTCCACCGCCTGCTTCGAGTTTTGGTACAAATCCTTATCGAAGGGGCTTTGGACCAGCACAGCTCCTGGCCGCGCAATTCCACTGTTGAACAGATTTTGTACGACTGGATTGGAATGCTGCGAAGAAGAAGGGAGGATGTACATTTCTTCATTGAGCAGGACCTCTACTCCACCCTCTTCATATTCTAAAGCGTCGATATCTTGCTCATTCAGCACCAGCACAGTTTTGCGGCGATAGGGATCTTTTGGCCATTTCTAAGTACACGACAGTAACATGGGTTGATATTGTCGGGCGCGTTTAGGTTGGTCTCGTGTTTGGTGTATGATCTGTGTGAGTTGGTCTAATCCTTTTCGAAAGAGGCTTATGGCTTTTCGTCCATGTTTTTTTAT